>DASCMS010000124.1:0-178448 GCA_036011085.1 Candidatus Latescibacterota bacterium
TGTAGGAAGTACGCGGGGTGGTCTCGTTGTCCACCTCCTCGAAGATCGTCCGATGCTTGAACTTCGGCGTGACACTGAAGGGGCCACGTGACCAGGTGTAATCTATCCTGTCAACCACCGAGAAGCGGGTGTGCACTGCCGCCGGCTGCAGCAGACCGATGCCCTGCTGCAGCTCGATTTCGGACTGACTGTTGCGGAACCACAACATGGCGTGATCCAACCGGGTATTCCTGAAGCCCAGGTACTCTGCATCGGCAAACACCAGGTGTACGCGGCTGTCCCGCATCTGCAGCAGGTCGGGGGTGGGTGGACGTCGGAATCCTGCAACCTCTGGAGGGCCGTCCGGTCGATTGTACCAGTTGATGAACTCGAGATCGTCAGGCGGTACCTGGTAGAGGAAGGTGTGATCGACGATGTCGTCCTCCACCTTCTTCACATCGAAGTGGAGCTGCAGCCTGGCGACGCCCTTCCTCTCCACGTCGTAGGCGTAGCGCAGGTACAGTGCCTCGGAGTGGCCACCGCCGACAATCTGCCGGGTGTCATAGTGGCCGACGGAGATGGACCTGCCGAGACGGCCCAGTCGATTGAGCCGCAGAAAAACGTGGCGGCCCCGCTGATCGCGTGGGTAGGGATAATCCGGTCGATCGTCGTTCTCACGGAAGTCGGGCACGCCATTGTTGTTGAAGTCGATGCCGTACACGAACTCCGGGGGCTCGGCGTCGTACGTAAGGAAGGGTTCCTCCCAGTCGACGATGAAGTTCTCGTTGCGGTCCACATCGGCCACGTTGTCGACGTTTTCGTCGAGACCCGGGTAGACACCGGCATTCGGCCACCCGGGATAGAGTTCACGCGGCTGGGCCACCGCATTGTCTCCCGAATGGTCGTCCGCAAAGCGGTCGTGGTCATCGTTGTCTTCGTGGAGGGGAAACTCATGGGTGACCGACTCGATCCTGTCACCGGGCTTGCCCTGGCGATCGATGTGGAATGCCAGACCGCCACGGTAGCTGTCGTAGCCGCCACCGTAGTCCGGCTCCATGCGGTAGAGCTCAGCACCCAACGCCACACCCTGTAGCAGATCCTTGGTTCCCTTCACCCACCACGCCCAGGCACGCTCGGCACTTCGCCGACCCTCGTTGTCGCCCACGGGGAACATGAAGTTGCGCAGGTTGTGGGCCAGTTCACCGTTGAACTCCAGCCCGACGAGTTCGGCCGCCCAATTGACCGATGCCAGACTTTGACCGGTGGGAATGCCGTAGTCAAACCAGACGGCCTGCCGATTGTCTGCAGTACCCCGGCCACCCGCGGCCCGCACGACGGTGTAGTACGGTTCCTCTTCCTCGTCCACGTACCACTTGTGCGATCTCCGGTTGGGGGCCTCGCTTCGGTGGAAGGAGGCGGGCCACTCCATCTCGGCCTGCCCCACCGCACCGCTGCGGTCCACATTGAAGAAATCGTGGGTCTGGCGCACGCCGATGCGGAAATCCCCCGCCACATCGGCAACGAAGCGGGCCGATCGAAGGGACACGTCTGCGGGCAGGTTGAAGGTGTAGATCACCGGTTCGCCACCCACAGCCTGACGGCCGCCACCGGCCAGTGGCGTGCCGCCACTCGGTGGCGAGGCTTCGAGAGCGGTGTCGTAGTCGGGATCACCGTCGACACTGGTGAGTCGGACCGGTTGCCCGGCGCGCTCGCCCTCGAGGACCACATCCACCCCGTACGCCCGGGCTGTCGCCCGGGCTTCCTCCGGGGAATCGTCAGCGATGAAGACGCGGATCATCCTGGGTGCCTGCATCTCGTACGGGATGTCACCACGCCAGAAGCTGCTGCGGGACGAGGCTGTCTGGTTCATGACCTGGTTCACCAGCGTGCCACCCAGCGTGGCGTATTCACCCAGATCATGTTGCCAGTGGCCGCCGAACTGGAGCACCGGGGACGGATCCCAGGCGTCGTTGCCCTCAGCCTGCGCCCATTCTGAGAACAGTAGGGCCGTACCTTGCTGGCCTCCGCGGGTGTAGTACAACGTCGCACGATCCCGATCCCGGTAACTCAGGTCCATGCGGACCACGTTCTGCCGACTGTTGGCCAGGGTGAGAGGCGTGAACATCGTCCGCACTGAACTGGCGCTGACACCGTTGCCCACGGTGGCCGTCCAGTGCAGATCCTTGTACGCGTAGTGGCCGATGTAGAACTGCAGGCGCTTGTGGTCGATGTAACTGTAGCCGCTGAAGTCGCTGCCGCTGCGCGACTCCTCGATGCTCAACACCCGCTGGTAGTCGCCCCCCATGTAGTTGCCCATACGATCCCAGCGCACATTGCGCGTGTTCATTGGCCGACCGGTGGCCTTGACCTCTCTGAAGCTCGTTTCTCCGCGGGAGTAGAGGATGTACTTCTCGTCGGCATAGTTGCGGTAGGAAAGGCCATTGCTGGCGTTGAGAAAGGCCCGACCCCACCCGCGCCGGTACCGATCCCGGGGACCGCGCAGGAAGGCGGGACGCTGCTTCCAGGCCGGTTCCCGGGGCGTGCCGGGATCAGCGTTGTAGTAGGGCAGGGGACCCGCAGACTCGGGGTGGCGTTGCCCCTGAGCGGGGGACAGGAAGCCCATGCCGGAGCAGAGGCCTGCAACCATCGACCAGCGCCCGGCTGAGCGCATCGGTGCAGCGAGAAACGACACGTAGACCCCTCGCGCTCCCATGGGAGCCTTCGAAGAAGGTGGATCTACCAGGGCATCGTGAGTTGGCTTGATCGATAAAGTATGATTGCTACAGGTCTGTCAACGGCACGGTGTTGCCGGAGGCGCCGACGCCTGCCTCAGCCGCGCATCGCAGTTCGGGGGTGGGTGGTTGGGCCAGGCCAACGTGAGTGCTGCGGGAGGAGTGCCGAGGGTTCACGCTGGCACCGAGGTGGCCTTGAGCGAGGCCAGGCATGACCGAACAGGAACGCGCAGCGTTCCGTTCAGGCCCGAAGGTCGCGCGCCAGGATGGCGTGCGCGGACTGAGCCGCAGGATGCGGCGTTCAGTCCGCCGGTGAGGTCATGCCCTAGGCCGAGCGGTGGCCACCGTAGGTGCCGGCGTGAGCCCTACCGCGTACTCTTCCCCGCCAGCACGAACCAGATCGTACGAATCATGATCGAGAAATCCAGCAGCAACGACGCGTTCTCGATGTAGTAGAGATCGTATTCCAGACGCTCAGCGGCGATGCTGGCAAAATCCGTCGACTGCATGTCGAATTCGTGCTTCGATTGCGCCCATCCCAGAAGACCTGGCTTGACGTTGAAACGGCGCATGTAGAACGGGATCTCCTGCGAGAACCTCTCCACGAAGAACGGACGTTCCGGTCGGGGGCCCACCAGGCTCATGTCGCCGCGCAGGAAATTGATACACTGGGGGATCTCGTCGAAGTGCAGGGCCCGCAACACGCGCCCCACACGGGTGACGCGAGGATCGGCATCCTTGACCCACGTCGGCCCCGTCTTGTCTTCGGCTTCGACCACCATCGACCGGAACTTATACATCGTGAAGGGTTTCCCCTTGCGCCCCACACGCTCCTGACGGAACAGGATGGGACCGCGCGAATCGAGGCGGATGGCGGCCACCACCAGCAGCCACAGCGGCGCCATGCCGACCAGCACGAGCAGCGCCACGGCGATGTCGGTGAGCCGCTTGGCGGCGCTCTCCCAGGGGGCCATCAGCTGCGGTCGCAGCTCCATCAGGGGCACACCGTAGATCTGGTTCGTGCGCACGTGACCGGTGACGATATCGTAGAGGTCGGGGGTGATGCTGAAGGAGACTACAGACCCGGGTCCACCCGCCGCCTCGACAATGCGCAGCACATCCTCGTGGCTGTTCGATTTCAGGGCGATCAGCACCGACTCCACGCCACGCTGGCCGATGATCCGCCCCAGGTCGTCTACCCCTCCCAGCACGGGCAGGCCCTCGACGGTGTCCACCTCGGCGTCTCCGGGGGCACGAGCGAAACCGATGACCTCATAGCCCTGAGCCGGCGAGGTGAGCAGATCCTGCAGGAGCCTGGCTCCACGCTCGTCGGTGCCGACGATGATGGCGTTGTTGCGACCGATGCCACTGGTCAGCAGACGCCGCTGCAGCGTGCGCAGGACGGCACGTCCGCCAGCGACAAGAACGACCAGCGCCAGCCAGTAGGAGCCGACCAGCGCCCGAGTGAAAGTCATACCCTCCTGCAGATCGAAGGTAGCGATGAACAGCAGCAGGACGCCGACGGTGATGACCTTGAGTACGGCGATGCCCTCGTCGAGACGAGACGGCGTATGCTTTGGACGATACAGGCCGTTGAACACGAGCAGCACGAGCCAGCACAGGTAGATGAGAGGCAGCGCATCCCAGAGGTAGTACTCGAGGACAAAGACGAAAGGCGGGCTGGTGAGGTCGGGATGCAGCTGATTCCAGGCGTAGGCCACGCTCCGCAGGGAGCCACCCGCATGTTTCATCCACAGCAGCGCCACCGTTGCCAGGTTGATAGCGACAAAATCGCTCACGGCCAGCAGGATTGTGATCCAGACCTGCGACATCAGTCGGTCATACTCTCAGTGTCCGGGCGGGCTTCCGGCTTCCACACGGTGTGGCGCTGACCTCCCAGTGCGCCGATGACCCCCAGCAGAGCTCCAAGGTTGATGGCACAGAAGTACGTCGGTACGTAAAACAGACTCAGTCGGCCGAGGCTGGAGGGAAACATGCCTCCGAGCAGGGCCATCACGTAGAACAGAATCTGGCCACCGAACAGCCACTCGTACGGTGATTGCCGAGCCAGGCCAGCCCCGGCGCTGGTCACCAGCATGACGAGCAGCAGAAGCGGAACCAGCCAGCGGATCACCTTATGTGACAACACCTGGAAGGCGAACAGCGGTCGCTTGAAGGGATTGAGCGTGCCTGGCTCGGTCCACAGGCTGTAGAGCGAACGGGCGACGATACGCCGGCGGCGCTTGAACTCATCGCCGAAACCGATGGCTACCTCCTCTTCGGCGATGGCGGCCGGTTCGTAGACCACACGGTAGCCGCGGCGGCGAACCCTGATGGGCATGATGAAATCGGAGATGATGGCCTGGCCGAGCTCCTCAAAGAGCTCACGCCGCAACGCGAAAATGGCACCGTTGGCACCCACCAGAGATCCCAGCAGACTCTCCCGGCGCTTGAGAAACTGTTCATAGCGCCAGTAGGAACCCTCACCTTTCCCGGCGGCGGCGTGTTGTGGATTGGCGTAGCGCAGCTCACCGCAGACACAACCGACGCGGGTGTCGGCAAAGGGGACCACGAGCTGCTGCAGGGCATCAGCATGGTACATGCTGTTGGCGTCGGTGAAGACGAGAACGTCTCCTGTTGCCGACCGTACTCCCACGTTCTGTGCCGTCGTCTTGCCCGCGTTCTGCTCCTGCCGCAGGAACAGATACCCGGGCCGGCCTTCGTACTGGCGGGCGATGTCATCGGTGCCATCCGTCGAGCCATCGGAGACCATGATGATCTGCAACTTCTCCACCGGATAGTCGAGGGCGAAACTGTTCTCCAGCTTGTCGCGCAGGACGGCCTCCTCGTTGATGGCGGCAACGATCAGGCTGACAGTCGGCATCTCGCCCTGGGCATACTTCGGTTGCCGGCGGCCGATGGTGAACAATGACAGTAGAAAGGGATATCCGAGGTAGGTATGCAGAATCAGGCCGACGGCGATCCAGAAAACGTCGATGCCGGTCACGTGGTGGCGCGCTTGGTCACCAGCAGCGGCCCGAGCACGAGACGTTGCAGACCCGAATCGAGGAGCACGCCCATGGCGTCGGCGGCGGAGCAGACGATGGGTGATCCGTGCAGATTGAAGGAAGTGTTGAGCAGAACGTGGCGACCCGTACGCTCGCCAAAGCGCTCGAGGATGGCCTCATACCCCGGGTTCTGCCCGTCTTCGACCAGCTGCGGTCGTGCCGTCAGGTCGGCGTTGTGCACCGCCGCCATGAAGGTTTCCCGCTCGTCTGTCGAATCGAAGGTGTTCATCATGTAGGGCGAGGGCAGATTCTTCGGGTTGGTGAAGTACGCCGCCGCGTGGCGCCGCATCACGACGGGGGCAAAAGGCATCCAGAAGTCACGCTTCTTGATCATCTGGTTGATGACCCGCACCACGTCCTGGTTCCGCGGATCGGCAAGAATCGAGCGATTGCCCAGAGCCCGGGCACCGAACTCCATGGGCCCCGCGGCCCGGGCGACGATCTCGCCGTCGGCCAGGATCTGCGCCACGCGATCGGCCATATCCACCGGTTCCTCCGCCGTCACCTGATCGCCGGCATCGGCCACCGCCTGGCGGCACTCTTCCATCGTCAGATCATTGCCCAGGTAGCAGTGTTCGATCGGCGCCGGCGTCTCGCCGCGTTCGCAGGCAGCCAGGTAGCAGGCGCCGATGGGCAGCGATTCGTCACCGCACGAAGGGAAGGCTTCGAAGGCATCGATCTCCGCCAGTTCTGAGATCGCCTTGTTCGCCTTCACGTTCATGAACACGCCACCGGCGGCCAGCACGCGACGGATGCCGGTCTGCTGCACGCAGCGCCCAACCCATTCACACAGAAGGCGCTCGGTGAACAGCTGCAACCCGGCGCACACGGAGTCGAAGCGTGTCCGACCCAGGTCACGCTCCAGTCGAGGTCCGATGGCCGACAGTGGCTCGCTCACGGTGCGCTGAAATCGCATGGGCCGTGCCGGGTCGAAGCTGAGGTAGCCACTATAGATGCGCGCGGCGGGCTCGGCGTACCGCGGATCGGCGTAGGGCGCCATGCCCATCAGCTTGTATTCGTGCTCCAGCGGCGTGAACCCGAGCAGATGGGTGGTCACCGCGTAGAGCTCACCGAGGCTGTCTGCCTGCGGGATCCTCTCCTGGCATTCCAGCAGACCGTCGCGACCGATCCAGACCGACCCTGACAGACCGTCCCCGCCGCCGTCGAGGGTGAGTACGAGATACGGTTCTTCGTCATGGCGCAGGCCGTGGTACGCCGTCGCCGCATGCGTCTCGTGGTGATCCGTGAAGGTCACCTTGTCAGGCGCATACCCCCATGCGCCAATGGCGGAGGCGCGCTCTGCCATCCTCTGCCGGGCGCGGCGCTGACGATAGGCGCCGGTGCCGCTGATCCGTTGCCGGACTGTATGCGCCACTCCCCCTCTGTAACGCGCCTCAAAGCTCGCCGTCGCCCAACTCGGACCCTGAGGCCTCGACACGTAGCGGGAAGCGCAACAGACACGGTCCACCTCGGCTGCGGTGACACCTGCCAGCCGCAGGGCCTCGACGGCCGCCTGTTCAGGGAGGCCGTAGTGGTTCTTCACCCGAACCAACCGTTCCTCCTGCACCAGAGACACGACGCGATTCTCTACATAGACGCCCGCCGACGCGTTGTGGCCGTCGAAAATACCCAGAAGAACCGGCGAACGGGGGCTCATGATCGAGGTCAAAAATCGCGGGAAGTGGTTGTATTTGACAGAATTACGTCGATTCTCTCAATAACGCCAGCGCCTCTGATGACGTCAAGAAAACCCCGCCCGAATCCGGGTTCGGACAGTCTGTCTACCTGGCTCGGCGGCCGTCGACTTCGGCGTAGACCTCGTGGATGCTCCTGGCCACTGCACGATAGTCGAACCGCTGTTCCGCATACCGCCGGATGTGACCCCGATCGTAGCTGCCATAGTTGTCGAGAGTGGCCGCCAGGGCCCCCTGCAGTCCCTGCACATCCCGGGGTTCGGCGAGGCGACCCACCGACGGGTCGACCACCTCTTCGGGGCCGCCACAGCGGGTTGTCACCACCGGCAAGCCACAGGCGAAAGCCTCGAGTAGCGAGAGCGGCAACCCCTCCGAGTAGGAGGGCAGAACGAAGACATCCGCCGCCGCCAGTATGGCCGGCATCTGCTCCAGTGGCACTTCGTCGATGAAGCGGACCCGGTCGGCCACCCCCAGCTGGGCGGCACGCTCTGGGTAGGCCTGGGTCAGCGCCGTGGCGCCTCCCCCTACGAGGTCGAGGTGGACATCTCGTCCTTCAGCCCGCAGTCCTGCCAGGGCCTGCAGCAACTCGTCGAGCCCCTTTGCCGGATCGTAGCGGCCGGAGTAAATCAACCGCCAGCCCCCCTCCCCTGGTGTCCGGGTTCCGGGTTGGAACAGATCGCTGTCCACGCCGTTGGGGATCTGTTTCAGGCGCTGTTCGGCCACACCGAGCTCCCGCGCCCGGTCCGCCAGCTCGCCGCTGACCGCGATCACGGCATCGGCCTGGGTCAGAGCGTCGGCCACCATAGTGCGCCAGGATGCCCGTCCCACCGCCAGGTCCTTCAGATCATGCCCGTGAACGGTGACCACCACAGGCCGTCCGACACGCTGACCGTACTCGATGCAGGCGCGGCCATCAGGGTAGGCAACGTGGGCGTGGATGACGTCGGGCACGTCCCCCGCCGAAGCCTCCAGGGCACGGAGATAGGAAGGCCAGGCTCGGCCCAGCCACAGACGCCGTGGGAAGGTTACGTACCGGGGCCGGCGCACATCGACGCCGTCCCACTCCTCGTGTCTTGGCAGGCCGCGAAAGCGGCTCCAGCGGCCGCACCCCGGCAAGGGAAACCAAGGCACTGGCGCCACGACCCGCGGCTGGCAGAATTCTGCGAGGAAGCGGGCCTGGTTGTGGACGAAACTGCCCGATATCCGCGACAGCGAGCTCGGATAGAGATGGGAGGCAACGAGGACGTCCATCGAACCTGCTCTCGCTCAGCCGGAGGCGGCTGCCGTCTCACGCTCACTGAGGTGGATGACGGCAAAAATCATCCCCGTGAAGAACCAGAGGAAGTTGTTGCTGAAATCCGCCGTGGCCGACAGACTCACCTGGAAGGAGAGGAATACGCACAACAGGGCGATGAGCACGGCACGCAGGTACGGATCGGCGGTCTGCCCCACCGTCTCGATGCCGCGTCGCAGCACGCGCCAGACGATCCACACCGAGGCCGTGATGCCCACCAAGCCCAGTTCCGCGAGCATGTTGGCCGCCAGCGTGTGCGACTCCTTCGTCGGCACCCACATGGGGAAATCCACGGGCTTGTACGCATCGAACAGCAATGGAAACGCTCGCCAGCCGGCCCCCAGGATCGGGTGGTCGAGCCACATTTCCAGGCCGGCGATGATGAAGTACAGCCGGGCGGATCCCGACTCCCGGCCGGCGTCGCCGAAATCGGTGAGCAGCGTGAAGATCGAAACGAACCGTTGAAAGATGTGGTCGGCGAAGGGAACGAACTCCTTCACCGCAAAGATTGCGGCGAACCCGCCCAGCCCGACCCACAGCAGGTAGCGAAACTTGCGCGCATAGATCATGGCCGCCACGATACCGATGGCGGCGGCCACCCAGTTGGACCGACTGAAAGTTGTGATCAGGCCGGCGCCGGCGGCGGCAAGCGACGCCAGCAGGTAGACGGCCTGCCACTTCCGGAAGCGATGGTTGACGAGCAGGGCGAAGAGGAAGACGACACCACACATCAGGAAGGTGCCGAAGGTGTTGGGGTTGTGGAACGTACCGGTGGCCCGCGGTGCATTGGCCCCTACGGCGATGACGAAGCTGGCCGGCAGATAGAACTTCTCGGACATGATCTGGGCCACGGCCAGAATGGCGCCTCCGATCATTGCCGCGGCCATGGAGATGACGACGAGGTTGACGGCCCGACGGGTGTCGATCATCACTTGCGTGCCGTAGAGGAAGGCCATCAGGGCGAGGGTGCGCATGACACCAACCGTGCCCTCAGCCAGGGCCGGTGTGTACGTCAGAGAGAAGGCCATCGTCCCCCAGAGCAGGAACAGGGGGGCCTTCAGCTCGAACGTGGGGAACGTGAAGCGTCGCCGCAGGCAGGTATTGGTAAAGATGCCGATCGTCATCAGCATCAGCGACAGGTGGAAACCGGTTACGGGAATTCCGATTCCGGTCTCCTTGATCAGCTGCCCGGTAATGTCGAGAGCGGTAGTGACGACGACGGCGGGCACGATGATCCAGGGCCACATCAGCACGCCCACCAGGTAGAGACCCGCCCCGATACCGAGGGCGGCGATGGCGAACAGCTTCGACGGCAGGTAGAATGCAGCGATGGCGACGATGATCTGCAGTGTTATGAACAGGACGAACAGTCGTCGGTCCAGAGGCGGGGGCATGAGACGCGGATACCGGGAGGCGAGGTCCGTCATGCCGACACTCGCACAAACCGGCCCCATGCCAACCCCGTGAGGCGCTGGTAGGCGACGGTGACGATGGCGGCCCACAGGACATAGGCGATCGACGTGGACAGTGCCGCACCGACGAGGCCAAACCGCGGGATCAGTATAAGATTGAGACCGACGTTCATCGCCAGCGCGGCGCCCGGCGCCCACATCGTCACGGGGGGATATCCCTGACCGGCGAGTTTTGTGTTGAGGACCGAGGCAAAGCCACAGGCGATGAGGCCGGGAAGCATCCACACCAGCGGCGTGTGCGCGCCGGCGTAGGTCATGCCGTACACCCAGCCGATGGCCTGCCTGCCGCCGGCTATCACACCGGCGGCGGCGGCCAGGCTGAAAAGGAAGGCGGCACGGCTGACGGCGAGGCTCATCGTATGGTCGTCGTCGGTGCCGCGCAGCACCTTGGGAAGCAGGACGGCGCCGGCGATGTTCGGTCCTCTTTGTATCATCTCAGCTATGAAGACGGCGATGTAGTAGACACCCAGTGTCTCCGTTCCCAGGTAATGCTCGACCAGGTAGATGTCACTGCGAAACAACAGATAGATCAGCGTCGCGGACATGGCACCGCGGCCACCAACGGCCATCGTCGAGCGCAGCAGACCACCATCCACGCCGCCGGCGCCGCGGCTGAACACGGCCGCCAGAGATGCCGACAGAATCACGCCGCACAGCCAGGCAGCAAGCGCCCCGTTCAGTCCCAGCTCCAACCAGCCGAGCCCGACCAGGTTCAGCAGAAAATAGGTGCTGACGAAGAACAGCGGGACCAGAGCGAATGCCGTCAGCCGATCTCGGCCCTGCAGGATTCCGGAGAATCCCTTCTGAGCCACCACGCCCGCCGTCATGGCCGCCATCAACAGCGCCTGCCGGCGTGGCACGTACTCCGGATAGAACACGGAGGCCACCCATGCCAACACAGCCAGAACCGGCAACAGGGACAACGTGTAGACAGTGGTATTGCGCCACACCGATCCGGCGTGGCGATCATCCCGACCGCTGTGGTAGCTGTTGCCGCGCGTCAGCCACTCACCAAAGACCATCCCGGCAACGGTCACCGTCGTGACCGCGACCGCCAGATGCCCGAGCCCCTCTTTGCCCAGGATGCGTGCAACCCACGTGCTGTTGGCAAAGGCCAACGCGAACGCCAGGCCCACGGCGACTGCGTTGACCGAAAGACCGCGCAGGAAGCTCACCCGGTACTCAGGACAGGATCACGGCCAGAACCTCGTCCCGCTGCTGCTCCATGCGCTGCTGCGACATGGCTTCCAGGTTGAGCCGCAGCAGTGGTTCGGTATTCGAAGCCCGCACATTGAAGTGCCACTCGGCAAAACTCACCGAAATGCCATCGATGCGCTCGATCCGTCCGTCGCCGTAGCGCCCGGCGATCTCTTCGATCTTGGCCGCCGGATCGTCGACACGGGAGTTGATCTCCCCCGACAGAAAGTAGCGGGACTCCAGCGGTGACAGCAGCTCGGACATGGTCTGCCTGCGGTCCGACATCATCTGCATCAGGATCAGCGACGGCACCAGTCCGGAATCGGCACCGAAGAAGTCGCGGAAGTAGTAGTGGCCGGACAACTCGCCGGCGAATATCCCCTTTTCGGTGAACAACCGCGGCTTCAAAAAGGAGTGACCCACTCGTTCCTGCAGCGCCCGTCCTCCCGCCGCCGCGACGAGATCCCGCACGGCCCACGAACAACGCACATCGTGGACGATCGTTGCCCCGGGTTCGCCATCGATGAGATACCGGGCCATCAACGCGGTGAGAAAATCACCGGGAACAAAGCGGCCCCGATCATCGATGGCGAAAAAGCGATCACCGTCACCGTCGAAGGCGAAGCCCACGTCCGCCCCTTCCGAGACAACTCGTCGTTGCAGTTCGGCCCGGTTCTCCTCCTTCATCGGATCGAGACCATGATTGGGTAGCGAGCCGTCGGGGTCGAGATACATGCCCACAAGATCAACCGGCAGCCGGTCGAACACCCGCTTCAGGATGGGGCCCACCATGCCGTTGCCCGTGTCGGCCACCACTTTGAGAGGACGCAGGTGGCTGGTGTCGACCGAGCTGAGCACCTTGTCGACAAAGCCGTCGCTCACATCCCGCGCCTCGATCTTTCCGGTACCACGTGCCGGCTGGTACTCTTCGGTTTCGATCAGACGGCGCAAATCCTGGATGCCTTCGTCACCGGATAACAGGTAGGGCATGTGGCGCACCATCTTGAAGCCACAGTACTGGGCCGGATTGTGCGATGCCGTCACCATGATGCCGGGACGTCCGAGGGTGGCGCAGGCGTAGTAGTACTGGTCCGTGCTGACCATACCCAGTTCGATGACATCCGCCTGCTGCTGCCGCAAACCCTCGATGAGGGCGGCGCAGACCGTCGGACTCGACAGGCGCATGTCACGCCCTACCACAACCTGCTCAGGCTGCAGGAAACTGGCAAACGCCCGCCCCACGGCGCGCCCCGTGTCCTCATCGAGCTGGTCGGGGTAGATGCCGCGGATGTCGTAGGCTTTGAAAATCGTCGGGTCTACATGCATGCGAAGATTGGCTTTCACGGAAACCGCCCGCAGCCCTGCATCCACCTGCAGATGGGGGGCGCCGGGCCGTTGCTGTTGCGATGGTCCTTACTGGAAGGTGCGCAGGGTCGCGTCGATGCTGCGCACACCGTCCTTCGGCAGGTGGTGCTGCACCAGGATGGGTGTCTGGTACGTGCCGGAGACGATACGCTGAGGGCCCGTCTCGGTACTGGAAGATACCAGCAGACTCACCGAACGCTTGAGGCGCAGAATCCGATACGCCGGTGTGGACAGCACCGACATGATGCGGTCGACGACGGAGCGCCCGAAGGGCAGGTGCTCAAGAAACTCGTTGTAGAGGTGGATCAGGTCGTACGTAGCATAGTCCCGTGTCTTGCCCGGGATGGTCGCCGGATGACGTGCCAGGTTCCGTCCCCGGCGTACCATGTAGGAGAGCGGGTCGCGGAGGGCTTCGGGCAGGTCGTCGCGAATCAGCAGCGTTTCGTACTCGTTCACCGTCAGACCGGCATCCTGCTCTTCGGGAGCCAGACGCATCTCGATGCGTCCCTTGTCGATGCCGAAGCGGTCGAGCCAACCCTCGAACCGCTCGAACAGACCATAGCGCGGATCCTTGAGATTATGCGAATCGATGGTGTGCTCTGACGGCACGGGCACACGCAGGCGTTCACGGTGGACGATCTGTTCCGCCTGGTATCCGAGAACCGTGGTACGCCGTTGCCGGTGAATGTCCTTGAACACACCGTCGAGTTCGATGAAGTAGACCGGTTCCTCAGGGCGATTCCGATAGGTGACACAGTTCCTCAGCCCCGCCCCCATGAAGGTCAGATGGGAGTCGGCGTTCACCGGCTCCACTTCTTTCTGCTGCTCGTTCAGCTCGTCGCGCAGGTGCATCAGATCGTGTTGATACCCTGCATCCTGTGGAAACAGACGCTGGAAGAATCGAAAAAACGGATCGAGCTGCTTGCGACTGTGGCCCAACCGCGCACACATGCCCTGCTCGAGGTATCCCGCCGTCGTATGATGCGAACAGTAGAGGGCCCGTCGGAAGTCGGACAGAGCGTCGCCCACCTGATCCCGGACACGCGGCGCCACGTCGATGATCTGGAATCGCGACGTGGGAACGATATCGAGATTGACCTCGAGAGGGTCAGCCATAGACGGTGGGAATGCCCTGGGACGGATTGGAGAAAGGGTTGCACTGTACTCGAAAGCTGTGGTAAGTATAGCCCTGCCCCTGAAGAGGGCGCAAACGAACCGCTAGACTATAGAGTAAGGAAAACCTGCGTGAAACGTCTGCTGATCATGCGGCACGCCAAGTCGGATTGGGCCGATCCGGCCACTGAGGATTTCGACCGGCCACTGAACTGCCGCGGTCAGACAGACGTCCCGATCCTCGGACAGTTCCTCGCCGGGTTGGCACCACCCGATCTGATTCTGGCCTCCGCCGCCCGCCGCGCCCAGGAAACCGGGACCCTCCTGCTGGAAGCTCTCGACGGCTCTGCGGAACTCGTTCTGGACGGCCGCCTGTACCTGTCCACGCCGGACACGCTCGCCACCGTGTTGGCCGCCAGCGCCGGGGACGCCGGCACCGTCGTCGTCATCGCCCACAACCCGGGCGTGGAGCAGTGGTCCTCGGAGTTGAGTGGAGCGTCCATCCACATGCCCCCGGGGGCCGTCGCCTGCCTCGACTGTGAGGCGGACGGTTGGGCCGACGCGGGTCGTCGACGGGCTGCGCTTCGATGGCTGATCACGCCGAAGCTGCTGAAGAGGGGTCTGGCTACTTCTTGAAGTCTTCGATGATCCGACCGAGGGCATCGTCGAGGTCGACCTTGGGATCGTACCCCACCATCTCGCGGATCTTCTGCAGATCGGGCGCACGATAGACGAGATCCTCGTACAGCCCGTTGCGCAGGCGGGTCTGGCTGAAGGGGATGAAGGCGATCTCCGAGTCGGAACTGGTCAGCTTCTTGATCTTGTGCGCCAGATCCTTGATGCTGCTCTCGAAATTCGAACCGAGGTTGAAAACCTCGCCGAAGGCCTTGTCACTGGAGGCCAGTGCCACCAGGCCGTCTATGGCGTCGTCGATGTAGGTGAAACAACGGCGTTGCTCACCATCGTCGTACACCGTGATGGGATCGCCGAGCATGGCCTGCTTGATGAACCGCGGTACGACCATGCCGTACCGCCCCGTCTGTCGCGGGCCGATGACATTGAAGGGGCGTACGATGACGGTGGGCAGGCGCTTCTCCCGCCAGTAGGCCAGAGCCAGCAACTCGTCGACGGCTTTCGTCGTGGCATAGCTCCAGCGCACGACCGTCGTCGGCCCGAGGATGCGGTCGCTGTCCTCGCGGAAGGGTACGTGCCCGTTCTTCTTGCCGTAGATCTCCGATGTCGACGCCATGACGACACGCTTCTTGTACTCGTTCGCCAGTTCGAGAACGATCTCGGTGCCGCGGATGTTCGTCGACAGTGTCTGCAGCGGGTTTTCGAGGACGTACTCGACGCCCACAGCCGCGGCCAGATGGTAGATCAGGTCGCAGTCGGCGATCATCTCGCGCATGACCCCGGCGCTCAGAATGTCGTCGACCCGGCAGACGCAGTTGGGATGCTCCGCCAGGTGCTGGATGTTTTCGATGACGCTCGTCGACAGATTGTCGATGATCGCCACCTGGTCACCCATGTCGAGATGGCGCGTCGCCAGGTGGGAGCCGATAAACCCGGCTCCCCCGGTAATCATGACCTTCATTCTCTTCCCAGCATGCTAAAACTCGTTGTCGGTCGTGGTGGAGCCCGATCGGGCTCGTACCAGGTAATCCCGGCTCAACCGAGTAATCTGCACGTCCTCCCATCCCGCCTCCTCCAGCAGTCTTTCCACCTGGCGACGGTCATAGAAAAACACGGGACATCGCCGCAACCGCAACCGTAGCCAGCGCGTCGGTGTGCGCAGGCGCCAGCGGATGGGGAAGCTGAAGATGCCAAGTCCTTGTGTCACCTCGCGCATACGTGTCAGCACCGTGCCCGGATCGACGATATAGTCAAAAAAACCGATCCCCAGGCTGATATCGAAGTGATGCGGCGCACACCATTCAAAGACATCCGCTACTTCGAAGTGACAGTGCCCATCGACGCCGGCCTCTTTTGCCGCCAGGCCCGACATCTCGACCATGGCCTCTGCCAGATCGATACCCACCACGTCCGCGTTGCGGCGGGCCAATTCAACGCAATAACGGCCGGAGCCACAGCCAGCGTCCAGCACCTGCTTGCCCGCTACATCACCACACCAGTCGAGGGCGAGGGCGAACCGTTGCTGGATGACACCGCGGAACAGTGCATCCACCCAGCGTTGCAGCCCCACCTTGTCGCTGCGGTAGATGGCATCGAAGCGGGCGGCTTCGCCGTCGAAGTGTCGGCCGACGGCCTCGGCGATGGCGGGTGCTGACAATCAGACGACCTTCCCGGACGTGACGCGCCTGGCGAGCACGTCACCTGCTGGCTCAAAGTCGAACTCTACCAGCAATTTACGCAACCTGCCCTGCGTTGTCGCCAGGTTGTGATAGTGCGTCAGGGCGACTCGGCGCGGTAGCGGCAGACGGGGGTGTTCGGGGTCAAGCTCCCAGGGGTGCAGATAGAACACGGCTGGTTCCCCCACGGCATGTGCCCGTCTCAGGCCAAAGCGGGTAAGAGTATACGGAAAGAGGCGGAAATAGGCACCCCCGGCCACCGGCACGTTCCGTCCCGCAACTCTCCAGGTGGAGGGCGGAAGCTCCAGCAGACCGGGAATCACCTCGTGGGCAAACCGTGGTGCGTCGGGGATACCGTAGCGATAGTTGTGCACCGGGAAGACGCTGGAATCGTACTGGATGCCGCAGTCGCGCAGCACCTCGTGAGCCCAGGGGGTCCTGCGGGTGATAGAGAAATACGGGGCTCTGTACCCTCTCACGGTGTTGGTGACGAGCCCGGCCAGCACCTCGAGGGATCGTTCCAGGTCGGCGCGGAAGTTCTCCTGTCCCAGATCGTAGACGAAATCATGTCCATAGCCATGGGTCGCGATCTCGTGGCCTCGATGCGCGATTTCGCGCACGAGATCGGGTGCGCCCTCGGCGGCGGCACCCAGCACGAAGAATGTGGCTCTGGTTGCTGCCTCATCCAGCAGGTCGAGAAGCCGCCCCGTTCCCACCTCGATGCGCGACTCGAAGCGACTCCAGTCAGCACGGTCGATTTCGATGCCGTGATACCAGTCTTCGAAATCCACGGTGAAGGCATCTGTCCCGGATTCAGCTGTGGTCATGCGGGCACACCGGCAACCTGCCTGAGCATGGTCAGCAGTTGATCCTGCTGCACACCTTGCGAGTACATCGCCTCGACACGATCGCGACCCGCCGCTCCGAGTCGCTGACGCAGATCGCCATCCTCGATGAGCCGCGCCAGTCCCGCCTCCCAACCGTCCTCGCCCTCCACGAGCAGTCCACTCTCCCCTGAGGCGACAATCTCGACGTTGATGCCCACCGGATCGGTGACCACCGGCAGCGATGCCGCCATGTACTGCAGCAGCTTGTATCCGCCCTTGCCTCGGGTCCAGGGATCGTCCGGCACGGGCATGATGCCGATGTCACAGGCCACCAGATCGGCAGCTTCTCGTTCGAGGTCCCAATCCCGGCACTCCACATTCACACCCGGCGCCGACCACTCAGCCCCGATGACGAGGAGCCGCAGACCGGCGAAACGAACGGTGAGTCTCTGCAGGGGCACGCGAATGCGATCGAGGTAGGCCACCGTCGAACCACTGCCGATCCAACCGAGAAGGACACCTTCTCCGTCAGCGCCTGGACCTTCCCGCAGCTGATCCGATCGGTATCGCTCCGTGTCGATGGGTCCGGTGATCGTCAGGACGGGGCAGAAGCGCTGGGCCATCTCTCCCGTGTAGTCATTCTCCACCACGGCATGTTGGGACAGCGCCAGCATCGCCGGCAGGCCCCTGGTGTTACGGGCCTCCTTCCAGCGGGCCAGCCAGTGGCCGGAGCGGATCTCGGTGGTGAAAATGGCGTCGTCGAAATCGTAGACCACCGGAGTTGACAGTCGCCGCAGGCACCAGCGCAGCGGCGCCGGGAAGATGACCTTCTGGATGAAGAGCACATCCGCCTGACCTGCTCTGCGAAGCATGCGCGCCCCGCAGAAAAGGGTACGCCACGCCGCCCGCAGATAGTACAGCATCTTGCGGAATGGACGATTCGAGGCGATCACCTGCGACCCGGCCAGCAGATCGTCCGTCAGGATCGTGAGGACATCACACTCGACGCCGTGGGAGCGCAGGAAGGGCAGGTAGTTGAAAACGCGTGTGCGGCTGCTGGCCGCACGTGGGCCGTACTGGGTGACAAAAAGAACGTGCAAGCAACGAACCGGAAGAGCGCCGGGAGCAGGTCGCTACCCCGCAACGACCGATTGCCGACTTTCGCCTGCGGCGAAGGCGCGCACCGCGTCGATGACCCGGTCCTGTTCACCGTCGGTCAGCTCGGGATGCAGGGGGATCGACAGGATACGCTGCCACTCCCGTTCGGCGACGGGCAGATGTGTGGTGTACGGTCGGAAGACCCGGAACAGGTGGTTGGGATAGAAATGCACGTTGGAGTCGATGCCGCTGGCATCGAGATGAGCGTAGAGCCCCTCTCGATCGTCCAGGCTGACGACGGCATTGTAGCAGGAGCTGACCGTGTCCTGGCGGGCTGACAGCATGCCGATATCGGCGACCTCAGCGAAAGCCGAGCGGTAGCGGGACATCAACTGCCTGCGACGCTCGTTGCCTTCCTCCAGGCGGTCCATCTGCGCCAGGCCCAACGCCGCCGACAGGTCGTTCATCTCGTACTTCCAGCCGACCTCCTCCACGTCGTACATCCAGCCGCGCTGCACGTGGTCGACCTTGAAGCGCTCCCATGTGGGCGAGGTGATGCCGCACCAGCGCAGCTTGCGCACACGCTGGGCGATGCTCTCGTCATCGGTGACCAGCATGCCGCCATCACCGGTGGTCATGTTCTTCGTCGCCTGAAAGCTGAAGCAGCCGATGGTGCCCATGGACCCGAGCATGTGGCCCCGGTAGCTGCCGCCACAGCCGTGAGCCGCGTCCTCGATGACGGACAACCCGTGCTCGGCTGCCAGTGCGAGGATGGGGGCCATGTCGCACGCCTGCCCGCCGTAGTGGGTGATCACAACGGCGCGTGTTGTCGGCGTGATCTTCCGGGCCATGTCCTCGACGCTGATGTTGAGCGTGTCCGGCTCAACATCACAGAATACAGGTCGACCGCCGGCGAGCAGGATGGCCTCGGTGGAGGAAACGAACGTCATGGTGCTTGTCAGGACCTCCTGGCCCTCGACCTCCGCACACAGAAGTCCCAGATGCAGAGCCGCCGTGGCCGAGTTGAGAGAGACAGCATGACTCGTCCCGATGTACTCGGCGAAGCGCTCCTCGAAGGCGATCGTGCGCGGCCCCCGGCCGACCCATCGACTGTCGATGGTGTCGCACAGGGCCTGCTTCTCGGCTTCGCCGAATGTGGGTCGGAACAGCCGGATACGATCTTCCACAGATTGCCCCTATTCGTCGCGTTGGTGGCGTCTTGTCATGTCAGGGTGCAGCGGCGCCGTCTCGGGGCGCCCAGTAACTGCGATCGGCGAACGTACGGCGGAAGATGGCCCGGTAAGCGGCCAACCGATGGCCCGCCTCCTCGCGGCCGCCGGGTCGGATCGTCCACAAGGCCGACCACAACACCGTTCGCAGGATCATCTCCACCGCTGTCAACAGCCGCAAGGCGTGCAGGTGGCCGCGGCTGAAGTGCTTCTGGAACAGGTAGTAGAGGCTCTGCTGACTGACGACCAGCATGTCCCCCATGCGTTGGCGAATGCTCTGTCCTTCGAGATGCACAACCTGGCAACCGGGGACGTACTCGATCCTCCAGCCGGCAGCCCGCAGGCGCATGCACCACTCGAGATCTTCGAAACACATGAAGATCCCGTCGTCCAGGGCTCCAGCTGTCTCCAGTGCCTGGCGTCGAACCATCAGGCAGGCGCCTGTCACCCAGCCCACGTCACGCGTGTCCCCATGGTTCCAGCGGCCAAATCTAAAAAAAGGGAACACTCTGTGCAATAACAACTTATGGACGATCTCAGGGGTGAGCCCAGGTTCTCTCCCGCAGGACAGTTCCAGTTGCCCGACCCCGTTGACCAACCTGGGTCCCACGGCGCCCACGTCCCCAGCCTGCGCCAGATGGTCGATGAGATGGCCCAGAGCCCCCACCGGTACCCGTGTGTCAGAATTCAGCAGTAGCAGGTTGCTCCCACGCGCCTGCGCCATGGCCAGATTGTTGCCGCCGGCAAACCCGAGATTCCTGTCGCTGCGAACCAGTTCGACGACGGGGAATTCCGCCGCCACCATGTCGGCACTGGCATCAGCCGAATCGTTGTCCACCACGATCACTTGCCAGCCGTCAGACCGCGGGTCCTCGAACAGCGAGGTCAGGCAGTTGCGGGTGAGTGCCTTCGTGTTCCAGCTGATGATACAGATCGACAGTTCTGTCGGTGGTGCTGTCACTTCAGCCCTCCGGCCCGCAGCAGCCCGACCACGATCCCCCGGGCCGACTCATCGAAGAGGCGCAGCAAGCCGTTGCCTGCCAGCCAGAGGCCACTCACAACGGCGAAGCGCTGACCGTAACGGCGCCAGCCCTCGACGGCGGCCACAGCGGCGAACACGAGAAAGAACGGCTCCAGGGGCAGACGAAACCGTGTCGAGCCGTACAGAATCGTGGAAAAAACCGTGATCGAGAGGATGATCACCGCGCTCAGATGGCGAAAGTCCGGCTCCCTGCCACGATACCAGAGTCCTGCCATCAGGAACGGGACCATGGCTACGAAGGCGGCGTTGTAGTCGGGTCGAAAGACATACCAGAAACGGAGAAACCGCTCTCCCACCAGGCGCAACCAGGCCCCGGGATGGTCGGCGATCCAGCCGAGTCCCTGATCCATCCACCGACGGTCTCGTTCGAGTTCATCAGGGATTTCGTCGAAGGTCTGCCGCTCGATGCCCCACCCGTGGGTCTGGCGCCAGGCAGGATCGTCAGCGTTGCTGCGCGCCACGATGAAGCCGCCGTGCGTCGACACCGGAACAAAGGCGCCATAGACCATGGCATTGCGGACCGTCCAGGGCAGCATCGCCGCCACCAGGCCGACACTCACCCATCCGGCGAAAAGCGACCACCGGCGCCATTGCCCCGGGCCACGCAGGTCCTCCCAGGCGGCGACAGCGAGAATCGCCGGGACCACCAGCAGACCCACGGGCCGCGTCAGCGCCGCCAGGCCGATGAGCCCCCCGGCCAGTGCCGGCCAGCACCACCCCGGCCGATGTCTGGCCTCGATGGCGGCTGCCACACCGGCCACCAGCAGCGTCGTGAACAGCACTTCTGACATCACTTCGTTGACGCTGATCACGAGTGGTTCATAGAGAGCGATGAACCAGCCGGCAGGCAGTGCCGCTTTGGGTTGCAGGCGTTGCAGCATCAGATAGACAAAAACCACCGTCATGGCGCCGAGTAACGACTGCAGGGACCTCACGACGGTATGACTGTCCCCTATGGTGGCGTAGATGGCGGCAAGGAACAGCGGATAGAGCGGGGCTCGCCACGCACGGAGTTCGTGGCCGTACCAGTTATTGCCCGCGACGAACCCTTCGCCGGCGAGCACGTTGTGGGCGATCTCGTCATAGTCGGGCGTATCCTGCGGCGCGACGTCGATCCCGGCTGCGACGTAGAGCAGGCGCACCATGAGCGCCGCACCGAACAGCCACAGCATCTGACGACGTCTGGGAGTAAGCGTCACTGGGACGTAACGTCGTCGAAGCAGGCGGCCAGTTGTCGGGTGAGCTCCCGGCGGTGGTAGGACTGCAGAGAAGCCGTCACTCGCGGCAGCGTGCCCTCCCTGTGTCCAGTCCACAGATCCCTCAGGGCGTCGTCGATGGCGTCGATGTCGTCGGGAGCAACGCAGAGACCGGCGTGCAGAGCGTTCATCATCTCTTCGATCTCACCTGGACCACAAAGGGCCAGCAGTGGCTTTCCCGTGGCCAGGTACTCGTACAGTTTTCCCGGGACGTTGGAGGCGGGCCAGGGCCGGCGATGATCGACGACGAGCAGGACATCGGCACGCTGCTGATAACCCAGAGCCGTGGCCCGGTCGACGGTACCCACGACACGGGCGACTCCTTCGGCAGCGCTCTGCTCCTCGGGAGACAGTTCGCCTACCAGAGTCAGCTCCAGTCGCTCCCCCCATACCGGCTCCAGCTCGATCAGCCGACGCAGCGCCGACAGCAGCGGCAACGGCGACCGTTGCGGGTGACTGTAGGAGAAGCTGCCCGTGTGCACGAGCCGCAGAGGGCCGCTCGTGACCAGCTCTGTCTCTTCGAGCTCTGCCGGTGGGTCTTGCTCGACGTCACGAGGCCCGATGCGCGTGCCTTCGTCGATGACGAGCCCCTCGGGCAAGGGCGTGCCATCGGCGGGATCGAAACCGTTGGTCACGACACGGACCTTGTGCCCCTGTTGCGGGTATCGCTGGCGCAGGTCGGCGGCGGTGACCCCTGTCGCCGTGATCACCGCATCCGCCTCGGCGAGTACCGATGCCTCCAACCGGCGCTCAAACTCCCGTCGGTAGGGCATCGTCAGCAGGGCGGGATCGAGGGGATCGTAGAGCCAGGCGTCACGAAAGTCCGCCACCCAGGGCAATCCCGTCTGCTCCTTGAGGAACCGGCCCAGCAGATGTGAGGACGACGGCGGCGACGTCGTATAGATGAGATCCGCAGGCTGCCTGCGAAGCGTCCTCAGGGCAGACCACGCCGCCCCTGGCAGCCAGGTGACCTGCCCGTCCGGTACGAAGAGCAGCCGACGCAGGGCTCGCAGCCAGCCGGCTTGAGATCCGGTGGTGCGCGTGCGCGAGGCGGATGCCGGATGAGCCCGTGCCGCCGGATTCAGCAGTCGCCGATAGAGGCCCACAGGCTCCCAGGCACGAACCACACCCTCAGTCCCATCCCCCCCGAAAGCACGCGTGCTCAGGACCCGCGGGGCATAGCCGAACTCGGGCAGATAGCGGACGAATTTCTCGGAGCGCTCCACCCCTGCCGATCGCATCGGTGGAAAGTGGTAGGCCACGAACAGCACGGAACGCTCGGCGGCGGCAGGCAGGTGGGTCATAGCAGATCTCTCAAACTACGGTGGGACGAGGCGAGCCTCAACAATGCGAGCCCTGGCAGAAACCGGGTAGCCGCGACTAGTCCTTTGCCCTATATTCATGAGACTCCGCCCGAACCGAACCGAACAGACCGAATTCTACCGACTGCCATGAGCCTGCTGGACATACTCTCCGCCCAATCGACCCTCGTCGGCCTCAAGGGACATTCCAAGGACGAGATCATCGAGGAACTCGTCGGTTCTCTCGAGGTCGGAGCGGCCATCGCCGACCGTGACAAGGTGCTGCAGGCCGTGCTCGAGCGCGAGAAGATCATGAGCACGGGTATTGGCGATGGCATCGCCATCCCCCATGGAAAAACCGACGCAGTGTCGCAGCTCTCGGCGGCTCTCGGCATTCACAAGCGCGGCGTTGATTTCGAAGCTCTCGACGGCGAACCCGCCTTCGTCTTCTTCCTCCTCGTGTCTCCCGCAAACGTCTCGGGGCCACACATCAAGGCGCTGGCCCGCATCTCCAGGATGTTGAAGAACGACACGTTCAAGAAGAGACTGATCGAAGCCGAGTCGGCCGACGAAATCCTCGGGATCATCGCCGAAGAAGAGCAGAGTCACCCGGCCACCGGCTGACGAGTAACCGGCGGATTGCAGTTTCTCAATCCCCTGGCGCTGGCAGGTCTGGCGGCGGCCCTCATACCGCTGGCCGTCCATCTGCTGCACCGCGGCAAACCCCGCGAAGTCCCTTTCAGCAACCTGGCCTTCCTTCGGGAACTGCACCAGAGTCGTATGCGCAGCCTGCGCCTGCGGCAGTGGTTGGTACTGCTGCTGCGCATGCTTGCTCTCGCCTGTCTGGCCCTGGCCTTCGCCCGCCCTGCCCTGCAGCAGGGAGGCGGCCTGCTCGGCGGTGACCGGCCGACCACGGCTGTCCTGCTTCTTGATCATTCCTACAGCACCCGCTACACACCGCCAGGGGGCCGCATCTTCGACCGCCTTCACCGGCGGGCAGAGGAAGTCCTATCCCTGCTCGACGGTGGTCGCGATGAGGTCTACGTCCTGCCGGTACCCCTGCAGGCGGGCATGGTCAACGGTCCCACCAGTGGCGAGGCGGCCCGTCAATGGCTCGGCGATCGGGCACCCGGCCAAGGGGCGACGGCGATACATCCGGCCCTGCGCCAGGCTCGATCCCTGCTTCTCGGCGACGACGCCCGACATCGCGAACTCTACCTCTTCACCGATCTGGCACGACCTGGGTGGGAGGACGTAGACTGGGATCAGGATCCTGACCTGCCCGTCTTCGTCGTCGGCCCACCTGACGGCGACCGCGGCAACCGATACGCCGGGGACGTTCACCTTTCCGACTGGCTCGCCGCGCCCGGGCAGCGACTGGCGTTGACCGCCGTTGTCGGGCGTTGGGGTGGACCGGCTGACGCTGAAGAGACAACGGTCGATCTCTACGTCGACGGCGAACGTCTGCAGCAGCGTCGGGTGTCACTGTCGCCCGGGGTTCCGGTGGACGTGCAGTTCGCCTTTGCGCCCCGTCGCAGCGGCCGCCTTACCGGGTTTGTCGAGATCGAGGACGATGCTCTGGGTCTCGACAACCGACGCTATTTCAGCTTTGACGTCCCTGAAGAGATCGCCATCGTCATCGCTGGTAACGACGAACGCGACGCCTACTATCCACGCCGGGCCCTGCACGCCGCGGCCGCCGGAGACCCCGCTCTGTCGGTGACCTCCGTCCGCCTGGACGAACTCTCTGCCGAGACCGTGGCTGACGCTGACGTGCTGATCCTGACCCACATTGAAGCACCGACGCCGCAACAGACTCGTGTGACCCGCAGCTTCGCCAGCCGTGGCGGCGGCGTACTGATCGTACCTGGTGCCGGCGCCGACGCCTCCCGTATCAATCGTGAACTGCTCGCCGGCATCGTACCCGCCTCGCTGGCTTCGATCTCCGGCCAACCGGGCGGCAGTGCCTTCGTCCAGCTGGACACGGCCCGTGTGCCACCGGTCTTCGATGGCCTGCTGAGGGGCACCCACGACTGGCCCACCTTCCACGCGACCTTCTCCGTGACAACGCAGAACCGGCTGTCGGTGCTGGCCCGCTTCGGCGATGGCCAGCCCGCTCTGGTGGAAGGACGGAGCCGGTCCGGACACGTCCTGCTGTGGTCGACACCCTTCGACCTGGCCTGGAGCGATCTGCCTCTGCGCGGCTTGTTCGTGCCGATGATGCAGCGACTGGCCCGTTACCTGGCCCAACCGACGGTACAGCGCACCGCCTACATCGTCGGTGACCGCGCCTGGCGCCGGGTGCACGGCGCCGGCATCGAAGCCAGCATCGGAGCTGAATCACCTTCGGGACGGCGTCTCGTGGTACAGGCGGAGGAACTGGGCGATGAACGGTTGTGGCGGGTGCCCGAGCTGGACGAGGCCGGAATCTGGCAGCTGCGGCAAGGAGAGGATGTGGTCGATGCCTTCGCCGTGAATGTCGATCTCGCGGAGGCAGACCTGACACGGATTTCGCCCACAGAGATCCGTCAGCGTCTGGGCGACCAGGTGCAGATCCTCGAAGAAGAGGAGTCCATGCAGGACGCGGTTGCCGCCGTCCGTTTCGGTCGTGAACTGTGGCGCGAGCTCCTCGTTCTGGCCGGTCTGCTGCTGATGCTCGAGCTGTGGGTCGCACGCGCGCCCGCCTCGGCGGCGGAGGCCTAGCCAGTCCTACTCAGGACTGAAGTCTCCTACTCCGGACTGAAGTCCCGCAGCATTTCGAAGGTGTAGATGCCGGCGTCGTGGCCATCTGCCCAGCGGATCTTGATGCCGTACCGGCCGACCGGATCGAAGCCCTTTGCCGCTGACGTAGGATTGACGCTGGCCGAGGTGACCATGGGCAGTTCATTGCCCACCAGCTGCGGACCATGTGGCTGGCCCCGCGCCTCCCGGCAGTTGGCGCATGGGCACTGCAGACGCAGATCCTGCAGTGCAAAGGTGCTGCGATGGCCATCCTGCCAGCTGATGAGCAACTCCTGATCACCCAACTCAATGCTGGCAGGCCGGCGGCGTTTCTTCTCCTCGCGACTGCTGATCATGGCCGCTACCAGACCTCTCCTGCCAGGCGGGCTGTCAGTTCATAGGGGTAGGCGCCGGTGATATCCACATGGGCGAATCTGCCCACCAGCCCCGCGGGTTGAGCCAGAGCGGCGCCATCGATCTGCAGCAGGCCTTGCTCGGGTTCAGTGGCGATCAGCACATGACCGTCGATCTCGGGGGCATCCCGCTCCAGGCGCGCCGTCAGAGCGTCACTGGTTTCGTCGGCAGCGTCGATCAACACCGTCTGCCGTGTGCCCACCATGGCGTGATTGATCTCGCCTGAAATCCGCTCCTGCAGCTCCGTCAGCCGCCGATAGCGCTCGCGCGCGACGTCGTCGGGAACCTTGCCGTCCAGGGCGAAAGCCGGCGTGCCCTCTTCATCGGAGTAGAGGAAGCAGGTAGCGTTGTCGAAGCGGGTTTCTTCGACGAAGCGCAGCAACTGTTCAAAGTCGTCGTCGGACTCGCCGGGAAAACCGACGATGAAGGAAGATCTGAGACCGACGCCGGGAAGGCGCTGCCGTAGCCTGTCGAGCAATCCTTGTGTCTGTTCGCCGGTCGTGGCGCGCTTCATGCGGGCCAGCACCGAGTCGGCGATGTGCTGCAGCGGCATGTCGACATACCGGCACATCTGCGGATTGCCGGCATAGAATGCCAGCATGGGTTCGGTCCAGAAGGCCGGGTAGGTGTACATCAGGCGCAACCATTCGATGCCATCCACCGCCGCCAGCCGCGCCAGCAGGGGCACCAGCTGTGCCCTGCCATCGAGGTCCACCCCATAGCGCACTGAATCCTGGGCCACCAGCACCAGTTCGCGCACTCCGCCGGCGGCGAGACGTCCGGCTTCGGAGACGAGCTCCTCCAGGGGTTCGCTCACGTGGCGCCCGCGAATCGCGGGAATGGCACAGAAGGCGCACTTGTGATCGCAACCGTCCGAGATGCGCAGGTAGGCCCAATGGGTCGGCGTCAGGCTCGCCCGTGGCGCCACATCGACGGTGTGGCTACGGTCCCGACCCAGCAGCCGATCCACGTGCCGTACGATGTCACGCTCTTCCGGGAGGGTGAGAATGAGATCGGCCTCGCCCTTCAGCTCCTGCTTCAGTTCCTCCTCATAACGCGTCGACAGGCAACCGGTGACGACAACCCCCTTGCAGCGGCCCGTCGCCTTGAGCTTGCCGGCCTCCAGGATCGTATCGATCGACTCCTCCTTGGCCGGCTCGATGAAGCCGCAGGTGTTGACGATGACGACGTCGGCGTCTTCGGGATCGGTCGTGATGGCATAATCGTTGCCACCGAGCAGTCCGAGCATGCGCTCGGAGTCCACCGTGTTCTTCGGACATCCCAGACTGATCACGTGAACCCTGGCGGCGTCGGCCATCAGCGCTCACTCACCGCGCCTGCAGCGCCTCGACGGTGGCGCGCACCTGGTCATCCTCAACGCCATCGACGATGTCCACCGCACCGATACGACGGGCCAGAATGAACCGATGTCGACCGTCCACACGCTTCTTGTCCGCTTTCGTCCGCTCCACGATCGTGGCGGCCTCGATCTCACCGACCCCGTCCGGTACGCCGAGACGCTCGATGAGGGCATCGTGGCGCCGGTACTCTTCAAGGCTCTCCCACAGGCCCCGCCGGGCTGCCAGCTCTCCGGCGGCCAGCATGCCGAGCAGTACTGCTTCGCCGTGGCGGTAGCGCTTGAAGGCCGTGGCCGCCTCGATGGCGTGACCGATTGTATGTCCGTAGTTGAGGATCGCCCGCAGGCCGCCTTCCCGTTCGTCGGCGCTGACCACATCTGCCTTGATCTGTCCGTTGCGGGCGATGAGCCAGTCCAACTCCTGAGCCGTGATCTTCATATCGACCACGTCCTCGATCCGCTCCTCGAGAAAAGCGAACAGCTCCTCGTCGCGGATGACACCGTGCTTGACGACTTCAGCCAGACCGGCCACGATCTCCGCCCGCGGCAGCGAGCGCAGCGCCGAGGTATCGGTCAGCACGAGGCGCGGCTGGTGGAAAGCGCCGATCAGGTTCTTGCCGTGGGGATGATTGACGGCCGTCTTGCCGCCGAGGCTGGCATCCACCTGCGCGACGATCGTCGTCGGCACCTGCACCACGTCGACGCCACGCAGGAAACTTGCGGCAACAAATCCACCGAGATCGCCGACGACGCCGCCGCCCAGCGCTGTGACCCAGGCCCCACGGTCATAACCGGCGTCCAGCATGTGGCCTACCAGGGCTTCTACGGAGGCGAGGTCCTTGCCCCTCTCACCGTCGGCATAGGGGACGGTGAGTACCTCGAAACCGGCTTGTCTCAGACTGTCGGCAGCCAACCTGCCGAACGTCTCGGTCAGCGCTGCGTCGACGATCAGGGCGCAACGGGCACCCAGACCGAGGCCCTGGCACCTTTCGCCAAGGGAGGAGAGGATGTCGTGGCCGACGACGACGTCGTATCGCCGTCCGTCGGGCAGGCCAATACCGATGGCCGTCATGGTCGCGGTTCCAGCAGCGAGGCGATTTCCTGCTCCAGGTCGCGCGCCAACTCGTCGGCGATACTCGTCTCGGTGGACCTCACCGTGATATCCGCGGTGGAATAATGGGGTGCTCGTTCCTGCAACATGGACTCGATCTTCTCCCTCTTTTCCGCCCTCGTCAGACCCGCCAGCAGGGGTCGATCGTCCCGGCGGGAGACGCGCTCGAGAATCGTCTCGGTGTCGGCCTGGATGCAGATGAGGATCCCCCTGGCAGCACGGATGGAGTCCCGGTTCTCGCCGTGCGTGATGGCGCCCCCACCGAGGGCCACCACCGCCTCCGGTCGGGACGCCGCATCGACGACACACTCAGCTTCCAGTTGCCGGAAGACTTGCTCACCATCTTCCGAGAAGATCCGTGGAATCGGCTTCGCGGCCCGGGTCTCGACCATCTCGTCGGTGTCGTAGAAAGGTCGATCCAGGCGCAGCGCCAGAACGCGACCGATGCGACTCTTGCCCGTGGCCATGAAGCCGGTGAGGAACAGCGGACGGGGCAGCGTCACTGGCCGGTGCTCAGCCCCTGCCGGCGGCGGCGTTTCTCGTCATAACACTCGTCACAGTTCCACATGGCCGGCTTGGACAGAGCATTGTAGCCATCATCGACGACATCGCGACGCAGGTGTTCGGACTGTCGACCACATGTGTCGCAGACGAGCGGTTTCTTCTGGGGCTGCGTCATCGGTTCAGTCTCTTCCTGTCACATCTCTTCCGGAGTGCTCATACCCAGCAGGTCCATGGCGCCGCGCAGTACGGTTTTTGCGGCATCGACAAGACGGATACGAGCTGCGATGAGGCCGGCATCTTCGCCGGCCAGGACGTGGACCTCGTTGTAGAACTTGTTGCTCGCGGTGGCCAGGTCGAGAGCATAGCTGGCCAGGTAGGAGGGCTCATCATCGCGGGCGGCAGTGTCCAGCACGTGAGGGAATTCGGCCAGTTTGCGGGCCAGCCGCATCTCGCACGGCTCGCCGAGACGGGTGACGTCAGCCGTCAGGTCCACCGGCTGTCCAGCTTTGCGCAGAATACTGCAGAACCTGGCGTGCGTGTACTGCACATAGGGGCCGGTTTCGCCGTCGAAATTGAGCACGTCCTCGAGTGCGAAGCTGATGTCGCGCGTACGCCGGTTGTTGACGTCGGCGAACACCACGGCGCTGATGCCTACCTGCCGGGCCACCTCTTCAGCGCCGGACAGCTCCGGATTCTTCTCGGCGATGATGTCACGTGTGAGAGCGATCGCCTCGTCCAGGACGTCTTCCAGGATCACCGAGAGTCCCTTGCGCGACGAGAAGTGCTCCCCCTTGAAGGACATGAGGCCGAAGGGAGCGTGCACACAACGCGTCACGAACTCGACGCCAGCCAGCTCGAGGGCCTGGAACAACTGCTGGAAATGCAGATTCTGCCGACTGTCGGTGACGTAGACCATCTTGTCGAAAGCGTAGCGCTCCCAACGATACAGCAGCGCCGCCACGTCGCGACTGTGGTAGGTACTCGTCCCCCGCGAGGTACGCAGCATCAACGGCGCGCGCTCACGATCCTCATCCAACTGGACGATCAGGGCTCCCTCACTCTCCTCGGCCAGCCCCTTCCCGGAGAACAGCTCGATCACGTTATCGAGCTGATCGACGAAGGCACTCTCGCCCTTCGTCTCATCGAAATGCACACCGAGAATGCGGTAGATGCGTTCTGCCTCACCCGTGCTCTCCGCCGTGAACCAGACCCAGAGGCGTTGCATCTCCGGGTCGCCAGCTGCCAGTCGACGGACGCACTCGCGCGCTTCGTCCTGGAGGGTTGGATCCTTTTCCGCCTCTGCATTGAAGCGCACGTAGAGTGCCTGCAGTTCAGGCACGGGGTTGGCCTTCACCTGCGCCTCGTCCCCCCACTTCGAATACGCCGCCAGCAGCTGACCGAAATTGGCCCCGTAATCACCGAGGTGGTTGATGCCGACGCAGTTCCAACCCAGAAAGCGATGGATCCGGTAGATGGCATGACCGATGGCGGTGGAGCGCAGGTGGGCGATGGAGAAGGGTTTGGCCGAATTCGGCGAGGAGAAGTCGATGGTCACCGTCTTCCCCTGACCCTGGCCGGCGGACCCGAAGGTGGCGCCGGCGGTGGCGATGTCGTCGAGCGTGTGGCCGATGAACGCCGCCCGGCACAGAACAAAGTTCACATAGGGACCGGCAGCACTCACCGATTCGATCCGTTCGCTGTCGGCCAGCAGGGGAGTGAGGTCGGCGACGATCTCGCCGGCGATTTGTGCCGGACTCTTGCGGTACTGCTTGGCCAGCGTGAAACAGGGCAGGGCGTAGTCGCCCAGTTTGTCATCGGGGGGAACGGCGAGCAGCTCTCGCACGATGTCTTGCTCGAGACTGGCGGCCTGCACCATCGCCTCGACAATCTCGTCAACGAAGGGATTCATCTACTCCAGCTCAGTTCTATGTGATGGCACGGCGCATCGCCGCCACCGGCGGCGCCACCCCGGTCCAGATCTCAAAAGCTCGGGCGCCCTGGTGCACGAGCATACCCAGGCCGTCCACGGCGCGGGCACCGGCGGCCCGGGCCTGCTGCAGAAGCCGCGTCTCCAGCGGCTTGTAGACGATGTCGACGACGACCATGCCGTCGTGCAACCCGGCGCCGTCCCCTACGGGAGAGGCGTTGGTCTCGGGTTCCAGACCCATAGCCGTCGAGTTGATCAGAAGCCCGGCGTCGGTCAGCGGTTCCACGTCGCCGAGGCGTCCCACGGTCACTCGCGAACCGCCCCCCATGTCGTCGGCCAGAGCTTCGGCCCGTGTCGTGGTCCGATTCAGCAGGGACACGTGCTCCACCTCCTCGGCCGCGAGCAGGGCGTAGAGAATCGCCCTGGCAGCCCCCCCGGCACCGAGAAGCACCACCTTGGCCGGCAATCTCTCAAGTCCGCCATCCTGGCGCAGACTGGCCAGCAGCCCATACGAATCCGTGTTGTGGCCGTACAGCCGGCCGTCCCGGTGATCGATCGTGTTCACCGCACCGATGGCCCGTGCCTCGGCAGACACCTCGTCGAGGCAGTCGCTGACAGCCTGCTTGTGCGGAACCGTCACGTTCAGGCCACGGATGTTCAACGCCCGCATGGCGTCCCCCACCCCTGCCGCGCCCTCCGGGGGAACGGCAAAGGCTACGTAGACGAAGTCCAGTCCCGTCGCCCGCAGAGCGGCATTGTGCATTGCCGGCGATGCCGAGTGTGCCACCGGATGACCGATGACACCGAGGATGCCGGTCCGGCCGTTGATCAACCCAGTGCGTCTTCGACGAACTGGTCGGCGATCTCTACCGCTTCACCCCAGCTGACACCGTAGAACACCTTGATCAATATGACGCCACCACCAAAAATGACAGTGCCGAGTACGAAGAGCCGCAGCAGAGCTCTCATGTGGTTTTCTCCTTCTTCCTGGGTGACCGCAACGCGTCGAGCTGGTCGAAAAATCCGGGGAAGACCGGATCGACGCACGCGGTATCCTCGATGTCCATGTCACCGGTAGCCAGCAACCCGGCCACGGAAAACGCCTGGGTCAGGCCCGGGTGCCGACGTGTCTTGATGCGGGCTCCCTTCAGGGGCCGTCCCCCGTCGATCACCAGACCATACGAGTACTCACCGACCTTGGCCTCGATGGCGCGCAGCAGGTCGGCCAGATGTTCGATGAAATCAAACTCCCCCTGGCGCAGTGACTCGACGTCACGGATGATGAATTCGCCCTCCGTCTGTGTCGCCAGGACCGCCAGCAAGGCGACATGGTCGAGCAGGCTCTGCGCCCTCTTGCCTGCAACCCGCGTAGCCTTCATCCGACCCGAGGCCTTGAGCACCAGGTCGACGCTGCCGTCATCGTTGTCGGCAATCTCCAGCTCGGCGCCGATCTGCCGTACGATGTCGACGAATACGCGGTTCTCCGGGCGCAGCATGACGCGACGTACGGTCACCTCCGAACGAGGCACGGAAAGACCTGCCACGACAAAGGGCATCGCCCGGGAGACATCACCGGGAATATCCATGTCGAGGGCCTCAGGCGCCGCCCCGGGGGTCAGTGTCATGGTGCGCACGGTGGGATCCGCCTGCCGGCTGCCCTCCACGGCGACGCCACGGATCTTCAGCAGAGCATCGACCCGGTCTTTCGATGACGGCGACTCCCGGACCACCGTCGGCACCTCGGCAAAGAGCCCCGCAGTCAGCAGGCCCAGTTTCACCGCCCCCGGCAGGTCGCTCTCCTCGTGCCGGACGCCACCCGGGCTCTCCGTACCGTCGAGACGCAGCAGGAACTCGGCCTCCTCGACGCCGGCGGCCCCGGTGCGGGCCAACAGAGCCAGCAGCTGCATCGCCGCTTCCCGTGACTCCGGTGCGATCCGTACACGGGAAACAAAAGCCTGCTGTGACAGGATTGCCAGCGCCGGCAACGCCGCCTCTTGTGGAACGTCCAGATCGATAGTTTGCGACGACGGCTCCAGGCCACCCAGTCCGTTGCCCTGTACCGTGACGATGCCATGGCCATCGCCATTGCGCTTGATGCTGACGCCGAGGCCCTCGAGGATATCGAGCGTCGCCGCCGCTTCCGGTGGCACATGCTCAAACCGGCTCTCACCATCGGCGATGGCCGCCAGCCACAAGGCCTGCGCCGCGGCGCGCAGCTCGCCCGGGGCGCGCACCTCGCCCTGCAGGCGTGTCGTCTTGGTGAAGGTACGTACGTCGCTCAAGGACGCCTCGCCTCGTATCCCAGACGCTCGAGTACACCCAGAGCCTGACTGGCGGCCCCATCGGAATCAAACCCCAGACGTAGCGTACCCCCCATTCCCTCGCGCACTTTCACGACCTCGATATCGTTGATGTTCACACTCTCGGCCGCCATGGCCGTGGAAATCTGTGCGATCACGCCAGGTCTGTCCTCGCAGACGACGAGTACTTCGGACAACCGGTGGATGAAGCCCTTCGTGTCGCGCGGGATCCCATCGCGCACCCGGTTTGCATAGTCGAAACTGGTCGCCAGTGAATCCTCACCAACCTGACCGGCAACGCGGTCCAGGGCTTCGATGTACCGTTGCACCATGGCCCGGATGCGATCGGCATTCGTGCCGCAGATATCCTGCCACACCGGGGCATAAGGACTCGAGGCGATCCGTGTCATGTCCCGAAAGCCTCCCGCCGCCAGCGCCAGAAACGCCGCCTCGTCACTGTCCTCGTCAAGGTGCCCCACCATCTCCACCAGGCTGGTAGCAAGCAGCTGCGGCAGGTGGCTGATGGCGGCGACCACCGTGTCATGCGTGTCGGCCGACAACTCCAGCACTCGAGCTCCAATAGAACGGACCAGATCGCGCAGGCCGTGATGCAACGGCTCGGGCACGCGCTCGTCCGGCACCAGAATGTAGATCGCGTTCTGGAACAGGAACGGATCCGCTGCCGTCACACCTGACTTCTCGGAACCTGCCATGGGATGGCCGCCCAGGAAGAAGGCATCGGTACGTCCGGCACCGAGAGCGGCTTCGACAATGGCCCGTTTCGTGCTGCCCGCATCGGTGACGAGGGCTCCCGCCGGCACGGCTGCCATCACTTGCGGCAGAATGTCGATGATGTGCTGAATCGGCGAACAGACGACCACCAGATCCGCCGAGCCCACCCCATCAGCCAGGTGCTCGTAGTCGACGCCGCGATCTACAACCCCCATGGCGATGGCCTGTTCGATCGTCTGCGGGCGACTGACACCGATGATCTCCCCGGTGAACCCGGTGCGACGCAACGCCAGACCCAGCGATCCGCCGATCAGTCCAACGCCGATGATGCTGATTCGCTCGAAGGTCACAGGGGTTGCCCTAGGTGGTCTCGCCTTCCAGGATACGTGCCTCGGCCATGATCCGGGTGAACAGGTCGGCGATGGCCTCGTCGCTCATGGGTCCGTTGTTGCAGCTCTGCAGTCGCTCGATCAGCTCGCGCTCCCGGGCCGCATCGCGCACCTGCTGACCGCTGGCTCGCTTGATGCGGCCGATCTCGATGGCAAACTCCAATCGCTGGTTGACGAGCTCGATCAGCTTCTGATCGACCTCGTCGATGCGGCCTCGCCAATCACTGATGTCCATCGATTCCTGTGCCATTACACCATTCCTACCTGAGACCCATGGCCTCACGCACACGCGACATGGTCTGCACCGCTACGGTCTGCGCTCGTTCAGCGCCATTTGCCAGAATTCGATCAAGGGTCTGCGGATCGGCGGTGAGTTCGGTGTAGCGCTGCCGAATGGGCTCGAAGGTCTCGGCCACAAGCCCCGCCACTTCCTTCTTGAGATCACCATACCCCTTACCGGAAAAATGCGTCTCGAGTTCCACCTGCGACTGCCCTGACAGAGCCTGATGAATCGTCAGCAGATTCGTCACCCCGGGGCGGTTCTCGTCGAAGACGATATCCGTCTGCGAGTCGGTGACGGCCCGGCCGAACTTCTTCATGATCTTCTTCGGCTCGTCGAGCAGGTCAACGGTCCGGTTCACCGCGCCATCCGACTTCGACATCTTCTTCGTCGGGTCGTCGAGACCCATCACCCGGGCGCCAACTTCGCGGATCACCGGCTCGGGTACGGTGAACACCTCACCGTACATATGGTTGAAGCGTCCTGCCAGGTCACGTGCCAGTTCGACGTGCTGCTTCTGATCGTCACCCACCGGTACCACGGCGGTATCGTAGAGCAGGATATCGGCCGCCATCAACGCCGGGTAGGTGAACAGCCCGGCACTCACCCGTTCACGCTGACTTCCGTCAGACTTGTCCTTGAACTGAGTCATGCGCTCGAGCCAGCCCATCGGCGTGGTGCAGGTGAGCAGCCACGCCAGTTCGGTGTGCTCGGGTACGTGGGACTGGACGAAAAGACAGGACCGCTCAGGGTCGATGCCGCAGGCCACCAGCAGGGCGGCCAGCTGGCGCAGGTTGACCCTCAGCTGGGCCGGATCATAGGGCACGGTGATGGCATGCTGATCGACGACACAGAAGAAGTTGTCGTAGCGATCCTGGTCGGCGACCCAGTTGCGAATGGCGCCGATGTAGTTGCCGAGGTGGGGATCTCCCGACGGCTTGATCCCGGAGAATACGCGCTGGGCCTGGCTCATCGAGCCTCCTCCCCGTGCAGAAGCACGCGTACCGCGGCACCTGCATCCGGCTGACGCATCAGCGATTCACCCACGAGGATCGCGTCGACGTCCGCCTCGGCCAGCTGCCGAACATGGTCATGGTTGTCGATGCCGCTCTCGCTCACCAGTGTCGTGTCCGGCGGCACATGGGGCCGCAGTTCGAAGGTCGTGTCCAGCGTCGTCTCGAATGTCTGCAGATCACGATTGTTGATACCTACCAGGTCGGCGCCGGCAGCGAGTGCCCGCTCCAACTCCGACCGCGTATGAGCTTCGACGAGGACGGACAGACCCAGATCGCGCCCGCACCCCTGGAAGTCCTCCAGTTGTCCCCCGTCCATCAACGCGACGATGAGCAGGATCGCATCAGCGCCGAGGAGCCGGGCCTCGTGGATCTGGTAGGGATCGACGGTAAAGTCCTTGCGCAACACCGGGATGCCGGCGGCGTGTCGGGCTGTCTGCAGGTACTCGTCGCGCCCTTGAAAGTAGGCCTCGTCCGTGAGCACCGAAAGCGCCCGCGCACCGTTGCTCGCGTAGGCCTCGGCGATCGCCGCGGGGTCGAAGTCTTCCCGGATCACCCCTTTTGACGGGGATGCCTTCTTCACCTCGGCAATCAGCGAGATTCCCTCGGCCTGCAGGGCGCCGATGAAGTCGGCCGGATCGGGCGTGTCCCGGGCCTGGGCACTCACGTCGGAGAGGGGCCGCTCGGCGACGCGCCGGGCGACGAACTCCCGCTTGTACGCAGCGATCTCTTCAAGAATACCGGCCATATCGGAGCTAACTGTTGCTGATCTCGACAAGGCGATCCAGCGCTTGTCCTGCCTTGCCGGAGGACAGTGACTCGCGCGCCAGCGAGACTCCCTCAGCAAGATCCTGTGCCAGGCCACCTGCGGTGATCGCCGCGGCCGCATTCAGTACGACAACATCGCTGCGAGGCCCATTTTCCCCGTCGAGCACGCTCTTGAGAATCCCGGCATTCTCCGTCGCGTCACCGCCCTGAAGATCGGCCGCCGTCGCCGGCTTGATGCCGAAGTCGCCGGGTTCGATCTCGTAGGTCCGCACCTCACCATCCAACAGTTCGCTGACCCGCGACGGTCCTGTCACCGTGATCTCGTCGAGACCATCGCTGCCGTGCACGACGAAGGCGCGTTCGGAGCCCAACGCCCCCAGCACGCCGGCCATCGTTTCGGTGAGATCCGGGGCAAAGACGCCGATCAGCTGCCGTCGGGCACCAGCGGGGTTCGTCAACGGACCCAGGACGTTGAACACGGTCCGCGTACCCAGCTCTTTACGTGGGCCGATGGCGTGTTTCATAGCCCCGTGAAGCGCCGGCGCGAACATGAAGCCCATGCCGGCCTCATCCAGGCATTTGCCCACGGTCTCGGGCGAAGCCTCGACGTTGACACCGAGGGCGGCCAGCACATCAGCTGAACCACTCCGGCTCGACATGGCGCGGTTGCCATGCTTGGCTACCGTACAACCGGCGCCGGCGGCAACGAAGGCCACCGTGGTGGAAATGTTGAAGGTCCCCGAACTGTCGCCACCGGTACCACAGGTGTCGACGAGGGGCTCCCTGCCACCGGTGATCGGTGTCGCCTTGGACCGCATGACCTCGGCGAACCCGGTGATCTCATCCACCGTCTCCCCCTTGCAGCGCAGTGCCACCAGGAAGCCGCCGATCTGCGCATCCGTGGCGCCGCCAGTCATGATCTGCTCCATCACGCCGTGGGCTGTATTGCGGTCGAGATCATCATCACCAAGCAGACGTGCAATCGCTTCCTGAATCATCCGGTCACCTCCTTGATCGTCGGGCTCCCCGTGGGAGCCTGCAGGAAATTGCCGAGCAGGTTCTTGCCTTCGCTCGTAAGAATCGACTCCGGGTGGAACTGCATGCCTTCCACGGCCAGCTCACGATGCCGCAGTCCCATCACCAGACCGTCCTCGGTCTCGGCGACGATCTGCAGGCAGTCCGGCACGGAGTCCCGTTCGACGATGAGTGAATGGTACCGTGTTGCCGTGAAGGGATTCGGCAGTCCGCGATAGACACCCGCGCCATCGTGGTGGATCTGCGACGTCTTGCCATGCATGATGTAGGGAGCCCGCGACACGGTGCCGCCGAAGGCCTGGCCGATCGACTGATGCCCCAGACAGACACCGAGGATAGGGATGCTGCCGGCGAAGCGCTCGACCACCTCCAGGGAGATACCGGCCACATCCGGCGTACAGGGACCGGGGGAGATGACGATCCTCTCCGGCGCCAGCTGCTCGATCTCGTCGCAGGTGATCTGGTCGTTGCGATAGACGACGAGATCGGCGCCGAGCTCACCCATGTACTGCACCAGGTTGTAGGTGAAGCTGTCGTAGTTGTCGAGCATGAAGATCATGGCCGTGTCTCCGCGGCAAGCGAACTGGGATCCATACCCTCCAGCAGGCCGCTGATGTTGGCCTGGGACAGCACCACAGATCCGCGGCTGGCCATTTCGGAGGCCCGCAGCAGGGCCATGGCCTTGTTCACCGTCTCCTGGAATTCGGCATCCGGGTCGGAGTCAGCCACAATGCCGCCCCCGGCCTGGATATAGGCCACGCCGTCTTTCACCACCATCGTCCGGATGGCGATACAGGTGTCGAGGTTGCCGGAAAAGTCCAGGTAGCCGACAGCACCACCGTAGATGCCACGCCGCGTCGGCTCCAGCTCGTCGATGATTTCCATGGCCCGCACCTTCGGCGCTCCGGAGAGGGTACCCGCCGGGTAGCAGGCAAACAGCGCGTCGATGGCATCCATATCGTCGCGCAGCTGTCCGCGCACGTTGGATACGATGTGCATCACGTGCGAGTAGCGTTCCACCTCCATCATCTCGGTGACGCGAACGCTGTCGTAGTCGGACACACGTCCCACGTCGTTGCGCCCCAGATCGACGAGCATGACGTGTTCGGAGCAGTCCTTGGCATCGGCCAGCAGCTCATCGGCAAGACGCTCGTCCTCTTCCGGCGTGGCGCCACGGGAGCGGGTACCGGCGATGGGGCGCACCTCCAGCGTGCCATCCTGCACGCGCACGAGAATCTCGGGAGAGGCACCGAGAATCTGCAGCCCCGCCTGCTCGATGTGAAACATGTACGGCGACGGGTTGACGGTGCGCAGGACGCGGTAGATGTCGAAGGGGTCGCCGCCGAACTCCAGCTGGAAGCGCTGGGCGAACACGACCTGGAAAATGTCGCCGGCACGGATGTACTCCAGGCAGCGTTCGATGGCTTCCTTGTAGCGCCCTCTCGTCATGTTCGAGCGGACGGCGCTCATCGAGCCCCCGGCCCCCAGTCCCGGCAGCGTCGCCGGCCGCGCGAGCAGGTCTTCGAGTTCGTCGATACGACGGCCGGCTTCGGCGTACGCTTCCGTCGCCGATTCCTGCCCGGTGACCCGAGCATTGGCGATCACGAGGATCGTGTGCCGCAGGTTGTCGAAGGCGATCACGGTCTCGTAGAGAGCGAAGACCATGTCATCGAGCCCGAGATCATCCGTTGTCGTCTCGGGGAGTACCTCGGCAAGGCGGATGCCGTCATAGGCCAGATATCCGACTGCCCCCCCGGTGAATGGCGGCAGGTCGGGCCGCGGTGCGGCCGTGTAGGGAGCCATCAGGTCGCGTAGTGCCTGGCGCGGATCGGCCTCGAATGTCTGGCATTGGCCGTTGACTCGATTCTCGATGGTGACCCGTTGCCCACGAGAGCGGAAGATCTGTGTCGGCCGGATGCCGAGGAAGGAGTACCGTGCCGCCCGTTCGCCCCCCTCGACACTCTCGAAGAGAAAGGTGAAGTCACACTCACCCCGCAGCTTCATGTAGGCTGACACGGGTGTATCCGTATCGGCGAGAATCTCGCGGTACACGGGGACGACCTGCCCATCCTTCGAGAGATCGGCGAATTCAGCGGCTGTGGGCCGCAGGGATGGGGTCTGGGTGTTCGCTGTCACTGTCATGATGTCTCGCTCCATGTTGGTGGCGCGAGTTCCCCCAGGAAGCGCGAGTCCCCACAGGGTGGAGCCAGGCCGTGTTCGTTCCTGCCAGAAAAAACAAAGCCGCGGACGCTTTTTGGGGGCGCCCGCGGCCTTGTTAAGAACCGTCTGTTCGATCAAATACCCGGTCTTACGGGTGGACGCACCTGTTCCATGTGGACCAGAAGCGCCACCAACGGCGACCGGGGGACGTTTGTATCAGGTTGGTCATAGCGTTCACAGAATACGCGTGGCCTGTGTCGATGTCAAGAACCGCAGGCTTCTCCCCGGGCGGGGATTCTACCAGGCTGTTGTGAAGCTGGTTTCGATCTCGGAGATTGATGCCCACACAGACAGACGCAGCAGACAGGAGACACGAGAATGGAACCCTACCGAGCCGAGTCCTTCGCCGACGCCAGACCCGAACTTGCCGCCCCCGGCGGCACGCAGCAGAGACTGGCTCACCTGCAGGAACATGGCTTCGTCATCGTCAACGACTTTGTCGACAGCCCCTGGCTCCCCGTACTGCGGGAGGCAGGGCGCCGCGTGACCGAGGCCTGCGCACCCGGCAACGGCTACCGTCGCATCGACTGCTCGAAAGGATACGTACACCGCGCCGGCGAACAGGAGCCGTGGGCGATCCGGGGACTGATACATCCCGCCTTCGGCGAGCCCAGCTTCGCCCAGTTCCACGGCTCTGACGAGTTGCTGGGCTTCGTCGATTCCTGGTGTGACGGGCTGGGACCGGAAGACCTGACGATGAGCGGCATGCTGTTGTGGTGCAATCCACGAAAGAACGATCACGCCCTCGGCTGGCACCGGGACGGGACCTGGTGGGGCACTGGGAAACCGTACGTGGCGCAGGAGGTCCGTGATGAGGGCCCCGAAGCGTACTCCGAGGAGGTCGAGAAGGCCCGCTGGGAGGAGATCCGCGCCAACAACGCCCGGGCGATCTCCGAGCGGAGCGGCGTCAGCATGTTCCTGGCGCTGGTCGATGACGAGTGCCATGAATTGATCCCTGGCAGCCATGATCGCTGGCGCACGCCCTTCGAGCATGACGTCCTGCTGCCCCGGGCGATGAAGGACCAGGGAGTGCCGCACACGCCGAGCTGGAATGGGAAAGATCCGTTGCCGGGGCAGGTCGCCATCCGGCTCCGGGAAGGAGAGGCCCTCATCCGCATGGGAATCAACATCCACACGGGTCACACCGTGCCGGAACGGGAGCGCAACACCCTGTCCATCGGCTGGTCGAAGTGGTCGGGTCCTGCCACCGACGAGCCGGCGGTGGCCGACGCCCGCAGCGCCTGGCAACTCGATCCCGCCGTACGGGAAGCGTTACCCCACGAATGGATGCAGACGGCGTGGGACCGGTGGGCGGAAACGCAGAGGCTGGGCGATACGCTGGAGGACCGCTACGCGCCCTTCGATATCGACCGCATCAAGGCGGGTGAGGTGGTGGGCTGGCGCGGCGACCTGGAGCGCCAGGCTGCAGCGGCAGGTGAAGCGTGGGAGGCACGCCAGACCGTGGCCTGATCGCTACCCCAGCAGCAGTTTCACGCCAGTGGCTGCCAGGATCCCGTAGACCACCCGGTTGAACCACAAATCCGAGAATCGCCGGTTGAGCATGATCCCCAGCCGCACGCCGACAAAGGTGAGGGGTGCCAGTACCGCCACCGTCGCCAGGTTGCCCACGTGGTACAGATCCAGCCAGATGTAGGGGGGCACCTTCATCGCATTCACGGCGGTGAAGACGATCACCGTGGTGCCGACGTAGAGCTCGCGTGACAGATGCTGAGGCAGCAGATAGATAGACACCGGGGCGCCGCCAGCATGGGCCAGGGTCGAGGTGAAGCCCGAGAGAAAGCCCATGGCCGTGCCTTCCGCGGCTCGTGGGTGCCTGGCGTCCAGTGCTTTGCCCGCCAGCGAGCGCAGCACCTGGAAACCCACGAACACCAGCGCCAGCGTACCGATCCCGGTGCGCAGGATCCCGGTATTATCGAGGAAGTAGCCGAAGAACGCCGTGCCCGCTGCGATCCCCGCCGCGGCACCCGGCAACAGGAGAGCCACACTGCGCCGGTGAAATGTGGATCGGTAGTGCCAGACGGAGAAGATGTCACAGAAGATCAACAACGGCAGCAGGAGAGCGACGGCATCCCCCACCGGGATCGTCAGCGCCAGCAACGGCGCGCCGATGGTGCCGGCGCCACCCCCAAAACCAGCCTTGGCGATCCCCAAAAAAACCACCGCCGAGACCGCCGCCACCCAGAACCACACCGGATAAACCGGCAAGATATCGATCATTCAGACCTGTACATGAATCGACCCGAACCGCTCAACGCGATTCGGGTTCAGGTGTTTCCCACTCGACGATCCAATAAACCTGGCGAAGGGCTGGCAGCCAATCACCCAGCGACAGCTGATCTACCTGGCGTCGGGTCGGAGGTCTGAGGCGACCCGGCCCAGAAGCGGATCGCTACTCGCCCTCAACCTCTACGGTTTCGATATCCAGATCCTCACGCAGGGCGACTCGATCCTTCTGTCCATCCTTGATCCACACGACACGATCGGAGACGCTGAGCATTTTGTGGTCGTGCGTGGCGGAGATGATTGTGACGCCCTGAGTCTCGTTCATCTCGCGCAGCAACTCGATGATCTCGGTCCCTGTCTTCAGGTCGAGATTGCCCGTCGGCTCGTCGGCCAGAACCACCGCCGGGTCATTGGCCAGTGCCCGGGCCACGGCGACGCGCTGTTGCTGGCCGCCGGACAGTTCATAGGGCTTGTGCGAGTGCCGCTCGCCGAGGCCGACCTTCTTCAGCAGCTCGATGCCCTTGTCCCGTGATTCGTCACTCGTGAGCCCGGCGAAGACCATCGGCAAGGTCACGTTCTCGAGAGCTGTCATCACCGGGATCAGGTTGAAAGACTGGAAGATGTAGCCAATCTTGCGGCAGCGCAGCCAAGCCAGCTCATAGGCATCGAGCTGAGCCACATCGACCTCATCGATGTAGACCTTGCCCGCCGACGGCTTGTCCAGACCACCGACCATATTGAAGAAGGTGCTCTTCCCCGAACCCGAAGGTCCCATGATCGACAGGTATTCACCGGCGTAGATCTCGAGATCTACACCGCGCAGGGCATGCACCTTGGTGTCGCCCATGGTATAGACCTTCTTGACCTGCTGGGTACGCACGACGGTGCGCTGCTCTTCGTCTCCCGCGCTGTGCCCGGTCTGGGCTGTTTCGGCGGGTGCCGTTGTCGTCTCTGTCATCGCTGTTCTCTCAGGTGTCGGAACGCATGGCCTCGACCGGCTCCATCTTGGCCGCCTTGTAGGCCGGCAGCATGGCGCCGATCAGCGACAGCACCGTACCGGAAATGATAGCGGCCAGGGCGGATCGCACGATGCCGCCCACCGGGAAATACTGAAAAACGAATGCACCGTAGTCGATCAGGGCCAGCATCAGGGTCATCACCAGGCCGACAACAATGCCGGCGATCGTGCCTGCCAGACCTTGGAAGGTTGATTCCAGGAGGAACAGCTTGATGATGAAGGAGTCGAGAGCCCCAAGGCACTTCATCGTGCCGATTTCTCGATATCGTTCAGTCACCGACATCAACATGGCGTTGGCGATGCCGACGACGCAGACCAGCAGAGACAGGCTGATGAGCCAGGTCTGTTTCGAGCTCTCCTCGGCCAGCCGTGCCAGGGCCTCCTCGGAGACGGCGGCGCCTTCGGCGGTGAACGTCTCGATACCATTCTTCTGCAACTCGAGGTTGATCTCGCTCTTGTTGGCGTCGCGCAGCGATCCGATGATCTCGTTCTGGCTCCAGACCGACATCAGGAAGGCGATCGCCAGAATAATGCCGCTGGTCGTGATCAGAGAGCGGCCGAAGCGGATCTTGAGGCTCCGCAGGCTGATCTCCAGCGCCTTGCTCATGGGCAGCGAAATCGACCTGCCGCCCGCCAATGCCTGTTCAGTCATTCTCTCACCTCTACGTCAGTCTACGCTCCAACAGGACTCTTCAATGTAGGCTCTTGCCGAAGGGTGGATCAAGCCGTCACCCGCCGGCGGCGATCTCAACCAGGGGCAGATCGTCCACCGACGCCGGTGTCGGCCCTCCCACATCGGGTAGATCGCCGGTGAGCAGCATCTGGCGCAGACGGCGGCGGCGGGTGCCTTCGCGGGCGTGTCGCAAGGCGTCGGTGACGCTGGCCGGCGTGAACACCAGCTCGTCCACATCATACTCCCGCACGAGGGCCCCGAGGTCCTCCACCAGACCGACGACGGGCAGTCCGGCCACGGTGCGGCCCCGCTCACTGCTGTCCCCGGCAAAACCCAGGATCTGGCTGTCCAACCCCCCCCAGGCGCATAGACGTTCGACGAACTGCCTGGCTGCCGGATCGGTGCCCACCACCAGAATCCTCCGGCGGCCGAGCCGGCGTCCCGACGTCGATTGGGTCAGCCAGCGAGCCCCCAGGCGCCAGCCTGCAATCATCACCGTATTCGCCGCCCAGGCGGCGCCGGCCGCCAGTCGGGAGAAATTGTAATCCTTGAAGAAGAAGACGGTGGTGATCACGCCCGCGAAGCCGATCGTTACCGCCATGGCCGCCCAGCCAGGCGAATAACGCCGCCGATCGTAGAGGCCTAGGGCGGCGAAACAGGCGAGCCAGATGGCCGCTGGCGCCGCGTAGACGAACAACCATTGTATCTCTGAGTACGGTGGGGGCTCCAGCCAGCGGGTCGGGTGCACGTCCAGACCGAAACCGAGGCTGACACGCTCGAGGGCACTGATCAGCGGCGTCAGATCAGGGTGATAGCGCAGCGCCACGGCCAGATGGACCCCAAAGAGGACGAGCAACCCATCGATGGCGGGCAGCACCATCTTGCGGGCCAGCGGCACGGCGAACGAATAGAGCCCGTACAGCACGATGCCGGCATGGAGCAAAGCGACCGGAAAAAAGCGGTACCGTTGGCGCATGTGCTTGCTGACGAAGATCGCCATCGCCTCGTTCTTGCGGTACTGAATCCGCATCGACTCGGTACGGCCACTCTCGCCGCGGAAATGGATGATCTCCGTCGTCGGCGTGTAGTAGATCTTCCAGCCGGCTTCGCGCATGCGGAAACACCAGTCGAGATCCTCGCCATACATGAAATAGGCTTCGTCAAAACCCCCGACCTGCTCCAGCACCTGACGTCGGACGATCATGCACGACCCGGACAGGGCATCAACTTCGTTCATCTCGTCGGGATCGAGGTATGTGAGGTTGTAGCGGGCGAAACGCTGACTGCGCGGAAACATCCGGCTTAAGCCCGTGAGCTTGTAGAATGCCGCCGCAGGCGTGGGGAACCCGCGCCGACAGTCGAGCTGCAGGGAGCCATCGGGGTTGAGGATCCGACACCCGGCGGCCCCCGCTTCCGGGTGCTCGTCCATGAAACTCACCAGCGTACTGAGCGTGTCCGGGCGCACGATGGTATCGGAATTCAGCAGCAGCACATGACGTCCGCGCGCGCGCGCGAAGGCCGCGTTGTTGGCTCCACCAAACCCGAGGTTGCGCTCGTTGCGGATCAGCTCCGCCTCGGGGAACCGTTCGGCCACCATGTCGGCACTGCCATCGCGCGAGGCATTGTCGACAACGATCACCTCGACGCTGAGGTCGCCGGAGGCCTCCTGTACGGTGCGCAGGGCCTGCTCCATCAGATCCCGGGTGTTGTAGCTGGGGATCACGACGCTGAGGTCGAACTCCGTCGTCTGTACGGTGACAGCCTCGGCCTCGAGGGGCCTGTCGACGGTGCCGCTCACGAGCCGGGTTTGCGCCCCAGGAGCCGGCGCACCCCGAACACGAGAATCTGCTTGAGGAACAGAGTGTGCTCGCGCCAGTTCAACTTGCTGTCGCTGAATTGTCTGTTGCGGAACACGAAGGGGGTGGACGTGTGCGAGGCGTATCGCCCTTTCACGAGGATTTCGAGCAGGATCTTGTAGCCCTTCGACGTCAACTCGAAACCTTGCTCGATCACCTCCCGGCGCAGGCAGAAGTAACCGGAAAGCGGATCCTCGGCCCCGGTGATCACGCGGGCCATGCCGACGCCGACGACGGAGATCAGCTTGCGGTGCAGGGCCCACTTCTCGACCTGGCTGGTCTCGCCGAAACGACTGCCCATGGTCAGGTCGTGCTGGCGGAGGCCGCGGATCAGACCGGGCAGGATCTCCGGATCGTGACTCAGATCGGCATCGATGACGCCCAGGTATGGTCGGTCCGACAGCTTCCAACCTTCCATGACAGCCGAACCGAGACCCAGTTTTCCGGCCCGATGTACGACGCGTACAGGGTAGCGATCCGTGAGGGCCTCGGCAGCGGCGCCGGTTCCGTCTGGAGAGTTGTCATCGACGATGATCAGCTCGAGGTCGATGTCGTCGCAGGACGCCAGCAGGCCGAATATCTCCTCCGCCAGGAGCGAGACATTCTCACACTCGTTGTACGTCGGTGTCACGAGGGACACGGACAGCTTGTCGGTCACGGCAGGGCTTTCCTTCTCAACCTACGTCAGGGTTCGGGGTCAACCAGGTGGGCGAAATCCTGGCGGAAAACGGTGTCGGCCGCCATGCGCTCCAGACCTTCGCTCAGACTCGCCGGGGTCCAACCGAGCTCGGCTTCGATGGCATCGGTCCGCAAACCCGAGCGCAGGGGCCGCGGGGCGGCCTGGCCGGCGCGGGCGGTCGTTATCACCTCGACATGGGAAGTGTCCAGGTGGAAGTGACCTGCCACGTGGCGCACGAGTTCCTCACGAGTCAGGAAAGTCGAACCTCCCATATGGAACAGTCCGGCCACACCGCGGCGGCTCAACTCCACCAGAGCTCTCGCCAGATCGTGAACATAGGTAGGGTTCCCCCACTGGTCGGCTACGATCCGCATCGACTCGCCCCGAGCCAGGGCCTCCAGAGGCCAGGTCACCAGGTTGGGACGCACCGAACGCAGGTGGCCATACAGCCATAGAGTACGCACGACGAGACCTTCCACGCCGGCGTCGAGGACAAGGGCCTCACTCTCCAGCTTCATTCGACCGTACACGGAAAGCGGCCTTGGACTGTCCTGTTCAGAATAGGGTCCGCCCTGACCGTCGAACACGTAGTCCGTGGACAGGTGTGCCACCCCGGCGCCAACCTCAGCACTGGCTGCCACGACATGGGCGACGACATCCCGATTGACGCGACGCGCCAGTTCGGGTTCGGTTTCACACAGATCGACATCCGTCAACGCCGCGGTGTGGATGACGCGGTCCGGGCGCAACTGCCGCCAGAGCTCGACCACGGCGTCGGCATCGGTGAGATCGACGGCATGACAGGATACGTCGCCTACCGGGTCGGCGTGACGGCCGCAGCCCACTCGTTTGACGTCGGCACCCCAGTCAGCCTGCAGCAGGGCCCGCCCGAGCAGACCATGGGCTCCGGTAACGAGCAGTTTCACCGGGAGCCCTCCAACACCAGCAGCTGCCGGGCAGCGGCCGCCTGCCGACGGCCGGTCGGTGAGGTCAGACGGATCCCGTGCAACACACGGAGGGCGCGAACCGGATCACCGACGGCGGCGAGGGCTTCGGCGGCAACGGCGACCCCGGAGGGGGCGCGATCGTCATGTTCATCGGGGGTACTCGTCCAGGTTTCCGGCCAGGATTGTACCGGGGCATCCGCAAAAACACCCGTCGCCTCGTCCCACAGATGCTCGTCAGCCCAGCTCATGACCCGCGTCGCCGCCTCGCCGAATTCACCGCGTCCTGTCTGTCGTTCCAGTTCATCGAAAGCGAGGGCCACCAGCATCTGGTCGCGCAGCAGACCTGCCGGCGTATCGTCGATCAGCGCATGGCGCACCACGCCCTCGGTGGTGACCAGCTCCCGCAGAAGAGTCTCTCCTGCCATCGACGCCAGTCGCTGCGCCGCGTCCTCGCGGTCAAGGCTTTCCCCCGACCGCAGACAGGCAAGAATCAACAGCGCGTTGGCATCTGCCTGTATCACCGGATCCTGCCAGCCCGGTTCATCGACTTTGCCGGCCAGGCGACGGGATCGGAAGGCACCCGTGCCGGCGTCGAACCAGTGCGCGCTGATGGTGTCAAAGAGCCGCTGGCCGGCATGGTGGTAGTTGGCGCTTCCGGCCGCCGCCTTCCCCAGCACGGTCAGCAGTCCGGCCTGATCGGCGGCATGGGCCTCGTAGCGTGGTGTCTGCCAATCCGGCGTGTGCGACATAACCAGCACATCGGTGGTCCACAGCGGACCGGCCAGCAGGCCGTCCAGCGTACGCGTCAGCATCTTCCTGGCGCCGTCTTCGATTTCACCTGTCCCCAGTTCCTGCAAGAATGCCAGCACCTGTGTCTCGGGAAACTTATAGGGTCCGCCGAACCCGCCATAGAGCGTGTCATAGGCAGCCACCACCGACGTCCGCGCGGCGGCAACGCTCAGCCGGTACGTCTGCGACCCGTGCCGGGCAGGCGATGGCTCTACTTCCTTTTCGACCACGTCACGACGCTTCTGCAGATGTTCGTGCATCCGGGACAGCAGCAAGGGCACGTTTTGCCGACGCATGTCGGTGGCCCGAATGATCTCCTGTCCGTCCTCCAGCAGAATACTGAGAGAGGGACAACCCGCCGGCGCGTAGCGCCGGGCCACTGCAGGATGTCGGTCGGGATCGATTCTCACGGGGATATAGCGTGTCTCCGCCTGCCAACGGGCCAGAGGATCGTCACCGGCGAACAGTCCATCACAACCGATCCTGGCGGCGTACAGCAGCACGGGGCGCTGCGACCGGCGGGCCGTGTCGAAGACTGTCGCACTCCATTGCCGCCAGTTCACACCTGAATCGGGATCGGCGGGAATCTGGACCAGCCCCTGGTTGCCGACCTCCACGGGTACCGGCAGTGACACCGGGTCCGGCGGCCCCTCGAAACAGGCCACAAGCCCGAGTGCCATCAGTGAGAAACAGTAGCTTCCCGTATCGCGGAGCGTCAAGGCGTCGACCTTCTATATTACCGGTTGAAACCCAAATGGAGACAGACCGATGAATCCACTGGAAAAGAAGATACTCGGAAGCACGGGACTGGAGGTCACCCGCCTGGGCCTGGGGTGTGCCGCCCTGGGCGGACTCTTCGGTGATATCCCCGACGAGCAGGCCCACGCCGTCGTCCAGCAGGCCCTCGATCTGGGGTTGAATCTGTTCGACACAGCGCCGCTGTATGGTTCCGGAAAGAGCGAGCACCGAGTCGGCCATGTGCTGTCTCAGATCCCTCGCGACAGCTTCGTCCTCTGCACCAAGGTAGGTCGCGTTCTCGACCCGGTGGAACCGGGCGACGATCGTGGTCAGGACATCTACGACAACCCGCCACCTTTCAAGCCGGTGTTCGACTTCAGCCGCGACGGTGTCATGCGCTCCTTCGAGGAGAGCCTGCAGCGGTTGCAGCTCGACCGTGTCGACGTACTTCACATCCACGACCCCGACAATCATTACCAGGGCGCCATCTCCGGCGCCTATCCCGCCATCGCCAGCCTGCGCGAGCAGGGCCTGATCTCAGGGGTCAGCGCCGGCATGAACCAGTGGGAGATGCTGGCCGACTTCGGCCGCGACGGGGACTTCGACTGCTTCCTGCTGGCCGGTCGCTACAGCCTGCTCGAGCAGGAATCCCTCGACGAATTGCTGCCGCTGTGTGCGGAGAAGAACATCGGCATCCTCGCCGGCGGCACCTACAACAGCGGCATCCTCGCCAAGGGCGCCAAGGAGGGAGCCAAGTTCAACTATGTCGATGCTCCCGCCGAGGTGATCGCCAAAGCCCGTCAACTCGAGCAGGTCAGCGAGCGACATCAGGTCAACATCAAGGCTGCGGCCTCACAGTTCGCCTTGGCCCATCCCGTGATCACCGCCATCATCCCCGGAACACGCCGCCCGGAGCGGGTGGTCGAGAACTTCGACCTGCTGAAGGAAGAGATCCCCGCCGACTACTGGGCAGAACTGAAAGCGGAAGGGTTGGTGCGGGCGGATGCGCCGGTGCCCGCGTGAAGTCTACTCGTGGTTGATGCCGACCACGTACGTATCGGGGTCAGGTCGGTGCCAGAGGATGGGGAAACGATCCGGATTCGACTGCAGGGCGGGCACCAGGAAACGGCCGGTATGTGAGTACCCAAGCTGTTCGACGATGGCGTAGTCGACGCCCTTGGCCTCGAGATCAGCCACGACCTCGTGGGGTTCCTTGAAGGCGTAGACCATGGTCCGTCGACCGGACACGACATGGAACCAGAACGCCTTGCGGCAGCTGACGATGGCGTCCTCGGGAGAGTTGGCCCGCAGCCACAGCCCCGCTTCCAGGTAATTGCGCCACTCCGGTCGATAGTCAGCCTGGCTGGCGCGGGCCAGTTGCACGAGGGAGTTCGCCTGCCCGCTGGCGGATCTCGGTGCCCTGCCGCGCACGTTGCCATCCAGAGCCAGTCCCAGCAGCACGGCGGCCAGCACGAAGGCCGTCGGACCCGCCCCTTTCGCCCGCAGCCAGCCGACGCCGTCGGCGACAGCACTCACACCGAACAACAACAGCACGGGCACCAGCGGCAGGATGAAGCGATCCCCGGGCCACGGCCACAACAGGACGGTGCCGAGGAAGAACGCCGCGTAGATCAGCAGCAGCAGGTGCTGCCGCCGCTGGATGCAGCGCCAGGCGAACCCTCCCAGCAGGGCCAGCATCACCATTGATCCCGGTGTGATTGCCGAACGTGTGACCGTCAAACTCGGCCAGAGCGTAGCCGTCAGTCCTTCTGACAGATAAAACTGCAGATGCCCGGCGATCCGCTCCCACAGTCCCGAGGCGTCGAGCAGACCGCGTTCGGGGAAGTAGGGGTTCACCTGGACCAGCTGTTTCAGGTAGACGCTACCCCCCCCGGCGGCGCTGTTGCGCAGCATCCACGGCAGCATGGCCACGAAGCTGACACCGGCGATCAACCCGGCCCGGAGCCAGTCGCGGCGCCACAGCAGCAGGGCGATGGGAGCCCCGATGAGGACGATGCCGACGCTGCGTACGTAGTAGGCGACAACCGCCGCCGCCACGCCGGCCCACAGCCAGCGGTTGTCCCGCCAGCCCTCTCGATCGATGCCCCGCTGCAGACACCACAGTGCCAGCAGGGAGGGTGCCAGGAAGGGCACCTCGGACATCACCTGGTGGGCGTAGTCCACGGTACGGGGGTTCGTCACCGCCAGGGCCGTGGCCGCCACGGCTCCCAGGTCTCCTGCCACCTGACGGGCCAGCAGATAGAAGGACGCCATGCCGGCGGCGAAGGTGAGCACCACCACCCACTTCATCGCCACCCAGTCGGGCGTCCCACTGCCCGGTCCCTCCCAGCCGCCGAAAGTGGCTGCCATCGGCGCCAGCAGCAGCGGCAGACCAAAGGGGTATTTCGTCGCCACCCGCGGCTCGGGACGGTTCGTGTAGGTCAGGCCATCCCCGGCGGCCAGGGATCGCGCCAGGGTGACGAACTCCGTGTTGTCGCCGCTGATGCTGAGCTTGGCATCGAAGGTCCAGCTGCAGACCAGCAGGGCCACGCAGGCTGCCGCCAGCGGTGCCCCCCAGCGGGCCCGGTCATGCTGCAGCAAGCCGATGACACGGTTGAGGGTTGTCGGTGCCACGGTCGCTTCTGTCTTCCGCTCCTTGCTCACTCAGCCCTGCTCCCCGTCGTCGTCCAGATAGTGGTCCAGCAGCGCGTCGAGGGCGGCCAGGTGTGCCTGCACCCGTGGTTCCATCGGCAGTTCCGTTGGTGTCTCGGTGGTCAGTTTGTGCGGCGTGTGGTCGCGGAGCAGGACGAGAGGGAAACCATCTCCCCGATCCAACCGCTCGCGGGAGGTATCGGCCGTGACAACGCCGTCCTGCGCCGGCCACCCTTCGATCTCGTCATCGCGATTGATCGCACAGACTGTCTCCACAGCGGCAATCATGCGGTGACCCGCGGCCGCGACGCCGTGCCGGTGTTCATAAAGGTAGAATCCCTCCGTCTCCCAGTCCTCATGAAAATCGAGGACGAAGCGATAACTGCGCCCCCGCAAAAACCCTCGCAACAGCTCGATCTCGGCCACGTTGGCCCGATCCCAGGACCAGTTGATGTCGACCCCCTGCGCTGTCTCGCGAGTATTTCGAACATATCCTGTGGGGTTGGTGCAGGGCAGCACATCAAGGCACAGACCCGGAGACCATGCCGTTCGCTCCAGCACGCGCAGGGCCGCTTCCACCGTGGCCGGCTCATCACCATGGGTCCCGGCGATGAGCAGCGCCGAGGGCTCGCCGTTGCCGACACGGGCAGCCAGCACAGGCATGCCCGCCACCTCTCCCAGGACCCGCTGCTGATGGCTGACGGCGTGGATACGCTCGACGACGGGGGCAAAACCCCGGACAGCCAGGTCAAGACTCACAGAAAGGCTGGTTCAGCATTGTCCTGCGGCTCGTAGTCGAGGACGCGGCACGTCTCCGTCAGATCAAAGACCTTCCGGGTGTTGTCGCTGGTGGCGTAGGCGATGAAGAACCGCAGCGGGGCCGATAGCGCCTTGCCGAAAATCTGCACACAATCTCGATGGCTGAGCCACATGGCACGCATGTAGTCTGCAGACGGTGTCCCCTTCTGCTGTCCGGGGTCGTCGCTTCTGGTTGTCCAGCCGATCCGCATGGCGACGAACTCGATGCCGAAGCGTTCGCTGTAGAGCTTGCCGAGGTGTTCGCCGAACAGCTTGGACACGGCATAGAGAGAATCCGGGTTCGGTGGATCTGCCGCTGTCATGGACAGCTTCTTCGACGGGTCCAGGGTCTCCGGCGTCGTCGCGATCGAGTGACCGTGCATCACGTGGTTCGTCGAGGCGAAGACCACCCGCCCGACGCCGGCCCGACGGCACTCCTCCATGACCTGGTAGGTGGCCTTCACATTGTTGGGGCAGACGCTGTCCCAGTCGGCTTCCGGACTGGGATCGGCGGCCAGGTGGATGATCGCCTGTAACCCGTCGAACAGGCCATCGACCTCTTCTGCCCGGTCGAAGCGCACGGCGCGTACACCATCGGCCGCCGTACGATCGAAGCGCACGATATCGTGCTCATTTCCCAGACCGTCGTGCAGCAGGCTGCCTACGTGTCCGGCGCCGCCGGTGATTCCGATTCGCATCCGGCCAATGAAACCCTCGGCCCGGAAACTGGCAACACTCGTGCCTTGCCTGACGCCGGTACGCCTGCCTACCCTTGGCGGCCCGTTCGAGGACGAAACATGAGCCAACGACCGAATCTGCTCTACATCCACTCCGACCAGCACAGCCCCTTCGTTATGGGTGCCGCCGGGGACCCTCTCGTACAGACGCCCAACCTCGACCGGCTGGCAGAGGCAGGTGTCCTGCTCGACGCCTGCTACTGCCCCTCGCCGATCTGCGTGCCGTCCCGCATGTCGGCTTTGACAGGCCGCTACCCGCATGAGAATCGGGTGTGGACGAACAGCCACATCCTGGACTCCGCCATTCCCACGCTGGCGCACGCCATGGGCGCCGGCGGCTACCGACCGGCGCTGGTGGGCCGCATGCATGCAGTGGGGCCGGACCAATACCATGGGTACGCGGAGCGTCTGGTAGGCGATCACGGTCCCAACCAGCCGGGGGGACGCGGCGCCGACCACGGTCAGTTGAGCGGCACCGCCGGTCCGGCGCGCGTGAGTCTGACCAGGTCCGGTCCCGGCCAGTCGGCCTATCAGGTCCACGACGAGGATGTCACCGCCGCCGCCGTGCACTGGCTCGACCGCTACGGCGTTCGCCGGCGCGCCGGCCAGGAGACCGAGCCCTTTTCGCTTTCCGTCGGCTTCATGCTTCCCCACCAGCCCTTCGTCGCCCGCCAGCAGGACTATGCCCTCTACGAGGGTTGCATGACGATGCCGCGCACACCGGAGCCCTTCAGCGACCGGTTGCATCCCCATATCCGCGCCTGGCGCGAGGGCTGCGGCATCGTCGAGGTCGCCGAGGATGAGATCCTCCGAGCCCGCACCGCCTACTGGGCACTGGTCACCTGCATGGACCGCCTCATCGGCCAGATCCTGGAGGCGTTGTGCGCCAACGGCCTCGAAGAGGACACCCTCATCATCTATACCTCCGACCACGGTGAGCAGGTGGGGGAACATGGCCTGTGGTGGAAGCAGACCTTCTACGAGGACTCCGCGCGTGTTCCCGCCATCCTGTCATGGCCGGGTCGACTGCCGCAGGGGGACCGTTGTGCGCGTGTCTGCAGCGGCCTGGACCTGAATGCCACCATGCTCGACGCTCTCGACTGCCCGCCGTTGCCGCACTCACGGGGCCGCAGTCTGCTGCCGCTGCTGACCTCGCCGCAGACAGCGGCCTGGGAGGACATCGCCTTCTCGGAGTTCTGCCTCGACGGTGCCGGCGCCGGGGGACCCACCGGCGAGGAGGGTGTGGTGCAACGCATGGTGCGTCGGGCGGAGTGGAAGCTGAACTTCTACGACGGCCAGCCCTGCCAGCTGTTCAACCTGGCCGACGATCCGCGCGAGACCCACGACCGTGCCGCAGACCCCGGCTGTGCAGACATCCGTGACGAGTTGACGCAACTTGTGCTCGACGGCTGGGACCCGGGCACGATCCGCCGGCAGATGGCCCATCGCCGGACCGACCTGCCGATTCTGAGCCGATGGGCCCGCCACGTGCAGCCCGACGACACCTGTCGCTGGGACCTGCGACCCGAAATGGACTACTTGGACTGAAGGAAACCATGGCACTGGAAGTTTTCGATTACCGCAACGACATCCGCAACGTCTTCGTCTCGCCGCAGATCCGCTCCCGGTTCCTGCGCATGGAGCCGGGCACCGTAGCTGATCGGCACAGCCACGACCTGGGCCACGAGATCTTCCTCATCCTCCGGGGCAAGGCACGTTTCGAGATCTCCGGCGAGGTGGCCGAGCTGAGTCCGGGACAGATGTGTGTGGCCCGTGTCGACGAGCCACACCAGGTCAGCGTCATCGGCGACGAAGCGATGACGATGTATCTCTCCGTCACGCCCCACATCCAGCCGACACACACGGGGCGCGACGAGGACGGCGAGCGCAAACCGACACATTTCCTGCCCTCCTCGTCCTACGACCAGGAAGAGTCCCGCATTCCTATCGACGAGTCCATCGATCACTTTGTTGACCTCGCCGAGTCGGTGGCCACCATGGCGCAGAACGCCGCCGAGGAAGCACGTATGGCCGGGGCCCGCCTGTCCCGGGCTCTGGGATCGCGCAACAACGAAACCGCTGATCGCCAGCGCGAGATCCTGTGGTTCGGTGTCTACCGCACCTTCGACAAGCTCTTCGAGATGGCTGAACAGTGGAACAAGCTGTCGCCGCGCGCCGGAACCAGAGGGTGACGGAGCGACTTCGCATCGGTGTTGTCGGCTGCGGCGCAATCGCCCAGATCCAGCACCTGCCGAACCTGACGTTTCTCGGTGAGGAGTTCGATGTGGTCGCCGTCTGCGACGTGTCGGCCACCCTCGCCCGGGGCGCTGCGGACGAATACGGCGTCGACAGCTGGCATGTCGATCTGGATGACTTTCTGGAGCAGCGGCTCGACGCCGTTCTGCTATGCCAGTCCGATCCCAAGGTGGAGCTCGCCCTGCGGGTGCTGGCGTCGAGACGCCATCTCTTCATAGAAAAGCCCGTGGCTTTTGTGCCGCAGGACGTGGATGATATGGCCGAGGCCGCCCAACAGGCCGGCGTCGTCGCCCAGGCCGGATACATGAAGGTCTTTGACCCCGCCTTCCGTCTGGTAGAACACGAAGTGGCCGGCATGCGGGACGATTTGCGCTTCGCGCAGATCAACCACCTGCACACCGACAACCGTCACCACCTGGCGCACTTCCGCCTGCGGGCGGCCGACGACCTGCCAGCTTCGGGTGGTGCGGCCCTGGCGGCGCGACGTCAGGCCGATGCCGAGCGCGCCCTGGGCGAGGTCGCCGATCCCATCCGCTCCGCCTTCTTCCATCTGGCGGGCAGCATGATCCACGATCTCTACGGTCTGCGGCAGCTGTTCGGTCCGCCCGACCGTGTTGCCAGCACCGAGATCTGGAACGGTGGCCTGGGGATCACGACGGTGTTGGCATGGGAGGGGGGTCCGCGCTGTGCCGCCACCTGGGTGGAGCTGGAACGCATCCGCCATTTCCGCGAAACGTTGGAGGTCTACAGCGCCGACCGGGGCGTCATCCTCTCCTACCCCACGGGGTTCTCCCGTGGCATGCTCAGCGAAGTGACGATCCGGGGCGTCGATGGGGCAGGCCAGACCTTCGAGCAGCATCCGGGCGTCGATTGGGAAAACCCCTTCGTCGCCGAACTGCGCCACTTCCACGCCTGCGTCACCCGTGGGGAAGCCTGCCGCACGCCTCTGTCCGAGGCCCGGCATGACGTACAGCTCGTCGTCGACATCACCCAGGCGGCCTGAAGAAGAAGCCCTCCGCCGTCCCTCGCAGAATCTGTTCCCGGTCCGTTGTACCTAGGAAATCGAGACCCTCTTCGATCAGCGCCACACTCGCCGCGTACGTGTGTTCGCCCTGTACCTGATACGGGGCATCGCTGGCCCACATGAGCCGCTCCGGCCCGAAGGCCTCGACGACACGGCGAATGAGGTGGCTCAGATCGTGGTACGGGGGTGTCGTCGCCCCCAGCGCATAGAAGGCCGACACCTTTACCATCACGTTCTCGTACCGGGCCATCCGGCACAGGGCATCGACATCGCTGTCGTTCACGGGAGCCCCCGCGCCGATGCGGCACAGGTGATCGATGATCACGGGAGTTTCAGGGAACTGTTCGCACCGGCGCGCCAGGGCCGGCAACCCGTCCGGACCGATGAGGGGACAGATCGCCAGGCGCCGGTCGGTACCGGTGGCGAACATGCTGGTGAACCCGGGGCCGTCACACCACATGTCTACGGACTCGTCGCGTGCGTACACACGAAAGCCGTACACGCCTTCATCGGCGAGCTGTTTCATGTCATCACCAGGGGAGGCGCCGGTCCAGTCGACGATGCCGATGCCGCCGAACACACCGGGGTGGTCCTTCATCACCTGCAGCATGTAACGATTGTCGGCCGCGTAGTAGCTCATCTGCACCAGCACGACACGATCGACGCCGCAGGGGCCTGCATGACCCAGGATGTCCTCGGGAAAGAAGGTGACCGGCACCTTCTCCGTGCCGACATGCGGCGCGGCAAAGGGGTAGGTGGCCGTGTCGTCCGTCCACACGTGGACGTGTGCGTCGATAAAACCCATGGTAGTCTCCAGCTTCAGTGTCCGATGAAGGCGGGTGATACATCCCGTTCCCGCTGGCCGCCCACGGGGCGCAGCTGCCCCCCGCCGGTGACATCCCAGAGTCGTCCGTCCCGATCGCCCCCGGCACCATGTCGGCTGAACCAGTCGGTGAGCACACCGTGTAACTCGTTGCGAGACGTCCTGGCTCCGGTGTCGTCGATCAGGTTGTGGTGCTCGTCTGGATCCTCGGCCAGGTGGTAGAGCTCGCCGGGCAGGGCCTCGCCTCGCTCGACGTACTTCCACGATTCGGTGCGCACCATACGCGAAGCGCCGTACTCCGCACACCGTGACGCACCGTCGACGACAACCGCTTCGTGGCCACCGTCATTCGTGGCCCCGCGCAGCAGGTCGGAGAAGCTGCGGCCGGGACGATCGCCTCCGTCCGGTTCGCCTAGACCGAGATACTGCAGCAGCGTCGGAAAGAAATCACAGGCCCCGTACAGCCCCGACTGTACGACACCCTCAGACACGTGTCCGGGGTGACTGGCGAGGAACGGTACGGTCACCGAATTCTCGTACATGTTCAGCGGGAAGGTGCCGTTGCCCTTACCCCAGAAGCCGTGATGGCCGCAGCTGAAGCCGTTGTCGCTGGCAAAGACGACGAGGGTGTTCTGCCGCATTCCGAGAGCCTCCAACCGGTCGAGGAGCCGGCCCACGTCCTGGTCCATTGCCGTGACGGCCGCAAAGTAGCCCTGCAGCATCTGGCGATTCCCCAGGCAACTCTCGCTGAGACCGTGCCCCTTCGCCCACTCGTGAATCGGCTCCTGGGGACAGGACTCGAAGGCGCAGTCTGCGTACGAATCGACGATCTGTTGGGGGTGGCCTGTCCATGGCGAGTGAGGCGCCGTGTAGTGTACACCCAGGTAGAAGGGAGACGCCTCCGGTGATCCGTCCGTGGCCTGGCGGTCGAGGAAATCGAGAGCATCGTCGGTGATCCGGTTCGTCACATACCCGGGTTCGTCGATCAGCTCCCCGTTGCGGATCATCGGCGCATCGTTGTAGTCGCCGCCGCCACTCTGGTGCACGTACCAGTGGGAGTGACCGTGCTGCACGAGCTGACTGTTGCCCAGGTGCCACTTTCCCGACAGACCGACGGCGTAGCCATTTTCTGCCAGCACGTCGGTGTAGGCCACTTCGCCTTCGAGATAGGTGGCTGCCTCTGGACCGGTGTTGCCCTCGCGGATCCAGTCGTGTACACCGTGCTGCGACGGCATCCGTCCGGTGAGGAAGCTGGCACGACTTGGCGAACACACCGGCGAGGCGCACAAGAAGTACTCGAAGCGCATGCCGGTGGCGGCGATGCGGTCGATACCGGGCGTACGGATCTCGTCGTTGCCCGCGCACCCCATCGCCCACGGACCCTGATCGTCGGTGAGGATGAAGAGCACGTTCGGGCGAGTCATCAGTCGATCCACCCTTCGACGGCAACCCGTTGGCCGCTGGCCGACGACTCACGGGCCGCATCGGCCACCGCCTGTACGCGGTACCCCGTGATCCCGTCACACACCGGCTCCCGGCCGGGGTGGGCCGCCGCGGCGAAGTCCTCCAGCATGGGCAGATCGAAGTACGGTGCCTCGAGCGGCGTCACCGCCACCTGCTCCCGTCCGGCTTCGGTCTCCACTTCGATCGACTCGCCGCCGAACTCCAGACCGTCGATGACGATGCGACCGTCGGTACCATCCACCTGGGCGGAATCGCGTCGCGGCTTCGAAGTGAGAATCGTCGAGTGCACGCCGATGGTGCCGTCGGCGAAACGCAGCAGCAGGGCGTCGGAGTCGTCCACCTTCCAGTCCTTGTAGCGCACGGTGTCCACCAGACCGCAGACCTCGACGGGCTCGCTGTCAGCCAGGTTGAGCAGGACCTCAATCCGATGTACGGCCATCTCCATCAGGGCCCCGCCGGCTCCGGGCTCCTGCTGCCATGGGTTGCCGAAGCCCCCGCCACCGCTGTAGTGCGAACGCGTGCACACTGTCGGTCCGATGTCTCCGGCCACGAGCCGCCGCCTGGCTTCCACCACCTGCGGAAACAGCCGTCGGCGATAGGCCACACCCAGGGCGACCCCGGCGTCCCGACAGGCCTCGACCATGCGCCGTGCCTGGTGCCGATCGAGGGCCATGGGTTTTTCACACATCACGTGTTTGCCCGCGGCAGCCGCCGCCAGGGTGTATTCACAATGCGTGTCCGAGGGCGTGGAAACGACCACCGCCTCCACCGCCTCGTCCGCCAGGAGATCGGCTGCCGTCGAGTAGTGGGCGCAGCCACCGAAGCGATCCGCGAAGTCCCGTGCCTTGTCAGCGTCGCGTCGGCAGACCGCGACCAGGTCCAGTTCGTCGGAGTGGACGAGGCTGGGGGCAAAGGAGTTGGCGGCAATGGAGCCGCAGCCGATGATGCCGAATCTCATGCTGGTATCCCGAGGTGAGGGTTGATATGTTGACGACGAGAGACCGCTACTCGTCGAAAGGAAAAACCTTGCCCAACATACTCGTTCTGCGTCACTCCGCCGGCTACGAGCACAGCTATCTGCCCGATTGCGAGATCACCTTCAAGCAACTCGGTGCCGAACATGGCTGGAAGGTGTCGACAACACATCGACTCGACAAGGTGACTGCCGAATCGCTGAGCCAGCTCGATCTACTCGTCTTCGCCACCACGGGCAACCTCGACTTCTCGCAGGAACAGAAGGCCGCTATCATCGCCTTCGTCAACGACGGCAAGGGCTTTCTCGGTGTTCACAATGCCACCGACACCGGGTATGACTGGCCGGAGTACGGCGCCATGATCGGTGGGTATTTCAACGGCCATCCCTGGCACGAGCAGGTGGGGATCCTCGTGGAGGACACCGGCCATCCCGCCACGCGCATGCTCGGCGAACGCTTCGAGGTCACCGACGAGATCTACACCTTCAAGAATTGGGACCGCGCCAGGACCCACGTGCTGATGCGCATCGACAACGACAGCGTCGATCTGGCCAAAGGCAACCGGGAGGATCACGACTACGCCATGGGTTGGTGTCACAACTTCGGCAAGGGGCGCGTCATCTACACCGGCCTGGGCCATCCTGATGCATTGTGGTACGAGGACTGGTTCCGCCAGCACATCACCGGTTGCGTCAACTGGGCCCTCGGACAGGACTGAAGGAACAGATGACACGGCGATGGTGCTGGATACCGGTGTTGTTGCTCCTCGGCGTAGTGGTGAGCCGGGCACAGACCACCGAGTCTCCGGGCACGTCATGGGATCGCCGGTACGATCGGCCCATGTATGTCTACGGCAAGGAACCGGTCGATTTCCTGCGACAGATCGTGGGCAGACTCCGCCCCGGGGCGGCTCTCGTGCTGGCCGCCGGCGAAGGGCGGAACGCCGTGTTCCTCGCCCAGCAGGGCTTTGCTGTGACGGCGGTGGACGTATCGCCGAAGGGCCTGGAGAAGTGCCTGGCCCTGGCGATTGAGCGCGGTGTCACGGTGGACACCATCGTCGCCGACCTGGACACCTTTGACATGGGTGAGGGCCATTGGGACCTGATCACCGACTTCTACTACCACGATACGTCGGTCTACAAGCGGGCGTTACGCGGTCTGAAATCGGGTGGCTTCTTCCTCCTGCAGAACTTCACCATCGACCAGCCGTCGACGGGGCAGTTCGGACCCAGGAATTCCGCCTGGCTCGTCACCCCCAATCAGCTGCCGAGGGCCTTCGACAGCTGGCGCATCCGCCACTACGAAGACGTGGTGGTCGACCTCGACGAAGGGATGCACAAGGGTCCCGGCGCCGTGGTGCGCCTGCTGGTGGAGAAAACGCCGGTGGGGCAACCACAAGATTGACCGCCCATTTCTCGGATGTCCGATCAGCGCCGGCCCGGCTCAGACCCGCCGTAGAGAAGTCGCCCTTTGACTTCTCGAGTCGAGGCGCTTGGGTAACCGCCCATTTCTCGGATGTTCGATCAGCGCCGACCTTGACAGGCTTCCCAAGGCAGGGTTATCGAAGAGCAGGCCTCAAATTCGATTCGACGGGTGAGAGATGAGATGAAAGCTTTGCTGCTGACACTGCTGTCCATCGGTGTCATCGCCGGCATCGGTTGTGACAGCCAGAGTGACGACAATCCGATCAGCGTTCCCGATCAACCCGAGATCGGCGGCTGCACCGACATTGCCGGACTCAACTTCTCGCGCAGCGCCAACAAGGATGACGGCAGCTGCACCTATGATGAGGAGCGTGTTCTGGCCATGACCAGCTATGGCGTCGAGGTCGACCCGACGGCGAGGCAGGTGCGCGTCCTCATGCAGGTGAAGAACGAGTCGGGACGAGGCGTTGGCGGCCTGCTTCCAGAGGACTTTGTCGTTGCCGAGAACGGTCGCAAAATCGGCGTCGAGTCGAATGCGACGATCAGCGCCGAGACCATCCCCTTTTCGATTCCCATCGTGCTCCTCCTCGACCTGAGCTCCAGCGTGGCCGGCCTGGTGCCACAGATCAAGCAGGCGGCGACAGCCCTGATAAACAACAAGACAGCCAACCAGCAGATCGCCGTCTACGTGTTCGACAGGGAAACCCGGCTCATCCAGGACTTTACCGACGTTCCCGCTGTCCTGGCCACAGCCGTGGCCTCTATCCAGGAAGAGGAACTGTTCGACTCGACCAATCTCTATGGCGCCGTCATCGATGTGGCCGACACCTGGCAGGATGAGGTGACCATGGAGAGAATCGTCGACGGCAGCCTGGTGATCTTCACCGACGGCTTTCACAATGCCGATCCGAATCTGACGATCCAGGACGCCGTCAACGCCATGCTGGGCACCGACGGAGAGCTCAAGAAGATCTACGTCGCCGCTCTCGACGGACCGGACCTCGACCGTGCCCCGCTGCAGCAGCTGGCCTTCCGCACAGACGGTTTCTTCGAGGCCGATGACATCTCCGGGCTGCAGGACATCTTTCTGGACATTCAGGCAGAGATCACGGACCTGTCCAACAGCTTCTACCTGCTCACCTACACGAGCCCGATCACGAATCCGGAGGCGAACGAGGAACGGCTCGAAGTCGCCATCCTCGGCAATGCCAACGCGGCAGACGACGGACGGATTCAGGCCGATTTCGACAGCGAGGGCTTCGGTCAGTAGACTGACAGAGTCGTTCTCCTTCTTGCGGGGGAATGTCCTCGTCCTCACCGTGTCCGGCTGCCTCGGCATGTTCAGCCGCAACATGGTGTTCCCCTACATCCCGCTCTACATCCTCACTCTCGGCGGCGATCCGGCCGAAATCGGCATCGTCTACGCCCTGGGCCCCCTCGGTGGCCTGCTCGTCTTTCCCGTTGCCGGCTACCTCGCCGACTACGTGAGCCGCGCCCGGCTGATCGCTTTCACCGGGTACTTCTCCAGCGCCGTCATCCTCATCAACGCTGTCGCCCCCAGTTGGGAATGGGTGGCCGCCGCGCGGCTGTTGCAGGGCTTCGCCGTCACCCACTTCCCGGCGTCGTCAGCGATCCTGGCCGATTCCCTGCCGCCGGAGAAACGCGGCAAAGGGTTGGCGACGATGGCGGCACTGTCCGGCGCTCTCGCCCTGTTCGCGCCATGGGTCGCCGGATCCATGCTCGACACCCACGGTGTCGAGACGGGCATGCGCTACTTGTATGTGGCCATGGCCATCGCCTATGCCCTGGGCGCCACCATCAACCTGCTCTTCCTCCGCGAGACCCGGCCGCCGCAGGCGGAGCCGATCCGGATCGACAACCTGACGCAGACACTGCGCAGCTCCTACGCCGGGATCCCGGATCTGCTGCGAGGGTTTCCAACGGCACTGCGGGCCATGTCCATCATCATCATCCTGTGTTTCATCGCCAACGGCATTGCCAGTCCCTTCTGGGTCGTCTACGCCAAGACCCATATTGGACTCTCTTCCTCACAGTGGGGGCTGATCCTGCTGGTGGAGGTGGCACTGCGCAATCTGACCACCATACCGGCAGGGTTCATCACCGACCGCTACGGCCGATCGCCCTTCATCCTCGGCGCCCTGGTTGCCACCGTGGTGATTCCCCTGTTTCTGTTCGCCGAAGGCTTCGTCCACGTATTGCTGATCCGTTGCGCCGTGGGTGTCATCGCCGCCTTCTTCAGCCCCACTATGGGTGCCCTGCTGGCCGACCTCGTCCCCAGCTCGACGCGCGGTCGGGTGATGGCCGCTATCGGTCGCGGTTCGGTGATGATCGGCGGCGCCTCCGGTGGCGTCGGCGGTCCGGGTACCGGCTTCCTGATCACCGTGCCCCTCATGCTGGCCTCGGTCGCCGGGGGACTGCTCTACGAATGGAATCCGTTGGCGCCGTGGATCGTCGTCTTCGCCGTATCTCTGATATCTGTGGCGACGGCCGCCTTCTACCTGCGCGATCCTGAGAAACCCGAACGCTGACGCCGATCAGCCAGGAGACAACTCCCGTGCCCGTCATCCTCTTCTGCCTGCTGCTGTTGCCCTGCATCGGCGCGGCCGAACCGTCGCCCGCGCTGCCCGACCCCATTCCCGTCGGCGGCTTTCAGCAGTTGCTGCCCCACGGGGGAATCCCGGCTCTCGTCGATCCGGAGTTCGTCGCCGTCGACCAGGCACAGATACCGGAGGACGCCTGGGTCCTCGGCTTCGCTGCTGGCGACGAGGCCTTTGCCTACGACCTCAACCTGCTCAACGCCCACGAGATCGCCAACCACACCGCCGGAGGGCTGCCCGTGGCAGCCGTGTGGTGACCCCTGGCCAATACGGCTGTCGTGTACAGCCGCGTGATCGATGATGAGGTGGTCACCTTTGATACCAGTGGCGGCCTGTTGAACGCGAGTCTCGTGATGATCGATCACGAGTCGACATCGTACTGGTCCATCATGAGCGGGAGGGCGATCTGGGGCAGGCACCGGGGCCGACCGCTGCAGGTGGTGCCGGGAGCCGACAAGACGACCTACGGCGACTGGCGTGATCGTCACCCGCACACACGGGTGCTGTCCGTCGACGGCAACGAGCATGCAACGCTCAGTCAACGCTACGACCGATATTTCGCGTCACCTGAAGGGTTCCGCTCGATGTCCTCTGGGGACGACCGACTCGTCGACAAGGACTTGCTCTACGGTCTGCACGAGGCGGGAACATCCTGGGCCGTACCTCATACCAGGATCGGCGGCGGCGCCGTCGTTGCGATCGGCGAGAAGCGGCTGTTTCTCTGGAGACGTCCCGGCGACTCGCCGTTCCAGGGCAGTGCCGCCTGGTGGCTGGCAGCGGCCGACACGTTGCAACCACAGGGGAAAAGCTGGCTGCTGCGACGCGGTGCCGACAACTATCGGTTTGACGTGTCGAACCGTGCGTTCCCCGAAGCTCTTGACCTGCGTCCCGCCACCGGATTCGACACCTACTGGTATGTCTGGAGCCTGACCAACCCCGACACCCGGGTGATCGCCAGATAGCAGCGCTCCGCGTTCTGATCAGACTACGAGCGTGTTGCAGGCTTCGAAGAAGGCCTCCACATTGGCCACCGGCACCTCCGGCTCCAGAACGTGAGTCGGGGACAGCATGAGACCGCCATTGGCCGCGTCCAGGGCTGCACCCAGATCGCGCACCGTGCGATGCATCTCCTCCGGCGTGCCAAAGGGAAACGTCGTCTGTGTGCCGATGCAGCCGTCGAAGGCCAGGCGACTGCCGAAACGCTTGCGGATCGCCAACGGGTCCATGCACTCGGGCTGAACCGGATTGAGTACGGTGATACCGATCTCTACCAGATCGTCGAGGATATCCCAGATGTTGCCATCCGAGTGATACCACACGTGGATGTCAGGCTTATGCGCCCGGGCAGCGGCGATCACCTTCGCCCAGCGGGGTTTCATGACCTGACGCCACAGGTCGGGATGAAACATCATCGCGTTCTGGTTGGCCACGTCGTCGCCGGTGGCCAGACAGTCGTATCCGGCCCTGCCAGCGGCTTCGGCAACGAGAAGATTGTTATCGCAGAACTTGTCCAGCACGACCTCTGCCCAATCGCGCCTGAGCAACAGATCCTCGAGGAAGGGTTCGTACCCCCGGACCTGCCAGGCGTCCTCATACATGTGCCCGGCGAAGATCTGGGAGTGGATGCCGGCGGCGTGGGCCTCGTCTGCCGCTTTCTTCATGCCGTCGTCGAGCCAGTCGGCACGGCTGGGAATGGGGTACTGTTCGAGCTCCTCGATTCGTGTGGCCCGGGCCATGGGACTGATGTATTCGGTGAAATGGTAGAAGCCGTGGTTGAGATGGCCACAGCCGTGGGCATCGATGGAAAAGCCGTCCTCACCCGGCGTGCGCTCCGGATGGTACACCGAGTAGTCGGGAGCGACGAAGCCCTCGGGGGGCTGCAGACCGGCGCCACCGCCGGTATCCATGTCGAAGTGCCGCACCGGGTCCTGGCCCAGATGGGCTGTCAGTTCCTCCAGCAGGTGCTGCGTGTACGACGCCCTGCGGGGAACGCGGTCCACGGCCCGGAAGTTGGCGAATGCCAGGTATCGCTCTCTCTTCGTCATTGCTGAGACCCCGATCATGTGTGATACTGCTCGATCCATCGTGTGAGCCTGTACCGATTCCTGCCACATGTCAACTGTCCGCAGGTGCTCCATACTGTTCTGTATATCCACACCCCGGAGTAGTCGATGACGATCACCAGTCGTGAAATCGTCCAGCAGAGCCTGGCCTTTGCCGCCCCGCCGCGCATCCCCTTTGCCATGGGCGGCGGCTTCCCCTCCGACTTCCGCGGTGTCAGCCGGGGACCTGCACCCAACCGCAGAACTCAACCGTGGACGGAACGCGACGGCTACTGGAACATGATTGACGAGTGGGGGAATGAGTGGCGCCGCCTGGAAAACATCACCAAGGGAGAGGTGCACCGGGGCGTGATCGAAGAAGGCTGGGATTTACTCGAAACCTACCAGTGGCCGGATGTGGACCGGGCTGATCTGTATGAAGAGGCAGCAGAACGAGTGAAGGAGTACCACCAGGAGGGTTACTACGTGCACGGCAGTGTCGGCATGTCCTTCGACATTGCCCGCTACATGCGCCGCATGGAGATCTTCCTGACGGACTGTGCCGCAGAACCGGACCGGGTACGGGCGCTTCTGGACCGGATCGCCGATCTGCTGGAACGGCAGGTGCACCGGTACGCCGACATCGGCGTCGACGGCATCTCCTCCGGTGAGGACTGGGGCACCCAGGACCGTCTGCTCATGAGCCCGGCCATGTTTCGGCAACTTTTCAAGCCGGTCTACGAACGCGTTGTCGGCGCCGCCAGAAGCCGTGGCCTCAGCTTCCGGCTGCATTCCTGTGGCTTCGTGCGGGAGATCATCCCCGACTGGATCGAGACCGGAGTGAACATCCTGCAGTTCGATCAGCCGGAGATTCACGGCATCGACTACCTGTCCGAGAACTACGGCGGCAAGGTGCACTTCGAGAGCCCGGTGGACATTCAGACAACCCTGCAGACGCGGGATCACACCCTCATCGAGGCCACGGCCCGCGACTACATCGACAAGCTCACGGCTCCCTTCGGCGGCGGCTTCATCGCCGGATACTACGGCTCCAACCCGGCCCTGGGGCTGGCCCCCGAATACCAGGAAACCGCCTCAAACACCTACATGAATCATGGTGAGAATCCCTGGCAGTAGAAGCCGGACACATCTGCTGAAGCGGAGCCCGTCGCTCTATATTGCGAGATCAGCGCGCTCTTCCTGATCCTGAATCCGCATCCAGTGGGAGAAGCCCTTCAGATCCGTCGACTCGAAGAAGGCCGACATCGCCAGGTACTGGTAGGCGGACTGCAGTTCCACGTTGACCTGCCCGTTGAGGGCTGCTGCCATCTTCTCACTCAGCATGAATCACCACCTCTCCTCAGCCGGCCTCGGCCGCCTGCCGCAACTCACGGCTGCGCTCGTAGAAGGCTGACAGCTCCATCTCGTTGACGAACACGAGTCCACGGGTGCCACGAATCAGCGGACTCGGATGCTCGTGGAACCATTCACGACCGAGACAGATCTTGATCTTCTCGTACTGCTCAACCTGTACCCGCTGCGCCAGCTCGGAAAAGGGACCGTCGTGCTCCGGACTGGGAAACGAGGCCTCGGCCTGCGACACGAAGCTGTTCATGAACGACGCGTGCATGATGGCGAACATGTTCAACGACACCGGCACGAAGATGTTCGCTTCGCTGGGGTGGAAGCGGAACCAGACGTTGCGGTAGCCCCAGACCCGGATGTCAGGCCGGTCCTTGTCCTTCTCGTACCGGCGCAGCGCTTCGGCAATCGACTGCAACACCTTATAGTGCGTGTCCGGCCCGCTGGCCTCGGGGTCGAGGGCGACGCTGACCACGTCCGGGTTCGTCCTCTGCAGCAGATCGATCACCGGCAGCACGTCCTTGTCCACCGTCGGTTCCGGTGTGAAGATGTCACCGGTGTAGAACCCGAGACGCAGGTGCAGAATGTGGGAGCAGTCCCAGCCGAAGTATCCCCAGAGACATTCCGCTTCCCATTCCCGACTCATGGCCTTCAGCTGCTGCACATCCTGGGAGTCCTTCTGCCCCGGGTGGCGGCTGGCGAAGTAGGCCCGCAGGCCGTCCAGCCGTGTACGGGCCGCATCTCTATCGCGGTCGCCGTGGATGGCGATGAGGTTGCGCAACAGGCGTCGCGCAGCTCCCTCGTCGCGCATGTCGGCGCTGCGCGCAGCGACGCCGTCCAGGTACTGCCAGACATCACGGTTGCGTCCCTCGAGGCTGTCCGGCTCGAAGTAGCCCTCGTCCAGGAGTCGACCGAAGTCGTCGCCGTCTAGACGCTGAGCCAGGCGTTCGATGTGGGCCACTACAAAAGCGTTCGTCACCGCCGTGAATCCACCGGTCAGGCAGGAGAAGTAGTGGGTATTGCTCGCACTGCGCGTGTGACGGACGATGTACGGCAGATACCCGAGCATCAGGTCATCGTGATGTGGTTCGGTATGCAGGAAGCGAGTATCGGTCAGCGTCTGTGAGCCGCGTTCGATCTTGGCCACCAGACTGTCGCACACGGCAGTGGTCAGTTCGGCACGGGACTCCTGCCGCTGGCGCAGCAAGACGCTGGCTTCGGCGTCCCCCGCCAGGTCATCGTCGGTAAGATCGACAAGCTTCGTACGGCGGGAGGCCGCCAGGTCGACGAGGATGCGCTCAGCCGTGGCGTCGTCGATTTCCGCAGACTGCTCGAGCAGTTCCAGTCGGCGGCGCCCGAGCAGCTTGGCGGCGCCCGAAGTAATGTAGAAGCGGGCCATGGGCAGCTGCTGCAACCCTGTGGCCGGAAAGTCGATGTTGGGCTCCTGCTGGATCGCATCGGCGACGATGTGAGCCTTGGCCTCCCCGGCAGCCATGATGATCGCCGTGGCCTCGGGGTTGTCGGCGATCGTGCCGACGCCGATGGTGATCACCAGACATCGACGGGCCACCTCGATGCCGCCCAGATCGCCGGCAGCCGAGGCCTGGGTCTCGTAGTTGACCTCCGTGAGCCGGGTCGTGGAGCGGTGATCGGAGCCCTTCACATTGAAACCGATGTGCCCGTCCGGACCGATACCGCCGAGGAAGAACCCGATGCCCCCCAGCGCCCGGATGCTGTCCTCGTACTCCTGACACCACTGGTCGACGCGGGACAGCACGTCCTTCTGCATCTGCTCCGTATGGCTCGCTGCCGCGCGATAGCGCAATGACAGGTCGACGCCGACCTCGCCCCAGACGGACTGCAGGGTCTGCCCCGCGTGCAGTCCGATCGTCCGGCAGTCCATCAGCAGTGCCCGTTCCGGGCGCAGGCCGAAGCCCTTCAGGTAGAAGTTCTGCACATAGGCGTGAAAACTGTTGGCGTGGGTCGGGTCGATGGGATAGAACTCATCGATCTGCACGAAGTGCAAGCCTGCCATGTCCGGCTTGTGTGCCGGGTCGATGCCGCCGGCTTCGAGCTCGGCGCGGATCTCAGGTGAATCCCAACCACCGAGAAGTCGCTGTACCCACTTGATGAAGTGCTCCGGAGTTTTGCCCGTCGGCAGCGACACGACCCCTTCGGGGTTGACCTGCACCCATTCGAGAAAGCGCAGGGCTGCCAACTTCCCGAGGGCCGGAAAGTTGTCCACCACGAGAGTAGAGATGCGCTCCTCAGGCGTGTAGCGAACTCCGAAGGGAGATGCCTCGAGGGCAGCACGCTCCACCGGGGTGAGGTCGACGTCGGCTGACATGGTCGAGTAAGATGCGCTCTGCACCCGCCGCCAACAAATAAGACGGCCCGCCCCGCAGTGACGGGACGGGCCCATGCCGACCGCTGATTCTTGGTGTTCAGCTGGCCTTCTTGATCCGCGCGGCGTAGAGGTCGGACAGGTGCTCCTTGACCTGCTCCTCGAGCTCCTCGTCGGTGATGGCACTCATGCGGCTGTGGACCTCGTACTGGTCCATCACCCAGCGTGCCACCTTGTGTACCTTGATCTTCGACAGCTTCTGATCTCCCTCGAGACCGAGGAAGTTGTTCACCCACAGGGCGACGCCATCGACACCCGACTTGTCGGTGATGGACACCCTTGGCGGCCGCCCGAACAACTCGGTGGTGTCGAAGATGTTGTAGATCCGTTCGTCGGCACGCAGACCACCGGCATGGATACCCGCCCGTGTGGTGTTGAAGTCGCGACCGACGAATGGATAGTTGTGGGCGATGTCGACACCGATGGACGCCATATAGTCGGCCAACTCCTGGATCATCCGGGTGTCGATGCCACACAGATCACCATGGAGGGCGATATACTCGATCAGCGCACCCTCCAGAGGCGGATTGCCGGTGCGCTCGCCGAAGCCGAAGAGTGTCGTGTTCACCGCGTTGCAGCCGTACAGCCACGCCGATGCACCGTTGATGTGAACCTTGTGGAAGTCGTTGTGGCCGTGCCACTCCAGGCAGTCTGACGGTATGCCGATGTCGTGTGTCATGCGGTGGATCATCTTCGGAATCGACCGCGGCAACTTGACCCCGGGAGTGGACACGCCGAAACCCATGGTGTCACACAGGCGGATCTTGACATGCATGTCCGCCGGCACCTGCTCAGAACGACGCTTCAGCTCCGACACGTAGGGCATGACGAAGCCGTCGAAGTCGGCCCTTGTCACATCCTCCAGATGCACACGAGGCCGGATGCCCGCCTCCCAGGCCGCGTCGATGACCTCGATGTAGTCGTCGAAGGCCTTGCGACGATCCTTCTTCAGCTTGTAGAAGATGTGGTAGTCCGAGGAAGGTGTCAGCATCCCCGTCTCCTTCACCTCCGCTTCCTTCACGAGACGGAAATCTCCCTTGTCCGCACGGATCCAGGAGGTCACCTCCGGAAACTTGTGCCCCAGGGCACGGCAGTCGTCCAGGGCCTTGCGATCGTTGGCCGTATACAGGAAGAACTCGGTCTGCCGGATGACCCCGTTGGGCCCCCCCAGCTTCGCCATCATGTCGAACAGCTTGACCTGCTGCTCCACGGTATACGGAGGTCGCGCCTGCTGTCCGTCACGGAAGGTCGTGTCGGTGACCACCAGATCCCGCTGCAGCGCCTCCGCCGGATCGAAGCAGACCTGCTTGCCATCGATCTGTTCGACCAGCGGCCCGTCGAACTGAATCCTCGGTGGCCGCGAATAGTCAAACATCTCATCGAGCAGGTTGGGCTCAGCCGTCTCCTGCAATTCAAACTTCGTCGTCATCTTCTCTACTCCTCAGTCCAGATGCTTCCCAATGAAATCGATCGCCCCACCCACATCCTGCACACCGAGGGCTTCATCCTCATCCATCTCGATGTCGAACTCCTCTTCGAACCCCGCCATCAACTCCACCGATTGCACGGATTCAGCGCCAAGGTCGGCGGAAAACGAGTGGCTCTCCTCGATCTGACCGGTGTCGATCTTGAGAACGTTGGCTATCACCTTGTAGACGCGTGCCTTGACGTCGTCCCTGTCCATCCTGTCTCCCTCTCTACTTCGATGTGAGCTTCGACGCCGCACCAGCGTCGATGATGAAAGTGCAGTCGGCGTGATCCTGCAGCAGGCTCGCCGGGCAGTCGACCGAAAACGGCCCTTCCACGGCAGCGGCGATGGCATCAGCCTTCTTCTCTCCGGTAGCCAGCAGAATCAGGGAGCTGGACTCACGGATGGTCCCGATGCCGGCCGACAGGGCGCAACGCGGCACCTCGGAGGCATCACTGAAGAAACGGCCATCACTGTTGGATTCGATCGTCTCCTGGGTCAGACTGACGAGCCTCGTGCGGGAATCGACCGGACTGCCGGGCTCATTGAAGGCGATGTGCCCGTTGCCCCCGATGCCGAGAAGCCACAGATCGATGCCACCCACGGCGAGAATGCGATCCTCGAACGAGCGGCATTCAAGCTCGGGAAAACGCGCCTTGCCGTTGAGCACGTGCGTGTTCCAGGGGTTGATGTCGATATGCTGGAACAGCCGGTCGTTCATGAAATGGCGATAGCTCTGGTCGTGATCTCCGCCCAGGCCCCAATACTCATCGAGGTTGAAGGAGGTGACATCGGCAAAACTCAGTCCGGAGTCTCTGTGGAGACGGGCCATCTCGGCGTACGAGGCTTCCGGAGTGGATCCAGTGGCCAGGCCGATCACGGCATCCGGTTGGGCGCGGACGAGCTCGGCGAAGGCGGCAGCCGCCTGGATGGCGACGTCGGCGGCGTTGTCACAGATCTGCAGCTTGATGTTTCCTGCCATGGGGTTGTGTGGCTGCCTCTTGATGGGGAGAGGGAGGAATGAGATCCGGCGCAAGACGCAGAAGATAATGTATCCCAGTAAAGAGTGAAAACCGCAAGCAGCTGCACGTGCCGGTTTGTTTGCGGCGCGTCTGACACCCGTCTACATTTTCGCCTTTCTACCAACAAATCCCTGCGTTTATTGACACATAGCGCACTTCACGGAGCCCGTAGATGAGCCAGCACCACCCCCTGTCGCCGGCCCAGATCCAGATCCTGGAGGGCAATGGCTGCCGCGCCGAAGACTGGTCCCTCGTGATCGTGGCCGACGGCTTCGATCCGGCCCGGGTCCACCGCGTCCACTTTGTCGGCCAGGTGCGTCTCGGCTCGCTGTCCGGCCACGTGGAAGTCGAGGGTGGTCTGAAGCTGCCAGCCGGACTCGCCGATGCAACGATCGTCGACTGCGATCTCGGGGATGACCTGCTCGTGGAACGCGTCGGGGGACATCTGGCGAACTATGACATCGATGCGGGCGTGGTGATCACGGATGTGGGCACCGTCGTCACGCGCCCGGGGGCTACCTTCGGACATGGTGTCTGCGCCGAGGCAGTGAACGAGGGTGGGGGGCGGGAGGTGACACTGTTCGCCGAGCTTTCCAGCCAGTTCGCCTATCTGCAGGCCATGCACCGCCATGACGCCGAACTGAGCTCACGCCTCGAGGCCATGGTCGCCGCCAGGACCGCTGCCGCCACAGCCGATCGCGGCCATATCGGTGCTGGTGCCCGGGTGGCACACGTTGACCAGGTGATCGATGTCTGCATCGGCCCTCAGGCGCGTGTCGTCGGCGCCGCGCGGCTGTGCAACGGCACCATCCTGTCCGAAGACGCCGCGCCAGCCACGGTTGGTTCGGGAGTGGTCGCGCAAGACTTCATCTTTGCCGAGGGAGCCAGCGTCGAAGATGGCGCCGTCATGCACACCGGGTTTGTCGGCCAGGGGGCCCATCTTGGCAAACAGTTCTCCGCCGAGAACTCACTGTTCTTTGCCAATTCCGAAGCCTTCCACGGTGAGGCCTGCGCTGTCTTTGCCGGCCCCTACACGGTGACGCATCACAAGAGCACCCTGCTGATCGCCGGCATCTACTCCTTCTACAATGCCGGCTCGGGTACGAATCAGTCGAATCACATGTACAAGCTCGGTCCCGTGCACCAGGGCATCATCCAGCGCGGCACCAAGAACGGCTCCTTCTCCTACATGCGCTGGCCCTCGGTGGTCGGCCCCTTCTGCGTCATCATCGGCAAACACCTGAACAACTTCGACCTCAGTGACCTGCCGTTCTCGTACGTCACCGAGGAGGGTGGCGAGTCCTTGTGCACGCCGGCGATGAACATGTTCACCGTGGGCCTGGCCCGCGACGGCGACAAGTGGCCCACCCGCGACCGGCGCACGGCGACTGTACGGCGCGACCAGATCCACTTCGACATCTACAACCCCTATACCGTGGGCAAGATGATTCGCGGTGAGACAGCGCTGAATGCGCTCTACGAGGAAACCCCCAGAGACGTAGACCAGATCCGCTACAAGGGGGTCATCATCAAACGCCTGTTGCTGCGCCGCAGCGCCCGCAACTACACGGGGGGCATCGAGGCCTACCTGCGGGGCAAGATCCTGGCTCGCGCCGCCGCGGCCAGAGCTGCCGGTGATGCTGACGTTCTGGGCCAGGCACTGGGCGCCGGCGACGGGCTCTACAGCGAGGATTGGACCGACGTAGGAGGACTGCTGATGGGACGCACAAGACTGCAGAACATCCAGGCGGACATCGTCTCCGGTGCCTTGCCATCGACGGCGGCCGTGGAGGAAGCTTTCGCTGGAGCTGCCCTCGCCTACGAGGCCGACGAGTGGGCTTGGCTCCACGCCGTCTGGCAGGCGCGGCACGAACAAGCGATCGGGGAACTCAACCTGCAGGAGCTGGACGAACTCGACGCCGCCCACCGCAAGTGGGAGGCCACCTTCGTCAAGAAGCTGCTCGCCGACGCCGAGAAGGAGTACGACCCCGTCGCCCGTTACGGGTATGGTGTCGACGGCGACGTCGAGACACAGGCGCGGGATTTCGAGGCGGTACGCGGCACCTTTGCCGGCAATTCCTTCGTGCGCCAGATGCAGGATCGTCTCGCCCAATGACTGAAAGCCCGCCCTCCTCTGAAGGTGTCCACGTCCTCGTCGCCGAGGACAGCCCGGTGCAGGCCCAGGCCTTGCGTATCAGTCTGGAAGCCAAGGGGTTCCGCGTCGATCTTGCCGTCCATGGCGCCGAGGCCCTCGAGATGGCCCGCGCCGAGCCGCCGGCAGTGGTCATCTCCGACGTTGAAATGCCGGAGATGGACGGCTTCCAGGCGACATCGGCGATCCGGACCCGGGAGTCCGAGACGGGGGAGCATATCCCCATCGTTGCCATGACGGCTCACGCTATGAAAGGTGATCGTGAGCGTTGCCTGGAGGCAGGCATGGACGAATACATTCCCAAGCCGATCCGGGCACGGCAGGTGTATGAGATGATCGACCTGATCACGGCGGGCAAGATGCCGGACGTGCCGGCGCCAGCGCCCGTCGAAGTCGAGGAGCCAGCGCCAGTGAATGTTGCCGACGACAGTCCACCGTTGATCTGGGAGGATGCCCTCGAAGGCGTGGGCGGCAAGGAAGAAACCCTGCGCGAACTGGCGGCGCTGTTGTTGGAAGAGATCCCACGCCTGCTGGAGGAGATGCGCCAGTCCATGGCAGATGGCAATGCCGAAGAACTGCGGCGCGCAGCCCACACCCTGAAAGGCTCCGCGCGCCTCTTCGCGGCCCATCCCACCGCCGACGCCGCCCAGAACCTGGAGACCATCGGCCGTGAAGAACACCTTGCCGATGCCGACGACGCCCTCTCCCGACTGCAGACCGAAGTCGACCTGCTCGTCGATCACATCCGCAACGTCATTCTGGCCTAGCGATCGCCCGCAGGTCACCGACCGCAGATTCGCGCAGCGAATCGGCCTATCGGCACTGGATCTCCGTTCTATCTGAGTCCCCGTAAAGTGCCCGCCCTAACCGACCTGCCGCAGATTCGCGCAGCGAATCGGCCTGTCGGCACTGGATCTCCGTTCTATCTAAGTCCCCGTAAAGTGCCGACAGAGGTCGCCCAGCCGATCCACATCTCCTCGCCGTCCATCGTGAATCCGGGTGTGTGATCCGGGTCGATCCCACCGTCGTAGCCACAGTCGCGCAGCACCTGCAACACCGCGGCGATGTCGGCATCCCCGTCATCGATGAAGGTCTCCGTATAGTGCAGACGCGGCTCGTGGACGCGCACGTTGCGGATGTGGGCGATGCCGATGCGATCACGGCTGGCGAACCACCGGGCCACGTCCGCCGAATTTTCGCCCCATTCGGTGGCCACGCCACTGTCGAAGTAGACGCAGTTGGCCGCATCGTCCACCGATTCGACAAGTCGCTGCATCGCCCCGAAGTCACATAACGGCTGGGCGACCCCACGAAACTGCTCGACGGGGGGATCATTCGGATGCATGGCAAAACGCACCCCCGCGGCAGCCGCCACGGGTACCGTCTGCTCCAGGAACCAGGCAAGACGTTGCCACATGTCAGAAGCGGAATGGCTGCCCACATCTCTCAGCGGCGGCAGATCCTGCACTCGTGAAGCATCGAAGTTTCGCTGTTGCGCGCCGCCACGGCCGTCATGGTGGCTGTCGTAGCCTTCGGAGGCGCGCAGCGCGGTGAAGTTGAGCGTGATGACGCCGATGCCCACATCTCCGATCACCCGCACTGCCTCGGCAAACGTTGCGATGTCCGCGTCGCGCCCCGAGCCGCACATGATGATGTCCCGCGACAGTCCCACGCCGGTGGCGATCGGCTCCAGACCGAACTCCCGGGCCCGGGCGCAGACTCGTCGTAGCTCCGAAGCCTGCGGTGGTGCTGCCTGCCCATCGCTCGGCCCGCGCCCAACAGGCGGCACCATGGGCTTCGGCGAGCGGGCCACGTATTCGGTGTTCAGGCGGTGAGGTACTGTCAACGCTTCCACGCCCATGGCAACGTAGGCCCCCAGCCTGCGGTCTGACAGATCGTTGGCGGGCAGTGCGATCTTCACGTCAGATTCGCCTGCGGCGAGCTGGTCCAGCGCGCCACGTCAGAGGGGGTCTGCAGGATATGGATTGCCGGCGACGGAGCCAGTTCCGTCAGGCGCTGGCGGATCTCCGGACTCCGACGATGTCGGAACGTCAGGATCCACCAGAGAAAAACCGGCGGCGGCAGCTTCTCGGGACAGTCCGGCGCCAGGTCGAATCGGGTCCTGCCGAAGTCTCGCACACATCGACGCAACACGCGCCAGCAGCAGCGCAACGGGTGGAGGTCGAGAAATATCACAGTGTCGGCCCGCTCGAGACGGATCTGCATCGTGCCGCCATGGTTGCCGTCTATGATCCAGTGGTCTCAGTCGCAGATCTCCTGGAGGAGCTGTTGCTGTTCTTCTCTGGGCACGCGTACCCATCCAGGCCGCCAGAACACACGATCCAGGTGGACGACCTCGATCCCGAGCCGCTCGCCCAGTTGCCGGGCCAACGTGGATTTTCCCGCCCCGCCAGGGCCGATGATGACGACGCGGTTCATCTGCTCCGGCCTATGGCAGTGCCGGCAGTTGGTACCCTTCCTGCTGCGTCTCGATCTTCGCCAGCACACCGACGCCTCCCGATGCCGTGTTGCCATACGTGACATACAGCGTCTTCGACGTGGCGCCACGGCCGAAACCGACATTCGTCGGCAGTTCCGGCGTCGGGATGTAGGCCCGTTCTTCGCCCTCCGGCGTATAGACGTAGATGCCCGGGCGAGTCGCATCCCGCACGGCGACGTAGAGATTGCCCTCAGCATCACACACGAGTCCGTCGGGGCCGTCGTTGGGGGTATAGTCGGCCAGCACCTGGCGAAACGTGGCCGAGCCGTCCTCTGCCAGGTCATAGGCCAGCAGAGCCATGCGGCCCTTCTGTGGCGGCGCGGCACCCTCCGGTAGCCTGTCGAAGGCATGACTGCCGTTGTCGTTGCTGACCACGTAGAGCGTCGTCTGGTCAGGGGACACAGCAACTCCGTTCGGCTTGCCGGCGTCGGTGATGATCCGCGTCAGAGCGCCGTCCGGGTCGATGCGGTACACGCCGAACACCTCCTGCTCCATCGATTCAGGGCCGAGGTACTTCGGGTCGGAGAAGTAGATCCGTCCCTTTTCGTCCAGCGACAGATCGTTGGGGGCGTTCAGGCGGTTGCCGTTGTAGTGGCTGGCCAGGATCACAGCCTTGCCTGTGGTCATATCGGTTCGTGTTACTCGACGACCACCGTGGTCGGCCCCTTCGCAAGCCAGCAACCGCCCCCTGGCATCGAACTTCAGCCCATTCGACATACCACTCGGCGAACGGAATACACTCGTGTTCCCCGTCTCCGGATCGTAGCGCATGATGTGCCCGGCTTCAGGCGGTTCGCCGGTGGCGTAGGTGAAGGTGATATCGCTGAAGTAGACGGAGCCATCGGGAGCGACGGCTGCCCCTTCGGTGAAGAAGGCACCCTCGTGCAACACCTCCAACTGTGCGCCCGACGCCAGGATCTCGCTGTCACCGGATGGCATCTGGGCGATGGTGGGAGCCGCACACAGCGCGGTCAGAACGATGAGCACAACGGACATCCTTCGCATGATCATGACTCCCCTGCTGCATCACGGGTACGCACCGTGGCACCGCGCGTCGGCGGCGGTCCCCGGCGCTGCAGACCCGTTGTCGGCAGCCGAATGGTGACGGTGGTACCACGACCCGGCTCGCTGTCGATCTCCAGCGTACCGGCATGCTTGCGCACAATGTTGTAGCTCAGCGACAGCCCCATACCCATGGCGACGCGCCCCTCCTTGCTGGCGAAGGAGGGTTCGAAGATGTTGGCCAGACGGTCGGCCGGAATGCCCCGGCCGTCATCACCGAATTCGATGCTCACGAAGCCCTCTTCGGCCCGCGTGCTGATCCGGATCTGTCCCGAATCACCTTCAAATGCCTGGCAGGCGTTGAGCAACAGGCTCATGTAGACCTGGTTGAGCTCCTGGGGATAGCAGTTCAGCGGCGGCAGTTCGCCATAGTCGCGCACGACCTTCACCCTGGCCCCGAACCGGGGCTCCATCAGCGTCAGAGCCGAATCGAGACCCTCGTGCACATCGACCCGTTCGTACTCGGCCCGGTCCAGATGGGTGAAGGTCTTCAGGCTGCCGACGATCCGACTCAGGCGCTCGATGGCCTCTGTCGTGGCCTGACTGTTGTCTCCCAGCGCCTTGAGCACACGGTCCAGGGTCTGCCCCTGCCGGACCTCATCGATACTCTTGCCCGCCCCCAGAACGTCCCGGATTCGGGCCAGGCCGCGGGCCGACACATCGGCAGCGCTCTTCACCGTACCCAGCGGTGTGTTCAGTTCGTGGGCGATGCCGGCCACCAGGTTGCCGAGAGCGGCCATCTTCTCCTGCACGATCATCTGGTTCTGCGTCTGCCGCAGTTCCGCCAGCGCCTCCTCCAACTCGCGGTTCTGCTCCTGCAGCGTCTGCGTGCGTTCCTGCACGCGCTGCTCGAGGGCGTCGATCTTCTCGTCCCGGGTATCCGGCGTAACCGTCAAGGTCAGTTCCGCCGGCATCGAATAGTTCAGATCGCGGTCCACGGCGATGACCTGAAAGGTGTAGAGCCGCGGTGGCAGATCCTCGTACTCGACCCGCCGTTCGTTCGTGCTGCGCCAGTTCTCGTCGATGCCCTGCAGTCGGTAGCGGTAGACCATACTGCCCGGGCGGGTCCTGTAGTTCACACTGTTGAACTCGATAGCGGTCAGACCGGCGCTGGCTGGCACCATGACCCCGGCGGTCAAGTCCTCGTAGCGGCGGTCGGCGACAACGGCCTGCACCGCCACCGGAGGCGGAGTCGGCTGGGGTTGCTGGAAGACGGTGAGTCCCGCCGTGGTCCCAAACCAGATCGTCCCGTCGGGTTCACTGTATATCGCCATCACGATGTGGTTGGCCAGACCATCCTCGGCGGTCAGCGTCTGAAACACCTCCCCGTCGAAACGACTGACCCCTCCCCACGTGGCCAGCCAGATGTATCCCATGGCATCGGTCATCAGTCGCAGGATCTGGCCGCTGGCCAGGCCGTCGGCCTGCGTGTACACGCGTGAGTCTCCATCGTGCCAGCGCCACAAGCCGCCGGTGGTTCCCGCCCACACCACGCCATCTCGGCCGATGGCGAGGCCGTGTACATGGTCGCTCGGAAGGTCGCCGTCCGCCTCGGTGTACAGGGTGAACGTGTCGCCGTCGATACACGTCAGCCCGGTCTCGGAGGCGATCCAGAGACGACCTGCGTCATCCTGCCGAATGGCGTTGATATCGTCCCCGGCGAGACCGTCGTCCGTCGTCCAGTGCCGATACGCGCCGCTGTCCGGATCCCGACGGGTGAGTCCGGCCTCGGTGCCCAGCCACAGGGCCCCGTCGGCGTCTTCGAACAGGCAGTACACCCGGTCATTGAGCAGACCATCCGCCGTCGTGATGGCGCGAAACCTGTTTCCCTCGCGCAGACCGAGCCCTGCCTGGGTGCCTACCCACAGTCGGTGCTGGCTGTCCTGAAGGATGGCAAACACCCGGGAGTCAGGCAGGCCGTCGCCCTCGTCGTAGCTGATGAGGGCCTCGCCGTCGAACTGGGTCAGACCCGACAACGTGCCGTACCACATGTGGCCGGCGACGTCCCGCAGGATGGCACGCATGTCGTTGCCGGCCAGGCCATCCTCTGCCGTGATCGTGGTAAAGCTCTGACTGTACTGGCTGACGCCGCCGAAGCTGCCGAACCACAGGTCGCCGGCGGCGTCCTCGAAGACGTCGGTAATCTGCCGGTTCACCAGGCCGTCATCGATGTCGTAGGTGATGAACTCGTCGCCGTCGAGGCAGCTGACGCCTCCCAAAGTCGCCACCCAGATTCGGCCGTCCCGATCTTCGATCAGCGAGCGAACGACGTCGTGGCTCAGACCGTCCGCACGTCGGTACCGGCGCCAGTGGTCCGCGTCGAGCAGAACGAGTCCGTCGCCGGTCCCGAACCAAACACGGCTTTGACTGTCTACCAGGACGGCTTCGACCTCATCCATCGCGTCGCCGTCGACCTCGAGCCACTGCTCGATCTGGTTATTCCGCCAGTGCGCCACCCCCTTGGTACAGCCGATCCACAGTCCCCCCTCCCCATCGTTGGCCAGCGACACCAGTGCATGGGACTCGAGCCCGGGGAGGGCGACGGGCTGCAGCCGCCGGTCGTGATCATCGTAGACGGCCAGTCCGGTGGCATGGGCGACCCAGAGCTGCCCATCAGGACCGAGGAGCAGATCGTCTACGTCGATGTCCTGCAGGCCCTCTTCCACATCGATGGGCAGGAAACCGTTGCCGTCCCAGCAGCTGAGACCCACGGTCGTACCGAGCCATTTCCGGCCCAGCCCATCCTCGGCGATCGCCCACACACGATCTCCGGTCAGGCCCTCTTCGATCCCCAGAGTTGTGATCGTATTGCCATCGTAGAGGGCGACACCACACCCCCAGGTCCCCATCCACAGGTATCCATCCTGATCCTGGTGGAAACACAACACCGGTCCGGGCAGACCATTGGTGCCATCCAGGCTGCGCCAGGTGCCGCGGCGACGGATATGCCGACGATCACAGACGACCCGCTTCATCTGTCGGTCTCGTCGGCTCCGAGTCGGTGGAGGATGGCCCGCAGTGCCGTGGTTGCCAGCGTGAAACGCTCCACGCCACCGCCGCCGTAGTCGGGGTCCTGCTCCTTCAGGTGAGGTTCGATGGACAGAAACCCGGAAAACCCGCGATTGAGAGCGGCGGCCAGCACCTGTTCGACATCGCCGTCACCCAGGCCGGCGGGCACAACACGTCCGGAATCGGCAACTGCGTCTTTGATGTGGAAATAGATCACGTGCGACGCCAGCAGATCCCAGCTTTGCATGGAATCGGCTCCGCACTGCACGAAGTTGGCCGGGTCAAAGGCCGCTTTCAGGTGCTCACTGCCGACGGTGGTGAGCAGGTCGAGACAACGCTCGGGGGTGTCGCCGTAGATGCCTTTCTCATTCTCGTGCACGAGCGTGACACCCGCCTCGGTCGCGGCCGCGGCCATACGTTGCAGCTGCGCCACGACGAGGTCACGAACTGCCGCCGGCTCCTCGGCCTCATGATAGAAGGAGAACAACCGCACGAAACGACAGTCGAACTGATCCGCACGCTGCAGCGCCACCTGAAACCGTGCGAAGTGCTCCTCCAGGTCAGCCCGGATCTGCACCTTGCCGATAGGCGAGCCGATGCAGGACACCCTGATACCCGCGTCGCCGAGTTGCCCCCGAAACTCCTCGACCTCGGCGTCCGTCAGGTCGAGCACGTTCGTGCCGTTGACGCCCCGCAGCTCGAGGAACGAGACCCGGGCAGACTGCAACCCGGCGATCTGCTCACCGGCGTGTGCGGCGATCTCGTCGGCGAAGCCGGTGACAGCAACCGGACCGCTCACGTGGTGGACTCCGGCGGAAACGGCGCCAGACAGGCCCCCTCCGGCTCGGGTGCGGTGGGTCGCCACTTGAGTTCGTGATACGACCGATAGGGCAGCTCCAGCCACGGCGTCTCGATGCGGATGTGGCCTACATGGCGGGACGTCAGTGCAGCTTCGAGGACTCCGGATGTCAGCAGCGTGCGCTCCACCGGGTACTGCGACGCGCCGGTGATGAACATCTCCTCGACGTTCAGGCTCAGGTAGCTGAAGTGGGCGTAGGCTCCCTTCTCGCCGCCGTGGCCCTGACAGCGGAACCAGGTACCGTCGATCGAGTCATCCTCGTTCCGCGCCGCGTACGCCAGTTCGGTCAGGTAGCCATTCAGCATCAACACGGCGCCACGGAAATCGTCGGTGTATTCCACCAGGAACAGCGCCGGGTTCTCACAGTGGTTTTCCATGGCCCCGTCCGGTTTCGTTTCCACCGGAGCGCAGGCCGCCTCGGCAAGTTCCCGCCACCAGGCCCCTCTGGCTCCCTCCGACCACACGGCCTCACCCTCGAGGCACGTCACGGCCTTCACGCCCGTTTCGCCACCGCGCCGTCTTTCGACCATGCACTGCAGAACCTCCAAGGTGTGAAAGCCGTAGATGTCGAGCCCGGAGAAACCGACGGCCACCGCCTCTTTCAACGGTGTCTCGAGATCGTGCTCCAGGAACGGCTTGCGCCAGGCCACCGGCAGCGACGAACCGGCCATGAACGGTGCCTGCAGCTCGGCGGCACGATCAGCCATCCACCTGGCATCCTGCCAGCGCCACGACAGGTGTTTGTCGTTGAACACCGGCACGCTGCGGCCACTGGTAGCCATGACGCCGGTGATCTGCTCCATGAAGTGACGCCGCGGGTAGAGCTGCTGCTGTTTCTCATTGAAGGGGTAGTCCCCGTGCTCGCCGATGAGGAGCACACCGTCGACGGCCAGCTGACTGCCGCCCAGGCACAACGCCGCCGGGATGCTGTCGTACACGGGAACGTCGAAGTCGGCGGCAATCTGCCGTCCCATGTCGTCATCGAACACGTGATCGAGATAGATGGAGGCGATCTGCGTTCGCGGTGCGACCATCCCATCGTCCGTAGGGAAGCCACGCAGCCACTTGCCAATGATGACATCGGCGTGTGACCCGGGTCGGTAGATGGAGATGATGGCAGCGATCTTCTTCATGGAAGCCTGATTCCCGGAAGCTTGCTTCACATGGCCTTCTTCAGCTCGCCGCCAGGGCGGCCAGCAGCGCCTTCAGATACCCTACCGAGTACGCCAGACCCTGATGTACGCCATCCATATCGCCCTCGATCTGCGGGATGTGGTCGGGATTGATGCAGCCGTCGAAGCCCACGTTGCGCAGCTCCTGCAGGACCTTGAAGAAATTGATGTCCCCGTCGTCGAGCAGGGTCTCCTCGAAAGCACCCGCCGTGGCCAGCGAGGCGCGGACATTTCGCATGTGCAGGGTGAACAGCCGTCCCTTGCGCCCGTAGTTGTGGATCTCGTCGAGGATCAGGGCGCTGCCGCCGGCTTCGGCTCGGGTGCCGCAGCAGTAGAGGTAGCCCACCTGCCGGCTGGGAAAAGCGTCAATGATGCGATGGTACCCGAGAGCCCCGAAGGGAGTGTCCACGTTCGGCGTGTCCGATGGATGCATGGCCAGCCGGATCTCCTTCTCCTCGGCAATGGGCACCAGCTTGCCATAAACGGTGAGGAAACGTTCCCACCAGCGATCGAGCTCGGCCTGTGTCGGCGTCGGGGCCGGGTCCTTCGTCATCCCCAGGCTCTCGCCGCGCGAGCGGTAGCCGCCGCGGTGCACGGCGCGGTAGCGGGTCATCAGCCAGGGGAAAGTGTCCCCTGTCACCCGTTGTCTGGCGATGGGGATACCGGCCTCGGCGAAGACCTCCAGGGCGCGACAGGTGTTGTCCAGCTCCCGCTGGGCCCCCGCCCCCTCCTTGATGAACTCGTCCGTCATGTCCGGTAGCGTCACACGATTGATGTCGAGGCCGAAGTCGCGGACGCGGCGGCGGACGGCCTTCACCTGATCGAGATCGGGGTAGCCCTGCTCCTGCACGCCGGGCCAGAAGCCTCCCTGGCCGAAGTCGAGGCAATCGGCACCCAGCTGTACCATCTTGCGCAGGTAGCTGTCGGACATGTCGCCGTGCCACACAGAGATACGTATCATGTGAGTTTCAGTTTTCCGGGTTTGTGGAGTTGTGGCGAGTATAACGTTCCTATAAGTGAGCAACAAGAATGCGCGTCATCGAGTGCTCGGGTGACCCGACTCGGATCGGTGAAGCCACCGGCGAGGCTCTGCGGGAGGAGATCGCCGAACATATCGCGCTGTTTCCAATGGGTCGCGGCGAGGAGTTCGACGCCCGGTTGCCCACCTTCCTCGCCACGCTCGATCGGCAGCTGCCGACAGTGCTGGAGGAGATGCGCGCCACGGCTCGCGGCGCAGGTGTCGATGAACGCGAAATCTTGCGGCTCAACCTGCCCCTCTATGCCGGCGAACTCGACCTGGAAGACTGCACCAACTTTGTCTTCTCCGGCGGGCCCGATGGCCCGATCTGGGGTAAGAACAACGATGGTTGCGAACCCCACCGTCCGGTCGTGGCCCGGTATGTGCGCCCGGATGCCGGCATTCCGCAGGTGACCTTCACCTTTGCCGGAATGGTGGCCACCACCGATGGCATGAACGCTGAAGGTGTGGCTGTGGGGCATTCGTCGGTAGGCAGCGTGTTTCAGCAGAGCGACCGCTTCACGCCGATCCGCCTGTGGGCGTACGAGATCATGTCGCGGGCCCGCACGACGCCCGAGTTCATCAGGGGCATGTCGGAACAGCCATTGCGTGGCAAAGGCTACGCTGCTGTCGGCATCGATACGGCCGGCACGGCTGTCGGCATCGACGCCGCCTGTCCGCTGCTGCAGATTCGGCAACCAGCCGCGGGCTCGCTGGGACTACACGCCGTCAACTGCTACCAGCACCCGGCGTTGCTGCACGCCGACCGTCGACCACCAGAGGGCAAACTCGATGCCCACCAACGATGGCACCTGCTCGACCGGGTCCTGAACGCTGGCGACGGACCGTCCGCCGCGGACGATGTGTCGGATGGCTGCGGGGACCTTGCGGATGCGCCACTGCCAGAGCCGGCTGGCACGGACCTGTCCTTTGCCCGCGCTCTGCTTCACCACCACGGAGAGGCGGTCAGCCTGTGCCGGCATGGTGCTCCCCTCGGGTATCGAAGTGAGTATTCGATGATCGGCCTGCCCGCATCGCGCCGCCTGTTGTTCTGCGGCATGCATCCGTGCGAACATGACTACGAGGAGCTCGTCGTCCAGTGACGCCCACCAGGATTCGAAGACGCCGCCGTTCCGATTATGACGTCGAGATTGAGTTCGAGGTGCGCGACTCGGAATGTGATCTGCAGGGCGTCGTCAATAATGCCGTCTACCAGACCTACTTCGAACACGCCCGGCACCAGTATCTCATCACCAACGGCCTCGACTTTGTCCGACTCCACGAGGCCGGATGCGACCTGGTGGTGACCCGCTCCGAGATCGACTACCTCGACTCGTTGCGCCCAGGCGACCGTTTCGTCGTCTCCTCAGCGGCAGGACGGGAGAGCCCGCTGCGCTTCGTCTTTGAGCAGGAGATCTTCCGCCTCCCTGACGACGAGCGCATCACGCGGGCGCGGTTCATCGGCACCGGGATCATTGACGGCAAACCGGGATTGCCAGATCAGTTGCTGGTATTGCTGGGTGATCCCCCTTAGTGCAGCTCTGATCCCCTGTAGAACCCTGTTACCAATCTCATCGATCCTCGAGCTCACGAATGACGTCTTCGGCTTGCTCAAGATCGTGTTGATCCTGAGTCAGTCGATTCCACGACACACGAGCCTTGGAAACGAAGAAGAAGACGCCGCTGTAGGCCAGCAACCAGGGGAGACATGACTGCTCCGTCGCGGTAAGGGCTGACTCGCGCCCCTCCTCGTAGGCCGCAAGGTACCGGGCCGTGATGTCACTCCAGACTCCGCCGCGCTTCGTCCACTCCTTCAACCAGTGGCTCGCGTATGCAAGGTCGTGGAGCAAGACACCCCGTTGCAGGAAGTCCAGGTCTATGATGCAGGCTGGCTGGTCGGCACGATACAGGACGTTCCAGAAGTGCAGGTCACCATGGACGACACCGACCGGCAAGTCTTCAAAGCGGGAGCCCACCGCCTGGCTGATACTTTGCACTGCAGAATCCACGCGCCTCATCAGCTTGAGATGGGCATCGCTCGTGCAGCCAATGCGTGACTGCTCGAGATAGCGGTCGAAGAGGCCCTCGTGCGGATGGTTCCCATAGTCCAGGGCGACCGGTGCACGGTCCTCGACTCCTCGTGCCAACCGGTGCATGGTTCCCAACCAGCTTCCGATCTTCACCCAAGCATCTGGCCCGACCTCGTTGTAGCCATCATTCTCGATGTAGGGCGCAACATCGACGCACCGATTGTCTATCATGGGCACGTCGCCGGTTGGTCGGAGTGGACTCACGACCTCTGCCTGTGAGGATACCGCCTTTGCCCATTCTCCGGCGAAGAGCACTTCCTCAGCCTGAGCCTCGGGTGCTCGAATCCGCAGGACCAGAAAACCAACGTCGGTCTCGGCTTTGTAGACCTCGGCATAGGTACCGCGCGCCAGCCATGAAATGGAACGAGACTGTACTCCATAGGCCGCCAGGCACGGCTCAAGTTGAGCGATTCTGCGATCTGCCTCAGTCACTTCACAATCCTGTCGGCGAGCCATCTGCTCGCCCCGCTGTACTCAGAGAAGAAGCTTCTCCGGGAGACCTGCCTGAGCCAGAGCGCGCTTCAACCTGGCGCCACTCAGAGGTCGCATCCGCTCGTCCCAGGGTTGCACGAACCTGAGCCGCCGTCCCAGGGCGCGATAGACATCGGGCAGATCGAAGTGGGCGAGCACACCGCGCGGGAAGCTGGCCACGGGCCAGGCGACCAGGGGCTCTTGTGTCATAGCTTCGTACGAAAGGGGCGCGTTATACAAGGTCACCGAGGTGACATGGTCGTGCAGCAACGCCGCGTACGCTGCCAGCAGCGCCCCCTGGCCGCGGCCGCTGAGGTCGATCCTACGAGCCCCCCCGGTGACCAGCAGGTCGAGGACGCGCAGCACATCGTAGACACGTTGACCCAGGTAGCTGCCACCGAACAGCAGTTCGTGGCCATGGAACATGTAGTCCATGCCATAGGGATGGAAGAAGTCGCCCGTCTCGTCGGGCCGGGATTCTCCCATGCCGCGAGGATCGAGCAGGTACACCGGACCGGGGTCCTTTGCCAGTGAGACAGCGGGTCCGGCCTGCGCCAGCTCCTCGTCGCTGGCCACGTGCGGCAGGAACAGCGATATCTGCCGTTCCACGTCGAGGGTGTGGATGTGGGCTGGCTCCGTCATGCGCTTGTGCAGAAGGGCACGCACGTTGCGGGCGGTTTCCACGGCGTACCTGCCGACGCGGTACCCTTCGATAGACCGTCCCCGCAGGACGCGACAGTGGGGCACACCCACCCGCGCCGGCAGATGCAGCATCTGGCGCACGCTCTCCACGAGAGCGCCACGGCTCAGGCGGGTGCGAGCCTGGCGCAGTTCATCGGCACGGGTACCGATCAACTCGTAGATCGGGATCGCGCCGGCGGCGACGGTGTTGCCTCGTTCCGTGACATTTCCCTCCTCTCCCAGTTCGTCGATGCGGCGCAGACGAGTCGCTGTCGTGCCGGCCTGGGCCGAGAAGAAGTCTACCATGGCTTCCTGGTTCGGCAGATGGAAGCCGTGTGTGTCGGGACCGATGAAGAGCCCGGTGCTGTCCTCCGGGGCCCGCAGTACGTCGTAGAAGTGACGGACCTCGTCATAGGCCTCCTGCAAGCCGCGTCGGTCGAAGAAGCAGTATTGCTGGCCGAGCAACAGCACGGGCTTGGGGGCACCGGCGATGATGAAGTCGGCCATCTCCAGACCGGCGCCGAGCACGCCGGGCGGGTACTGCTCACAGTCGGCGGGGATCTCGTTTTCGAGGTTGGCGAGGAAGGTGGTGACGAAGCAGCTGGGTGCCGCCATGGTGAAGCGCGGCTCCATGGCCCACAACCAGGTCGTCATCGTACCACCACCGGAGTTGCCGGTGAGACCAACGCGCGTGCGATCCACCTCGGTCCGCGACAGCAGGTAGTCGAGGCCACGGATGCCGTCCCAGGCGCGCCACATACCGAACCAGTCACCTAACAACTCGAGCTGCTTGCCCATCATGTTGTGGGCGTGGCAGCAGTTGGCTACGGCGCTGCGGTCGTCGAGACGGTGGTACTGATCCCGTTCGCCCTGATTGAAGGGATCGATGATGAGAACGACGAAACCGGAACGCACCAGTCGCTGGCAGAAGCCCTGGTAGAGGGGCTCCAGCTTGCCGGCAGCGCTGTGACCACAGGTGCCCAGCACGGCCGGAGCCGGGCCATCCAGTTTCTTCGGCACGTAGAGGTGGGCGCTTACGAGGCAGCCAGGTCGGCTTTCGTAGAGAATCTTCTCCACACGATACTGCCGGTGCTCGATGACACCGGTGATGCGGGCCTTCAGAGGCGTCTTCGGCGGACGCGGACCGCAGGCTCTGCGGATGGCGCGCCGCAGGCGCTGCTGATAGGCCAGGGCCTGCTTCCGGGTGCGGATCGCGGCGAGACGCTGACGACGGTCTTCGCGCATTTCGCGTACCCGTGTCACGACATCGTCCAGCACCATGTGCCCATATCCGTTGTGGCTCATCGTCCCACATCTCCCCATTCGATGTCGGGTCCCCGGCCGGGGACGAAGACCCGGTGCGGCTGCCCGGCGATCAAGCTGTCGCCATCGCTGAACCCCTCCGGACGTTCGGCAAGTGTCTCGGCCAGGCGCCGACGCCAGGTTTCCACATCAGGCGTGTGGCTCAGGTCGCGCAGCTCACGCGGATCATGCTGCAGGTCGAAGAGAAGCTCCTGCCCCGTCTGACTGCGCCAGATGTACTTCCACCGCTCGTTTACCAGATAGTGGAAACCCTCTTCGTAGCTGCGATACCCGCAGTGCTCACCATGCAGTGCTTCTCGCCAGTCGCAGGACTGGCCGCGGGCCAGAGGCAGCACGCTGTGACCGGTGCAGGTATCGGGAATGTCGACGTCGGCGGCATCGAGCAATGTGGGCATCACATCCTGCAGTCCCACGGGCTGGTCGCAGACCCTGCCTGTGGGACCGTCGCCGGGCAGCTTGCGGGCCGATCCGGGCGGGCGCAACAGAAACGGCACGTTGGCCGACCCTTCGAAGGGCTCGCATTTGCCGAACAGATGATGATCTCCCAGCATCTCGCCGTGATCGGCGGTGAAGAGGATCAGCGTGTTCTCCAGCTGGCCGCCGATGGCGGTGATGAGCCGGCCCACCTGTGTATCGAGCTCCTGAATCAGGCCAAAATAGCCGGCACGACACCGGTGCATCGTCTTCTCGTCGAGATCGACACGCTGCTCGCCACCCTCGGGATTCAGACCGTGCACAAGACCGACGAAAGGCTCGACCCAATCGCCTATGTCAGGGATTCCCAACTCGAGCCGGTCGTAGTGCTCGAAGTGCCTCCGCGACGGCGCCAGCGGCGGATGGGGGGAGAAGATGGACAGATTGAGGAAGAAGGGGCTCGTGGGATCGCGCTTGCGCAGGAAGTCCAGGGCCCGATCGACGACCCAGGCAGGATAGGTCTGTTCTTCCGGCAGGTGATGGGGTCTGGCCAGCCAGCTGCAGCTGCCCATGCCCAGAGCACCGGGTTCGTGGTCACGACGCACGCCGCGGGCGCGCAGCCAGTCGACATAGTCACTGTCGCCGCCCAGGCCGTCGGCCAGCTCCATGGCGTCGAAGCCATAACGCCGCCGGCTCGGCTGCAGGTGGAGCTTGCCAATCATGCGGGTCTCGTACCCGGCGTCGTGCAGGCAACCGGCGAGCGTGGCGGAAGGGTCCCAGGGACACCGTTCGTCGCGATAGTAGAAGCCGAGCATACCGACGGCCTCGGGAGACTGGCCGGACATAAGCACGTGGCGTGCCGGAATGCAGGAAGGCACCTCGCTGTAGGCGCGTCGAAAACGGGTCCCGGAGGCGCCTAGGAAGTCGAGATTCGGCGTGCGCAGGACGGGATGGCCGCACAGGCTCAGGGCGTCACCACGCTGCTGGTCAGTGGTGATGAGAATGATGTTGGGTCGATCGATGGCCATCATGTATAGGCAAGGCCAATCCGTGGGCAAACGCAAAGACGCCACGGCCCCTTCAGGTGGCTACATTGCCCACATGAATCCTTCCCTGACCCGTGACCGGCGTGACAGAGTCTTGAAATCGACAGCAATTCTTCTCTGGCTCGGGCTGTCATCATCCGGGGCGATCGCTGAGCCGGTGGTCGACCCGATTCGGGACACCCGTCTCTTTCCTGTTGCCGTATGGGCCATGCCGGCCAATACCGCACCCGTCTTCGCGCAGATGGGCGTCAACGTCTTCGTCGCCGAGCGCGACGACGCCAGGGCCTGGTGTGATACGCTGGCCGCAAGCGGCGTCGCCGGGTACGTGCACTGGAGCTCGAGCCGCTCGGACGAACAGCTCCGGGCGATCGCCTCCAGCTCCGGCTTCCTTGGATGGATGCACGGGGATGAGCCCGACAATCCTGCCGTGGTGGACGGCGTATTCCGCGATTATCGTCGAGCGCCTCAGCAGCTGCAGAGCGATTACGACAACATGCTGGCGTCATCGACGCCGGCACCGATGTATCTCAACCTGGGTCAGGGCATGGCCAACGGCATGGCCCAGAGCACGCCGGACAGCATCTACCCGGCCTTCTGCTCCACGGCGGACATCCTCTGCTACGACGTGTACCCCACCTCGACACAGGCGGACGGTACACGGCGGCTGCACCTGGTAGCACGCGGTGTCGAGCGCCTGCGGGCTTTCGCCGGCCCGGAGAAGCCGGTGTGGGTCTGGCTGGAGTGCACGAACATCCACGACGGCAACAGCGGCATCGGCAACCGCAGTCCCCACCCGCACGAGCTGCGCGCCGAAGTGTGGATGGCCATCGTCCACGGCGCCGACGGCATCGGTTATTTCCCGCACCAGTTCAATCCCTACCGCGGGGGTCCGACGGCGATCTCAGTCCCTCTCCAGGCGGAGATGAGCCGTACCAACGGGTTGCTCCATTCGCTGGCACCCCTGCTGCGATCGCAAACCAGGCAGCAGCTGTCGACGAGTGCGGTTGACGGTCTGGTGAGTGCCGCCCTCTGGCAGACCGACGGCAGGCGCCTGCTGGTGGCGGTCAACATGCGACCGGACACGGCGCATGCCGTCGTCGACGTGCCGGACGGTGCGGGGGATCTGGCGGCCCTTGGCGACGCCAGATCGCAGGCCACCGACAGCGGGTTGAACCTGCACCTGCGGCCCTATGAGGCGGCCCTCTTCGCCTCGGGCCTGGAAGTGGACATGAACACGAGCTACGACTACCCGTCGCCGCCGATGCCATTGCGGCCACCCCCTCAGAGCCCGCTGGCGACCCGGATCAGCGACCTGCCCGAGATCCGGCCAGCCGATGTCGACCTGCACTGGGCGCGAACGCCGAAAACCCGTCTGTTGTTGCCGTTCATAGGAAAGGCGCCGATCGTCGGAAAGGCGCCGATCGTCGATGGCGACCTCGGCGACGATGTCTGGCGAAAGGCGCGCCGACTCGACGCCTGGACGAATGCGGACGGGACGGCCGGGCCCGACCTGCCGACGGAGAGTTGGATCGGAATCCACGGGGACCGCCTCTACGTCGCTTTCCGGGCGGCAGAGCCGGATTTGGACTCTCTCGTCACACACCACAAGGCACTGTGGCGCAATGACTGCATCGAACTGTGGTTCGACCCGGACAACCGACGCACGAGTTTCGCACACATCATCATTACCGCCGACGGGCAGGTGGAGGCGAAGCGCACCATCCCGGATGATTGGGGCGAAGGCCTGAGGGACGAGAGCTGGTCGCCGCAGATAGTGGCGGCAACCGGTCGCGCAGAAGGGTCCTGGACGGTGGAGCTGTCCGTGACACTGGCGGATCTGGGTCTCGGCACCGGTATCTTCGGGTTCGATCTGGCCCGCGAGCGCAAGACTAGTGGCGGCGAGAATACGGTGTGGACCCTCGGCGGCTTCAACAAAGCACAGAGCTTCGGCGAACTCGTGCCGGCACCGACGGCGCCGACTGTCGGGCTGGCCAACGGCCAACTGCACAACCTCGGGGGGGAAACGGCGGCTGCCATTGTCGAGATACTGGTATCGGCACCCCTGCAGGACTGGGAACCGGCCACCTGGGAGGAGCAATGGCAGGACCTCGCCCGCGAGCGGCTGACTGTCAGCGTGCCGGCACATGGCCGGGTGGCGCTGCTCTCGGCACAGCTGGTGCGGCGCGTGCCGGCAGGAGGACGAGTGCGGCTGCGTCTGCCGGGGCCAGGACCGGAACAGTTTGAGGAGTTCATCGCCAACGATCCGGGCGCGGGGATCGAGGCGCAGCAGTAGAAAACAGGGGCCGTCGGGCGGATTTTCCACCAAGGCGGCCGGATTGACATATTACAGAGGATACGGGTAGTATCACCGGCCTTCCCCTGCCACGGAGATCCTGACGATGGACAACGCAAAACTTACCCTGGGCGACAAGACGATCGAGCTGCCGGTGACTGTGGGCAGCGAAAACGAACACGCCATCGACATCAGCAAGTTGCGGGCGGAGACCGGCTATATCACCCTGGACGAAGGCTACGGGAATACCGGCGCCTGCCAGAGCGCGATCACCTACATCGACGGCGACAAGGGCATTCTGCGTTACCGCGGAATTCCCATCGAAGATCTGGCCGAAAACAGTTCCTTCGTCGAGGTCGCCTACCTGTTGATCTGGGGAAAACTGCCGACGAACACGGAACTGGAAGGCTTCAAGAATCTGATGACGGAGCACTCCTTTCTGCGCGAGCAACTGCGCCACCATTTCGAAGGCTTTCCCCCCGGGTCACCACCGATGGCGGTGCTGTCGGCAGTGCTCAACTCCCTGGCCTGCTTTTATCCCGAGCTGCTGGAGGCAGAAGACGTTGACATCTTCCAGGAAGGCGCCGCGCGGATCCTGTCGAAGGTGCGCACCATCGCCGCCTATTCGTTCAAGCATGACCGCGGCCACTACCTCGTCTACCCACACCCGGAGAAGGATTTCTGCGAGAACTTCATGCACATGATGTTCTCCGAACCATACAACGACTTCGAGCCGGATCCGGCGTTGGTACGGGCCCTCGACGTGCTCTTGCTGCTGCATGCCGACCACGAGCAGAATTGCTCAACGTCGACGGTCCGCATGGTCGGCAGTTCCGGCGCCAACCTGTTCGCCTCGGTGGCGGCGGGCGTGTCGGCCCTGTGGGGTCCGCTGCACGGTGGCGCCAACGTGGCGGTGGTGCAGATGCTGGAGAAGATTCTGACTGAGGGAATCTCGGTAAAGGACTATGTGCAACAGGTGAAGGACAAGAAGGAAGGCATTCGCCTGATGGGGTTCGGCCACCGGGTCTACAAGAATTTTGACCCGCGGGCAAAGATCATCAAGACGCAGGCCGAAGCCGTGCTGAAGAAGATCCACCGCAATGACCCGCTGCTCGCCGTGGCCGAAGAACTGGAAGGGGCCGCCCTCGAGGAGGACTACTTCAAGGAACGCAGCCTCTATCCCAACGTTGACTTCTACTCCGGTGTCATCCTGCGTGCCCTCGGTATTCCCACCGCGATGTTCACGGTGATGTTCGCCATCGGTCGCATGCCGGGGTGGATCGCCCAGTGGTACGAGGATCGCTTCATCACCAAGGGCCGGATCCAGCGCCCGCGCCAGGTGTACACCGGTCCCACGGAACTGTGCTACGTGCCCCTGGACAAGCGGGACTGACTCACCCAACCATGCACAGCAAGCGTCTCGGACGGACGGACGTAGACATCTCCATCGTCGGTGTGGGAACAGCTTTCCTCGGACTGCCCGACGTCAACGACGCGGCGCGGGCCTACGCCGATATCACCCAGTCCTTCCCCGCTGTAATGGTCGATCGTGAGCTCGGGGCCCAGGCAGTGATCGCCGGGATCGAAGCGGGCTGCACCGTGGTCGACACGGCCCCCCTGTACCTGGACACGGCAGCCGAGGAGATGATCGGAGAGGCCCTGCGCACGCGCCCCGATCTGCGTTCGCAGGTGACGGTGACCACCAAGGTGGGGCAGGTCTACGGTGGCGTCGATCACTCGCGCGATGCGGTGCTGCGTCACGTGGAAGGCAGCCTGCAGCGTCTCGGGCTGGAGCGCTTCGACGTGCTCTATATCCACGATGCCATGGACATTCCCATGGAACAGGTGATGGGCACCGACGGGGCGCTGGGCGCCCTCCGGCAGCTGCAGAAGGACGATGTGGTGAAGTGGGTGGGTACGGCCGCCAACGAACCGGCGACGAACGCCGACTACATCGAAACCGGAGAGTTCGACGCCGCCGTCATCCCGGAGTGCTGGAGCCTGCTCAACCAGCGGGCGACGGAACGGATTCTGCCGGCCGCCGAGAAGCATAACGTCGGTCTGGTGGTCGCGACGCCACTCGAACGCGGTCTGCTGGCCACCGGGCCGGTGCCCGGCATCGACTATCTGGCACGGGATTTCACCCAGCCCGTCCTCGATCACGTGGCCATCATCCAGGCGCTGTGTGCCGATCACGGTGTCCGTCTCAACGCGGTTGCTCTGCAGTGGTGCGCCCGCCACCCGCAGGTGACCGGAACGATTCCCGGAGCGCGTACGCCGGAAGAGGCCAGGGCCAACGGCGAAGCCGGATCCGCGGTGATTCCGGAGGCGTTGTGGACGGATCTCGAACCGCTGGTGCAGCACTGGCAGGTGAGTCAGGTGTAGGCACCGACAATGAATCTGCCACCCGGCGACTTCATCCGCGTGCACGAAAACCGACTGCTGGACTTCGTCACCGAGTGCTTTCGCCGTTCCGGCTGCGATCACGCCGAGCTCATCGCCCGGCTGCTGGTCAACAACGACCTGCGCGGTGTCCGCTCCCACGGTTCGCGCAGCGCCAGCGGCTACTGCAATGGCTTTGCCACCGGTGGCCTCAACCCGACGCCCTCGATCACCGTCATCCATGAGACGGAGGCGCTCGTGGTCCTCAACGGTGATGGCACCGTGGGGTACCTGCCCATGGTACGAGCCACCGAGCGAGCCGTGGCCAAGGCGGCGAAACAGGGAGTCGGGGTGGCATTGGTGCGCCATATCGGGCACTACGGTTCGGCCGGGCACTACACCCGCATCTGCTCTGATGCCGGCTGCGTGGGCTACTCCGTCCAGGGCTACCGCAAGGAAGCGACGCCGAAGTCGCCGCCGGCGCACGCTGTTCTGAGCGGCAATCCGCCATTCAGCTTCGCCCTGCCCGGGGACCGGGAGCCGGCCATCGTCGTCGACGCCGGGGCGGCCTTCGACAGCAGTCCTTTCGCCGAGCAGGAGGGCTTCGAACAGCTGGCCAGACGTTTCCCCTCCCCCTTCTTCAAGAGCATCGGCATGATCGCCGCCTCGACTCTGATCGGCGGCGCCCTCACGGGGTTCACCTCGGACGAGAGCGAAGCTGTGCAGCAACGTTGGCCGGGGGCCGGCATGGGGGGCACGGTGATCGCTCTGGATCCCGACGCCATCGGCGACGGGGCTGCATTCCGCGCCGAAGTCGACCGCTATGTGCGCGATATCCGGGATGGTCACCTTCCCCTTCCCGGCACGGACCGAGTCTGCCTGCCCGGCCATCTCGAGCAGGAGCGGGTCGCCGAGTACCGCCGCGAGGGGATTGCCTTCGGTGAACCGGAGCAGGCGGCCATGCGAGCCATAAGTGAGCGCTTCGACGTGTCTCTGCCATGGCAGCTTGACCGTGTTTAGGGCTCCGGTATCTTGGTAATAAGCGCACCAACGGCCAGACCACGGAGGAACCATGCCGGTCCGCATCGATGCGAAGAACGCGAAGCTGTCCGATTCGACCAAAGAACATGTCGACAAGGCATGTGCGAAATTCAGTCAATTCTACGACCGCATCGTCGATACCGAAGTCATCATTGATACGCAGGCCGGCAAGCATCTGAGCACCGCCGAGATCATCGTCAAGGTGCCGAATCAGCGTATCGTCGGCAAAGGGGAAGCGGACGACACCAACCTGTTCAAAGCCATCGACGAAGCGGCGAGTCACGTCGGCCGCCAGTTGAAGAAATACCACGACAAACAAGCGGAGCATAGATAGACAGCTTGGCCGACGAGATGATCGCCGGCGTTCCGGCCGAATCGTACCCGGGGGAGCGTCGAGTCGCACTGGTTCCCGATGTCGCCCATGCCCTGACCACGAAGGGTATACGGATCCTGCTGCAGGCCGGTGCCGGTGATCCTGCCGGGTACCCGGATGCCGCCTATGCCGATCGTGGTGCCGAGGTCGTGGCGGATCGCCAGCAGCTGTTCGCTGCCGCCGATGTGGTCCTTCAGGTGCGTACCCACGGCGCCGATGCGGCCGGTGCCAGCGACCTGCCGCTGATGCGGGCGGGCCAGACCGTGATCGGTTTCGCCGATGCCCTCGACGGGGGAGCACCTCTGCAGGCACTGGCCGCGACTGGTGTTTCGCTCTACGCCATGGAACTGATGCCCCGTATCACCCGGGCTCAGAGCATGGATGCCCTGTCGTCGATGGCGACGATCGCCGGCTACAAGGCGGTCCTGCTCGCCGCCTCTGAGCTTCCCCGGATCTTCCCCCTGATGATGACAGCTGCCGGCACCCTGGCGCCGGCGCGGGCCCTCGTCATCGGTGCCGGCGTCGCCGGCCTGCAGGCGATCGCCTCGGCGCGCCGGTTGGGCGCCCGCGTGTCGGCGTACGACGTACGGCCCGCGGTGAAGGAACAGGTGCAATCACTCGGCGCCGACTTCGTCGAGCTCGATCTGGCCTCCGATGATTCGGAGGATGCCGGTGGTTATGCCCGGGCAGCGGACGAGGCGTTCTATCAGAAACAGCGCGAGGAGCTGGGTAAGGTGGTGGCCGAGTCCGATGTCGTGATCACCACGGCGGCCATCCCGGGACAGCCGGCGCCAAAGCTGATCACAGCAGATGCCGTGCGTGCCATGCCACCCGGATCCGTCATCGTCGACCTGGCTGCTGAACGCGGCGGCAACTGCGAGCTGACGCGGCCTGACGAAACCATCGTCGACACCGGTACGACGATCCTGGGACCGACGAATCTGCCGGCGACGGTGCCGGCTCACGCCAGCCAGATGTATGCCCACAACATCTCGACCTTCGTGCAGCATCTGCGTGATGAGGAGAGCGGCCAGCTGCAGATGAACATGGAGGACGAGATCACGGCAGGCACACTTGTGGCCCGCGATGGCGCCATCGTACATCCAAGATTGCTGGAAGGGTCGGACTGAAATGGAGACACTGGTAGCGGCGCTGACCGTGTTCGTGCTGGCCGTGTTCGTGGGCTTCGAGATCATCACCAAGATCCCGCCCACGCTGCATACCCCCCTCATGTCGGGATCGAATGCGATCTCTGGAATCACCTTGATCGGGGCTCTGCTGTCGGCGGGAGCTCAGCATACCGAGCTGACGACGTGGCTCGGTTTTGCCGCCGTGGTCTTCGCCACGATCAACGTCGTCGGTGGATTCCTGGTCACCAACCGCATGCTCAGCATGTTCCGTCGGAAGTAGGCAACCGGTCGTGAGTTCCACATTCATCAACGTCGCCTACCTGATCGCTTCGATCCTGTTCATCTTCGGCTTGAAGGGACTGACTCATCCCCGCACAGCTGTACAGGGCAACCGCTATGGCGCTCTGGCCATGTTCATCGCCGTGGCGGCGACGCTGCTGGATCAGCAGATCCTCTCCTTCGAGTGGATCCTGATCGGCGTCCTGCTGGGCGGTCTGATCGGCGGTCTGCTGGCGGCGAAGATCGCCATGACGGACATGCCACAGCTCGTGGCTCTGTTCAACGGCTTCGGCGGTGGCGCCTCCGTGCTGGTCGCCGGCGCCGCTCTCATCGAAGCGGGCTTGCCGACGACACCCGGAACGACGCACACGTTCACCGTGGCCACGGCTGCCTCCGGCATCATCGGTGCTGTCACCTTCTGGGGCAGCCTCATCGCCTTCGCCAAGCTGCAGGAGCTGATGTCGGGCAACCCGATGACGTTCCCGGGGCAACAGGTCTTCAACGTACTTGTGGCGCTGGCCTGTCTGGCCCTCGGCGGCTGGATCGTCGCCGACCCGACCGCACCTGAGCCCTACTGGATCATGACCGGCATCGCCTCACTGCTGGGGATTCTGATCGTGATTCCCGTGGGCGGTGCCGACATGCCGGTGATCATCGCCTTTCTCAACTCGGCTTCCGGACTGGCGGCGGCGGCCACCGGTTTTGTCCTGGGCAACAACATCCTCATCGTCGCCGGTTCGCTGGTGGGTGCCTCAGGACTGATCCTGACCAAGATCATGTGCAAGGCGATGAATCGTTCCCTGGCCAACGTCTTCATCGGCGGCGTCGGGGGCGAGGTCATAGCCGGTGCCGGTGACGAGATCTACGAAGGGCACATCAAGTCGACGTCGGGCGAAGAGGTCGCCATGCTGTTTGATACGGCCAGGCGCGTCGTCGTCGTGCCCGGATACGGCATGGCCGTCGCCCAGGCACAACACGCGGTACGGGACATGGCCAATATCCTGGAGAGCCGCGGCGTCGAGGTGGAATACGCCATCCATCCGGTGGCCGGGCGTATGCCGGGTCACATGAACGTGCTGCTCGCCGAGGCCGAGGTGCCGTACGAGAAGTTGCAGGAGATGGACCTGATCAACCCCACGTTTGAGCAGACCGATGTGGCACTCGTCATCGGCGCCAACGACGTGGTCAATCCACTGGCGCGGGAGGACGATTCCGGTCCCATCGCCGGCATGCCGATTCTCGATGTGGACAAGGCGCGCACCGTGGTCGTCATCAAGCGCAGTCTGAGTCCGGGTTTTGCCGGCATCGCCAATCCGCTCTTCGCCGCGGACAATACTCTGATGTACTTCGGTAGCGCCAAGGAAGCCATTCTGGATCTGGTGGTGGCCCTCAAAGAAGGGTGACTCAGCCGTTCCAGCAGCCCTCGGTGTATGGATCGCGCCGGAAGAGCTTTCGGCGTCCGGGACTGGCACACTCCATCCATTCGTCCGGGATCTTCTGGGTGTACCGATGCGGTGGCCCCGCCTCTTTGAAGATGTCGATGTTGAACAGGCGGTAGGGCTGCGGTGAGTCGGCAGGCTTGGCCTCGACGGCATGGAAGATGCGGGCGTTGATGTAGACCATGCTCCCCGGAGGCACTTCGAGGGACACCTCCTCCAGTTTGCGCCCGGCTTCGGCGTCAAACTCTCCTGCCAACAGACGCTCGGCAGTGACCTCGGTCGTGGGGGCAATCAGGTGACTGCCCGGAATCACCTTGAGGCTGCGGTCGCCACGGGCGAAACCGTTGAGATAGTAGAGAATCTGGATGTAGCACCCGTCCCGTTCGGCGAGGTTCACAGGATGGTCGTGCTTCCAGTGGTGGTGGTCCTGGTGATAGGGGAGAGGACCGATGCCACGAGGTGCCAGGTTGAGGGCAGAATGGCAGAAGTGATACTCGGTGGCGAGGGTGGCCTGCAGCAGCGCGGTGACGAAGGGATCGTCGATCAGCTGGTCGCCGCAAGGGCCCCGCTCGTTCCAGGGGCGGACGAAATAGGCCCGCGGCTCATCCGCCATCCCGTCAAGGCCGTCGAGGTACTGCCGCACCGTATCGAGGCGGAGAATCTCTGCCGTCAGCTTCTCGCGCGCTTCGTCCTTGAAGATGTCGGGATACAGGATGTAGCCGTCACGATGGTAGGCATCGACGTCCCCGTCGGTGGGGGCCAGCTGACGGAACAGCGTGCTCACGGCTGTTGATCGCTGACACATCGGGTCAGCAGGTCGAGGGCTGCCACGGCAAAGGCCCACATGTTCTCTTCCCGATCCGGGATTCCGGTGTCGAGGGTGATGGTCATCTCCACTGGTCCGGCCACACCGATGCAGGTGTGCCCCGGGGCATCACCGTAGCGATTCCCCGCAGGTCCGGCAGCCCCTGTCTCACCGATTCCCCAATCGGCGTCCAGCCTTACTCGTGCCGAGCGCGCCAGATGCAGAGCATGGGTCTCCGTCGCCGCCCGTGCTTCTGCCATCGCCCCGTCTGCCACCGCCATCAATGTTGTCTTGCTGCCGCTGGTGTAGACCACGCCTCCACCCTTGAAGTAGGCGGACGCTCCTGGTACCGCCAGCAGCGAGGCCGAGATCACACCTCCCGCTGATGATTCGGCAACGGCCACCGTCTGGCCGGTGGCCTTCAGAGCAGCGCCAGCTCTGCTGCCGGTACCTGCGAGAGTCGCCATCGGATGATCTCCTGGTCGGGCCACAGAGTCGGGCAAGTGGGTAGTGAAGGTGAGTCTCAGGGCAGGGGGAAGGCAAGTGAAAGCACCAGCAGGAGCTTGTCGATATCATATGTTGCGCGACACTCGGACTGACGCCACCACCGGAAGCAGGAGATGGATGACACATCGAGAACGGGCTCTGGCCATCCTCAGATACCAGCCGTACGACCGATTGCCCCTGGTGCACTTCGGCTTCTGGTCGGGCCAGACGCTGCAGAAGTGGGCCGCCGAGGGTCACCTGCCCCTGTCAGAAGCCGACGCCTGGACCGACGGCAACGAGGTGGACGCCATCATCTCGGACCGGCTCGGTTTCGACTTCAACTGGCAGAGCATGTTCATCGCCAACAACCGTCTGCACCCAGGGTTCGACGGCAAGGTCGTCGAGGCGTTTGACGATGGTTCGAAACACATCCTCAACGGCAACGGCGTCGTCGTCGTGCAGCGCCCTGAAGCCGGTTCGATCCCCGCCGAGATCGATCATCTGCTGAAGGACCGGGCAACCTGGGAGGAGCACTACCGCCACCGCCTGCAGTGGTCTGAGGATCGGGTCACCCAGGCCACCGTGTGCCGCGGCGGGCAGACCGTGCGCTTCGACGAGGGCGGCCTCGAGATTCTGCGTGCCGCGGACTGGGATACGCCGTACGGCCTGCACTGCGGCAGCCTCTTCGGGCAGATCCGTGATGTACTCGGACTGGAAGGTTCGGCCTATCTGCTGGCCGATGACGAGGCGCTGTTCGATGAAATGATCGAGCTGGTGGGCGATACGTGCTTCCGCACCGTCGAATTCATCCTACAGACGGGTGCCCGGTTCGACTTCGCCCATTTCTGGGAGGATATCTGCTTCAAGAACGGTCCTCTCATCGTGCCCTCCGTGTTCGCCCACAAGGTCGGTCCCCAGTACCGGCGCATCACAGAACTGCTGAGTGAGTACAACATCGACATCGTCTCCCTCGACAGTGACGGTGTCATCGATGCCCTGGTGCCCATCTGGCTGGAGAACGGCGTCAACACCATGTTTCCCATCGAGGTCGGCACCTGGGGGGCCAGTATCGAACCATGGCGTCAGCTCTATGGTGAACAGGTGCGCGGCGTCGGTGGCATGAACAAGAACGTCTTCTCCCGGGATCGCGCCGCAGTGGACGCCGAGGTAGAGCGCCTGAAGCCTCTCGTCGAGCTCGGCGGTTTCCTGCCCTGCCCCGATCATCGTATCGCCCCCGACGGAGAATGGGAGCTGGTGCGCTACTACTGTGAGCGCATGCGAGAGGTCTTCGGCTGAAGCCACTGAGACGAATGTTTCAGCTCGAAGAACACGGCACCACCGCGCGCCGCGAGATCCGCGCCGGAGTGACCACATTCCTGACGATGGCCTACATCGTCGCCCTGAATCCGCTGATTCTGTCGCAGGCCGGCATGCCGGCAGACGGGGTGATGGCGGCGACCTGTCTGGCGGCGGCCGTGGGTTGCCTGTTGATGGGGTTGTTGACGAACTACCCCTTCGCCCTGGCCCCGGGTATGGGGCTCAACGCCTTTTTCGTCTACACCGTCGTGCTCGGCATGGGGGTCTCGTGGCAGGGAGCGCTGGCGGCCGTGTTCGTCTCGGGCCTGCTCTTCGTATTGCTGACGCTGACCCGCGCCCGGGAAGCCATCGTCAACGCGATACCGCCACCACTGAAGTACGCCATCAGTGTCGGCATCGGCTTCTTCATCGCCCTCATCGGGCTCAAGAACGCCGGGCTCATCGTCTTCCATCCCGGCACCGGCAGCCTGGGGCTGGTGGACGGCAGATACTTCGCCGATCCTGAACTGCAGGCCCTGCTGCCCTATGGGGCGTCGCCCGAGAGTGTGGGCCTGGCCCTGTTCGGCCTGGCGGTCACAGCCATTCTCATCGTACGCCAGGTTCGCGGAGGGCTGTTGTGGGGTATCGTCGCCACAACGTTGGCCGGCATCCCTTTCGGTGTCACCGGCGTTGGTGATGGCGGCATCATCGGCTGGCCGGCTGGCTTCGGCGAGGTTTTCCTCGCCCTCGACTTTGGCGAACTGATCACCCACGGACTGGTAACGGTGGTGCTGACCTTCACCTTCGTCGACCTCTTCGACACCACCGGCACACTCGTAGGCCTGGCGAGCAAGGCCGGCTATCTCGACGACGAGGGCCGGTTGCCGAGGGTGCGGGGGGCGCTGCTGGCCGACTCGCTGGCCACGGTGGCAGGCGCCCTCTTCGGTACGAGCACGACGACCACGTATATCGAGAGCGCGTCAGGTATCGCTGACGGGGGTCGCACGGGTCTGACAGCGGTGACGACGGCGTTCCTCTTTCTGCTGGCCCTGTTCTTTGCGCCCCTCATCGCCCATGTGCCCGCCGTGGCCACGGCGCCGGTACTCGTCATCGTCGGCGTGTTCATGATGGAGCCGATGACGCGCATCAACTTCCGCGACGCCTCAGACGGGGTTCCGGCCTTTCTGACGATCGCCGTCATGCCTCTGGCGTTCTCCATATCGGAGGGCATTGTGGCGGGCGTGCTGGCCTACACACTGCTGGCTGCCGCCCGCGGTCGGACCCGGCAGGTGGGTGTGACGATGTGGCTGCTCAGCGGCGTGTTCGTGCTGCGGTATCTGTTGTAGTCGCTGCAGGATTCTTGACAAGCTGACGGAGACGTGGCTATCTAGCGGAATCTGTACTCCAGTTATATGCACACCTCACTCATCGGTCTGCCTGTGAACGACATCCGCCTCCGATCCTGGAGCCTGCTCCTGGCAGCCCTGCTGCTGGCAACACCTGGCAGCGGTGAACTGCTGCTGACTCCCACGCCGCACAAGACCCTCAGCCAGACGCGAAAACTGCTCGATGCCGCCGACCTGCAGGTCATGCTGCCACTCGGCTACGAACTGGCGCCGGAACTCGTCAACGTTGCGACATTGTCGCAGCGTCGCGGAGTAGACGAGGTCCGGGTTTATGTGTCAGGGACTGACCAGGTCGAAGTGGGAGTGACCGTCACACCTGGTGGCACGTTCGACATCGTCGTCTTCCGCGACGGCGACAGTGCGCTCGGTGACATCGAAATGGGGCTGAAGAAGCTGGTCGCTGCGGCCAGACGCGCGGCGTCGGCATCGTCGGAGCCCGACCTCGGGTACGAGATGCTGCGCCTGGGCCACATCGAGGCGGATCGCGCCGTGGGCCTGCTGAAAGCCCTTGGCTACCACTCGGTGGAGTTCAGCGCGAAGAGTCAGGGCGGGAGTCAGATCTTCGATGTCGTACAGGGCCGAACGCCGAAGCTGCCCTGGGTGGTCAAGGTAACCAACGCCTCCAAAACGAGCCTGATGGCCCCGGCCACAGGGTCGAAGTCATCATCCTCCAGATCGACAGCGACGTCCTCGTCCAAGGGCGGCATCGCCGGGGTGTTGCAGCTGGGCGGTTCCCATCTGCATTCCACGACCTCCGGGTCGCCGGAAGAGCGGCTGCTCATCGTCTACGACCGCAACGATCCGGAGGCCCTGGAAACCCTCGTCAACCTGCTGCACACCCACATCGACGTGGCGGCGCAGCAGATCGTCATCGAGGCCCTCGTGATCGAGGTGAACACGTCCAACCTGAATGACCTCGGCTTCGAATGGCGCTCGTCGAACAGTGGCGCCAGCGCCAGTTTCGAGCGCGGGGCCACCGGCACACGCCAGGGCTCCTTTATCCTGTCACCAGATGCCTTCACCGACTTCAACGCGTTTCGGGGCATGGTCGAGGCTCTGGAGGAGTCAGGAGACGCCGAGATTCTCTCGAGTCCCTCCGTGCTGGTGCTCAACGATCGGCAGGCGCGCATCCAGGTGGGCCGTCAGATTCCCGTGTCGCGCACCACGGCAACGACCTCGGCAACGATCAAGGGCGTGGAGTATTTCCCGATCGGTATCGTGCTCAACCTGCGGCCACGGATCAACCGCGAGAAGTCCGAGGTGACGATGCAGATCGAGACGATCATCTCGTCGATCTCTCCGGAGTCGGCGGCCAAGCTCGAAGCGAGCTCCGGGGATATCACGTTCTCTCCCATCGTCGACAACCGTCAGGTCGAGACGTTCGTGCGGGTCGCCGACGGCACGCCCTTCATCATCGGCGGGCTGCTGTCCACCGACGATCAGCAGGCGCGTATCAGTCTGCCGTTGTTCTCGCGCATTCCGGTCATCGGCAGACTGTTCACGCGGGAACGTATCGAACACGAACGGCGCGAAGTGATCGTCGTCTTGACCCCACACATCGTGCCGCTGGAGGCGCGCAGCTTCTCGCAGCTGATCCCGAAGGATTCGGACATCTTCGATCGCTTCGACTTCACCCTGTTCCGCAACGCCTATCGCGTGCGTGACGACGAGGTGTGGGATCTGAAGTTCATCCAGGAGAGTCCCGTCCTGAGCAACATCGTTGCCCGCACCCGCCTCTACGCCGAGCAGGATGTGATGATCCGGCGCCAGGAGCCCTTTGCCAGCTTCCTGGCCGGCAACATCCCCGGCGAGAGCGTCCTGGTGCGTCGGATGCTGAAGGACATCGTGGATAAGCTTGGCTTCGGTGAGCAGGTCGATCTGGGCAAGGTCTTCTTCTTCGAGACGGCCGACGACGACAACTTGATGGACCGGATGCTGGATGATGCCCTCGGCGAGTTGCTGGCCACACCCGGCCGCGGGCTGGTGCTGACCTACGATGCCAGCAATGTGCCGATGGAGGGGGAGAACTTCACCTATCCCTTCGCCACGGTGCGGGATACGCTGGTGCCCGAGGATGACCGCGAGCGGGTCCTGTTCCTGCGCGGACTGAACCCCGTGGACGAGGACGAGCGCCCCGAAAAGTGGTCCATTCTGCTGGCCAGCGAAGAGGACGCCGCCCACCTGCGCAATGTCCTCATCCTCAAGCGTCTGATGGACCTCAACACCAAGCTGCCGCAGACACTGACCGCTTTCCAGCCCGGCGTGCAGATTCTGTTTCCGAGCCGTGAAGACATGGCCAAACGCTATCACCTGATCGACAGCGAGGTGGCACAACTGTTCTACGAGACGTCATCCAGCCAGTACTACCCGGCCTTTGAGCGCGTGTTCAACCGCCAGGTGCGCGAGGCGGAGAGTATCCTGGGGACGGGAGGCTTGAGATGAAACCGATCTCGATGATCATCGCCCTGGGGGCCCTGCTGTTGTTCGCCGCGTGTGGTGACGAACCGGAGCGCATTGTTTCCGGTGAGACGGAGGACGGCCGCTGGGAACTGACCCTCGAGGCCCGCAAGAACGCGCTACGTAGCGGCGAAGCACTGCCCGTGCGTGTGACTCTGGTGAGTCTGGCAGGTCAACCAGCGGCGACGTTCCGGGACACCATCGATTTTGTCGCCAATGCCGGCTCGGTGTCACCGAACCGCCTGGTGTTCACCTTCGTCGGCGCCGAGGACACGACCTACACGGGGGTCGGCAACACGACCCAGTTCAGCGACTGGGTCACCTATACGCTGTCGACTTCATCGAGTCAGGCCAATGAGGAGCGACAGGGAGAGATGAGTGCTCTGTTCCGTGATCTGGAAGCGGTGTTGAAGATTCGGATCGTGCAGGATTGAGGACTCGCGCGGCCGGGAGACGACAGTCGGCCATCTCGGCGACTTCAGATTCCTGACAGACTCTATCCGAGATAGATCGCTTCGTCGGGCCAGTCTTCGGCCAGCTTGGCGTTGGGCATGTTGACTTTGGGCAGGTAGTTGTGCTCCCGGCGGATCAGGCCGAGGACGCGCATGGTGCGCACTTCCTGGATGCAGTCCTTGCCGTGGTTGTTCTGGATGGAGGGCAGGATCTTGCCCTGCAGGCTGTCAGCCACGTCGCTGTCTGACGCACCCTCCACGATCATGACCAGCGCGATGTGGCCGTCGGTCTCAGCCAGGTAACTGTCCCGGATCAGCTCCGAGAAGACGTTGGCCACGTTCGGCTCATTGCGGATCTCCTCCTCGATCTGCCCCCGCGTCACCCCCAGTCTGAACTTGATGATCGCCATGTGTTGCGTCGTTGCCGGGGCGTTGCCCTGGCTGCGCTCGGGATCGATGGCGGCATAGTAGCGCACCCGACCTTCACTCTCCAGCCGAGAGCGTTTCCGGCGGACGGTGCGCACCGGCACGCCGGTGGTGTTGGCGACTCGGTTGTCGGAAACCCGTGGGTTGCGGATCAACGCCCGCAGGATGGCCTGTTCCTGATCGTCCAAGGTGTCCATGGCCGTATCTGTACCTTTCTACGATGATTCAGCACAGTATAGGCCAAAGACAGCCTCTCCGATAGTCCTTTTGTAGCACGTGAGCCTCGTCTCGTGACAAGAATGGGATTGACACTGTGACCGTCCGAACTATATTATGCGGTTCACTACGAATCCATCGTACCGCCCCCGCCGTCGCCGGCACCCGCCAGCGACCTAGACACGCACCGGGGGTTCCCCTGATGGTTCACCCTGGTCCCGGATCCGAATCGGCGTTCTCTTCGTTTCGACCTGCCTGCCCGGTCAGCGTGACCATGAAGCACCTCGAAGAGGTCGCACCGCATGAAGTATCCAGCCGCCTTTCCCCAAAAGCAGGGGATGTACGACCCGCGACACGAACATGATGCCTGTGGCATCGGTTTCGTCGCCCACATAAAGGGCGAGCGTTCGCACGGCATCGTGCAGCAGGCTCTCGAAATCCTCGTCAGTCTCGATCATCGCGGCGCCCGCGGCGCTGAGGCGAACACCGGCGATGGCGCCGGCATCCTGCTGCAGATTCCGGACCGGTTCCTGCGCCAGGAGATGGCCGCCGCCGGCGTCGAGCTGCCGTCACCCGGCCAATACGGTGTCGGCATGGTGTTCCTGCCGCGGCCGCACGCCTCACACCGGCACTTCTGCGAAACCGCTCTCGAGTCGATCGTCCGCGATGAGGGGCTCAGCGTCCTCGGTTGGCGCGATGTGCCCACCGACAACAGTACCGTCGGCCTGTGGGCGCAATCACACGAGCCCATCATGCGTCAAGTGTTCATCGCCAGACCCGACTCCGTCGCCGATGAGATGGCCTTTGAGCGCAAGCTGTACGTCGTCGGCAAGCGTGCTGCCCACGAGATTCGCCACAGTGACGAGGAGGAGGGAGACGCCTTCTACCTGGCGAGCCTGTCCTGTCGCACCATCGTCTACAAGGGCATGCTCGCGCCCGAGCAGGTGGAAGCCTACTACCCGGATCTCTCTGACGAGCGGATGGACGCCGCCATCGCCCTGGTGCACTCCCGTTTCTCGACGAACACCTTTCCGAGCTGGGAGCTGGCCCATCCGTACCGTTACCTGATCCACAACGGCGAGATCAACACGCTGCGGGGCAACATCAACTGGATGCGGACGCGCGAGTCGATGATCGACGCCGGCGTCTTCGGCGATGACGTGTCCAAGCTGTTCCCCATCATCGAAGAGGGCGGCTCCGATTCGGCGGGTTTCGACAACTGCCTGGAGTTTCTCCATCTCGGCGGGCGCACCCTGCCGCACGCGCTGATGATGATGATTCCCGAGCCATGGGAACGTCACGAGAATATGCCGGACGAGAAGAAGGCGTTCTACGAGTTCCACGCCTGCATGATGGAGCCCTGGGACGGACCGGCATCTGTGGCTTTCACCGACGGCAGCGTCGTTGGCGCGACGCTGGACCGGAATGGTCTGCGGCCATCCCGCTACTACGTGACCAAGGACGACCGTGTCATCATGGGTTCGGAGGTAGGTGTCCTCGAAGTCGATCCTGCCAACGTGCTGCACAAGGGGCGATTACAGCCGGGGCGCATGTTCCTCGTCGATACGAAGGCGGGCCGGATCATCGACGACGAAGAACTCAAGCACGAGGTCGCCAACGAGCACCCCTACCGGCAGTGGCTGGACGACAATCTCGTCGATCTGCACGAAATGCCCGACATCGAACACGAAGCCGTCGTGCGCGACCATGCAACGATCCTGAAGCATCAGCAGGCCTTTGGCTTCACCTTCGAAGATCTGCGTGTGCAGCTGGCGCCCATGGCACGCAACGCCCTGTGGCCCACCGGGTCGATGGGCAACGACGCGCCGCTGGCGGTGCTGTCGGATCGGCCCCATCTGCTCTACAACTACTTCAAGCAGCTCTTCGCCCAGGTAACCAATCCGCCCATCGATCCGATCCGCGAAGAGCTGGTCACGGCGACGGAGACGACGCTGGGCGCCGAGCGCAACCTGCTCGAGCCGGAGCCTGCCAGCTGTCGACAGATCCGCCTGGAGACACCGGTGCTCACCGACACCGAGTTCGAAAAGCTGCAGAGCCTCGATCTGCCCGGTTTCCAGGTACAACGGCTACCCATGCTGTTCACCTCGCAGGGCGGCGAAGCGGCGCTGCGCACGGCTCTGGATCGACTGTTCGCCGACGCTGAGGCCGCCATCGACGGCGGCGCCAATGTTCTGATTCTGTCGGATCGGGGTGTGGACGAGCAGAATGCGGCGATTCCGGCACTGCTCGCCGCGGCGGGATTGCACCACTACCTGATCCGTAAGGGCAAGCGCTCACGCACCGGTCTCGTGCTGGAGACGGGCGAGGCGCGCGAGGTGCATCACTTCTGCCTGTTGCTCGGCTACGGTGTCAACGCCATCAACCCGTACATGGTGTACGAGTCTCTCGCCGACATGATCGACGAGAACATGCTGCCCGACATCGACATCGACACGGCCATCCAGAACTACAACAAGGCCGTGCTCAAGGGTGTGGTGAAGGTCATGTCGAAGATGGGCATCTCCACCTTCAAGTCGTACCGGGGGGCCCAGATCTTCGAGGCTGTGGGCCTCAAGAAGAGCGTCATCGATGAGTTCTTCACCTGGACGGACTCCCGCGTGGAGGGCATCGGCCTCGACGTCATCGCCGAAGAGGCGCGGCGGCGACACGATGCCGCCTTCCCGCAGTTTGGCAGCAACGGTGCGGCGCTGGATACGGGGGGTGAGTACCAGTGGCGCAACCACGGCGAGTACCATCTGTTCAACCCGAAGACGATCCACCTACTGCAGAAGGCAGCACGCTCCGGTGACTACGAGACCTATGAGCAGTACGCGGAGCTGATCAACGATCAGAGCGAGCACGACCGCATGGCGACATTGCGCGGCCTGCTCGAGTTCGTCGATCCGGAGGACGGCGGTGTCCCACTGGAGGAAGTGGAGTCGGTGGAGGCCATCACCAGCCGCTTCAAGAGTGGCGCCATGTCGTACGGCTCGATCAGCAAAGAGGCGCACGAGGCCCTGGCCATCGCCATGAATCGCGTCGGCGGGCGCTCGAACACTGGTGAAGGAGGTGAGGATCCGGCGCGCTACACTCCCGAGCCGAACGGTGACTCCAAGAACTCGGCCATCAAGCAGGTGGCCTCCGGACGCTTCGGCGTGACGAGCAACTACCTGGTACACGCCAAAGAGCTGCAGATCAAGATGGCCCAGGGCGCCAAACCCGGGGAGGGTGGGGAGCTGCCTGGCGGCAAGGTCTATCCCTGGATCGCCAAGGTGCGGCAGTCGACGCCCGGTGTGGGTCTGATTTCGCCGCCGCCGCACCACGACATCTATTCGATCGAGGACCTGGCCGAACTGGTCCACGATCTGAAGAATGCCAACCGCGAGGCCCGCATCAACGTCAAGCTCGTGTCCGAAGTGGGCGTGGGCACCGTGGCGGCTGGCGTCGCCAAAGGCAAGGCCGACGTGGTGCTCATCAGCGGTCACGACGGGGGTACCGGGGCGTCACCGCAGACAAGCATCAAGCATGCCGGCCTGCCCTGGGAGCTGGGACTGGCCGACACGCACCAGACGCTGGTGCTCAATCACCTGCGCGACCGCATCGTCGTCGAGACGGACGGGCAGCTGAAGACGGGTCGCGACGTGGCAATCGCCTGTCTGTTGGGGGCTGAAGAGTTCGGCTTTGCCACGACGGCCCTGGTGTCGATGGGCTGCATCATGATGCGCGTCTGTCATCTCGACACCTGCCCCGTCGGTGTGGCGACACAGAATCCTGAGCTGCGCAAGAAGTTTGTGGGAACACCCGACAACGTCGTCAACTTCCTGCGCTTCATCGCCGAGGACCTGCGACGGGTGATGGCCCGTCTTGGCTTCCGCACGATCGCCGAGATGGTGGGACGGACGGACCGCTTGCAGCAGCGCGCCACCGACCACTGGAAGGCGAAGGGGCTCGATTTGTCGCCGCTGCTGCACCAGCCCGATGTCGGGCCCGACGTGGGGCGTCACTGCACACAGGCCCAGGATCATGGCATCGACAAGTCCCTGGACGTGACACAGTTGCTGGAGATCTGCGAACCAGCCATCGAGCGTGGCGAATCGGTGCGCGCCGAACTCGACATCGTCAATACGAATCGCGTGACCGGCACGATCACCGGCGGCGAGATCACCAAGCGCCACGGTCCCGATGGCCTGCCCGAGGACACGGTGCACCTCAAGTTCAAGGGCTCCGCCGGGCAGAGCTTCGGGGCTTTCGTGCCTCCGGGCATGACCCTCGAGCTGCAGGGCGACGCCAACGACTACTTCGGCAAGGGCCTGTCGGGGGGCAAGCTGATCCTCTACAAGCCAGAGGGCTCCACCTTCAAGTCGCGCGACGAGATCATCGTCGGCAACGTCGCCTTCTATGGCGCCACGGCGGGCGAGTCCTTCATCCGCGGCAAGGCGGGGGAGCGCTTCTGCGTGCGCAACTCCGGCGTCGTGGCCGTCGTCGAGAGCGTCGGCGACCACGCCTGCGAATACATGACGGGCGGCCGCGTCGTCGTCCTCGGGCCTACGGGACGCAACTTCGCCGCCGGCATGTCGGGGGGCATCGCCTACGTGCTCGACGACTACGACGACTTCGCCGGCCACTGCAATACCGAAATGGTGGACCTCATGCCTCTCAATGAGGACGACCTGCAGGAGGTGCGTGGCCTCGTGGAGCGCTACGAGCACTACACGCAGTCGCCCCTGGGTCGTGAGATCCTGGATGGCTGGCAGGTGCGGTCGCAGCGCTTCGTCAAGGTCTTTCCTCGTGACTACCGGCGTATGCTGGAGTCGCTGGAGCGGGCGCGCCAGTCGGGCCACTCCGGAGACGAGGCCGTGATGGAAGCGTTTATCGAGAACAAGAGTGACACCGCCAGAGTGTCGGGGAACTGAGCATGGGTAAGCCAACTGGATTCATGGAGACCGAGCGGGAGTTGCCCGAGGATCGGGATCCCATCGAGCGCCTCAAGGATTACGATGAGTTTCACCTGCACCTGAGTGACGAAAAGCTGCGGGATCAGGGCAGCCGGTGCATGGACTGCGGCGTTCCGTTCTGCCACACGGGACAGACACTGCCGGTGAACTCGCCCTTCGCTTCAGGGTGCCCGCTCAACAACCTGATCCCCGAATGGAACGATCTCATCTACCGGGGTCTGTGGCGGGAAGCTCTGGAACGCCTGCACAAGACGAACAACTTCCCTGAGTTCACCGGTCGTATCTGTCCGGCACCGTGTGAAGGGTCATGCGTGGTGGGTCTCAACGACTCCCCGGTGACCATCAGGAACATCGAGGTGTCGATCGTCGAGAAGGGGTGGGCGGAGGGCTGGATCGTGCCGCAACCGCCGGAAAAGCGTACCGGCAAGACGGTTGCCGTCGTCGGGTCGGGCCCTGCGGGCCTGAGCGCAGCGATCCAGCTGAATCGCGCCGGTCACCGGGTCACCGTGTACGAACGCTCGGACCGTATCGGCGGACTGCTGATGTATGGCGTCCCCAACATGAAGCTCGACAAGCGCATCGTGCAGCGCCGCGTCGACCAGATGGAAGCCGAGGGTGTCACCTTCGTCACCAACACCGAGATCGGCACCGACCTCCCGGCACAGCAACTCGTCGACGAGCACGATGCTGTCGTGCTCTGCATCGGGGCGCTGAATCCACGCGAACTGCCCAAGCCCGGGCGGGAACTCAACGGCATCCACCAGGCCATCGACTTTCTGCATGGCCACACCAAGTCCCTGCTCGACTCCGAGTTGGCGGATGGCAAGTACATTTCGGCCAAAGACAAGAACGTCATCGTTCTCGGTGGCAACGACACAGGCACGGACTGTGTCGCCACCTCGCTGCGGCATGGCTGCAAGAGTGTGTTCCAGTTCGACATCATCCCGCCGCCGCCGGCAGCGCGCTCCAATGGCAACCCGTGGCCGGAGTGGCCGAAGGTCTACAAACTGGACTACGGTCACGAAGAGGCCGAGGCCCGCGACGGCCGGGATCCCCGCGAGTTTCTCATCAGCACGGCAGAGTTCCTCGGCGACGAGGCCGGCAACGTGCGTGCCCTGCTGACCAGAGAAGTGGAGTGGGTGCAGGTCGACAACGGTCCACCTTTCCGCGAGGTGCCGGGTACGGAGAAGGAATGGCCCGCCGAGCTGGTGCTTTTGGCCATGGGCTGGCTGGGGCCACAGGATACGGTTCCCGAGGCACTGGGTCTCGAGCGGGACCAGCGCTCCAACGTGAAGGCTGAACTCGGCAAGTACGTCACCAGCATTCCCGGCGTGTTCGCCGCCGGCGACGTGCGCCGGGGCATGAGTCTGGTGGTGTGGGCTCTCAAGGAGGGCCGCGAGGCGGCCCGCGAGTGCGACAGGTACCTGATGGGATCGACGTCGCTGCCCTGAGCAGCCTGCCCCGCAACAACTCCCAACGCCCTCGCGAACCTGGTTCCGCGAGGGCTATCTTGACGACATGGCCAAGCTCACCGACGAAGTCGGCACTTTCGCGCAGTCGCAGCATTTCCTGCTGCTGGATTCGGCGCTGAAGCACAATGCCGAGCCGCTGCTGGCCCATTGGTGTGACGAAGTGGGTGAGGTCGTGTCCGAAGAGAACATGCGCCGCGCCCTGAACGGCGTGGCGCGCCTCGATGTGCCCGCCACACATCGGCGCACCTTTCCGAAGCTGCTGCAGGCGTTTCTTGAGTTTCTGCCGACGACAGGTCGTTTTCCCATGGGGGACCAATGGTCCGACAGGGTGGCCACCATGGAGAAGGACTACGCCGACGGTTTCCGTGACGATGGTTCGGTGCGCGGGGCGACGGTACGCAAGGCCGGTGGTGAGACGGGCCGCAACGATCCCTGCCCCTGTGGCAGCGGCAAGAAGTACAAGAAGTGCTGCATGTCCATGCTGGAAGGCTGACAGGATGACGGAGCTGCCGAAACGCCGCCTTGGACGCAGCGGAATGGAACCCGCTGCCGTGGGCCTGGGCGGCGCCTGGTGGCACAAGGCCGGACGGCAAGGCACGATCGCCGGCATCGAGGCGGCCTTGGAGCTGGGGATGAACTTTCTCGACACCTACCCCGGCCAGGACGAGCAGACCTGGGGTGATGTGCTGGCCGAGGGCGGCAGACGGGACCGAGTCTACCTGCAGGCCAAGGTGAGCAGTCACGTGCGCAACGAGCGCACGTCGGATCACTCGGCGGCCAGGACACGGTCCAGCGTGGAGGCCAGCCTGCGGGATCTGCGCACCGACTACCTCGACAGCGTACTGATCCACGGGTATGACCAGCCGGAGCAGCTGCAGACGGACGATATCGTCGATCCCCTGGCGCCGGGCAACGCACTGGACGAACTGTTGCGGCTGAAGGAAGAAGGCAAGGTGCGCCACATCGGCATCGGTGCCCGCAACGCCGAGGTGCACCGGCGGGCCATCGACACCGGTCACATCGAGCTGATTCTCACTTATCTCGAGTACAACCTGCTGACCCAGGCGGCAGCGACGGAGCTGTTTCCACTATGTCGCGAGAAGGATGTGGGAGTGATCCTGGCCAGCCCGCTGGCCATGGGCCTGCTGACCGGCGCCGAGCCCGATGCCGAGAACGAACAGCGCAAGATCCGCGACATGACGGAGCCGAAGGCACATCGAATGTGGAGTTGGTGCCGGGAGCGTGATATCGACATCCGACATCTGGCGATTCAGTTCTGTATGGCGGCGCCTGTAGATGGTTTCGTGTTGCCGGGACAGGCGAGTGCGGATGAGGTGCGGTCGTCGTATAAGGCCGGGATGGCGGTGGTGAGTGTGGATGTCTGGAGGGAGTTTGGGGAGGCGTTTGGGATTGATGTGAGCGCGTTGGTCTGAGAGTCCGAGCTTGGGCGTGCGGGCGCCGATGCCTGCGGCGGCCCGCAGCGCGGGCCGCGCCCGGACTCACCGGCTGACTGATGCCACGTCCCTGTGGCACAGTCAGCGAGCGACATCCTGTCGCTCACCCCTTCGGGGCCCGACGGGCCGCAAGCGGCCCTGTTCGTCCGGGCTGCCCTTCGCTGAGGGACGCCTCCGACACCGTCGCCCGCCCGCTCGGCATCCGTGACTCTTCCCTCTCCTCTTTCTTGCTGCTGTCAGTTCTTGGCAGGCTTTCCTCCGGCGTCTTTCGGTTTTCTCACTCTGGCGGAGAAACGATGCAGATAGAAGTACCGCGGAATCATCAGATGTTCGTCAACGCTCGGGCGTTGATCTGGCGGGAGGCTGGGGGCCGATGTCGATCAATTCAGCGCGTCGGCGGCGGCAGTCCTGACCAGGATCGGGCATCTCGGGCTTTGACGGTGCCCCAGCTCGCGGATCCAATCAACGTCTCCCTGTCCGTTGTGAAAGACCAGAGCCAGCGGTAGTTGCCCCAGTTGTCGCCCATGCCTTCGTCCCCATCTGGCAGGAACAACCACCCCTGGATGCCGTACTCCCCGGGGTGGGTCAACCGGTAGAAATCGAACAGGTCAAAGGACAATCGCGCCGTCTCACCCGGTTCGATCATCGAAGCCGCCCTCTCTGAGTCCAGCGGCTCAAACGTGTGCTCACCCCGCTTGTTCAGATGAAACCGCAACACGGGCATATCGGCCATGCCTGTCGGGAGCGGCGCTGAGCCGACCTGCACGGCAAGAGGCTGATGCAGCCGGTTGGTCACCTTCGCATCAAAGCGGGGCCGGTCACCCCAGGGGGCCGTCGATTCCCCTGTGACCACGGCGCGAATGGCGGACCGTCCGGTTTCGGCGACGGACTGTACGTAGTCGTACAGGGCCGTGTCTTCGTACAGGGACGTGAGCGGCAGGACATTGGGTGGGATCAGCGGCGCCCATAGAGTGTCTGAGGCGGCTGGCGAGCCGAGCATCAGCAGCAGGTGCGCGCCCACCTGGTAGGGTTGCAGCAAGTCTGAGCAGGACGTGCGTGCCAGTTCCGGTACAAACTGTAGAACGAGCGGTCCGGCAGGCAGCTGACCTCGAAGCACCTGATCGACGTCGACGTAGGCTCTGTGTACCGCCCGCAAAGACCACTCATTTTCTGCATCGATTTCAATGGTTTCGGTATCGAGGGAGTCTATGCGGCCGACGACGACGACCTCGGACTGCTCGAGGTTCTGCTCGATGGAATACACCTCGAAATCGCAGGGGTAGGCGACGCCATGGGTCAGCAGCAGCACCAGCGATCGCCATCTGAATCTCACGTCGCAGCTCCTGGCGAGGGTTCTTGAGTAGTAGCTGGAAGCCAGCCATCTACCGTGTAACACCAGCTGGGCTACTGGTGTTACCACGCGTCCAGCGTGGCGAGCATTCTTCCGCTTCACACTTCTTTACCCGCCCGACAGACCAGCGCAAGAGCGGGCCTGCAGATTGGTGTCGTGTCGGGGGCAGTCAAGCGCCGAGGGGGAGCGGAGTATCACACAGTTCACCGAGAATCCCCTGAACTGTTGACAAGATCCACGTTCCACGGTTAACGTCGTTAACTATGGATCGGAACGACATTCTCACCCAGGCCTGTGAGCTCTATCTGCACGGCGGCCTCGATGCGGTCTCCATGCGGCGGCTGGCCCGGGATCTCGGGGTGACAGCGCCGGCACTCTACAAACACTACGACAGCCGCGAAGAGATTCTGCTCGATGTCGTCAGCGAGGCCTATCGCCTGTGCGCCGAGCATCTTTCCGTGGCCCTGTCGGGGAGCACGCCGGCGGATCGCTTTCGCCTCGCCGGCCGCGGCTATCTCGATTTCGCCCTGGGCAATCCCAAGCTCTACGAGATGATGTACGCGCCGGCCCACACCCTGGGTGTGGAGAGATTCCCCGAAACGCTGACGGCGCGGATGGCCGGTGTCGGTCAGTTCTTCACCGATCGTGTGCGCGAATGCATCGCGGCGGGGCTGCTGCACGGCCATCTCGATGCAAGAGAAGTCTCCCTGACTCTGTGGGCTCACGCGCACGGACTGATTTCCATCTTTCTGCGGGATTGTCTGGATATGGACGAAGAGATGTTTCGACAGGTTTACCATGACTCCGGCTGGCGCACTCTCCACGCGATGGCAACAGCGGAGTACCGGCCAACAACGCCGACGACTACAACAGCGAGCCATGCCACATGAAGAAGTTGAGGCAGATCTTCCGGGGCGTGATCGCCGTTGGGCTGACAATCGTCGCCGTCTCCAGGGCTGCCGAGGCACAGACCGTGCCGGCCGAAGAGCTGCTGCTCAGCGTCGACGGCGTCGTGCAGCTGGCCATGGAGCGCAGCCTCGACCTGCGAGCCGCCGCTCATGGACTGTCGGAAGCGAAGAAGCGGGTGTCGGAGGAATGGGGCACGATCCTGCCGGATGTCAGTGCCTCGGCGTCGTACGTGCGCAACATCTCGCCGGCGGTCTCCTTCGTGCCGGCACGCGTATTCGATCCCACCGCCGCCGAGGGGGAGTTCATCTCGCTGCAGTTCGGCGCCGATAACAGCTGGCAAAGCGCCATCAGCGTACAGCAGAAGCTGTTCGACGCCCGTGCCTTCATCGCCCTGAGCGCGGCCGAGCAGTTCGAACAGCTGCAGGTGGAGGTTGTGCGGGGACGAGCCCACGACGTGGCCACGCGCGTGCGCGTGCTGTGCTACGACCTGCTGCTGCACAGCGAAGAGCTGCGGCTCACCGAACGCTCCCTGGACCGTGTGCGGCAGGCCCTGACGGAAACGCAGGCTCAACACGAGGCAGGGATGTCGACCTCGTACGACGTGTTGAGACTGCAGGTGGAGCTGGCAAATCTTGAACCCTCTCTGCTGCGCTCGACAAACGCCATCACCTCGACGCGCCGGCAGCTGGCCGTGGAGCTGGATCTGGAGTCGCCCCACAGGCTGCGTCTGACAGATGACGAAGCGTTGATCGATACGGTGGCGCTGGCCGATCTGGTCGTATCGCCGGCAACGGCAGAGGATCTCGTGCTGCGGTCGCGGCAGAATCGCTCCGACCTGCGTCAGCTGGAGCAGACGGCGCTACTGCGCAAGACGGATGTGCGCAGCGAGCAGACCGACTACCTGCCGACGGTGTCGCTTTTCGGCAGCTGGGACGTGCAGGCACAACAGAACGGTAGCCCCAACTTCTTTGGTGATGAGCGCAGCCGAGCCACCAGCAAGATCGCCGGTGTCAGCATGTCGCTGCCGCTGTTCTCCGGCATGCAGCGCGGCGCCCGGGTCAATCAGAAGCGTGCCGTGCAGCGGCAGGCCGAAACCGAGCTGCAGGTGGCGCGCGGTCGTGCCGCCGCCGAGGTGCGCGACTTGGCGGAGGCGCTGGCGGAAGCCGCCGCGCGTGAGCGCGGCCAGCGGCTGGCCGTGACCCAAGCCGGTCTCGGTTACCAGATCACGTTGGCGCGCTATCGACGCGGCATCGGCAGCCGGCTGGAGATGACGGACGCGGAAGTGGCGCTACGACGAAGTGAATTCAACCATGCCCAGGCGGCGCACGATCTGCTGACGACGCGCGCCCGTCTCGATCTCGCCGTAGGCCAGGTGGCCCACGTCGACGGACCGACCTCGGAGAGTGCACGATGAACAAGAGTCTGAAACCCCATGTGACGCTTGCCGTCATCACTGCCACCGCCCTGTTGCTGGCTGCCTGTGGGGAGGAGGAGGCGGACGGTGCGGACGCGGCAACACCGACAGCGGCCCAGGACACGCGCCGCATCATCAACGTGGAAGTCGTGACCCTGCAGACGCAGGACTTCCGCGACGTGATCCGTCTGACGGGGACCGTGGCGGCTGATCGCGAGGTGATGGTATCGGCCGAGGCAGGCGGCACCGTCGCTGAGATCCTCGTCGACAAGGGCACTGCCGTTACGACCGGCCAGATTCTGGTCCGCCTCGACGATGACCTGTTGGAGGCGCAGAGGAACGACGCCCGCGCGCAGGCGAAGCTGGCGGAGGAGCTGTGGACTCGCATCGGTAAGCTGTTCGAGGAAGATGGCATCGGTACCGAGAGTGAATACCTGCAGGCACGGTACACCGCGGAGAGCGCCACCGCCCGCTACGCACTCATGGAGGAACGCCTGCAACGCACGACGATTCGTGCCCCTTTCGACGGCATCTTCGACACCCGACTCGTCGAGATCGGCTCCGTCGTCGCGCCCGGGCAGGCCGTGGGCAGTGTCGTCGATGTGGACCCGCTGAAGGTGACGGCAGGCGTTCCGGAACGCTACGCCGCCGACGTCGTGGTCGGCGCCGCCGCCGGTGTCAGCTTCAGCGATCTCGACGTGACGGGCACGGCCTCCGTGTCCTACGTGGGCGCCAGGGTCCACTCCGGCAATCGAACCTTTCCCGTGGAGCTGTCTCTCGAGACACCCGTGGCCGGCGCCAAACCGCAGATGGTGGCTGATGTGACGCTGCAGCGGCGGTTGATCTCTGGCGCCATCGTCGTGCCGCGCCAGGCACTTGTGCGCACCGAAGACGGGTACGCAGCCTTCGTCGTCGAAAGCGCCAGTGCCGCCACCGCCGTGGCACGCCAGGTGACCCAGGGACCGTCGGCCAACGACCGGGTCGTCATCACCGCCGGTCTGTCGGCGGGAGATCGGATCGTCGTCGTCGGCCAGCACCAGGTCGCCGATGGTGATCTCGTGCGGATCGTGGGTGAGTAGATGATGAACGACGACCAACAGGACCCCACTGCGAACAGGGACCGTTTCAAGGAGCTGCCCATCACCTCGTGGGCGGTCAATCACAGTACGTCGGTGCTGATCCTGTTCTTCATCATCACCCTGGCCGGTGTGCTCGCCTATCGCAGCATCCCGAAGGAGTCGTTCCCCGAGATCGAGATCCCCATGATCGCGGTGAACACGATCTATCCGGGGGTGTCGCCGAAAGACATCGAGTCCCTCGTGACGCGCGTGATGGAGCAGGAGCTGAACACGGTTCCGGACCTCGAAGAGCTGACCTCGACATCGGTGGAAGGCTACTCGAGTGTTGTGGCGGAATTCTCCACTTCCGTCGACATGGACGAAGCCCTGCAGCGAGTGCGCGAGAAGGTGGATCTGGCCAAACCGGATCTGCCCGCCGACGCCGAGGAACCGGGGATCTTCGAGTTCGACTTCTCCGAGGTCCCCATCATGCAGGTGAACCTGTCGGGGGAGTACGGACTGGTGCGACTCAAGGAGATCGGCGAGGAGCTGGAGGACGAGCTCGAGCAGATCCCGACGGTGCTGCGCGTCGACCTGCGCGGTGGCCGTGAGCGCGAGGTCAAGGTGGACGTGTCCCTGTCGCGGCTGCAGTTCTACGGGCTGTCGCTGGAAGACATGGTCGATGCCGTACGGGATGAGAACGTGAACATCCCCGGTGGCTCCATCGACGTGGGAGAGATGAAGTTCCTCGTCCGTATCGATGGCGAGCTGCACGATCCGCTCTTGATCCGCGACATCGTCATCGACACTCGGGACGGCCGTCCCATCTACGTGCGCGATGTCGCTGACGTCGACTTTGGATTCGCCGAACGCGAGAGCTTCGCCCGTCTCGATGGCAATGCCGTGGTCACCCTCGACGTGATCAAACGCTCCGGTGAGAACATCATCGAGACGGCCGATGCGGTGCGCACCGCCATCGACGATATGGAGCCGCTGTTTCCCCCCACGACAGTGGTGAAGATCACCTCCGACATGTCGTCGGAGATCCGCATGATGGTGAGCAGCCTGGAGAACAACATCATCTCCGGCCTGCTGCTGATCGTTGCAGTACTGCTGTTCTTTCTGGGAGTAAGGAATTCGGTACTGGTGGGTATCGCGATCCCCACGTCGATGCTGCTGTCCTTCCTGGTACTCAGCGTGCTGGGGGTGACGATGAACATGGTCGTCCTCTTCTCCCTGATTCTGGCGCTGGGTATGCTGGTGGACAACGCCATCGTCGTGGTGGAGAACACCTATCGGTACGTGGAAGAGGGCTGGGATCGTGCCGAGGCTGCGCGCAAGGCCACGGGCGAGGTGGCCGTGCCGGTGATGGCGGCCACACTGACGACGCTGGCCGCTTTCGGGCCCATGATGTTCTGGCCCGGAATCATCGGCGAGTTCATGAGCTACCTGCCGTTGACGCTGATCATCACGCTGTCGAGTTCCCTGTTCGTCGCTCTCGTCATCGTGCCGGTGTTGTGCGCCCGGTACCTGCGCGTGGAAGGTGAGACGTCGCGGCCCATGCCGCGCCTCGGTCGCTGGATTCTGCTGGTGGCCGGCGCCGTCATCCTGCTGCCCATGTTTCTGTCCAACGGTTTCACCATGGGCCTGCTGGCGGCCACGGCGGTGATCTGCTGGCTGCTCAATCGTGTGGTGCTGGCCCCTGTGGGGCACTGGTTTCAGGTACAGGGCCTGCCGGGACTGGTCGATCGCTACGAGCGGCTGCTGCGCTGGGCCCTGGCGCACCGTCTGTCCACCGTCGCCCTGACCCTTGCGACGCTGGTGGTGACGGTGGTGTTGTTCGGTCAGTTCAACCAGGGGATCGAGTTCTTCCCCGAAGACATCCCGCCGAAGCAGGTCTGGATCGACGTCGAGACCCCGGTGGGCACGAAGGTGGAGTTCACCGACAGCATCATCCGCACCCTCGAGGCCGAGGTCGTCCACGTCGAAGGCTACAGCGATGCCGAGTCGGGTGTGGCTACCGTCGGTGGCGGTGGTGGCAACGCCCTGACGGGCGGATCCCAGGGACCCAACGCCGGCCGGGTGATGGTCAGCTTCGTCGACTATCAGGACCGCGAGCGGAACACGAACGAGACCATGGCCCGCATGCAGGAGCAGCTGGGGCTGGATGTGGCCGGCGCTGAGGTCCGCATCGACAAGCCGGCGGAAGGGCCGCCGTCAGGCCCGCCGGTGAACGTGGAGATTGTCGGCACCGATCCGGAGACCCTGAAGGAGCTGTCCGACCGGGTGGTCTACATCCTGCGCAACTCGGCGGTGAACGCCCGGCTCACCGGACTGGAGAGCGATCTCGACGAGGCCCGACCCGAGCTGTCGGTGACCGTGGACCGCGAGAAGGCAGCGATGTACGGCCTGTCGACAACGAAGGTGGCCGGTATGGTGCGCACCGCCGTGCAGGGCACCGAGGCGACGCAGTACCGGACAGGCAATGACGAGTACGACGTCATCGTGCGGCTCGCCGAGCCCTGGCGCACCGACCTGGAATCCCTCCGCGACCTGACGGTCACCAATGACCCTGGAGACCAGGTGCCACTGGTATCGGTCGCCTCCTGGGAGGTGGGCGAAGGTCTGGGCTCCATCCGCCGCAAGGACATGGATCGCGTCGCCACGGTCAGCTCGAAGGTGAAGGAGGGGTTTCAGAAGAACGTCGTGCTCGCCGAGGTGCAGGAGACACTGCAGCCTTTCGTCAACGACGAGCTGCCCCCAGGCTACTCGGTGCGCTTCACGGGTGAGGCGGAGGATCAGGCCGAAGCCGAAGGCTTTCTGTCGCGGGCGTTCCTGATCGCTCTGGGCATCATCGCTTTCATCCTGGTGACCCAGTTCAATTCGGTGATCAAGCCGTTCATCATCCTGACGTCGGTGATCCTGTCGACGGCGGGTGTGCTGCTGGGTCTGATGGTGTTCCAGATGCCCTTTGGTGTCATCATGACGGGTGTGGGCATCATCTCGCTGGCCGGCATCGTGGTGAACAATGCGATCATTCTCATCGACTTCATCGATACGTTGCGGGAGCGGGATGGTCTGAGCCGGCACGATGCGCTGGTACGTGGGGGACGCACACGTCTGCGGCCGGTGATTCTGACGGCGATCACCACCGCCCTGGGGCTGGTGCCGCTGGCGATCGGGCTCAACTTCGACTTCTTCGGTCTCTACGCGAGTCTGAATCCGGATCTGTTCTGGGGGGGTGAGCAGGCGGCCTGGTGGGCGCCGATGGCGATTGCGGTAATTGCGGGGATTCTGTTTGCCACGTTCCTGACGCTGGTGCTGGTGCCTGTCATGTATTCGATGACGGAGGATATGATGGGGTGGTTTCGACGGATGTTCGTCGGAGAGATGGTAGAAGAGCAGCGGTAGGTCTGGGGCGGTCCGGGAACGCTTTGCGGTTCGATTGGTCGGATGATGGGGTCGGAATGATCCGAGATCGACGAAGAGACAGATCCATGTTCGCCGAAGTACTCGCAGGAGTTTATTCGAGAAGACACTGAAGTGATCATGACGCAAAGAGGCATCGTCCGCATGGCACTCGCAACAGCATTGCTGTTGCTGCTGCCCCTGATAGCGATGCAGTACACCGATGAAGTGGTGTGGGACATCACTGACTTCGTTGTCGCCGGCGTCCTCGTGTTCGGCTCAGGTCTCACATATCAGTTGATAGCGAGGCAGGCAGACAGCATCGCGTACCGGATCGCCGTCGGCGTTGCGGTGGCGACAGCACTCCTGCTCATCTGGATGAACCTGGCCGTCGGCATCATCGGCAACGAGGGAAACCCCGCCGGCTTGATGTACATCGGGGTGCTCGTCGTCGGCATCATCGGCGCCCTGATCGCGCGCTTCCAGCCACACGGGATGTCACGCGTGTTGTTGGCGATGGCCCTTGCTCAGATGTTGGTCGCCGTGATCGCGCAGGTCGTCGGCATGGCGCTCATAGTGAACGGGTTCTTTGCCACGCTGTGGGTCGGATTGGCTTTGCTGTTTCGACGCGCACACGCCGCGGAACTCAATGCGACTCCGACTGCCTGAGCGCTACGGTCCTGTGCCTGCCGGTAGCCGTGGGTAGCCGTGGGTAGCCAGCTGCACGACTCTTCCCGCCACCCTCTCGAGGCGCTCGATCGACCATGCAGCACGTGCTGAGATTCCCCACTCACGAACGCGAAGCCCTCTACGACATCACCGACCAGATCCAGGGCGTCGTGGCAACCAGCGGTGTGGCCCGGGGTATCGCCTCGGTCTACGCCCGGGGCGCCACGGCGGCGATCATGATTCAGGAGAACTGGGACGACAGCGTCCAGACCGATGTCGTCGCACTGCTGCAGAAGCTGGTCCCGCGGGGTGCCTGGGAGCATGATCGGCAGGATGGCAATGGGGATTCCCACCTCAAGGCCGGGATCGTCGGTGCCAGCGAGACGATTCCCGTCATCGACGGAGAGCTGGGGTTGTCGCGCTGGCAGAACGTGTTCTTCTGTGAGTTCGACGGGCCGCGAGGTGAACGGCAGGTGGTGGTCACCGTTGTTGCGGACGGCTGAATACCTTCACCACGACAGTGGCGATTTCTCTTCGACCTCAACCCCCTCGCAGAGAGATCTGATCGAGTACTGCCTGGTAGAGCTCGATGCCGATACGAAAGCCGTGTTCGCGGACGAGCACATCGACACTATGCCGAGTCTCTTCTTGCGTGAGGAGATCGGCTCGCATCGCCCGCAGCAGGATGCCGAGGGTTCCGAGAGAACGAATGCCCTCCCTCTGCGCCATGGCGCGAGTCACCCTCTCGTCGCAGAGAAGAAGATCCGATTTCGTCCTGATGGCCAGGGTCAGCGCGGCGTTGTCCGCGGCGCTCATGGCGCTGGCAAAGGCGCGAGGTCGTGGTACCGGCTCGATCGTACACCTTGAGAGGAACGACTCCAGCGTCTCTCTCTCTATCGGGTCGATACCGGGCGCAATCACTTCTCTGCTGACAACGAGTGGGATGCGGATGTCATCACCCAACAACCCGGATACCAACTCCAGCCTTCTCAGCTTTGCCAGGAAGATGAGCGGGCTGGCATCTGCGACGACGATCACTCGCGCAGGTCCTTCTCCAGATCCTCCACGCCATAATTCAATTCCAGGTCTGCATCTTTCAGCTTGAGGATCATATCACGAAGGGGCAGTTCCGCCAGTTCCGCAGCTCGAGATAGCGTCGCTTCCCCCGCGCGGTAGGCCTGAACGGCCCGCTCGAACATCAGATCCTCCGCCCCCCGTCGAAGGGCCCGCTTCAGCAGCGTCGGTCGTTCGGTTCCCAGTTCCACAGCCAGTCTCTCGAGCCGTTCGACCTCAGCCTTGGGAAGGCGCATGGATATGGTGACAGTCTGCATGTTTACACCTCCGTCTATTGTAAACAGCATAGGGCTGCGTGGACTTAATGGCAAGCCGACTCCATCCGGACGTAGCATCCTGGCGCGTATATTGTTATACTTCGCACCATGAATGTATAACAACGGAGTCGGATGATGGAAGCCAAGATCTCAGCCAAGGGATGGGTCGTGATCCCGGCCGAACTGCGGCGAAAGTACGGCCTGACGCCGGGCACGAAGGTGGCCGTTGTCGACTACGGGGGCGTCATGTCACTCGTTCCGGTCGCCGATGACCCGATCGCCGCCTCGGCTGGAACTCTGCGGGATGGTTCTTCTCTCACCCAGGCTGTGGTGGCCGAACACAAGGCCGAGGTGTACCGTGCCAGATCCGTACGCAAGCAGCGAAAGTCGTAGTTGCCCTTCGTCCTGGACAGCGTTGCTCTACTCGCCCACCTGGAGGACGAGGCGGGTGCCGCGCGTGTGAGAGAAGTGCTCACATCTTGCCGTTCCGGCCTGGAGGTGGGTTACATGACCGAGATCAACATCGGCGAAACCCTCTACATCACCGAGCGTGAACGGGGTACCGCCGAAGCAGCGCGAGTGCTCGGTCTGATCGACCAGTTGCCGCTGACTCAAGTGCCGGCGACAAGGCCGCAGATTCTGGCGGCCGCCCACATCAAGGCACAGGCACCCATCTCCTATGCCGACGCCTTCGTCGTAGCTGCAGCCCGGGAGTTCTCCGCCACGATCCTGACGGGCGATCATGAGTTCGAGTCGGTGGAAGCGGGGGTCGAGGTGGAATGGCTGCCGGGATGACGGTTTCGCTCTCTGCGTCTGTGGGCCGGCAGGTCGAGTGGCCAGACCCTTCGCAGCAGGAGTGACATGCAGGTTCGTGACGCGATCGAGGCGCTTGGGAGTTCGTTTCCTGAACTGGCGTCGACCACGGTCTCAGAGCTGGCGCACAGTGGGGAATGGTGGCGGTTCGAGGTGGACGGCAGGTACATCTTCCGGTTCCCTTGCTTCGACGCAGTCGCCAAAAGGCTCCGCGTAGAGCGCAACTTGCTCGAGTTTCTTCAAGGCAGGTTGCCTGCCGACGTCCCAGATCCAGTGTTTTTCGCCGAGAATCCAACCGGTGGACCGACTCCCTTCCTCGGATATGAGCGGATCGAGGGAACGACACTGGATTCAGTTCGAGATCTGGACCCGGCAGCTCGCTCGAGTTTCGCGCATCAGTTCGGGGGACTGTTGGCAGCCCTGCACGCTATCCCGGTAAGCGATGTGGTGAGTCGTTTTGAGATCTCACAGGACAGGGACGAATTCGAGGCTCTCGACCAAAACCTCAACACGATTGTCGAGTATCTTCCCGATGACGTGGCTGAAGGATGCCAGACGATCGTGTCCAATCCGTCTCTTCTGGAGCCCGGGTCCTCCGGTTCGTCTGCACTCATTCATGGTGATATCCATCTTGGAAACATCCTGGTCAGCGGGAGGCCACCAGAGATTCGTGCCGTCATTGACTGGAATGATGCTGCCATCAAAGATCCGGCCAGCGAGTTCACGGAGCTGCTGGCCCCGGCAACGAGCCCTTCTTCGAGGAAGTGCTGGCAGCCTACACCCCGGACGTGGCAGCTGCGACATTTACTCAGGTGGTGTACCGAAACGCGTTCGCCCAGCACCTCAGAGCTCGTGCGAACGAGATACCGCATGGGTGGCATAGACAGGACGCACCGGCCACCCGAAGACGGATATGGGATGACTCAATGGATTTTCTGCGGTGGCTGAATCCGAAGATCCTCGCACGAGCTGGTGACTGAAGGAAACCCCTTGGATCTTCACTCGGTGACCCGCTGGATTGTCGTCTTCATCGTGACCGTTCTGGTGCTACTGACCAGCACCCCCAGTCAGAGCCACGTCGGCCAGATCGTCTACCCGATCTACGAGCTTGCCAGTGCAGATCTCCCCGTCTTCCACGACGGCACTCTTGAAGACTGGGATCAGGTGTTGCCGAACGCCTCTCTCACGCATGAGGACTTCGCCTACACCGATGGCCGTCGGGTGGGTGCCGATGACTTCGCATTTCGTGTCTTCCTGGCCTGGCACTCAGCGTCACAGAGGATCTTTGTCGGGATCGAGATGCTGGATGACGTGTACCTAGGCCCCCAGGACGGCGACATCGGCAACGGGTGGGTTCGGTTCGTCATCGACGGCGACCATACGGGGGGTGAATACCTGTTTCCTTCAGAGGAGAGTGAACGGTCGCTGGCTCAAGCTCAAGTCTACGCGGCCCGTCCGGAGGCGGTTTCCGCGGGACTGCTGAGTCTGACGGCTGAGGCCTACTGGATTGCCGAACCCCCCTGGGGAGACGTGGCCGGTTTTCAGTTCGGCGAGTCACCGAATCTTTCGGGCATCGAGCTCATGGTCACACCGTGGGATGATCTCCGCTGGCGTGACCCGGACGCAAGCAGGCGCTCTCAACTCGAGCCCGGTGGGATCGTGGGGTTCGGGCTCGAGGTCGCTGATGCCGACGCCCCGAACAGCCCTGACGGCATCTACACGCTTGCCGGACTCGGACTTGGCGCTCTGCTCAATGCCGCGTTCCTTGTCGACGGTGAGTTGATTCCCTGTCAGGTCGCCGACTGCAGCGGTCGCGTGTCTTCCTCCGTCATGCCGAGCTCCTGGGCCAGGATCAAGGCGTCCCTCCTCAAGTAAGGTCAGTCAGCTCGTGAACCTGCCCAATATCATCGTCATCATGAGCGACCAGATGAAGGCGACAGCCAGTCACCTGTACGGGAGCTCGTTCTGCCAGACACCGTCTCTGGAGAGGCTGGCAGATCAGGGTGTGTTGTTCAAACACGCGGTGACGCCGCATCCGTTGTGCGTGCCGGCGCGGATCTCATTCTGGACATCGCAGTACCCGCACACGCACGGTGGCAGGCGCAACGAAACGCTGATGCCACCGGGGGCGGACCACGCCTTCAGACTTTGGAAGGCGGCCGGGTATCAGACGGGACTGATCGGGAAGAACCATTGCTTCAACGATCCGGCCGATCTCGATCTGTTCGATGTGTTCTGTGAGATCGGGCACGGCTGGCTGGGCGAGAGCGCTCGGACAAAGGGGATGGACTGGTTTCGACCGATCGAGGCAATCCACGAAGCGCACTCGGTGCGGCGCAATATGCCAAAGGTGAGCCGGCACTTCTCCTACGCCGAGTCGGACTATCCGCTGACGGACTACTCGACCGGCCTGGTCTGCGGGCAGACCGTGGAGTATCTCGAGCGATTCGGCCAGGACCCCTTCGCCCTCTGGGTATCGATCCCGGATCCGCACACGCCCTATGAGGCACCCAGGAAGTACGCGGACATGTTCAGGGATACCGTCGAGATGCCCCCCTACCGTGAGGATGAGTTTTCGGATGGCACGCAGGCCGAGCGGAACCGTGTTCTCTACGAGATGCTCGGAATGACCGATGACTCGGAGGCGGACAAGAAGGGTGTCGTGGGTATCTACCATGCCATGGTGCGCTTCATCGATGACGGCGTCGGACAGATTCTCGACGCGCTGGAGCGATTGAATCTGCGCGACAACACGATCGTCGTGTTCTGCGCTGACCACGGCGACTTCTCCGGTGAACACAACATGATCTCCAAGGGCGGTACGTTCTACGACTGTCTGACGCGTGTGCCGTTGATCGTGTCCTGGCCGGGCCACGTGCCGCAAGGTGTCGTGGACGAGAGCATGGCAAACCTGATCGATGTCGTGCCGACGCTGTTCGCCTTGCAGGGCAGCGAGCGTCCGGACAGTTTCCAGGGCAAGCTACTGCCAACGGTGACGGACACCGCCCCACGGGATGCGACGTTCTCGGAGTATGGCGCGGGCGGGCCGGCCTTCGGTGTTGCGGATCTCAAGAAGCTCCCCGGTCCCCACGGTCGAGAGGCAATAGGAAAGTCGCTCCAGTGGCGTGAGGCCGAGGGACGTCGCAAGATGGTCCGCACGGCGAGCTGGAAGTACGTGCACGATCCGATGGGAGATCGGGACGAGTTGTATGACCTGGTGAACGATCCATGGGAGCTGACGAACGTGGCCAGTGAGGAACGGCACCGTTCGGTCCTGGCTGATCTGCGGCTGAAGCTGGCCGATTGGAGCGTCGGGACAGAGGACAGCCCGCCGGTCCCCCTGCCGGACGGGGCGAAGTACTGGTGAGCGGACGTCTCGAGCAGGATCGAGAGGCGATCGAGACGTACGATCGTATCGCGGACCGGTTTGACGAGCATGCAAGATCCAGCGCCCACAATGCGCACTACGAACGTCCGGCAATGGTCGCCCTGCTTCACGATGTGCGGGATCTTCGCGTCCTGGACGCAGGATGTGGCAGTGGCGCCTATTCCGAGACTCTGATCGAAGCCGGCGCTCGTGTCGTGGCAGTCGACGCCAGTGCCAGGATGGTCGCGTTGACGAGGGAGAAGGTGGGTGATGGAGTTCCGGTCCACCAACACGATCTCCGGGAGCCGCTGGAGTTTCTCGATGACGAGTCGTTTGACGTCGTGCTCTGCCCACTCGTGCTCGACTATGTGGCGCGTCTGACTCCCGTATTCGCTGAGTTCCACAGAGTACTGAAGCCGAATGGCGCCTTCGTTTTCTCAATGAGCCATCCCTTCAGCGACTTCGGCAAACGGGGAACCGAATACCTCCAGATAGAGCCTGTTGTGGCCTGGTTTCCAAATCTGGAGACGGAGATGCCTTCCTTTCGACGTCCGCTGAGCGACATCCATTCCTCTCTCAGGGCGTCCGGTTTCGTCCTGGAAGACCTGGTGGAGCCTCTGCCAACAGAAGAGTGCGCCCGAGAGCATCCGGAGACGTATAAGAAGCTCAGGTCGCAGCCAATCTTCATCTGTCTCAGAGCACGCAAGTCCTCGATGGGCTGAATCCGCAATGAAACTAGGCGCCTCCACGATCCCGCACCGCCAGCAACCTCTCACACGCAGTCTCCTCGAGACCTACCGCACTGCCGGCATCGAGTCCCTCGAGCTGTGCGACTATCATCCGAACTTCGACTATGAGGATGCCAGCTTTCGAAGCCTCGTCGGTGGAGTGCTGCGGGAGCTGGAGTTTCATCTCAACTCCATCCACATCCATCTGCGGCATCGGGACCCGGCGTGTGATCTGGCCAGTGTTGATGCAGCTCAGCGCCAGCGCTCCGTCACCGAACACATCAAGACCGTAGACTTTGCCGCCGAGCTCGGCGGATGCATCCTGGTCACTCACGATATCGATATCCCGGAGCCAGACGCTCCGCAGAGCCTGTCCCGACGCGCCGCCTTCGTCGAGGGTGTCAGAGCTGTCGCCGACTACGCGGAGGCGCAGGGCGTACGCCTGGCGCTGGAAAACCTGGGCTCGGGTTACACGCGGACGCCCGAGCGTCTGGTGGCCCTCATGGCCGACATCGACAGCCCCAACGTCGGCGTCGTCATCGACACGGGGCACCGCAACCTGAGTGGCGATCCGGCGGCCACTCTGCGCGCAGTCGGTCCGCATCTGATCACTCTGCATCTGCACGACAACCACGGCGAGGCAGACGAGCATCTGCTGCCCGGACTGGGTGCCATCGACTGGTCGGATGTGATGCAGGCTTTGCGGGACATCGACTACGGGGGCCAGTTCATGTACGAGATCGGTCACGCGGAGGACCTGCCCGAGCTGGCGGCCAACGCGGAGTGGATTCAGCAAGGATAGAGCAGGCGAAGGCGAGGGCATGGACGTGATGATCCACGTCGACCTGGTTGGATTCGAGCAACTGGCGGAGGAATGTGGCTCCCTCGCCCCCGAGATCCGACCGACCGATCATGCTCGCCAGCGGCTTCGAGGCCGCAGGAACACGAACTTCGTTCTTCGGGAGGGCACAGAGAGGGCGGGCTTCCTGGTCGGCTACGAGGAGCCCGACAGCTACTTCTATGTCTACCTCTTTGGTGTAGCCCCAACCTTGCGACGAAGGGGCATCGGCTCACACCTGATGAAGTACACCGAAGAGTGGGCCGCAGGGCGAGGCCGAGGCGGGATTCGAATCCAGTCACGCAACAAGTACCCAGCCATGCTTCAGCTATTGATTTCGCGAGGCTACAAGATCGTCAGGTTCGAGGATCGAGGGGACTTGGATGCGAGCCCTATCCGGTTTGAGAAGGCCTTCCCTGCTGGCGACTCCCCCTGATCCTGATGTGTGACCAGAATGACACGGCCTACTACGGGCTGATGACGTCCACCTGGGACCTGTTGCGACAGGGACAGGAGGACTGGGATGATCGGTTCTTCTTCCAGGACCTGGTCAGCCAGTACGGCGAACCTGTGCTGGACGTCGGGTGTGCCACCGGTCGTCTGATTCTCACGTACCTGAAGCAGGGACTCAATGTGGAAGGGGTGGACAGCTCGGCTTCGATGCTGGCACTGTGCCGTGAGAAAGCAGAAGGCCAGGGACTGCATCCCACCCTCCATCACCAACGCATGGAGCGGCTGGACCTGCCGACACTCTACAGGACGATTATCGTGTCTTCCAGCTCCTTTCAGCTTCTCACAGACCTGGATTCGAGTACCGCCGCGATGGCTCAGCTTCACGGGCACCTGGAAGAAGGCGGAGCCCTCGTGATGCCTTTCATGACACTCTGGTCAGAGGGAGATCCGACGGAGACGGACTGGGAGCTCACAGGGGAGGCGACAAGAGAGGATGGTGCCCTTGTGCGGCGCTGGACATGGTTTCGGTATGATGTGGAGACCCAATTGGAGCATGTCGAATTCCGCTATGAGGTGACGCTGGATGGCCAGGTGATCGAAGAGGAGACCCAGCGATTCTCACCCGAAACCCGTTCCTACACCCAGCCGCAGGCGGTGGCATCCTACACGGCCGCCGGGTTTGAGGAGGTACGCGTGCTGGAGGGATTCGACAGGCAGCATGCCAGCAAGGATGCCAGGCTGTTCACGGTGGTCGGTATACGGGGGGACAGGCCGTCCTCTAGTCCATGCCCGGGGTGAACACCTGCGTCATCCGCAATTCGCCGTCACCCATACAGCGGCGGAGCCCTGCCACCCAGTCGATGGCCTCCTGCTTGGAATCCACCCGGATGACGGTGAATCCCGGGATGAGCTCCTTGCCTTCGATGAACGGACCATCGCTGACCGACACGTCGCCATCGCTGAGTCGTACATAGGTCGTGGTGTCATCCAGCTGACCGGTGGCAAGGATCAAACCCGAGCCGACCCCTTCCTGCATGAGCCTTCCCATCTCCATCATGCCTTCAGGGGTGGGAGGCGTCATCGGCGTGCCCTCCTCTTTGGTGAAGTAGACAAAGAACTGCATCGCACATCTCCTGGTTGATGGTTTCACGACGCCGTACGCTAGGGCATCGCAGTCACTGGTCTGTGTCATATGGTCGAACGGCACATCCCGATAGGGACAGCCTGAAGGCGATTATCTGCGGATTTCTTCAAGCTGGCGCTGCAGGTAGCGGCGCTCCGGACCCTGTTGTGCGAGCTCGATGGACCGCCCGTAGGAAACCGCTGCCTCGGCCAGGGCCCCGATCTCCGTGCCAGGTCGGCCCGCGCAGCATGCACCTGATGGTAATCAGCCAGCCTGCTATTCTCAATGAGCTCGTCGATGAGGACCAGGCCCGCCTCCGGCCCGTCGCGCATCCCCACCGCGATCGCCCGTTGCAGCTCAACAACTGCAGAGTTCTGCAGCCTCAGGAGCATTTCATAATAGCTGACAATCAACGTCCAATTCGTCGCCGCCAGCGACTCCGCCGTCGCATGGACCGAAACGATGGCGGCCTGCAGGGCGTAGGAACCGAGGCGACCTGACACCATCGTGCGTCGCAGCAGCTCCAGGCCTTCCGCGATGAGCTCCCGGTTCCAGAGGGAGCGATCCTGGTGTTCCAGCGGGATGGGGTCACCCTGAGCGTCGGTGCGCGTAGCGCTCCGGGACTCGTGCAGCAGGAGCAGGGCGAGCAGGCCGACTGCCTCGGGCTCTGGAATCAGACCGACCACACTTCGACTCAGGAAGACCGCCTCACTTGCCAGTTCCCGCCTGACGTGCTCATCGCCTGACGTGGCGGCGTAGCCCTCATTGTAGACGAGGTAGACGACGTGAAGGACCGCATCGAGACGCGCCGCGAGCTCTGTCCGTGGGGGGATCTCGTAGGGAATCTGCTGCTCACGAATCGTCGCCTTCGCTCGCGAGATCCGCTTCTTCATCGTCTCATCCGACACGAGGTACGACCGTGCGATTTCAGCGGTGCTCAGACCGCATACCTCACGCAGCGAGAGGGCGATCCGGGCGTCGAGAGGCAGCACCGGGTGGCAGCAGGTGAAGATCAGGCGCAGCTGGTCATCCTGGACGGTCTCTTCGCCCTCCCACTCCTGAGGACTGACGAAGGTCGGGGAGGCATCACGTGCCGCCTCGACAGAGAGCTCTCGGCCCCGTCCGAGTCTGCGGGCTGCATCGATCGCCTTGAATCTCCCGGTCGAAACGAGCCAGGCCCGAGAGTTGCCCGGTATGCCGTCACGAGGCCAGGTCTCCAGCGCTGCGCCAAACGCCTCCTGCAAGGCTTCCTCGGCCTGATCGAAGTCTCCGAGAAGCCGGATCAGAGTCGCCAGTACGCGCCGTGATTCAGAGCGGTAGATCTCGTCGATGCGACTGGCGATTGGCTCAGGAGCCGGCATGAGCGTCTCAGCTCTTCTCATCCTGGAAGATCTCCTCGATCGGCATGCCGAAGAGCCGCGACAGACGAAAGGCCAACGGCAGGCTCGGGTCGAATTTCCCCTTCTCAATCGCGTTCACCGTCTGCCTCGAAACCGCCAGCTCGGAGGCCAGATCGGCCTGGGTCCAGTCCCTCTCCGCGCGCAACACCTTCAGGCGATTCTTCATCGGTAGCGGTAGTGGCAGAACGCCACCGAGGCCATGTAGGTCAGGCACATGAGCAACGTGATGTCGGAGATCTCCACATCGGCGATGAAGCCGGTGGTGACGAGCAGGGAATAGCTGAAGCTGCCGACGAAGCCGATCCCCATGGCCAGAGCCAGAGATTCCAGCTGGATCTTCCGCTGCATCTCGTCCATGGCCCGGAGATACTGCAGGAAGGTCCTGATCACTCCGAGCCCCAAGGCCGCGTTGATGACGATTCCCAGGACCGAGATGTGGGGCGAAGTGTACCAGCCGTACAGGACCGCCTTGTCGACCAGAATCATGCTGGCCACCCACGTGACGACCCAGCAGAGAAAGCGGATCGTACCCCGGGCGTTGCGGACCTCAAAGTCGGTTGGTTCGGACATCGTGCTCTCCATGTGAAAGTATCCTTGTCATAAAGTAAAGTACAGTTGATAAAGGAGAGAATACCCAGGATTCGTGAGAAAGTCAAGGATGCTTTACAAAAAGTCTCGACTTCACGACGTCCGGCGTGAATCGACAGCTGCCAACTCGACCACGCAGCACAACCCACCTATGATTCAACTGCAGGACACCGAGCCTGCGTGTCGTGCCCAACAACCAGGGAATGGAGATCGATCGATGAAACTGTCCTGCCAGGAAGGCCTGGTCCCGGGAGACACTTTCGCCGACAAGCTGCGCAATCTGGAGGCATACGGCTTCGAAGGCGTGGAGCTGTCTGGTGCCCATCTGAACGACGCAGCCGGAGTCGACGAGCGCCGTGCCGCCTTGAAGGACAGTCCGGTGCAGGCCTCTTCCATATGCGGCGGCTTTGCGGCCGAGATGGTCCACCCCGATCCCCTGCGCCGCCAGGTCTGTGCCGACACGTTGAGACGCTTTCTCGATCTGGCCGCCGACCTGGGCGCCACGGGTCCGATCACGGTGCCGATCTTCAACGGCAATGACCGCCTGCCGGACATGTCACCGTGGAAGACACAACACGAAGCCGAGATCGAACTGCTACGGCACGTGCTCGGGGAGCTTGCCCGTCACGCCGAGGGAGCCGGCAGCTGTCTGCTGCTGGAGCCGCTCAACCGTTACGAGTCGAACTCGATCCGCGATGTCGAAGAGGCTGCGGAGCTGTGCCGTGCTGTCGGCGGCAAGGGCGTGCGGGTCATGGCCGACTTCTTTCACATGCACATCGAACAGCCCGACACTCCCGCGAGCTTCGCCGCCGTGGCCGACGTGCTGGGCCACGTGCACCTGGCGGACAACACGCGCAAGGAGCCCGGCACCGGCGACATCGACTTCGCCGCCGGGTTCAAGGCGTTGAAGCAGGCCCGGTTCGGTGGCTACATGGCTTTCGAATGCGGCTTGAGCGACAGAGCCGCGGCAGCGCTGCCGAAGTCGGTGGCCTTCCTCAAGGGATGTCTGGCCGCGGCTTAGCAGCCCGGGCTGCTAAGCGAATCTGACTGGAGGCAACATGGCGGACACTGAAAAACTCAGGATCGGCTTCATCGGTGCCGGCGGCATCGCGCGGGGCGGGCATCTGCCCCACCTGTCGCGCTGGGACGACGTGGACCTGGTGGCCTTCTGCGACGTGAACGAGGACGCCGCTAACCGTGCGGTGAATGAGTTCGGCGGCACTGCCTACACCCACGCCGAACGCATGCTGGACGAGGCGGCACTGGACGCGGCGTACGTATGCCTGCCGCCTTTCGCGCATACCGACCAGGAGATCCTTGCTGCCCGGAGGGGCGTAGCGCTGTTCGTCGAGAAGCCGCTGTGTGTCGATCTGGCCAGAGCGGCCGAGATTGACGAGGCCATCCGGAAGGCCGGGGTCATCAGTGCCGTGGGTTACAACTGGCGCAGCACGGCGATCACGTCCATCGCGCGTGAACGTATGGCCGGCAAGTCCATATCAGCGGTCTATGCGTACTGGATCGGCGGGTTCCCGGGCGTGATGTGGTGGCGGCGGCAGGCGCAGAGCGGCGGCCAGATGAACGAGCAGGCCACCCACGTGGTCGACATCGCCCGTCACCTGATCGGCGGCAAAGCGGTGTCCGTGTACGCCCAGGGCTCCCGGGGCATCGGGTCAGAGAAGTGGGAGAAGCACGACGTCTGTGACCACATCGTTGCCACCGTCACCTTCGACAGTGGCGCGGTGTTGTGCGCTGGCACCGGCCACCTGGCGCCGGGAGGCTTCCGCACGGGTGTGGATTTCCTCCTCGACGAGCTGGTGGTGACCCACAACAACAACGAGCTGATCGTGAAAGGGCCGGGTCACGAGGAGAAGATCAGGAACACCAACCAGCCGTACGAAGAGGAGGACCGGGCGTTTCTCGACGCGGTGCGCAGCGGCGACGGTCAGGGCGTGTACTGCACGTACGCCGACGCCTTCGAGACGCATCGTATCACCATGGCGATCAACGACAGCGTCGAGAGCGGGCAGGTCGTGCGGCTGTAGCAGCCAGAGCCATGGATAGGCGGATCGAAGGGCCGACGATACATGCTGGGGAGGCATGCGATCGCATTCTCCGGAGTCTCCCGCAGTGGTTCGGCATCGAGTCAGCCATCCGGAGTACGCCGAAACGAGGAGTTTCTACGAGTGTATGGGATTCGAGGTGTTTCGGACGCTGTGGTCGGAGGCGCACCCCTGCCTAATGATGGTGAAGATGGTCTGGCCGCTGCGAACTGAAGGACCGGGCACATCATGACGTCTGTTCTGTTGGGACGACTCTCGATCATTCCGCCGGAGCCAGTCAAGACGCTGATCAATGAGAGGTGGCGGCAGAAGTACGATGCCCAGTACACACGTCTCGACCCGCACATCTCACTTGGATCGACCCTGACCGGCGAGGCCTGGAAGGAAGTGGGCCCGAGCCTCGCGACTCTCCTGTCGACGGTTGCTCCCTTCGAAGTCTGCCTGGACCACGTCACGAGGGCCGCAACCAACGAGAACTCGATCTACCTCGGCCTGCAGGACGGTGGGCCCGTCGTCAGCCTGCAGCGACTTCTCGAATCGTCCTTCCCACAACTGATGGCGGAGACCCCTGACTTCGTGCCACATCTCTCCATCGGCTGGTTTTCCGATCCGGGCGCAAGGGACCTCGCGGTGGCGGCGGTGAGGGATGAGCTTGAGGCCGTCAGGTTCGTGGCTGATGGGGTGTCATTCTACCGGCGGGAGCAGGACGGCTTCTGGCATCCAGAGCAGAGCGTGCCGCTCGGGGGTTGAGTCATGTCAGACAACCACACGATCATCGAGACAGCCCCGTCAGACCACATCTACACGGGCGGTCTGCTCTGCAATCTGCAAGCGCCGGCATCGGATCACACGCCCGACTACATCTGCGGCGAGCAGACGTGGGACGGGGCGACACACTCCCTCAATTGGTACCACTGGAACGGCCCGGACTGGGTACGCACCAACATCTCGGATGCGAGCGGTATCGCCGTTGGCATGGATGCGGCGGATCTGACGGGCAACGGCAGGCTGGATGTGGTGACGGCTGACTGGCCGCTGGGACCACAGACCGACGACGATGGTGGCCACGTGTAACGGTTCGAGCAGCCGGATGATCCGTTCTCGGAGCCCTGGCCGCGCCATCTGCTGGCCACCGGTTGGGCCAAGGCACACGATCTCCACATCGGCGACATCACCGGAGCCGGCCGGCCCGATGTGCTGGTGCGGCTGAAGGATGGCCGCATGTCCTGGTACTCGATACCCCATGATCCTCGTGATCCGTGGACCGAGTCGATCGTGAGCGAAGGGCATCCGGGAGACGGCACGGCTCTGTACGACGTGACGGGGACGGGATGTCTGGATGTGGTCACGGGATCCGGGTTCTTCGAGCAGCTCGATGGTGCGGGCAAGGAATGGCGATTCCGCCCTTTCCAGGCGGCCCGGGATCTGCAGGTGGATCTGGAGACGAGGGTTGTGGCAGGCGACTGTCTCGGCGACGGCACGGTCTGTGTCGTGATCAGTGAATCGGAGGTGCTCAACAACGCCCGGCTGTTGCTGCTGCACTCGACGGACAGCGGCCAGACCTGGGAGCAACACATGCTGATCGATCGTGACCGCGATCTCGGCGCCCTGCATTCTCTTCAGCTGCTGGACACCGACGGCAATGGCCGGCTCGACATCTTCACGGCCGAGATGGAACTCTACATCGAGAACACCGGCATCGTGCGCCGGCCGACGTGGAAGCTGTTGAAGAACCAGGGGGGACTCAGATTTGATGAACTGACCGTACTCGAGGCCAACCTGGGCGCCCACCAGGGCCGAGCCGGCAGGATATCATCAGCCGACGGGGTCGACTTCGTCGCCAAGAACTGGCAGGCGAACTCGACCAACGCCTGTGGTGGCGTCAATCACGTGGTGCACGTGCAGGAACAAACCGCGCCCTGCAACGGTCGATAATCACAGGAGCACCGGCATCCCGCCGGTGCTGTCGAGGAGAGATTTACATGTACCAAAAGACAATCGCCGCCCTTGCGGTGGCAGCCGCTGTCACCCTGACCGGCTGTGCTCAGGCGGGCTTCTTTGCTGCCGGCAACCTGACGGCGGTGGAGCTGGCCGAACCGTCCCGTGGCCGGCAGAAGCCTGGCTCTGGCCAACATTCGCTACGATGGGGACAGCCGCAATTTCCTCCTATATAGCGACGTGACCCTGGCGATCCGCGCCGACATCATCGAGTTCACCGACGACTGAGTTCGCCGTCACCCGTCGATGAGGTTGACGCCTGCGAGCCCGAAATGAGGCGCGGCGGTCAGTAGATGGCGATCGCTGGAGTAGATGTGACCAAAACCGTGCTCCGCAGCTGTGGCCAGGTGGATCGCATCCGCGGAGCGCAGGAACACCGACGAGGGCAACTCCCGGTAGACGCTGGCGACACGCCGGTGAATCGACATGGAGATCGGCAACCAGCGCCACATCTCCTCTTCGACATCCGTATCGAAGCGATCGAGAACCGTGGCGAATTCAATTCGGCCAAGGTGACGATCGCGAAGGTTGCGGTGAAGCGCCCCGTGCAGCTCGCTGAAGGCCAACGAGGATGACGCCAGGCCGCCGGATTCGTTGGCAGCCTGCATCACGGCCTCGGAGCCGTCTTCCAGGAGGTAGAGCTTGATGATATACGCGGTGTCGAAGTACCTCACCGTTCATCCCGAACGGCGCTGACCGATGCCGCGCTGTCCGTCTGGTGTTTGGGGACGACTACCGAATCCAGACTGAACTGCCTCGGCAAGTCCCTTTCCATGTGGGCTGTTACCGGCGCGGTAAGCAGTGCCACCGGGTGGCCGCGGTCCGTGATGAGGTAAGACTGCTCGCTTGCGGCCCGGGCATACCGTCCAGTGTGCTGGTGGAGTTCCTTGAGGGTGATCGTCTCCATGCCACGAAGTTACTCCAAGAGTCACCAAGAGTCAAAGGGGATCTCGCTTGACTGATATTCTTAATGAGAGGATATTGGAAGCATGAAAACCACAATTAATATTCCTGACGACGTCCTTCAGGAAGCTCTGGAGCACACGGGAGCCAGGACCAAACGAGAGGCTATCGTCACGGCTGTGAAGGACTACAATCATCGGCAGAAGATGGCATCTCTGGTCAGGCATCTGGGCACCTGTGAAGACCTGATGACGCCGGCCGAACTCGAGCGCCTGCGATCGACTGACTGATCATCACGTGACGCTCATCGACACATCAGCTTGGATCCACAGCCTTCGCCCCGACGGCGACCCTGTGGTATCGGCCCGCGTGAAGATTCTGCTGGAATCCGGAGAAGCAGCTTGGTGTGCACTCGTCCAGCTGGAACTGTGGAACGGAGCGCGGGGTGAACGGGAGCGACATGTCATGGAAGAGCTTGCGGCCAACCTTCCAAGCCTTGCGGTCGATGACGCCGTATGGTCCACATCCTGCGATCTGGCCCGCAAAGCCAGGGCCCAGGGTCACACCGTGCCGGCAACTGACCTGATCATCGCCGGCTGTGCCTGTCGCCATGGTGTCGCTCTCGAGCACGCGGATGCCCATCTTGAAGTGATCGGCACTCTGATCCGCCGGAGCCCCCCATGAAGATCACCGACATCAAGCCCATCCTCACCGATCACTATCTCCTGGTCCGCGTGTACACCGATGCGGGCATCATCGGCAACGGTGAATCCGGCCTCTGGGCGCACCATCGATCCGCAGCCGAGATGATCCGCGAACTCAGCGCCTACTACATCGGCAGGGACCCGCGACAGATCGAGCATCACTACCAGACGGTGACGCGCAGCTTTCACTTCATGGGTGCCACCATCAGCTCGGCCGTCAGTGCCATCGACATCGCGTTGTGGGACATCCTCGGCAAGTCCGTCGACCTGCCTGTCTATCAGCTACTCGGCGGCAAGTGCCGCGACAAGGTTCGTGTCTTCAACAACATCGGAGGCGCCACCATCGAGGCCCGCGTCGAATCGGCCCGTCAGTGTGTGGCCGACGGTTTCACGTCGCTGCGGACAAGCCCCTTCTTTGCCGATTTCGAGAGTCGGGTCAGCTCTCAGGTTGTCACCGAGGCGGTCGACATGATCGCCGCGATCCGCGAGGCCATCGGCTACGGTATCGACCTCGGGGTGGAGATCCATCGCAACCTACAGCCCGATGAGGCGATCACACTGGCCCGAGCCCTCGAACCCTACCGGCTCAAGTACTACGAGGATCCGCTGGCCCCGGAGAGCGATGAAGCACACCGTTACATCGCCCGGCACATCGACATTCCCATGGCCCTGGGGGAGCGCAACTTCCTGGTGAAGCAGTTCAAGGAATTGATCGACAGTCAGATCGCAGCGTTCATCCGTCCCGATCTGTCACTGACGGGCGGCTTCACGCAGATAAAGAAGGTGGCCGCCATCGCCGAGCCGGCCATGGTGCAGTTGTTCCCGCACCTGATGGGCAGCCCCGTCAACAATGCCGCCTTCGCCCACCTGGCGGCGGCGATCCCCAACTACTACGTGACGGAAGTCAACGCCCACACGGACGAGCAGCTCTCACTCGTCGACCAGCCCTTCGTTACAGTCGACGGCTTCCGGGAGATTCCGGACCGTCCGGGCATCGGGGTGGAGATCGACGAGGAGGCCTGTGCCCGGTTGCCCTTCAAGGAGAGGCCCATGGGAGGCTTCTTCCACAACGACGGGTCCGTGGCGCACTAGGACTGGGCTGCAGCCTCATTTGTCTGTGCTTGCCAGATGTCTCGATATCGCCAGGCCCTGCGGACGCCGAGCTTCGTGATCACGGCGCCGAAGGTTACACACGGCACCCAGCCCATAAGCGCCAGCTGAGTCGCTTCCCGGACATCTGTTCCCAGACCCACGGTCCCGGCCACCCAAACGGACCAGGCCAGCAGCAACTCCACCCGAAAACGGCGGACCCGTATTCCGATTTCGCTGTAGACCACAGGCAACAGGATATACAGCAGAAGGAATACCGGCGTCATCCCACGAATGTTATCGCCGCTATAGGAGCCGATGGCACCCCAGAAGAGGCAGAACATCAGGAGCAGAGCCGTGCGCTGCCACGACATCCACCATAGCCGGTTGTCGTGCTGCACGGGGGCCCGGTCAAAGGTTCTCACAGCGAAGAGGCTGAGTATCAGTACGCCGGCAGCGATCAGGAGCAGTGCAACGCCATAGCCGAAAGTCACACTGCTCAGCCAAGTCCCAGCAGGTCCAGAGAATCACGCTCGATGCAGGCCCGGATCTGCTTCTCATCCAGACGCGGCAGCGAGGTGCCGTCCAGCATCTTGTTGAGGCCGGATAACCCTTCGATGGAAGCATCGATCGTCGTGAAGGGGTAGTCGGTACCGAACAGCACTTTCGGCCAGATGCCATACTCCTGCACCAGCATGAGGCTGTGGTAGAACTGGAAGGGCCGGTAGTGTAACGCCGACAGGTCGGTGTAGACGTTGCGATGTTTGCGGGCTACAACGACCGCTTCGCCCTCGAAGGGATGGCCGATGTGAGCCATGACGATGCGCACGTCGGGGTAGCGTGTGGCCACGACGTCGAGGTGGCGGGGCATCGTGCAGTCGATGGGAGCCTGGGCGACGAAGGTGGTGCCGGTGTGCAGGAGCACGGGCAGATCGTGCTCGGTGGCGTAGTGCCAGAGCAGATCGAGGCGCTCGTCGTGCGGGTAGAAGCCGGCGTACATGGACAGCAGCTTGATGCCCTTCATACCGAGCTCCTGGTGGCCACGCTCCATCTCATCCCCCCAGTCCTCCTGGGTGGGATCGACGGAGAGGAAACCGATCAACCGGTCGGGGTCCTGCGCCACATAGTCGGCGACGTAGTCATCATCCACCCACAATCCTGACAGCTGCGCCTTGCCGCCGAAGACGACGACTCGGTCCGCCCTGGAGCCACCCGAGGCGTTGTAGGCGTCGAGTGTTACCGTCAGGTCGAGGTCACCACCGCCCTTGGCGTACCGTGCCTGCTCACGGAAGTCATCGGTGAAGTGATCTGGGTACTGCCAGGCGTGGGTGTGCACATCAACGATCATGGAATACTCTCGAAGGGCGAAGGGTCGGGAAGGGGTTCCAGGAGAAGACGCGCCGGCGGCAACAGCCACTGAGCCCGCCCTGCCGGCATCACGGTGACCAGGTCGGCCACCTCGTTGCCGACATACAGGCCCGCGCCGGCATCGGCCTGATCACCAGCGTTGCGGCCGAGGCGCAGGCGATCGTGAGTGTCCTCCTCATCGGTCAACTCCAGCTCGCCGGCTGTGCCGAGGCCGTAGCCGTCGTCGCGCGGATCGACGAGGCGCTCGAAGCGCACACTCCGTACCCAGGACATCCAGGCGTAGATGCTGGTGTCATCGCAGGTGTCGATTCGGGACTCGCGCTCCAGTACCCAGCTGTAGCGGTCGCGCTCGTCGAGCGGGATGGGAGGAGCATCTTCGGGCATCGGCGCCAGCACCCGTCGCAGAAGGTAGGATCCTTCACCTGAAGTCACGCGGGCCCGGGTGATGGTGCGTCGCTTGACGTCCCGGGGCAGAAGATGAGGATCCAGCAGGGGCGGCATGGCGCCCCCCAGCAGACGGATCGGATTGGCGTGCAGGTGCAGCACGAGATCGTCTCCGGCGAGGCGGGCATAACTCTCCTCACCCACGGGGCCAGGAATGCCGCGGCCAAGACGGATATCGGCCAGCGCCTCACCACCCACCGCACCGCTGCCCCCACCATGCAGCATGACGTGCAGCCCCTGGTGGTCGGCGACTCCCAGTTCGTCGTGGTCGTCGGCCCCATCGGTGGCGCGCGTCCCCGAGGCGCCGAGGATCACGTCGAGGAAAGAGTTCATGCGGTCACCGTGTATGTAGGCATTGAAGTAGGCCGGGAAGCGCCAGGTGTCGCCCCGACGTTCGTAGTGCCACTCACCCTTGTTACCCGGCACCCGCAGGTGCACGGCACGTACTCGGTCAGTCTCGACCTGCCGCTCCGAGTCGACGAGCGCCCGCAGGCGGCCATCGCCGATCCGGCGTGTGGCACGGTGGGATCGCAGCCACGTATCCGCACCGCCGAGCAGCACGAGGGCCAACAGCAACACTCCGAGCCAGCGGCTCATGCCATCCCCCGCCGCCGCTGTCGACGAAGTCTCCAGGTGGCGAAGAGACCGAGAAGAAAGGGACCGCCGCCGATGACGGCGGCTCGCCAGGTGGATCGTGTCGTCGAGTCGACTACGGCAAAACCCCGGGGCGCCTGGCTGTGCCGTGCCTGCAGCGCCGCCAGCTGCGGCCCGTACACGGCGCGGGCCACGGCGTTGAGCAGCAACTGCTCATGCGCGAAGCCGTCACTGAACAGCTGACCATCCTTGAACATCTCGGACGAGCCGATCAGCAGCAGCCAGCCGCGATCTCCGGATCCATCCTGCGGCACCAGCTCGGTACCCGCTTCCTCGGTGCGCACGGCTTCGACGACGGGGAAACGTGCCTCCAGGGCGACGGCCAGAGCCTGGGGTCCGTCCAGGTGCGGGTTGGCGTCCTCGTCGAACACCTGTTCCGGCAGCCAGCCGCCGCTCCAGTCGTAGGCCCAGGCGTTGGCCGTGGTCGTCACCAGCACCTGAGCGGTCACGCCAGCGCTCTGCATGGCCGTCTGATCGAAGCGGAAGCGGTTGCCCCAGACGAACAGCAGGTCGCCCAGGCCGGACGTGACCGGTGAGTTGGCCGCGAAGTTGGCGCCCACGGCGCGGATCAGGAAAGGCAGGGCGACGCGCTGGGCATCATACTCCCGAACGGCCGTACGATTCACCTGGGTGTTGAGCTCCATGTGATGGCGCGTGCGGTCGAACAGGACCTCCCGCACCTGCTCGACGCCGACGAGCCGCAAGTAGCGATCGAAGTCCTGGAACTGCGGCTGTGGCCAGTGTACGGTCTCGAATCCCGTGCCCCGGTACTGGCGCTGCTGAATGTTGAAGTGCTGCAAGGCGATGATGGCGCGGCCGCCGTCGCCCAGGTGCTGGCTAAGCTGCGTGAGGACGGGCGTGGAGTTCCGCCGTGGCTGAAACCAGAGCACGGCATCGGAGCCAGCGGGCAGGACCGGATCGCGGGGCGACACGTGGCGCACGTCGTACCCGTAGTCGCCGAGCAACCCCTTGGCGCGGCTGTAGACATCGACGCCTTGAGGCGCGCTCAGCCCCTTCTTCTGGTAGTCCTCAAGGGCTTCGGCCGGCGACAGGCGCGGCAGGTCGGAGACGACGGTGACCACCGGCCTGGCGCCGCGCTCGAGGCGCCGTAGCGCCGCCGCCAGCAGGAAGTCGATATGCGGACCCGTCTGACCGTCGATTCTGGGGATGACGGTGGCCGCCGTGCCACGCGTCAGACGCAGGGCGCTGTAAACCCGCGTCGTCACCGAGGTGTCGTGACGCACACGCTCGACCTCGAATGGTGAGATGTTGTGCGCCTCCGCTGTGTCTTCGTCGAGACGCTGGACCTCGAGCGGGACACCGGCGTCGTCGAGCAGATCGGCTGTCCGCCGTGCGGCATCGCGAACGTCGGCAGGCACTTGCGACGCCGGCGACAACAGGAGCTGAGCCTGAAGCCCCCCAGTCTGCTCCAGTTCGTCGAGCACCTCGGGGGCGGCTGTGTGCAGGCCTGCTGCCGTGGCATCGAGGCGGATGCCTTCGAGGGGGCCCCGTATGACAAACCACAATACCAGACCACCCAGGGGGATGCCGATGCTGGCCCACAGCCGCCGGTCCTGAGTGCGTGCCGATGGGCGCCAGCGCAGGCCGGAGTCACCGGCCAGTCTCCTGGCGGCGGCCAACAACCAGAGGATCGGCACGAAGGCGACGACGAGGAAGCGCCAGCCGATCCGCCCCGAGTCCGACAGGGCCGGTAGCGTCGGCGGCACATGGCGCTCGACGCGCTGTCGCACCAGCCGTTCGGGGTCGGCGAAGGAGCGCGCCAGATCGGCGAGAAACACGCCGTGACCAAAGCCGGCCTGAGACACGATGCCGTTGCGGAAGGCACTGGCGGCGGCCAGTACGAGCAGCTGCCCTGCCCACGGGTCCTGAGGCGTGAGCAGTACCATCAGGTTCTGCTTGGGAGCGATCAGGTCCGTCCCCAGGTCGGCGAGACCGAAGTCGGTTGTCGGCAGGTCACGCACCCAGGCCCGCTCCGTCGTCGTGGCCGCCACATGCGCTTCGTACCCGGCGGCGCTGACCCGCTGGGGGTCGATCTGCAGCGGACCGGGGGCGATGAAGCTGAGTCCGCCCCGCGCCGGCGTGCGGAAGGGACGGAAATCGCGGAAGGCGGGCAGGTTGCGCAGATGAAAGGGGGCTTCCACCTGCTGCCACTCGCCGTCGACGACAACGGGCGCCGCCGCCGCATTCCGATCCATCACCAGGTCGGGCAGCGGTCGCAGACCGAAGGGCTCCAGCAGGCGCTCCCAGGCGCCCCCGGTTGACTCCGCGCGGAATCGGACCTCACCGCTTTCTGTTCGCCTGTAGCGGACACGGTGAGGCGACCCCGCCACCACCACCGTGCGACCCGAGGCGAGGAAACGGCGCAGGGCGGCGAGGTGTCGCGGTGTTACGTTGCCGGGTTCGAGCCAGAAAAGGATGTCCACATCGTGTGGGATCGCGGCCGTGGCATCGACGTTGACCTCGATGACGGGACCGTGCTGACTCAGGTAGCGCGGCATCTCTTCAAATCCAGGCGGGGCTGACAGGGCGAAGGAGGCCTGCGGGGTGTCGGCCCTCAGGTGCGCGGCCACCAGCGATCCGAGATGGGGCAGATGGGCGTTCTCGATCCCCTGGATGAGGACGTCATCCCGCCGTCTGCGACCGCGACGGGCAAATACCAGCGACGACCAGATCTCGGCCTGGCTCTCGGCGTCGTCGACGATGCGGCGGACGCGGATCGGACTGACGCGGCGGGCGGCGGCGTAGCGGGCTCCCGCAAGACCGGACCGATCGGGATCGATGACGCGGTACGAGAAGGCGTCTCCCGCCTCGTCAGCCATGGCTGCCAGCAGGGCTCGCGTCGTTTCTTCCACATCCTGCAAGTGCGACGGCATACGCGAGCGATGGCTGACGAACAGCGTCGCGTCCAGCCCCCCGTCGAGCTGGCGCAGCTGCTGCACCAACTGCGTCGACAGCGTGGCCGGATGGCGACCGGCCACATCAACCCACAACACGGGACCGGCAAGCTGCGTCAGACGGCCGGCGAAGATGACCAGCCCCAGGAGAAGGAATGCGGCAGCCGTGGCCTGCAGCAGGTAGAGCCGCTTCAAACCCGTGTCAGTACTGGATGCGCCGAAGCCCGACCTGTGTCAACCACAGGAACAGGACGGACATGAGGACGAAGTAGAGTATGTGGTCCAGGCCGATGAGTCCGCTGACGAAGGCTTCGTACTGCGGCAGGCAGGAGAGGGCTTCGGCCACCACGGTGCCAGGCTGCCACGCCGGCCACAGGCCGTCCATGACCTCCACGACCTGCGGGTGGCCGCTGAAGACGAGACCGGAAGCCAGCAGGGCGGCCAGGGCAAAGGCGACGATCTGGTTGTGCGTGAGGCTGGAGAGGAACTGGCCGAAGGCGAGGAACAGGGCGCCGAGCAGCAGGGCTCCCAGATAACCACAGAAGATCAGGCCCAGGTCGGGCGCACCGAGCCAGGCGAGCATGGCGACGATGGGCAGCGATCCGGCCAGGATGAGGCCATAGTAGAGCAAGGCGGCACCGTATTTCCCGAGTACGACCTGCAGCGGCTGCAGGGGCAGGGTGAGCAGCAGCTCTACCGTACCCTGGGCATGTTCCTCCGACCAGGTGCGCATGGTGAGGGCGGGGATGAAGGGGATCAGCAGGAAGGGCAGCGTATCGAAGAAGGGCGTCATGTCGATGACGCCCTGCAGGAAGAAGGAGTTCATGAAGGAGGTGCCCGCCAGTACGAGAAATGCGGCGGCGGTGATGTAGGCGATGGGCGAATCGAAATAGGCGCGCAGTTCGCGGCGGGCGACGAGCACAACTCCGGTCATCATGGCGGCCATCATCTGACCGGCTCAGGATGGGCGGAGACGAGGTGAGCGAAGATCTCTTCGAGACCGGCTGTCCCAAGACCTGAGCGCTGCCCGAGTTCCGCCAGGGTGCCGTCGCCGAGGAGCCGTCCCTGGTGGATGATGAGCACGCGGTCGCTGACGGCCTCGACATCGGCGATGATGTGCGTCGAGAACAGGATCGCCCGGTCCTGCTTCAGGCCGGTGAGCAGATCGCGGAAGGCCATCACCTGCAGCGGGTCAAAGCCATGGGTGGGCTCGTCGAGCAGCAGCACCGGCGGATCGTGGATCAGAGCGCAGGACAGACCGACACGCTGGCGGAAACCGGTGGAGCACTCGCGCACACGCTGCGACAGCACCGGACCGATGCCGCAGAGGTCGACGATGCGGGACAGCGCCTCCTCCAGATCGGTGTCGGCCAGACCGTGAGCGCCGCCGACGAAACGGACCAGATCCTCGACCACCATGTCACGATAGAGCGGGGTGTCGCCGGGCAGGTAGCCGATGCGGCGGCGCACCTCGAGCGGGTCGGCGATCGTGTCGAAGCCGTCGACGGCAACGGCACCCGCGGTGGGGCGCAGAAAGGTGGAAAGCATCTTCAGCATCGTCGACTTACCGGCCCCGTTGGGCCCGACGAACCCGACGATCTCGCCACGACCGACAGCAAAGGAGATGTCGTCGACGGCGGTGATCGAGCCGTAGGTACGCGTCACCGAATCGACGCGGATCACGAGGCCAGCTCCAGCTCGGGGCTGTCCGGCCGGCACACCCGCAGCGTGCGGAGGCGGTTCAAAGCGGCCGCCAGTTCATGACGACGGCAGGCGGCCAGGTCACCGACGGGGTGTGGGGACAGTGCGTCGAGTCCTTCTTCGGCAAGGGTGTGCTCCACCAGGTCGAGGATGTCGGGCAGCAGGCGTCGACCATCCATATGCTGTCGAGCCAGAAGGATCGCACCGGCGATGGCCCGTGTCTGTGAGGCGTCGACGAGCTGCGACACGGCGTGAAGGTCGATGTCGGACTCTCCCACCTGGAGCTGCCAGCGGTCTCGCACCCGCCAGCTGACGGCACGACGACCGCGTCTTGGATCGATGCTGTCGGGATGGGGGGCACGGACCGCGTCTACCGTGAGGTCGCCGCATGTCTCCGTCCTCCGGAGACTGCCCGGACCCCGGTCAGCGGCAGCGATTTCGTGAGCCCGGTCGGTGACGTCACGGGGTTGATACGACTCCATGGCGATCACGGTATCGGCCACCTCGAAATAGTCGCCACTGCCACCCATGACGAGGATCGTGGAGACGCCGTGGTCGTCGTAGAGAGAGCGAACGCGATCGACGAAGGGCGTGATCGGCTCGTCTTCGCTGGCCACCAGTTGCTGCATGCGACCGTCACGGATCATGAAGTTCGTCGCCGACAGGTCCTCGTCCACCAGCAGCAGGCGGGCGCCGGCCTCGACGGCCTCGACAATGTTGGCCGCCTGTGATGTGGACCCGGAGGCGTCGTCACTGCAGAACGCACGGGTGTCGCGGGCGCTGGGCAGTTCACCTATAAAGGAAGAGACGTCCACGCCGGCTGTGCGGCGGCCGTTCTCGGCCCGGATCGTAACGGCACTGTCGTCGGTTACCACACGCTCGCGTCCGTCGCCGGGACGATGGTCATAAACGCCGAGGGCGAGCGCCTCGAGGAGGGTGGACTTGCCATGGTAGCCGCCGCCGACGACGAGAGTCACTCCCCGCGGGATGCCGAGACCGGTGATGGTCCCCGCATTCGGGGCCTGCAACTCGACTCGCAGGCTGGGGGGCGCTGCGAAGGAGGTCACGCCATCGAGCATGGGACCATCGTCGATCCCGGAGAATCGCGGCAGGACGGAGTCATCGGCGACAAAGGCGACGAGGTCCCGCTCCCGCAGCTGCTGGCGCAGGGCGTCCGCGTCTTCGGCAGTCTGAGTCCAGGCGTCGATTTCAGGCATCTGCGCGGGATCGTACTTCAGCGCTTGTGCGACGATATCAGGCACGCGCTCGCACAACAGCTCAACGGCCGCCTCACCCAGAATCCGCCGGCCCGCCGCCGGCAGGCCGACGACGAACCGCGCCTCGACGCCGTCGTCATCGATCAGCAGGCACGTCCGGTGCAGCAGTTGCTGCCCGGGGCGGTCGATGTCGATCAGGCCGGATCGTCCGGAACCCGCACGATGAGCCAGGTTGTCGGCAGCCCGGGAGAAGCGACAGGCGAGCCAGGAACACAAGGCCCGTCGTCGTGGCTCCGTGGCAAAGGTCGATGGGGGGAATCCGGCCACCTTCTGTGCCAGCTGAACACGAAGTCGGGAGGGCGCCGCAAAAGGATCGCCCTGAACGTGATCGACACAGAGGCGGAGAGGGATGTCTCCCGCCTGCAGCCACTCCCCCTGCAACGCACTGTACGCCCGGTAGCCGTCACCGTCGAGGCGCTGCAACAACGCCTGTAACGCCGTGAAATCCCGCATCTCTATATTGTACGCTTCACCCAAGGCCATGGCGACGGGAGGTCGACACGTGGAAGAGGAAGAACTCAGCGGTCTGCAGTGGCTGTCACGCGAACGACCGGAGGCGATGGAGCATCTGCTCGCCTTTTTTCGCGAGTCGGGGAAACATCTCGACCCCAAGACACGCTTTCTCATCTCTATCGTCACCAAGGTGGTCAGGCTGTCCGAACGGGGTCTGCGGCAATACATCCCGCGAGCCATGCAGGAGGGCGCCACGCACGACGAGATTCTCGACGCCATCCTCTGTGCCTATCCGGCGGCGGGCCTGACGAACGTGATCGACGCTGTACAGGTGCTGCGCTCTCTCGATCTCGATCAGCCGGCATCACCGGCGGGACAGGAATGGATCAACGTGGGGTACATCAACGACATCCCCGTCGGTACGGCCACCGTCGTTGTGGCGCACGGCCGGTCCATCGCACTCTACAATGTGGGCGGCACGATCCACGCCACAGCCAACGCCTGTCTGCACCAGGGAGGCGAGCTCGGCTGCGGCGCTCTCGACGGCAACGTCGTCACCTGCCATCGTCATGACTGGCAGTTCGACGTGACCACCGGCGATTGCCTGACACGCCCGGGCGAGCAGGTGGAGAGTCATGCCGTCCGCGTCGAGGACGGCGAAATCCGCGTCTTGTTGTAGTCCCCCGCCGCGGTTCACTCAAAATGGACCGAATCGACGGCGCCATGGCGCAGCCAGCTTGAAATCGACGCCAGGCTACGCCGGAAGGTATCGACGATCTCATCCGGATAGCCCAGGACGGCTCTGCGTTGCAGATCGATCTGTCGCAGGTGACCGCCATCGTGCGCCAGCCGGGCGCGGGCGGGCAGGTGCTCGCATCTGCCGTGGACGAGGTCGCTGAAGCCATCGAGATCGACCTCGACGAAGCCGTCCACTTCGTCTGAGAACTGCATGCCACCGATGTCGAGGGGCAGCGGGTACAACAGCAGGCTCTGGTATACCCGCCGGCACTCTCCGTCCGGGCGCTCCATACGACTCGATCCGAGGTGGATGAAGTTATCCGCCTCCGCCGCCAGTCCCACCTCTTCGGTCAACTCCCGGCGGGCCCCATCGATGGCTGTCTCGCCGGCACCGATGTGACCGCCCGCCAGGGCATCCACCATCTGCGCATATGGATCCCCCACCCGGCCACGCTGCTGCAGCAGCATGAGGCGGACATCGGCAGACTCCCAGGCGGACCAGACGAAGACGGTACCATGCCAGTCGTGATCGCGATGTACATCCTCCCGCGTCTTCCGGCCGACCACATGCAGGTCGTCGGCGTCGAGAACGTCGAGCAGCTCGTCGTCAGCCAATGGCGGCGAAGAACTGCAGAATGAAGGCGAGTACCGTGAGCAGGCCACAGGCGCCGGCCAGCACGTAGGCGCCAATGCCTTCCCGATCATTTGGCGTGCGGCTGAAGAGCGTCGCCATGGCATAGCCGCCGACGAAGCCACCGCCGTGGGCCCAGTTATCGATGCCGGGCATGATGAACCCGAAGACGAACATGATGATCGCCCACTGCATGAACTGGCGGGTGAACATGCCGGAGCCGACGCGACGGCCGTAGACGATGGCGGCTGCCAGCAGGCCGAAGATCGAGCCGGAAGCGCCGAGGGTGAGAGAGGCACCCATGATCGAGGAGGCGATGAAACCGACGACACCGCCCACGGTGAAGATGACGAACAGCCGGAAGGGGCCGAACAGCTCCTCCACCACCGGTCCCAGCTGCCGAACCCACATCATGTTGAAAAAGATGTGCAGCAGGTTGCCGTGCAGATAGATGGCGGTGATCACCGTCCACCAGCGACCGTAGCCGAAGACGGGGATGGCCCCCGCCGCCCCGGCGTCGAAGGAGGCGCGGCCACTGGGCGAGAGGATGTCCATCATGCCCTGCGGCTGCAGGATGGCTCCCGGGTCGAGGGCGAGACTCAACAGGTACATGGCGCCGCAGACGACGGTGATGATGTGCGGAAAATCGAGCTGGATGCCGAGCTGTCGGAAGCGGCTGGCCAGGCCGAACATGCCGGGACGCATCTGGCCGCAGTACGGGCATTTGGCCACATCGTCGCTGATCAGCTTGCGACAGCTGGGACAGAGGATCGCCGGCATCAGGCGCCTGTCACTCGCCTACAGCCCGAGACCATCGTTGATGTCGGCCTGATAGGCGTTGACCTGGTCGTTGAGGACCTCATCGACAGTGACGGCTCGGCCGGCGACCTGCGACTCCATCCAGGCGTAGGCGATGGCGACCGAGCGGGCGCCCTGAGCGCCAGTGACCTCCGGTCGACCCGCCTGACCCTGGATGGCGAGGCCGAAATCGGCGTACTCCACGGCGATCAGCTTGCGGTCCGTTTCGACGAACTCGAAGGAGTACTCGAAGAGACGATCCCCGCCGAAGAGGGTGGCCGTGGCTTCGTCCAGCTGCAGGTCGGGCACCAGGTCGAGCAAGGCTTCGCCGGATTCCGGGTCCTTGCCAGGCAGGTGCAGGGTGAGGCGCCGGCCACTGCGATCCCCGGGCAGATCCAGCGAGCCACGGCTGCCGAAGATGGCCCGCTTCCACATGCCTTCCCCGCGGGAGGCGTGGTCCTCGATGTAGGAGACCACGGCGCCCGACTCGAACAACATCGTGGCGTACCCGGCATCGTCGGCGGTGGCCTCGAACTCGGCGGGCATGTCCTTCTGCCAGCGTTCGTAGACGCCGCCGGGTGAACCGCCGTTGGTGACATCCTTCCCGGCGATCGGGTTCTTCCGCGTCTTTTCATGCAGGCGCGTCTGGGCGAAAATGGTCGCTGCCGGACCCAGGTAGTACTCGAGGATATCGGCGAAGTGCACGCCCACATCGAGCATGACGCCGCTGGAGTCTTTCTGATGACGCCAGACGGAGATCAGCATGTTGTCGGCGCCCCCCATCGTGTGGTGCAGCATCAACCGGGGGTCGCCGATGATACCGGCGTCAAGCAGGGCCTTGCCGAGGCGGTTGATCGGATCGCGGCGGTAGTTTTCCGCCGTGGACAATACCCGGTCGTGTTGGGCGGCCGCCTGCACCATCAAGCCGCAGGCGCGTGCCGTCAGTCCCAGGGGTTTCTCGCTCATCACGTGCCAGCCGCGCTCGAAGGCTTCGACGGCGACGGTATGGTGGTAGCGAGGTGTCGTCGTCAGGTCGATGGCGGCCACATCGGCGGCGGCGGCGAGAGCCTCCAGGCTACCGGCGACGGCGGGGCGCTGGCCCAGCAGGTCAGCGGCCTGATCGGCGAGGCTGTTGGCGTTGCCCTCGTCCGGGTCGCAGGCGCCGACCAGGGTGAAAGGCGAAAGGCCGGCACGGGTCAGTTCGGCCAGGCCGTACAGATGGCGGTGGCCCATGCCGCCACAGCCGACGATGGCGAGGGGGATGGTCTCAGGCATGCGGGAGTCTGGTCCTTACAGGTCGGACGGGGTCAGGTCCATTCCGGAGTAGCGCTTGACGCCCTCGGCATTCCACGCCACCCCGAGGCCGGGCGCTTCCGGAATCGACAGACAGCCCTCTTCGTCCAGGGAAAAGGGCTGTGCTGCGAGATCTTCAATGTAGGGGGCAGGGGTGATGTACTCCACCCAGCGCGCCGTGGGCACGGCGGCCACGAGCTGCAGGTCGGCCGCCAGGCCAATGGCGGTGTTCCAGCCATGGGGGACGAACAGGATCGAATGGTCATAGGCGTGCATGGCGATGCGGAATTCTTCGGTGAGGCCGCCAACCTTGGTGACGTCGGGCTGGATGTAGTCGACGGCCCGTTGCTCGATCCACGGCATGAAGGCCTGACGCCGGGTGAGCACCTCGCAACTGGTGATCGGCAGACGCGCGTTCTCGGTGAGTTTGATGTAACCCGCCAGATCGTCGGGGCGCAGGGCCTCCTCGAACCAGGTGATATCGTAATCGGTGAGCATTTCCGCCGTCGTCAGGGCCCACTTGTAGCCATGGGGCCAGTAGCGATCGGAGCCGCCGGCATCGACCATCAGCTCCACTTCGGGCCCTACTGTGTCCCGGGCGGTGCTGACGATCAGCTCGTCCATCTCTCGTGACTCCCGGCCGAAGGGTCCCCAGCCCATCTTGATGGCCCGGAAACCGCGAGCCAGGGCGTCTTCGAGCCGGGGGACCAGGACGTCGGGGTCGGCCATGATCAACGAGCCGTAGGGTTTGATCCGGTCGCGATACCGTCCCCCGAGAAGCCTGGAGATCGGCTGGCCCGTCACCTTGCCGAAGATGTCCCACAGGGCGATGTCGATGCCGGAGATGAAATGGGTGATCGAACCACCGCGGCCCTGCCAGAAGGTGGACTGGTGCAGGCTTTCGGCGACGCGCGCCGGCTCGATGGCTGACTCGCCCAGCAGCATGGGTCGCAGAATGCCGAAGGCCCCCTCGCACAGCCTGGCCGACGTGTAGATGGAGCCGAGACCGGTGACGCCCTCGTCGGTGACGACCTCCACCAGCGTGTGCAGGTTTTCCGCCTCTTCGAATCCCTGGTCCCAACCGCCGTCCATCGTGGCGCCGGTGAGAGGCAGCAGACGTACGTCGGTGATCTTCATCCTCCAGGCCTTTCGTTGCCGCGCTTGAAGTTCTTAGTCGCTTTGGCCATCAACAACTGCAGCGGCTCACCCTGGAGATTCTCGGCACGGGACAGGAAGCGGTGGGCAGCATTCCCGGCCAGGGTGACCACATGGCGCTCCTGATAGTAGAGGAACACGCGGTCATCCTTCAACTGCTGGTAACGAAAGGGTTCGTCGGCGAGGTCTGATGCTGCCACTAGACTGCGTCCCAGGGTTGAGGGAGCCTAGGATTCCAGGAGACTTCCCAGAGAAATCCGCAGACCGGTACCTCCGCGTGAAGACCTGCTCCGAAAGGTCTCGGAGCTCACACGAAAGTATGCACCAGGGCGTTATGCAGTACTGGTCAGGTGGGCCTTCACCATGCCGCGCAGTTGGGCGACACGCATCGGTTTGAACACGAAGTCATCGAAGCCGAGTTTGGCGGCAGCCTCTTCTTCGACATACCCGGACAGGCCTATGACGGGCAATTCCGGCCGTTCGTCCTTCAGCTTCGATAACAGTTCCAGGCCGTCCATGTTGGGCATGTTGACGTCGGTGATCACCAGATTGGGGGGGCGATCTTCCACCGCCTCGAGAGCATCCACACCATCTTCAGCGGTCACCACATCGTATTCGGACAGCGCCCGGGACAGAAAATCGCAGATCTCGGACTCATCATCAACGATGAGGACCGTGGGGATCTTCTTCTGCAACTCAAGCTGCACTCCCTTCCGGACCTTGTCACTATCAAGGCCGTGGGACGAGACGGCCTGGAGAGTCAGCTCAAGTTCCTGCTCGAGTCGTCGCGCCCTCGAACTCACCTCCTCATGCTCGAAGGCCCGCACATTGTCTTCGTCGATGCGTGCCGACACGATTTGGACCAGATTGCGAAGTACGGTGACGGCCATCTTCAGATCATCGGCAAGCATCATGTCAAATGACCGGCGTGGTAGTGAGAGAACCATGGAGTCACCCACTGCCCGGGCGTTGATCTGGCGCGGCCGATTGTCGACGATGCCCAACTCTCCGAGAGGCATGACCGGTTCGAAGCGGGCCATTTCGATACCGTCCTCGCGCAACAGGGAAATGGCACCCCGGAGCAGGACGTACATGTGGTCGCTGGCATCCCCCCGTTCGAACAGCATCTCTCCGTCTTTGACCGGTCGACTGGAACAGATGCTGATCAGCTTCTGCAATTGCGTCGGAGACAACCCCTCGAATACAGGGATTCTCTTCAGCACCTTCAGGAGATGGCCGTTTTGCTTGGGTGTCATGGGGCCTCCTGGCGAGTCGCCAGACAGAGGAGGAGAGAAACACCGACTCAGTTATGAAAGAACCTGTAGATTTGCATATTTGCAATACCGTGGAATACGGACATGGGCGCGCCCTGGCTCCCTCTCCAGTGGCCGGCTATACTCCTCCGCATGCGAGCTCTCGTACTCGGCGCCGGTCGTGGCAGCCGGCTGAACGCCCTCACCGACGACCAGCCCAAGCCGTATGCACCCATCGGCGGCCACCGGATCCTGGACTGGCTGCTGGCTGCCCTGGAGGGGGCCGGTGTCGACGAAGTCGTCTTCATCGGTGGTTACCGCGCCGATCTGGTACGAAACGACTATCCCCATCTGACCTTCCGGAACAACCCCGACTGGGCGGACACCAACATTCTGGCTTCGTTGATGTGTGCTGAGGACTGTATGGAGGAGGGCTTTGTCGTCACCTATGCCGACATCCTCTATCGAGCCGACGTCGTGCGCCGTGCCATCGATCACCCGGGTGATCGCGTGCTCTGTGTCGACACGGACTGGCGCTCCCGCTACGCCGACCGCAGCCAGCATCCGGAAGATGATGCTGAAAAGGTGATCACCGCCGATGACCGAATCGTGCAGGTGAACCGTTCGATCGAAGCCAGCCAAGCACACGGCGAGTACATCGGCGTGGCTCGTTTCTCGAAGGCCGGAGCAGATACGCTGAGGTCCGCCTACCATGAGACGAGACGACAACAGAAGGGCGCAGTCTGGAAAGCCGGTGTGCCATTTCGCCAAGCCTACCTGATCCATCTCTACGAACAGATGCTGGACGCCGATCAGACCTTCCACATGGTGACGACGGACGGACAGTACATGGAAGTTGATACGGAGGAGGACTTCGCTCAGGCGAACCAGCACTGGCCCCGCACGTACGGCAGTCCGTAGCACAACCCCGGCGGCAGGCGAATGCATCCGCGGCGTCGTACCTTTAGGACGTCGATTCTTCCGGCGACTCCAGGTCCCGAAAGCAGGTGCACAGATGCCGAGTCTAGTAGAACGCAGCAAGACCCTGTTTCCCACAGCCATCGTCGGATCCCTGCCACGACCCGACTACGTGCGTGAGATCGTGGTCGACGGCTGGCACGAAGAGGGTTGGGAGCGGCGGCTGGATGCTGGTGTGGCGTACGCCGTCAGCGTGCAGGAAGCCGCCGGCATAGACGTGATCTCGGATGGCGAATGGCGTCGGGCCTCCTACATCGGCATCATCGCCGAGATGGCCCACGGATTCGAGTTGGGGTACGCCTCCGACGGTCGGCCCTGGACGGTCGTTACGGACCAGGTGTCAGCGAAGGCACCAGGAGTCATCGCCGCAGAGGTTGCCTTCGTCCGGGCTCGAACGGACCGTCTCATCAAGGCGACGCTGCCTTCTCCGGCGCTGTTGGCCGAGCGCATGTGGGATCCGGAGCGATCGGCCGAGATCTACCCGTCTCCCCGCGCTTTCGCCGAGGCGGTCGTACCTCTGCTGCGTAGCGAGGCGGCTCTTGTGGCGCAGGCGGGTGCCGACATGATCCAGGTGGACGACCCGCACCTGTGTCTGCTCGTCGACCCGGAGGTGCGGGCCCAGTACGACGACGAGTGGGACGGGGCAGATGCCGAAGGGGAGTTCTCCGCCGACATGGACAACGAAGTTCTGGCCGATGTCGGCGACCAGGTCGTGCGCGCCGTCCATCTGTGCCGCCGCGCCGGCGCCCGGGTTCGCGGGGAAGCCTATCACTCAGGTGACTACGGCCACATCGTCAAAGATCTTGCCCGCCTCGAGACCGACCACCTCACGCTGGAGTTCACCAGCCCCGGATCCGGTGACGTCGAGGTCCTCGGCCAGCTGCCCGATGATCTCGAGATCGGCCTGGGCTGTATCAGTGTACATCCCGGTGAGGTGGATGACGTGGAGACAATCGTCGAACGGGTGGAGCAGGCTGTGGAGATCGTCGGCGCCGAGCGCATCGCCCTCAATCCCGACTGCGGCTTCGCGCCGGGATCGGCGGCGAGGGTGGATCTGGACGAGGTGTATCAGAAGCTGCGGAATCAGGCGGAGGCCGCCAAAAGGCTGCGCGAGATCTATTCGTAGTCCATGGTCGCGGCGTTTGGTGGCACTCCGGGCGCTGGCCGTTCGGACCGATCGTCCGGGTCACGACGGCCTGCTGAGGCCGCGTCCCTGCGGCCACAGCAGGCATGCGCCGTCCATGGCGCAGGCCCCTTCGGGGCCTGATATCGTGACCCGGCCGGCCCGAACGGATGCGCCCTCCGTGCCACCAAACGCCGCGCCTCCCCGCATAGATCTCACTTGATGGAAACAGAAATCCCCACCCCGCCACCCAGGAAAGCACCGCTGGCCTCCGCTGCGGCAGCGCGTTACTCCTCAGTCGGCAGTCGGCGTAGCCACACCTTGATCTGGGCTCGGGTCGGGGTGCGACCTGGGGCTTCGGTCTGCTGCAGGGTCTGCCACAACTCCTCGACCGTGCGATCCTGCAATTGACTCAGGCTGGTGATACCGGCGGCGGCCAGGCGGTTGCCGTAGGTGGTGCCGATGCCCTGGTGCAGGTAGAGGGCGGTGATTCGGGCGAGTGAGCCCTCTTCGTCAGGCTTGAGGATTGCCTGCAGATCTTTCCAGGTGCCGGCGCTGCCCCAGCCGACCAGCTGGGTCAGATGGGTGACGCCGGCGCTTGCCAACGCGGCTTGCTGGTTGCCTGTCAATGGCAGCACATCGGCGACTCGGGGTGTGCGTGATGTGACGATGACGCGGTCGACGGCGACGTATCCCGAGACTGAGATCAGCATTGCGATGGTGATCGCAACGACAAAGGTCAGCGGCCCACGCGCAGGTCCACGTTGTGTGAGTGCACCGAAGGCTGGGGCCAGGCGGTACCAGACAAGCAGCCGGTAGGCACAGGCGCACTCCAGGGCGAAGGGCGGGAAGCCGACGAAGCCGAGCAGAGGCATCTCGAACAGTTTCCACTCGTCGAATCCCGGCACGGTATAGATCCACCTGGCGCGCGCCCAGAAGTTGAAGAACTCCCAGAAGCCGCCGGCCATGCCCCCGGCCAGGAGCATGCGCAGTGTCGGTCCGATCTCACCGCGCTGCCACTGGCGGAGCCAGCCGTCGATACCGCAGCGATAGCTGATCGGTGCCAGCACCAGGGCGGTGACTCCCCAGATCAACAGGTAGAAGTGCTCCGGGTCAGTCAGGCACAGGGCGAGGAAGACCAGGCCCGTCAATTGCAGACCCATGAGCCGGGCAGTCGTGATCCGGACCGGTCGTACACGCACTGAAGTCAGTACGCCCTGCGTCCCGAGCCAATGATCGATCCAGAACACTCCCGGCAGCACGGTGCCGAAGGCCAGCACGGTACCCACGCACCGTGCGATGTCGTGATCGGTGACCAGCACGTAGTGCCAGTTGTGCAGACGCAGGTTGGCCAGCTCGTAGAGGAACCAGTTGACGGCAGACCACAACACCAGACAGGCGAAGGGGGCGGCGCCGAGACGCGCGATCAGCGAACGGCCTTCCGAGCGAGCGATGAGTCGATCGAAGGTGTAGATCAGCCCGACCCAGGCAAAACAGAAAAAGAAGGTGGCCACCGGCTCGAGGCCGAGAGCCGCCAGGCAGAAGAAACCGCCCAGCCACGCCACGCCCAGGGCTATCGACCACATGCTAATCCTCGAACCGCTCGAAGCCGTGCGGTTCTACCGCAGCGGCCCCCGGGCCCTGTCGACGAGTTCTGTCGGTGCGGACAGCCGCAACAGGTCGGGGATGTCGAACTCGGCCAGCAAGCCGAAACAGAACAGCTCGGAGTGGTTCGCATAACTGATGGGGAGATCGATGAGGCGGTCGAGGGAGTCGAAGGCGGCGTATGTCGTGAGACTGACAAATCGTGACGGCTCCAGTGCCGCCGCCAGCTGTGCCACCACCGGCATGGATTTGCCGCCTGCCCGCAGGTGAACGACAGGACACCTGTAGCTCCGAGACGCCCACATGGCCACCGCCAGCAACTGCGCCGTCAGGATTCCAAGGGGGCGCTCACCGGCGCAGGCCAGCAGCATGGGTTCCTGAAACGTCGTAGCTGCCTCTCCCGTACCAAAGAGGTCGACGGCGAGTATGCGTCGTCCCGACTCCACGCCCGCCAGGCTGGCGGTTCCCGGGCGGCCTTCGTCACTGATGACGATCTCCAGGCCACCCCGCGCGCCGGCTGCCGGTGAGAGGCAGGTCGCCGGTATCTGCCACGGGCCCACAGTGAGGACGTAGCTCTGGCAGGTCATGCCACCGCGTCGTGTTTCAGCACCCTTCTTTGCCGACATCACCCGGTCATAGCCCGGCAACCGCAGCAGTCGTCGCAGCCGCCTGCGGGCTGCCGCCGGAGGCTGTCCACGTCGCCGCTCCCGTTGTCGACGAATCTGCTGCAGCCTTCCCAACGCCAGCGAATGCAATGTGGCATTGTCTGCCGGCAGTCCGACGGTCAGCTCGGCTTCGCTGCGCAACTCATCGACAAAGGGAAGATCATCCTCGGGCGTGTCGAGGTCGAAGTGCTTGTTCAGGAAGCGGTAGAGCTGGCTGCGGTTGTCGCGCTCGTAGTTATGCGTGCCTGGATCGACGTTGTCGTACAATTCCAGTCGATCGCCTGCCCCGAGCAATTCAAAGACCTTGCGCGCCGGGCGGTAGATGGACACGCGGGTGCGTTTCGTCTGGAAGCAGCAGTCGTCGTGACGATTGTAGATCAGCAAAGTGGGTTGCGGATCGGCGTGGCGATGGTCCAGCAGGGCGTCGAGGCCGCGCTTCATCAGCAGGTAGAACACGCCGATGCCGGCCATGCCGCAGAGATCGAGCAGGGCGATGCGCAGATGCTCCACATCGGCGCGCAACTCGCCCATGCCGATGAATTCGGTGTTCAGCGCCAGCATGCCACGCTTGGCCAGGTTGATGCAGCGCGCCTGCTTGTAGTCCATCGCCTTGCCACCGGCGTGGTGACCATTCGGGTTGAGGACGGCGGGGACCTTGCCGCGCAGCGATGTGGGCTCATAGAGCAGAGCCGGCACCCAAAGGCCAGGATATCCTTCGTAGCGGAGCTTGCGAATTCGATATCCCTCGCCTCCGGCAATCGTGCCGCGCCCAGGCTGCCGCTGTCGTCGGTGCTTCGAGGCGGGGGAGACGTTCGTCGAGCATGTGCAGCCACGCGTTGCGGGCGGTGTTGCGTCCCAGCAGTTTTCGCTGCAGCGATCGTTGCATGGTGGACCTCAACTGGCTGAAGGCGCGTAGAGTGCCGGGCGCAGGTCTTGCAGATGTGATGTCGGGGACTGGCGGACCTGGTCCACCTCCGCCAGATCGATGGTGGTGACGGCTACGGCATCGATGTCGCCGACCTTGTCGCACAGGACACGGCCACCCGGGCCGGTGATCAGGCTCTGCTGAGGATGGGTGAAGGCGATGAAGATCTCACTCTCGAAAGCGCGAGTGCGCATCATGGCGGTGTTGAAGTCACCCATCATGCCATAGGTGGGGTTGAGGATGACCCGGGCGCCTTGCAGAGCGAGGCTGCGCACCGTTTCGGGCCAGCGTCGATCAGCGCAGATGAGGACGCCGAACGTTCCGAAGTCGGAATCGAATACCGGGAGTCGGTCTCCGGCGACGTACTTGTGGTCGTGGCTCTGCAGGTGGGTCTTGTCGTAGAGACCGGCCAGGGCGCCGTCGCGATTGAAGAGCAACGCCGTGTTGGCGCCACGGTCACCGACGATGCGGGTACAACCGAACAGGAGCCAGGCCTGATGGTCACCAGCCCAGGCGCCGAGCACGTCCGTGTAGACCGAGTCGTCAGGGTCGATGGCGGCGGCACGAATGTCGTCGGCATCGGTTCGGGCATCGGCGGCGAGGTAGCCGTCGAGGAAACTCTCCGATGTGATGACGACGTCCGGCCGGTGACGGGCGGCGACATCGAGCAGGTGAAGGAGGCGGTCAAAATTGCCATCCGCATTGCGGCGCTGGGGTACGGCGCGAATCTGGGCGATCGTCAGACGGCAGGCCATGGCGGCGTAATATATATTGGTAAGGAGACCGATCCATGACGACGACGATCTATCTGTTGCGCCACGGCGAAGTGCACAATCCACAAGGGGTCATCTACGGGGCCCTTCCCGGGTACCGGCTGAGCGAATTCGGACGTGCCGAAGTCAACATCGCGGCAGAGACTCTGGCCGCTCACAGCCCTTTCGACGCACTGATCGCCTCTCCCCTCGAGCGAGCGCAGGAATCTGCGGCGATCGTCGGTCGACGGCTGGAGCTGACGCCTGTGGTAGAACCGCGGTTGGCAGAGACCGAGGTCACCGGCTATCAGGGGCAGCCCTTTTCCGCCTTGCCGAGCCCTTACATCACCGAGGATGGCGTGCGGGGAATCGAGGGTGCCGCGTCGATGCGGGCTCGGATGATCGACTGGGTAGCTTCTGCGCGGCAGCACGAACGTGTCATCGCCGTGTCGCACCGCGATCCGATCGCCGTGTTGCTGCTGCACTGGATGGGAGCCGGGCTGGCGCGCCTCGGCGAGTTGACCGTGCCCACCGGCTCACTGCATGAAGCGCGCCTGGATGGCGGGGGGGTCGAGTTGAGCGGACCTGCGGTGGGGTGAACCGGGGCGGGCTTAACAGAAACCGGGCGCCGACATATTGCCGGCGCCCGGAAGAGCAACCTGTACCTTGCTGCTCGCGCCCTACTTGTTGGAGCGCTTCAGCACGGGAAGACCATTCTTGCTCTCGGCCACTTCGTAGCCATCGGGAACGGCGTCGATCGCACCTTCTTTGGCTTCTTTACCGAAGAAGTAGATGGTTTGCGAGTTCCCGTTCTTCAACTGCGTTGTACGCTGATGCAGGATGTACGCCTTCCCCTTGGAATTCGTAAAGGAAAACGGCATGTGGAGGACTCCTTTCGTGGAGTGACAGTTGCCGGCTCGTGGATTCCGGCATTGGCAGGGTCTTCGATTCGTCTCAGCAATAATACCGATATTCCCGAAACTTGGCCATGTACCTCTTCACCTTGTACAATCCATCGGACCCCAAACCCCCTCGAGAATCTCCGTGACCGACATCCCCGAAGCTCTGCCCGCCGCCGAGAATCCCTTCGGCGGCATCCTGCCAAAACCGGAAACACTCGACGCCGATCCGACTCGATTCGCCGTCCGTCTGCAGCACTCCCTCGACAGCTGGCGGGATGACGGCTACCGAGTCGTCTGGCTCGAGGTGCCGATCGAGCGCGCCACTCTGATCCCGGTGGCCGTGGCCGCCGGCTTCGGTTTTCACCACAGCAATTCCGAGTATCTCATGCTGACCCTACAGCTGGAAGCTGGAGCCTTCGTGCCTGCCTACTCTTCGCACTACATCGGTGCTGGAGGAGTAGCCATCAACGATGATGATGAACTGCTCGTCGTGCGCGAGCGCTTCCACCGGGACCCGAAAAGGCCGCCCCGCTTCAAGCTGCCCGGCGGCGCGCTGCACGAAGGTGAGCATCTGGCGGAGGGTGTGGTGCGGGAGGTATTGGAGGAGACGGGAGTGCAGACTCGTTTTGACGCCCTTGTCTGCTTCCGCCACTGGCACGGGTACCGGTACGGAAAATCCGACATCTATTTCGTCTGTCGACTCAAACCGCTGAGTGCCCGGATCACGATCGAGGAGGAGGAAATCGCCGAGAGTCGCTGGATGCCGGTGCAGGAGTATCTCGATGCGGAGCAAGTGAGCGGCTTCAACAAGCAGATCGTACTCGCTGCGCGCGATTCCACCGGATTCTCGTCTACGGACATCGAAGACCACGACGACAAATCCAGGTTCGAGTTCTTCATGCCGTCACCGGACGCCCCGCAGGCCTGATGGCACAACGCCCCAATCTGCTGTTGCTCATGACGGACCAGCAGCGCGCCGACGCCATGGGCTGCGCTGGCGGCTGGGTGCGTACCCCCAATCTCGATCGTCTGGCTGACGAAGGTGTGCGGTTCACCAACTGCGTGACCAATTCTCCGGTCTGCATTCCGGCGCGCCTGAGCCTGGCCACCGGCCTGTATCCGCACAATACGTGGGTATGGGACAACCAGGGGCACACCCTCGATCCGGAAACACCTACGTGGATGAAGGCGGTGCGCGACGCCGGGTACCGCACCTCGCTGTTCGGCAAGACCCACCTGCATCCGCATACCGGTGACCTGCGGGAGCGGGAGTCGCTGATGCACGTCTACGGCCTCGATGACGTCGACGAGATCGGCGGCCCACGGGCGAGTGCCAGGGTGCTGTCGCACATGACGGCACGATGGCAGGAGCTGGGACTGTGGGAGTCCTATCGTGAGGACATGAACGACCGTTTTGCCACGAAACCGCATGTGGCCCGTCCGTCCCCGCTTCCCTCTGATGAATACGCCGACGTCTACGTCGGCCGTCGCGCGCGGGAGTATCTGTCCTCGTACGAACGAGCCGAGCCCTGGTGCTGCTGGGTGAGCTTCGGCGGCCCCCACGAGCCCTGGGACACACCCGAGCCGTATGCCAGCGCCAGCGATCCGGCCCACATGCCGGACGCTGCACCCCTGCCGGAATGGACTCGCGACGACAGCCGACCCCGGGGGTATCTACATCAACGGCTGGCAGAGCCACCCGACCTCGAGCCGGGAGATGTGGCCGCCATGCGGGCCAACTACGCCGGCAATGTGGCTCTCATCGACGAGCAGATCGGCGGGATTCTGCAGGCTGTCGAGGCCCGGGGTGAACTGGACAACACAGTCATCCTCTTCACCTCCGATCACGGCGAGTTGAATGGCGACTTCGGCCTCATCTACAAGAGCGTGTTGCTCGACGGCGCCGCCCGCGTGCCATTGATCGTGCGGACACCGGCTACAGCACGTTCCGGTGGCGGGACGACGGACACACCCGCCGAGTGGATGGATGTGGGTGCGACGTTGGCCGAGGCGGCGGGAATCAGCCTGGAGTACACGCAGTTTGCCCGTTCCCTGCTGCCGAGTGTGGCCGATGGTGCGATGTCGCACAGACGCGAGGCGTTCTGTGAGCACCAGGGCGAAGTGATGCTGTTCGACGAGCAATGGAAGGGAACGATCAATCGCGACGGGCAGCTGTACATGCTGATCGATCGCGCTGCCGATCCGCTGGAGCAGGACAACCTGGCCGGGACGGGTCGCGCCGACACGGTCGAACACGACATCCGTCAGCGCATCCTCGAGCACCTGGTGCGCACGCAGGTCCACAGGAAGTGACCGTCCCCGATCGTCGTGCGGTACTGCTGCTGCTCGCCGCGTCGCTGTTGCCCTACCTCAACGCGCTGCCCAACGAATTCACCGTGGACGACTTCGGTCTCGTCGTACAGAACGAGGCTGTTGCGACCTTCGATGCCGTCTCCTTCTGGAGCCAGGACTACTGGGCCGGCTACGATGCCAATGCTCGTTCCGGGCTGTATCGTCCGCTGACCCTGACGAGCTTCGCCGCCGAGTACGCGCTCTTCGGGCTGCAACCGTTTCCGTACCACGTCACGAACCTGCTGCTGCACCTGTCGGTGACCCTGCTGGCATGGCGCCTGTTCCTGCGGCTTGTCGGGGCCGCCCCGGCGTTGTGGGGGGCTGCCGTCTTTGCTGTGCTGCCGGGACATTCGGAGGCGGTCATCGCCGTCGCCGGCCGCGCCGATCTTCTGGCCACGGCCATGATACTGATGGCGCTGCTGGTCTGGACCGGCGGTGATGGCTGGCGTCGAGTGGTATCCGGAGCCATGTGCTTCGGCTTCGGGCTGCTGGCCAAGGAACAGGCCGCGCTGGCGCCGGGACTGCTGCTCTGTGTCGACTGGCTGTGGTTTCGTCGCCACTCGCGGTCCTGGTGCTGGCAGCCCTACGCTGCGGCGGCACTGATGGCGGCCGGATACCTGTGGCTGCGACACGGTGTCATGGGTGGCCTGACGACGATGGAGATTGAGCCCCTCGACAATCCTCTCGTCGACCTCCCGGGCGCGGAGCGCGTGCTCGCCGCCCTGGCCGTGGCCACACGATATGCTATTCTGCTCGTGCTGCCGGCACGACTTTCGGCTGACTATTCCTACGCCGCCATCGAAGTCGACGCTCTGCACATCCTCGAAATCACCGGCGGGTTGCTTCTGGTCCTGGCGGTTGCCGCAACCGCCTGGCGCTTCGTCCGTCAACCGGATCCTCCAGGCCTGGCGATGGTCTGGCTGGCCGTGAGTTTCGCGCCGCTGGTGAATGTGCTGTTTCCCATCGGTACGATTCTAGCGGAACGTATCAGTTATACACCATCGATCGGCTACGCCCTGGGTGTGGGTTGGGCTCTGGATCGAGCCCGACACCGCCTTGGCACACGTGCCGCGCGGTCGCTGGGTCTGGCCCTGCTGCTGGTGCTGGCAGTGCGCACGACGATTCGCTGTGCCGACTGGCGTGATGAACTGAGCCTGTTTACCGCCGTCGTCGAGGTGTATCCGGACAATGCCAAGGGGCACAAGGGCCTGGCCAAGGCGCTGAAGGACGCCGGCCGGCTGGCAGAGGCAGAGACCCACTACCGAGAGGCGATCGGCATCTATCCCCGTTTCGATACGGCGCACTACAATCTGGGGATCCTGCTGCTCGAAACCGCGCGCGCTGATGAGGCCCTGTTCCACTTCGAGCGCGCCTGCGCCCTGCGGCCTACATTCGCCGACGCCCATCTCAATCGTGGCGTCGCACTGTTCCAGCTCGGCCGTCTGTCCGAGTCCAGGGAGGCGACACTGCGGGCGGTGGAACTGCGGCCTGCGTGGGACGTGGCGCAACAGAATCTGCAGGACGTGGAAGGGGTGATCGATCAAATGGAGGCAGCAGAACGATGAGTGTGGAAGTCGAACAGCTGTCGGCGTCAGACTGGGAGGAGGGACTGTCCTTTCTCAACGGTGTCTTTGGTGAACACGGGGCGCACGACTTCGCCAACCTGCTGCCGTCGATCTATCAGCCAACCGATGAGTCCATGGCGAACAATCACGCCGTGCGGGAGAACGGGAGCATCCGGGCCGTCGTCGGCCTGTTTCCCCTGGATTGGCAGGTAGGTGACAGCGTGCTGAAGGTGGGAGGCATCGGTGGTGTGTCGACGCACAGCTCGGCTCGCGGTAAGGGCTACATGAAAGTGTTGATGACCCACTGCGTGGAGAAGATGAAGGCTGAGGGGTATCACCTGTCCTGGCTGGGTGGCCAGCGCCAGCGTTATGGGTATTTCGGCTACGAGAAGTGTGGACAGCAATTGAGTGTCAGCCTTGGAGGTGCGAACGTGCGCCACGTCTTCGGCGAACGCGACGCGTTGCGCTTCGAGCCACTGGAGGATGATGACACGGGTCGGCTGGAACTGGCACGTCAGCTGCACGACGGTCAGCTCGTCCACAATCGCCGCGGTGCCGACGTGTTCCAGAGATTTCTGGTCAGCTGGTATCACCGGCCGTACGCGGCGCTGGACGCCGACGGCAACATGGTCGGTTACCTGGTGACCGACAAGGAGGGCGGCAACGTCACGGAACTGGTGGCGACCGATGAAACGGTGGCCGTCGATGTGGCCCGGTCCTGGGTGCAGTCGCGGAGTGAGGGCGGCGCCCGCTTCGACATCCCGCCGACACGGTTCGAGCTGCTGCAGCGTCTGTCCGCCATCGGTGAGGGCGCCAATGTCGGCAGTTCCGGCAACTGGCAGATCTACGATTGGGCAGCCACGGTGGAGGTGCTGATGTGTGTGCGCGCTACGAGCGGGGGACTGGCCGACGGTGAAGTCATCATCGGCATCGATGGGTATGGCAGCCTCAACATCCGTGTGGCAGACGCCAGGGTGACGTGTGAGAAGGTGGACGCGCCCCCTGCCGTATCGTGGGATGCCTTCACCGCCATGCGTGTGCTCTTCGGGCCGCTGCCGCCGTCGGCCGTAACGGATGTGCCGGCCGAGGCCACGGCATTGCTGGCATGGTGTCCGCTGCCCCTCGGCTGGCCCCGTCAGGATGGAGTATGAGCAGCATCCAGCAGCATGAGCTCGAGTGTGATGTCCTCGTCGCTGGTGGCGGCCCTGCGGGCGTACCCTGTGCCCTCGCCGCAGCGCGTGGCGGAGCCAGGGTCATCCTCTGTCAGGACCGCTCCGTCCTCGGCGGCAACGCCTCCAGCGAAGTGCGCATGCACATCGTCGGCGCCGACGCCAGTGGCCAGCGAGGCGAACCGCTGGCCACGGAGATCCGGGAAGGCGGCATCATCGAGGAGATCCGTCTGGAGACGACGGTGCACAACCCGCAGCGCTCGGCCTCGATGCTGGATCTGATCCTCTATGAGAAATGTCGCGCCGAGCCGAATCTGACGCTGATGCTCAACACCCGCGTCGTCGATGTCGAGTTGGCGGATGGTGTCATCTCGCATGCGCTGGCCGATCGCCAGTCCACGGAGGATCAATTCCGCATCGCCGCCAGGGTCTTCGTCGACTGCACGGGAGATGGACAGCTGGGTGCTGCTGCCGGGGCAGCTTTCCGGCACGGTCGCGAGAGCGCGTCGGAGTACGACGAGGACATGGCGCAAGATACGGCCGACGCGAAAACCCTCGGGTCCACCTTGCTGTTTCAGGCGCGTGACATGGGCCGGCCCATGGCCTTCACGGCCCCGCCCTGGGCCCGTTCCTTCAATGAGGAGGACCTGCGTCACCGTCCCCACGGTCAGGCCGGGATCGACCGCGGTCTGGAATACGGGTACTGGTGGATCGAGTGGGGCGGCGAGCTGGACACGGTGAAGGATGACGAGACGATCCGTGACGAGCTGCTGGCCATCATTCTCGGCGTCTGGGATCACATCAAGAACGGCGGCGATCACGGGGCACAGAACTGGGCCCTGGACTGGTTCAGCTTTCTACCGGGCAAGCGCGAGAGCCGGCGGTTCGTCGGCCAGTACGTCTTGCGACAGGCCGATCTGACCGAGTCCCGCCGGCAGCACGACGCCATCGCCTATGGCGGCTGGTCCATCGACACCCACCCGCCGGAGGGGATCGATGCGCCCCACCTGAAACCGTGCGACCAGCCGATGACGCCGTACATCTACGACATCCCCCTGCGCAGTTGCGTGACCGACAACCCGGCAAACCTGATGTTCGCCGGTCGCAATATCTCTGCCAGCCACATCGCTTTCGCTTCCACACGGGTCATGGCGACCTGCGCCGTCATCGGCCAGGGCGTCGGTACGGCCGCCGCCTACGCCGCTGTGCACGACCAGTTGCCGTCGTCGCTGACCAGTGACGATGCAGCCGTGTACGCCATACAGCAACAACTGCTACGCGACGACGCGTACCTCATCGGCCAGAGCAACGATGACAGTTATGACCTGGCGCCCCTGGCTAAGATCGCCGCATCGAGTGCGCAGGCCGACGGCTGTGCGGCAAATGTCATCTCCGGCCAGACGCGTGCAGTGCACGGGGAGAAGGGCGCCCCACCGGACCGCGCCCGTCCGGGCACCCACCGCTGGATGAGCGACCCCGCTGCCGGCCTGCCGGCCTGGCTCGAGCTGGCTTGGCCGGCGTCAGTCCAACCGGCAACGGTGCAGCTGGTGTTCGACACGGGAATGTCCCGTCCCCTGACGCTGACCCACTCCGACGCCTACGCTGAGCGTATGGAGTGGGGACAGGCGCAGTCCGAGACGGTTCGCGACTACAGCATCGAGGGGCACGTGGGAGGTGCGTGGATCAGACTGGTCGAGGTGACCGGCAACTATCAACGCCGCCGGGTGCACGAAGTGTCCCAGGAGATCGATGCGATGCGGGTGACTGTGACGGCGACGAACGGTCTCGACCACGCCCGGATCTGCGAGGTTCGGGTCTATGGTGCCGATGACTGATCACGTGAGCAGAGGCTGACGATGAAGCTGTGGATGGACATCCAGCGCGATCTCGAAGGGGTGATGAACGATCACGAGCGCACCCTCGACGCCTGGCAGGAGGGGGGAGTGGACGGTGTCGTCTACGGCCCGCTGGCTTTCGGCACGGCGAAGCTGTCACAGAATGCCACATCGATCCCCAGCGACGAGCCGGTGGCGGCGGTTTACGATCCCAACCCCGCTGTCTACCAGCGCCTTGGCGTCGAGGCGCCACCTCCGCCGGAGCACAAGCTGCCGGAGAAGCGGGCCCTGTTGGAACAGACGATGCGGGCGACGAAGGATCGAGGCATGCAGGTGCTGGTGATGTACGCCGACGGCGGCGCCGGCCCGGGCGGACCGGGCCACCATCTGCACGATCCCCGGACGCTGAACTCGCGTGTGGCGCGCATGGTGGACACCCTCGAGCACCTGCCCATGGTGGACGCAGTCATCATGGACGGCCCCGAGTGGGGGTACGAGATGGCCCCCCACCACATGAATCACCGCTCCTTCTTCTTCAACGATCTGCCGGAGTCGGTGGCGCCCATGGCCAAGGACCTGGGCTACGACTACCGGGCCATGGTGGCGGCCAAGGACCGGCTGTTGGATCGATTCCACCAACTCGACGCCAGGAACATCCGGGCCCACGCCAGGGGTGGGCTGGTCGGCGCCTACCGCATGCTGGGCGCCGATCCCGATCTCATGGCGTGGCTGTCCTTTCGTGTGGAGACGCTGACACGGTACTTCCGCGGCGTACGGGAGGGGGTGGCGGCCAACCTGGACCGCCCGGTGCGGCTGGGCTGCGGACCGCGCTCGGCGGCTTTCGCGCCGCTGTGCGGCTACGACTTCGTCGAACTGGCCGAGTTCATGGATTTTCTGCTGCCCAAGCACTACTTCTTCCACCGCGGCTTCGATGGCTTCGTCGGTACCGTCTACCGCTACTCACAGACATTGATCGAGTGGAACCCGGGGCTCACCGTAGCCGATACGCTGGAGATCGTACAGGCCCTGTTCGGTATCGTGCTGCCGGGGGTCGAGGACGACCTGCTGGACTTCGAGAGTGCCCTGAGCCCGGAGTTCTTCGAGCAGGTGGTGACCCAGGAGACGAAGCGGGCCCTGGCCGCGGTGGACGATCCCGAACGTATCGTGCCGTGGCTCGACACCGGGCGTTTCCCGCACGACGGTGATCCCATGACGTCACGAGATCTGAAGATGCTGCTCGACGCGGCGGACGCCGCCGGACTGCGGCGCTTCAACTACCACCACCAGGGTAACCTCAGCCCCGGCGAGTGGGTCGTACTCAGCGACAAGTGCGGCACCCGGTGGGATCCACGCACCAGCGATTGGGAACCGCCGGACGAGCTGGTGCTGTAGGTCCTGCCAGAAAACCGACTACGACAGGTCCAGCTTCTCCAGCACATCCCGATTGACGACCTGCTCTGGCACGCGTCCCTCGAGCACGTCAAGGATGCAGCGGGCGGCCATCTCCGCCATGCGGATGCGCGCCGTGATCGTCAACGAACCGGAATGGGGTGTGGCCACGACGTTGTCCAGGGCCACCAGGTCAGCCGACACACCGACCGGCGGTTCGCTGGCCTGACAATCCAGACCGGCCCCTGCCAGTTGCCCGCTCTGCAGCGCTTTTATGAGCGCCGGCTCGTCGACAAGACCACCACGAGCCGTGTTGATCAGGTAGCTGCCCTTCTTCATGGCCGCGAGAAACCCGGCGTTGACGATGTTGGCGTTGTCGGCTGACATGGGCATATGCAGGCTGATGGCATCGGCTTCGGCCAGCAACGTGTCGCGGTCCACCGCCTCGGCGCCGATCTCGGCCAGACTCGTGGCGTCGACAAAGGGGTCATGTACGAGGACCCGCATCTTGAAGCCCTTCGCCCGACGCACCGTCTCGGCGCCGATGCGGCCGCAGCCGAGCAGGCCCAGGGTCATGGAAGGCAGATCCTCGCCGATCGGTACATCGTAGTCACCCGACTTGATCCAGCGGTCACCGGTGGACACATGCCGCACCGCCGCCAGCAGCAGACCGAAGGTCAGATCGGCCACAGCATCGGCCATGACCCCTGGTGTATAGGTGACGACGATGCCACGATCCGTGCACTCGGCAAGGTTCACCTTGTCGTAGCCAACTCCATTGCGGGCGATCACCTTCAGGCTCGTGGCACCTTCGAGAGTCGCCGCGTTGAAGTTCTCAGCGCCTGCCAGAATCGCATCGACGCCTTCCAGGGCGGCGCGCGTGGCCTCATCCTCCCAGTGGGGCGCCCCGTAGCGGTGGGTCCACTCGATACCGGCGGCTTCCAGCAGTTCTGCCGCCGGCTTCCTGCCGCCGATCTCGAGGCCGACGGTGATGACACAACGTTTCGTGCTCACGATAGGGTCATTCTTTCTCACGAGCTGGCGCCGAAGCGCGTGCTCTCGTAGCTGTCGAAGGGGGTGTCGATGCCGAGGTCGGCGGCGAGGTCTCGCAGCGATTCCTCGTGCTTGGCGGAGATAGGGATGCCATCGCGACCGAAGTCGGCCTCGTTGCGCCACTCGATGCCGCCGGGCAATTCGGCCCGGGTGTGACCCGGGAAGGGCTCGAGTTGCCGGCACTCGTCGACGTAGCGTGACATCTCGGTGCGGAAGTCTTCGATGGGACACAGAGCGGCCACCTGAAAGGCGGCGAAGAAGCCGCCCTGGTTCGATTCCCACTGCGAGGCGGGGGGCATGCGGGCAGGTTGCCAGATACCGGCCAGCACCCCTCCGAGCGCGTGGGCCACCGAGCCGAGACCCAGGTCCTTGAAGTAGGCGAAGGGCATCTGCTCGAAGAGCTCGACCTTCCAGGGCAGGAAGCGGGTGCTCATGTCGATGACGAGGGGAGGCACGCCCTCTCCGGCGGGGATGGCGATGCTTATCGGCGACCCACCGGTGGCGCCGTTGCTGATCATGCCCCGACGCTCCCAGCGATGGGAGGATACCGCCAGGCCGATGCACTCCCGTGCCGCTGCGACCCGGCTGTACTTGCCGGCGCCGCCAAAGTGGAAGTGGTTGCCCGTGGTGGCGGCGGCGACACCGAGTTCGGCGGCTGTATCGGCGACGAAGTTCGCCGCCTGCCACGAAGGCAGATGGCCCATGCCCCCGTCTCCATCGTAGATCCGCGTGGTGGAAGTCGTTGAGGCCACCGCTATATTAGGTCGGGCGTTGACGCGACCTTCGCGGATCATTTTCACATAACCACCGGTCTGGTGTGTACCGTGGCTGAAGACGCCGCGCAGATCGGTGGCGACGAGCAATTCGGCCATCAGCCGGGCGTCATCGCCGTTCATTCCCACCTTCGCAAACAGCGCCGTCACGAGGTCCTGCAGAGCCTGGGCGGGTATTCGAATGCCAGACTCGGGGGTCAGGTTTCCCAAACTGCCTCTCTCCTGTGTCGAATCGAAGCGCAGTAATAACGGGACCGGTGCCCTGCGGCGCCATGAGGAAGAGATGCAACAGACAACAGATGATTTGAGAATCGCCGATCTGCGGCCCCTGATCCCGCCGGCGATCCTGATGGAAGAACTGCCGGTGACCGAGAAGGCGTCGATCACGGTGAGCCAGGCGCGCGATCAGGTCAATGCGGCGTTGGCCGGATCCGACGATCGGCTCGTGGTGGTCACCGGGCCGTGTTCGATCCACGACCCGGAGGCGGCACACGACTATGGCACGCGGTTGAAGAAAGCCGCGGATCGTCACGCCGATGATCTCATCGTCATCATGCGGGTGTATTTCGAGAAGCCGCGCACCACGGTGGGGTGGAAGGGGCTGATCAACGATCCCAGGCTGGACGGCAGCTTCCAGATCAATGAAGGACTGCGCCTGGCGCGCGGCCTGTTGCTGGATCTGTGCAACGCCGGTCTACCGGTGGGCAGTGAGTTCCTCGACACGATCAGCCCGCAGTTCATCGCCGACCTCGTCTCCTGGGGAGCCATCGGCGCCCGCACGACGGAGAGCCAGGTGCACCGGGAGCTGGCCTCGGGTCTGTCCATGCCGGTGGGCTTCAAGAATGGCACCGGCGGCAGCACCCAGCTGGCCATCGACGCCATCAAGGCCGCACGCGGCGCCCATCACTTCCTGTCGGTGACGAAGCAGGGGATTTCCGCCATTGTCGCCACCACCGGCAACGACGCCTGTCACGTCATTCTGCGGGGCTCGAGCCAGGGCCCGAACTACGATCAGGCCACCGTCGACGAACTGGCCGGCGGCCTCCAGGACGACGGGGTTCCGCACCGCGTGATGATCGACTTCAGCCATGGCAACAGCGAGAAAGACCACAACAGGCAACCAGCGGTGGCTGCCGCCGTGGCAGCACAGCTGGCCGACGGCTCGGACAATATCTTCGGCGTCATGATGGAGAGCCACATCGTCGAAGGCCGTCAGGACCTGGTGGCCGGCAAGGCACCGACGTACGGGCAGAGCATCACCGACGCCTGCCTCTCGTGGCAGACGACCGAACAGGTCCTCGACCAGCTCGCCGAAGCGGTTCGAGCACGCCGCACCAGGAAGTAAGCGGGCGCAACTGCCGGATCGTTCGAAGCTGCAGGTGGGCCTGCTCTTTCTCTGCGAGGCCCTGACACGTTCGTCGGCCATCATCCTGTTGACGACGATGGCGCTGGTAGGCCGGCGTTTGGCACCGGATCCGTCGCTGTCAACCCTGCCTCTGGCTCTGGTGCCCGTGGCAACCACGTTGACGACGATTCCGGCGGCGCAATTCATGCGTCGCCGCGGCCGTCGACCGGGGTTCGCCCTGGCGGCCATCATCGGCATGGTCGGGGCCACCGTGGCCGCCACTGGAGTGTGGCTGGGCGCGTTCTCCCTCCTGTGTGTTGGCGGCCTGCTCATCGGCTGCGTCAACGGCTTTGCCACCTATTACCGGTTCACGGCAGGGGAAGTGGTGGCCCCCGAATTCCGCACGCGCGCCATCTCACTGGTCATGGCAGGTGGTGTCGTGGCCGCCTTTGTAGGATCGACCCTGGCGACGCAGACCAAGGACCTCGTGGGCGGCCATCCCTTCGTCGGTCCCTTCACCTGTATCATCGTGCTGCAGGCGCTGATTTTTCTCATCGTCAGCCGCACGCAGCTGCCGCCGCCCGCGGCAAAGGTCGAGTCGAAGGACGGCCGATCCCTCGGTACCATCGCCAGAAATCCGACGTTCATCATGGCCGTCCTCGGCGCGGTGGCCAGCTGGGGGTTGATGTCGCTGGTGATGAATGCCACGCCCCTGTCGATGGAGCGTCACCATCACGCTTTCAGCGACACGGCGAACGTGATCCAGTGGCACGTGCTCGGTATGTATGCGCCGGCCTTCTTCACCGGCAGTTTGATCAAACGTTTCGGCGAGCGGCCCATGTTGCTGGCCGGCATCACCTTGATCGGCGTCTCGGCCTGGATCAATACCGGGGGCACGCACCTGATGTCCTACCTGACGGGACTCACCGTGCTCGGCCTGGGCTGGAACTTCCTGTTTGTCTCGTGCACGACATTGATCACGAACTGCTACCGCACCGACGGGGAGCGAGCCCGGGTGCAGTCGGCGAACGATTTCCTCATCTTCGCGACGATGGTGCTGGCCACGTTTTCGGCCGGGACACTGGAAGAACGTATCGGCTGGCTCCCGCTCAATCAGCTGGCGCTGCTGGCGACCGCCGTCGTCGGCCTGATGCTCTTGCTGCTCATGTGGCGGGAACAGCGTACGGGTCCGGCAGACAATCACACACCTGACGTGAAAGTGAACTGAAAATGCAAATCACCGCAGTGGAAGGGTTTGAGCTGAGCTGTCCGCTGGAACGATCCTTCGGCTGGTCACAGGGCTGGGTGGACAGCCGCGACGTGGGGGTCGTCAAGATCACGACGGACGACGGTCTCGTGGGCTGGGGCGAGGGCAGCGCCGCCGTCGGACAACTGGCGCCGCTGCTGATCGGTGAGAACCCGATGGATCGCGCCGGTCTGTGGGAGCGCTGCTTCCACTCACTATACAATGCCAACAACTTCGTCGGCTTTGGCGGCTCGGCTTTGAGCGCCGTCGACATCGCCCTGTGGGATCTGGCGGGCAAGGCCACCGGGTTGCCCATCTGTGAGCTGATGGGTGGCCGCGTCCGGGAGAAGGTTGCCGTGTACGCCACCGGGCTGTACTACACGGAAGGCGAGTTCCCCGACCGCCTGCTCGACGAAGCCCGAGGCTACGTCGACGCCGGCTACCGGGGCATGAAGACGAAGGTCGGAGGGCTGTCTCTCGAAGAGGATCTCAGGCGTGTTGCGGCGTTGCGCGAGGCCATCGGTTTTGATGTGCAACTGATGGTGGACGCCAATCACGCGTACAATTCGACAACCGCGATCCGAATTGGACGAGGACTTGCCGAACTGGACGTTTTCTGGTTCGAGGAGCCGGTGAATCCGCGTGACATCGACGGACTACTGCAGGTGAAGACGGCGCTGCCCATGGCGATTGCCGGCGGCGAAAACCTGCGCACGCGGTTCGACTTCCGCGATCACCTCACACGCCGCGCCTTCGATATCGTGCAGCCCGATGTCGCTCACTGCGGCGGGCTGACGGAGATGCAGCGAATCGCCGCCATGGCCTCAGCCAGCGGACTCCTCGTCTGCCCGCACGTGTGGGGTACACCGATCATGATCGCCGCCAGTCTGCACCTGGCGGCGACGCTGCCGCCCTGTCCGCCGGCCCGCGATCCGCAGCCGTACGCGCAGGAACCGGTCATGGAGTTCGATCGCACGCCGAACGCCATTCGCGAGGAGCTGTGTACGACGGCATTCGAGGCCACCGACAGCTGTCTCGACGTACCGAAGGGACCCGGTCTTGGCGTGGAAGTGGACGAAGAAGCCCTGCAGCGCTTCATGAAGAGAGGCTGAATGGAACCGTCGAATCTGTTGTACATATGTTCCGACCAGCACAACCGCGCTATGACCGGCTGTTACGGGCATCCCCTGGAAGTGACGCCGAACCTCGACGCCCTGGCGGCACGGGGCACGCGCTTCGCCAATGCCTATACCAACTCACCGATCTGCATGCCGGCGCGCGCGGCGCTGGCCACGGGGCGTTACGTCCATCAGATCCGGACCTGGGACAACGCCCATCCCTACACGGGGGACACGGTCAGCTGGCACCATCGACTGCGCCAGCAGGGCTTCCGCGTCGACTCGATCGGAAAACTGCATTTTCGCGGCGCCGATGGAGATGACAACGGCTTCACCGAGGAGCACTACCCGCTGTATCGCCTGGGCTCTGGTGATGTCCCTGCCTGTGCCCGCGGCGATATGCCGAAGCGTACCCTGCGGATCGACTTCGACGCCGCCGGCCCCGGTGACTCGTCCTATCTGCGCTACGACCGGCGCAACGTCGAACGTGCCTGCAGCTGGATCTCCGAGCGTCCAGCCGATGAGTCCGAACAGCCGTGGGCGCTGTTCCTCGGCATCGGTTCACCGCACACACCATTCATCGCGCCCCCGGAATTCTACCGGCGCTTCGATCCGGCCACCGTACCGTTGCCGCCGGGCTGGCGCCAGCAGGACTGGCCCCGCCATCCCGGACTCGACTTCCTGCGCGATCGACTCGATATGACCGACCCCTTTCCCGAAGACGTGGTGCGCAAGGCGAACGCCACCTATCTGGGGCTGTGTGCCTTCGTCGACGACCAGGTGGGCCGGGTGCTGGCGGCGCTGGAGGCCAGCGGCCAAGCGGATAATACCCGTGTCATCTACACCACCGATCACGGCGAGTCGATGGGGGCCCGTGGAGTGGTCGGCAAGTTCACGATGTACGACGAGTCGGCGGCGGTGCCGATGCTGCTGGCCGGTCCCGACGTGCCGCAAAATCACGTCTGCGAAACACCTGTGTCCCTCATCGACACCTTCCCCACCGCCCTGCAGTGTGTGGGCGCGACGCCGGCGCCGGAGGACGAAGACGTACCAGGCGATTCACTTCTCGAGATCGCCGGGGCCGCCGATACGGAGCGCACGATTCTGAGCGAATATCACGCCCTGGCGACTCGACATGCGGTCTACATGTTGCGCGATCGGGAGCACAAGTACGTGCACCATCACAACGATCCACCCCAGCTGTTCGCCGCGGCTGACACTGGTGAACTGGACAATCTGGCATCAGATCCGGCCCACGCAGCGACTGTGGCCGACATGGAGGCACGTCTGTGTGCGCTCCTGGATCCGGAGCAGATCGACAGCGAGGCGAAGCAGGATCAACGGACCTATGCCGAAGCTCACGCAACCGAGCCGGTGGCGTGGCCGCCACGCAGCAACGGCCCCAACATCACCTACACGACGATTCCGCCGCACCTGGACCCGGCGCTGGCTGATGATCCGGCGACGAAGGAACCCGGCTGGCGACGGACACGCGATCTGCCGGATGACTGGACTGGAGAATGACGGTGCCCGGCAAACTCTCGATCCGGCAGGCTACGGTGGCCGACGCACAGGTCATCGCCCGGTTCAACTGTTGCCTGGCGCACGAGACGGAGGATGACGAACTCGATCCGGACACCGTACGGCGTGGTGTGACCCGCTTCCTGCAGGGCGCCGGCGCCGGCTTCTACATCGTCGCCGAGATCGACCGGAAGGTGATCGGCTGCCTGATGGTGACCTATGAGTGGAGTGACTGGCGCGACGGCAACCTGTGGTGGATCCAGAGTGTCTACGTGGACCCCGAGGCGCGCCGGCAGGGCGTGTTCCGGGCGCTGTTCGAGTTTATACGCAATGGAGCCGACGCCGACGAGGACGCCTGCGGCGTTCGTTTGTACGTGGAACAGGACAATGAGCGTGCCCGGCAGACCTACGCGACGATGGGGATGGAGGAGAAGCCATATCGCATCTATGAGCGACTCGTCGGTTGATGTGGATAACCGAGTGTGGACAACTCCCCGATCAACTGGTAGTTAGGCGCGTAAGTCCAAGAAACACAACGACTAATGCATGGCGTGCCGCGACTCTTCCGGCTTCATCCAGGCCTTCAGTTGGTTCAGGACCACGTGAAACTGGCCCGCACCCTCCGCTCTGGCGTTCTGCAGCGCACCCTGTAAGGCGGAATGAATGAGCATTGCCTGACCGTCAGACGTGCCGGGAAAGGCCATCACTCCCATGGTTCGTCCCTCTTCGAGCAGACGTGCCAGCCACCAGTGACCGAGCTGATAGAACTCGTGTAACTCGTCACGAATCCTCTCGCCGATCACGTTGTGCTCTACGCGCAGACAGCCCATGGGGCAGATCTTCGAGCCGGCGTCGGCCAGGTTGCAGCCGCCGTTGAGAAAGGCCTCCAGCCGCTCCCACGGGTCCTCGAATTGCCGGTCCAGCTCTGCGAGGAACCGACGGCGTGAATCCCCGTACCTCTCTACCAGGGACCTGCCCAACTCTTCTTTGGTAGCGAAGTGATGGTGGATGCTGGCCTTGGAGATTCCCAGCTGCTTCGACAGGTCGGCGTAGCTGAAGGAGCTGAATGACCGGGTCTGCAGCAGCTCGGCGGTTGCCGCCAGGATTTCCTGTTTTCGATCTGTCGTCGCCGTGGTCACCATGTCCCTCCCTGTGACGCGAACTTACCGACTAGTGCTCTGTTAAAGAGTCAGCATTGAGTTTTGGACTTTGGCTAACTGGGTGTCTTCGGTGTTTCGGTTTCGCCATCGGAGGTATTCCTGCATGCGTTGGCCGACGTCGCGATGATCTGCGGGATCGCTGTTCTTGATGACGAAGTAGTGTGCTGCCG
>DASCMS010000125.1:0-23274 GCA_036011085.1 Candidatus Latescibacterota bacterium
GGACTCCGACCCCTCCGCACGGAGCAGACGAAACCCTGAGAGACCTGTGCGGGTGCCGCCATCGGCGTCGGTGACCGGCGCCGTCCAGCGAACCGAGATCTGCGTCGGATCGGTATCGGAAGGGATGACGGAGACGTTCAGTGGTGTTCCGGGTGCCGACTCATCCGCCGCCGCCTGGGCGCTGACAAAGGTGGACAACTCGCTGGTGGTACCGTTGGCCCCGATGGCTCGAACCTTATAAAACAGGAGCGTGCCACCGGCGAGATTGGAATCGACGTAGGTCGTGCGCCCCGTCGTGAACGACGATCCTTCACCTCCAGCCAGGACCTCGTACGGGCCGTCGGAGCGTGGCGAGCGATACACGTCATACCCGAGCAGATCGTCATCATCGACGGCCTGCCATTGCAGCGCAATCCGGCCGAGACCATCGGTGGCGCTCAACGCCGTCGGCGTTGAGATGCCCGTCGCTGCCTGACCGCTCACGAAGGTCGAGAGCTCGCTTGTCATGCCGCTGGTACCGACGGCGCGGACCCGGTAGAAGAGCAGCGTCCCCCCGGTGAGATTGGAGTCGACGTACGTCGTGCGCCCCGTCGTAAAGGACGAACTCTCCGCCCCGGCAAGGATCTCATACGTGCCATCGGATGTCGCCGCACGGTGGACTTCGTATCCCAGCAGATCGTCGCTGTCAACGGACTGCCAGGCCAGCGTGATCCGTCCCAGGCCATCGGTGGCCCGCAGGCCACTCGGTGTCGGGATGCCGGCCGTACGGGTCGAACTGGACAGCGCCTGCGAACTCTGGTTGCCCGCGCCGTCGAAAGCGACCATGGCATAGCGGTAAGTGGTCAGGGCCCTCAGCCCCGTGTCGACGTAGGTCCGGACCTCGGCGGCAAGGGTGTCTACCGGCAGCAGTGAGCCGTCCGCGTCTTCCGCGCGGAGCAGGACGAAACCGTCGAGGCCGGTGAGGTCACCACCATCCGCATCGACGGCAGGGGCGCTCCAGCCCACGGTGATCTGTCCGGCGTCATTCTCGTCAGCCACGGCCGAGACATTGCGCGGCGCCCCTGGCGCTGACTCGTCGGCCAGGGACGTGCCACCCACGAAAGCTGACCGCTCGCTCAGCAGGCCATTGGTGGCTACGGCCTGCACCTTGTAGAAGAACAGGCTGCCGCTGGCGATGTTGCTGTCGATGTAGCTGGAACGACCGGTGGTGAAATCGGTCCCTTCGGCACCCTCGAGGCGGACATATTCCTCGTTTGAGCGGGCCGAGCGATAGACGCTGTACCCGGCCAGATCGGAATCGTCCACAGGTTGCCAGCTGATTTCGATCCGACCGATGCCATCCTGCGCCACCAGGCCCTGCGGCGCCCGAATGCCTCCGGTCTGCGTCTGACTGGATGTGGCAGACCGGCTCTCATTGCCGGCCTCATCGAAGGCCACCACGGTGTAGGCGTACAGCGTCAGGCTCTTGAGCCCCGTGTCCTCCCACTGCCGGACCCCGGCCGCCACCGTGTCGGCGGGGACGAAGGATCCCGGACCGCCCTCGGAGCGGAACACGACAAATCCTGCGAGTCCGGTCAGTTCGTCACCGTCGGAGTCGACGGTTGGCGGGCCCCAGCGCACGACGATACGGTCGGTGGCCGACTCGTCTGCGACGGCCGATACGTTCTGTGGCGCACCGGGCCCTACCCGATCCTCGCCCTGGGTCCGCACGCGGACGGCGGTGGCCCGGCCACTCTCGTTGCCTTCCGTGTCGAAGGCGACGACGGTGTAGAAGTAAGTGTTCGACTCTTCCAGGCCCGTGTCTTCGAAAGGCGGCCCGTTGACGGTGGCGACGCGGACGAAGGAGTCTGTTGTCTCTTCGGAGCGGAACACGTGATAGCCCGCCAGCCCCGTCAACTCACCGCCGTCAACATCGCGTTGCGGCACATTCCAGGAGACGGAGATGTGGCCGAAGTCCGACAGATCCGGCACGGCCGACAGATTCCCGGGAGCCCCCGGCGGCACTTCGTCGGACTGGGCTTCGGCACTGACGATGCTGGACAATTCGCTGGCCGCCCCATCTCTGCCCACGGCACGGATGCGATAGAAGAACAGCGCGCCACCGGTGAGATTGCTGTCAATGTAGGAAGTACGGCCGGTGGTAAAGCTGCCGCCTTCGGCACCCTCGAGACGTACAAAACCGTCGTCCGACTGGGTGGAGCGAAAGACGTCGTAGCCGACGAGGTTTTCGTCATCCACCGCCCCCCAGGTGACGACGACGCGGCCGATCTCGTCGGCGGCGCCAACTCCCTCCGGTGTCGGCAGCCCGGGCGTCGTGACCTGCACTGCGGCAGCCGGGCGGCTGGTGTTTCCCGCTTCGTCGAAAGCCACCATGCTGTAGCTGTAGGTGGTGAGCGTTCTCAGCCCGGTGTCCTCAAACTCGCGGATTGCCGCCAGCAGGGTGTCGACAGGAACGGCACCACCGGTGCCGGCCTCGGCGCGCAGGACGACGAAGCCGGACAGGCCGGACAGTTCGCGGCCATCGCTGTCCGTCTGTGGCGCCGACCAGCGCAACACGACACGACCCAGAACGTCCTCGTCCGGCACGGCGGACAAGCTCTGCGGCGGTTCGGGTGAGACATTGTCTTCGAGGGCCGTGGCGCCGACGAAAGTGGTCAGCTCGCTCTGCAGACCGGCGGTATCGATGGCGGCGACGCGGTAGAAGAAGGTGCGATTCTCGCCGCGGATCGAGTCGGCGAAGGTGGTCTTGCCCGTCGTGATCCCGGCGGTGGAGTCGCCATCGCCAGTGACGAAGGCGTAGGTGCCGTTCGAGCGATCAGACCTGAACAGGGCATATCCGGCCAGATCGCGATCCGACCCGCCCTGCCATCCGAGGCGGATGACCCCGACGCCCGGTTGCGCCGCCAGCTGCGCCGGCGTCTCGGGGCGATTCTGCACGAAGTCGGACTGCGGATCGAGTGGATTGCTGCGGTCCCTGTCGCAACTGACGGCGACGAGGGCCAGCAGGAGGGCGGCGGCAAGAGCGGCGCCCGGGTTCGTCTTCTTCATCTTGAAGTTTCCGGCTCGTTCAGTAGAAGTGTCGCTGCAGGCGCAGGCCGACGGCGCGGGGCGTGATGGCGGGCACGAGAGACAGGGACGAGTATGTCGCAGCACCATCCGCGACGGACCCGAGCGTCACGGGCCCGGCCGAGGCGCTGGATCCGTTTCCCGTCAACGCCAGGCGCAGGCCGGTGATGCCGAAGGCCGCTGCCAGGGCCCAACTCACCTGGCTTCTGACGTCGCGATTGGTCGTGCGCTGGTAGAACTTCTCAATCTCGGCAGGGTCCGTCGCCGCTTCGTAGGCGTCGTAGAACTCGTCGGCTTCATCCTTGAGGTCGAAGCCCTGTGACACCAGAACGACACTCCCGGCGAGGAACACGACGCCCAGAGAGCGTCTGACGGTGAACAGACCGCCCGAGTCGCCCTGCCTGCTCTCGCCGACAGAGCGGGCGGTCGTGCTCCCCGTGGTCTGTGCGAGGGCCGGCTGAGGTCCCGAAAGGAGTGTGAGCCCCAAGAGGACAACGGTGAGTAGTGCAGCGCCCGCGCGGCGGGCGATAATGTCAGTTTGCTTCGTCATTTTTTATGGCAACCCCATGAAACTGACCGACTTACGTCAATTGCACTATACGGTAGAGACAAGGGTGGACTTTGTCAACATAATGGCGTCGATCCGCCCCTCTGTCTCGCATCAGTCCTGGCCAGCTTGGGTAACCATGGGAAGAAACAGACAGTTGCGTAGGGTTGGCGCGAGTCGGGATCTTGACAAATGCACGAATGTGCAGTAAATATGAGTGCAGGTAGCACCCCAACCGCTGGAGATACCAGGCCATGCCCAAGGAACTGACCGACCGCCAACAGGAGATATTCGACTTCATCGCGTCCATCATCCGGAGTCGGGGGGCACCACCGACAATCCGAGAGATCATGGACAAGTTCGACATCAACTCCACCAACGGCGTCCGTACCACCCTTGCCGCTCTCGAAAAGAAGGGGCACATCCGCCGCCATCCCCGACTGTCACGCGGCATCGAGTTGATCGACTCCACGCCGGATCCGGTGTCTCTCGATACGCTCGAGATTCCCGTTCTCGGTCGGGTTGCCGCCGGTGCCCCCATTCTGGCAGAAGAGCATGTTGAGACGACCGTTCACGTGGACCGGTCGCTGATTCCCTCTTCGGGTAATGTCTTTGCGCTTCGGGTACAGGGCGACAGCATGATCGAGGCTGGCATTCTCGACGGCGACATCGTCGTCGCCCGTCAACAGGAGACAGCGGACCGCGGCGAGATCGTCGTCGCCCTCATAGACGACGAGGCGACGGTCAAGAGATTCGACCATGGCCCCGACGGCGTCCGCCTGATCGCCGAAAACCCCGCCTACGCGCCGATCGTCGTCAACGGCGAGGACGGCGTTGAATTTCGTATCGCCGGCCGTGTGGTCGGTCTGATGCGACAGTTCTGACCACGGCGTGACCTCACTGCCAGCCGCGGCTGCACGGCGTCGCGAGGATGGGCTGGCCATCTTCCGCGTCGCGGTGGCGGCGGTGGATCCCACGCGTCTCGTGAGCAACAGCCTCCGCCTCGACGGCGATCGACTCATCGTCGGTCCGCATATTCTGCCCTTTTCTCCTCGCGCCCGCGTGATCGTGATCGGGGCCGGTAAGGCCACTCCGGCCATGGCCGTCGCCGTCGAGGAAACTCTCGGCCAGCGAATCACGGCCGGATCCATCAACACCAAATACGACCATGCGCTCCCCCTCGAGCACATCCAGACGGTGGAGTGTCAGCATCCGATTCCGGATCAGGCCGGCGTTGACGGCACCCGTCAGATGTGCCGGCTGCTCGAGGGGCTCACCGAAGATGATGTCGTGATCTGCCTGTTGTCCGGAGGCGGTTCGGCCCTGATGCCGGCGCCGGTTCCCGGGCTCTGTCTGGCGGACAAGGGGCAGACGACGGCGGCCCTGCTGTCCTGTGGTGCCACCATCGACGAGATCAACGCCATTCGCAAGCACCTGTCCACGATCAAAGGTGGCGCCCTTTCCAGGCTCGCAATGCCCGCCCGTGTCGTCACGCTCATGGTCTCCGATGTGATCGACGACCGTCTCGACACGATCGGCTCGGGGCCAACCACACCCGACCCGACCACCTTCGGGCAGTGCCTTGAGTTGGTCGATGCCTACGACATCCGCGAAGGGATCCCCGTCAGTGCCCTGCGGCACCTGGAGGCTGGTGCGGCGGGACTGCATCCAGAGACGCCCAAGACGGGAGACACCGTTTTCGACCACACGGTCAATCTCGTGATCGGCAACAACGGGTTGGCCCTTGCCGCCGCACGGGAGGAAGCCAGCCGGCGTCAATACCACCCGCTCGTGCTCTCCTCCCGGATCGCTGGCGAAACTCGTCATGTCGCAGCCATGCATGCAGCCATCGCTCGCGAGGTGGCTGACACAGGGCAGCCGCTGCAGCCACCGGCCTGCCTCATCAGCGGCGGCGAGACCACCGTGACCCTGCGGGGCGAGGGCAAGGGTGGCCGCAATCAGGAGTTCGTCCTCGCCGCCGCCATCGAACATGCCGGATGCGATGCGATCACGACGATCAGCTGCGGCTCGGACGGCACCGATGGACCTACGGATGCTGCTGGAGCCGTGGGCGACGGCACCACGGTGGCCCGGGCAGAGGCCCTGGGTCTGCAGGCGACCGACTATCTGCTCCGGAACGACTCCTATGAGTTCTTCCGGAGCCTCGGCGATCTCGTCATCTCCGGCCCTACCGGCACGAACGTGATGGATCTGCGCCTGCTTCTGATCACCTAGAAAGGTGGGGAACCCCTGCCGGTCTGGAGCGTGGGCAGCGAAAGAGTGGACGGATACCCTTGGGGATCGTACAATGATCGGGCTGCCAATGACCTGCCGACTTCTTCTCACATTCCTCACTATCGCCGCAGCCACCGGCGTCGACGCCGCCACGGGATACGCTGGCGAATTCCTTGCCGTGGGCGCCGGCGCCCGCGGCCTTGCCCTCGGCAACGCCTACGTGGCCCTCGCCGACGATGCCACCGCTGGGTACTGGAATCCGGCGGCCCTCTCCAGCGGGCCCGCTCGGCAGGCACACTTCATGCATGCCGAACGCTACTCCGGTCTCGTGGACCAGGACTTTGTTGCTGTGGCCGGTGGCTCCAGGCTCATGTTCGACGGCGTCGCCCTCAGTCTTCTGCGGCTCGGTGTCGAGGGCATCGAATTCACCGCGGTTCCCGATGCCGCGGCCCCCGTGGGTCCCGACAACCGTCCCACCGTGGCCTCCACCGAAAGCGCCGCTGACTACGCTGTCTACCTGTCCGGCGGTCGACGCCTCGGCGAGCGGCTCGATGTGGGGGCCAGCGCCAAGATCATCTACCGAACCGTGGCTGACTTCACCGCCTACGGACTGGGGATCGATCTGGGGGCCCGTTACCGCCTCGCCCAGGGAGTCACTCTTGCGGCCAACCTGCGGGACGCGACGACGACACCGATCTTCTGGGACACGGACACCACCGACCGCATCCAACCTTCCCTGGCCCTCGGCGTCGCCCTGTCGCGGCAGGTTGCCGGTGGCCGGGCGTCCCTTGCCGTTGGCTCCCGTACCGGTGGTGATGCCGACGACGACGCGGATTCCGCACCCGTCAACGCCGGTATCGAATACCAGGCGGATCGCATGGCCCTGCGCGCGGGATTTGAGGAGCAGCGGCAGACCTATGGACTCGGCTTGCACCTCGGCCGGCGGCTGGACGTGGACGTCGCCTACCTGCAACACGACGAACTCGAGGGGACCTATCTCCTTTCCGCCACCGTCGGCTTCTGATCCCGCAGGGGACGCCGCCGAGGGGGGCGGCGAGGATGGCCATCGGTTTGGCTACATCACCCTGGTCGGTCGTCCCAACGCCGGCAAGTCCACCCTCTTCAACGCCTTTCTCGGACAGCGGCTGTCCATCGTCACGGCGCGGCCGCAGACCACCCGCGGTCGCATTCTCGGCATCCTGACCCGCCCCACATCACAGCTCGTCGTCCTCGATACACCGGGTCTTCTGGAGCCCTCGTACAAGCTGCACGAGAGGATGGATCAGCAGATCCGGCGGGCTTGCAACGATGGCGACGCCGTGGTGCTGCTGCTGGATGCGACGCGCCCGGACGATCGCGTCGATCTGGTCACCACCTTTCTCGAGGGCAACCACAAACCCCTGGTGGCCGTACTCAACAAGGTGGATCAGGTGCCGCCGGCGGCACGGGAACCGCTCATGTCCCGCCTGTGTGCGACGTTCGGCCTGCCACGACTGTTGCCCCTGTCGGCGTTGAAGGGTATCAACGTGGACGGGCTGTTGCAGCTCGTCGAAGGGCTGATCCCCCCGGGGCCGCCGCTGTACCCGGAGGAGATGGTGGCCGAGCAACCGGAACGCTTCTTCGCCGCAGAGCTGATCCGGGAGACCGCCTTCGAGCAGCTCACCGACGAGCTCCCCTACGCCATCCAGGTGGAGGTCGACGAATTTCGTGACCCGGATGCAGAGGACGACGACGGCGGGGCTGGCAAGGCCCGCAAGACCTACCTTCACGCCACGCTCTACGTCGAGCGCGACAGCCAGAAGGGCATCGTCATCGGCAAACGTGGCTCCCGCCTGCGCAGCATCGGCACCGGCGCCCGGCACAAGATAGAGGCGCTCGTTGACGGTCCCGTGTTCCTCGAATTACGTGTTCGCGTTCGGCCCGACTGGCGCAAGCGGGACCGGGATCTGAAAGAGTTCGGTTACGTCTAGAGCCGCGCGGCGCCAGCCCACTCCCGAAACTGTCCGTTGACAGGAGATTGAGCAGAAGATGAAGGTCCTCGTCGTCGGCAAGGGAGCTCGTGAACACGCCCTTGCCTGGAAGCTGTCCCAGTCCTCCCGCATCGAACAACTCTTCGCCGCCCCCGGCAGTCCCGGTATCGCCGACCATGCCCGCTGCCTGAGCGACATCCGCGTCGATCTCGACATCTCGCAACGCCCCCGGTTGGAATCGGAGATCATCAAGCTGCGAGACTTCGCTACTGCCGAAGGCATCGATCTCACCGTCGTCGGGCCGGAGGCGGCACTGGCGGCGGGGATCGTCGATCGCTTCCAGGAGGCGGGACTCACCATTTTCGGCCCCTCCGAGGCGGCGGCTCGCATCGAGTCTGACAAGACCTTCTCGAAAGAACTGATGGCGACCATCGGCGTGCCGACGGCGGCGCACCGGTCCTTTGATGACAGTGCCAGTGCCAGTGCCTACATCCGCGAACAGGGCGCTCCCATCGTCGTCAAGGCCTCCGGACTGGCGGCGGGCAAGGGCGCCATCGTCTGCCCCACCGAAGAGGAAGCCGTGGCCGCCGTGCGCGAAATCCTCGACGACCGGGTCTTCGGCGAATCCGGCGCCCAGGTCGTCATCGAAGAGTTCATGGAGGGCGAAGAGGCCTCCCTGTTCGCCATATGCGACGGTGAGCGGTACATCAACCTGGTAACCGCACAGGATCACAAGGCCATCGGCGAGGGTGATACCGGCCCGAATACGGGAGGAATGGGGGCCTACGCCCCGGCCCCCGTCATGACTGCCGAACTGATCGACCGGGCCAACCGCGAGGTGACCGAACCGGTACTGGCGGAGATGAAGCGCCGGGGGGCTCCCTACAGTGGAGTTCTCTACGTCGGCCTCATGCTGACGGCGGAGGGGCCGAAAGTGGTTGAATTCAACTGCCGTTTCGGTGATCCGGAGGTACAGGTCGTGCTGCCCTTGCTGCGCTCCGACCTGGTCGACCTCTGTCTGGCGTCAGCCAGGGGTGATTTGTCCCAGGCGGAACCGGTGGAGCTGGAAACCGACGGCGCTGCGGTGTGCGTCGTCATGGCCTCGGGGGGGTATCCGGGAGACTACGAGACGGGCCATGCCATCGACGGCGCTGCCTCCACGGACAATGTCATCCTCTTCCACTCGGGTACCGCCCTCGACGGCGATCAGCTGGTCACCGCCGGCGGCCGTGTGCTGGCCGTTACGGCGACGGCGGCGGATATCCCGTCTGCCGTACGAACCGCCTACAGCGCCATCGACGGAATCCACTTCGACGGGGCCTACTGGCGACGTGATATCGCCTATCGGGCACTGCAGCGAGAAGGGGCGGTGTGATGTGAGGGGGCTTGTGCTGTAAAACGATGGAAGCGCCGAGGCCAAAGCTGGCCACGGCGCGACCTTGTCAGAGACTGCTGTAAGTCTGTTGCTGCTTGAACTCGTCTTCCGGCGGGGAAGGGGCTTGCTCTCTCAGGCGAGTGTGTCGACTGCTTCGCCTCTGCCTTCCTGGCGGTTTTCAGCGGGCGTCCGCTGCTGATTCTCAGCGGCCTCCTCGCGTTGCGCTTCCTGCGCCTGATCGGCGCGCACTTCGCGACTTGCCTGCTGGCCTTCCGCCTGGGCAGCACGAGCCTCACGCCGTTCGTCGGCGCTCGTTTCACGTTGCTCAGCGGCTTCGGCCTGCTGTTCGGCCCGTCGCTCGGCCCGCTGTTCCCGGGCGTCGCGCACCTCCTGCTGCTGCTGGCTGTCCAGGGAGACCGCTTGGGCTCCCTGGATCTGCTGTGCAGCTCCGCGGATCTCTGACATGGCGCTATCCACCTTGAATTGATGCAAACGACATGATGCAAGCCTCCTGCACCTTTACAGATCGAGAATCCACCCGCCCGGACACTGCGCCTCGGCGACAGGGCGGGGTTACTCTCGTGCGCAATATAGCCCGAGGCGACGCGAAGTCAAGCAACTCTCCCTGCCCCACCAAGTTACACCAATCCAGGAGACCCCTGTGACGGATCGCCTTCGCCTTCACAACATGACCTTCTTTGCCTACCACGGTCTGCTTCCCGAAGAGGCACGGCTCGGCCAGCGCTTTGAGGTAGACGTGGAACTCCACCTGTCGCTGGCGGCTGCCGGCAGGGCTGACGATCCTGGGCTGACCGTGGACTACGCTCGCGTCCTGGAGGTCGTGAACGCGGTGGTCACAGAAGGACCTCGATATGGCCTGGTCGAGGCTGTGGCCGAAGCCGTCGCCGTCGCCATCGGAGAGGCCTTCCCACGAGTTGAGCAGGTCCTGATTCGGGTGCGCAAGCCGAATCCACCCGTGGCCGCCTGCTTCGACGGACTGGAGATCGAGATCGAGCGCGCTTTCGACCGTGGGTGAGACCGCCTACATCGGTCTGGGGTGCAACGTCGGCGACCGGCTCGCAACCCTCAACTCTGCCCTCGTGAGCCTGTCCCGGATCGAGGGGACTGGTGTCGTCACCGTGTCCGGTGCCTGGGAAAGCAGCTGGGTGGGCCCTGAGCCGCAGGATGATGTTCTCAATGCCGCCGCCGGGCTGCAGACCGATCTGGGGCCACGGGAGTTGCTCGACGCCCTGCTCGAGGTGGAGCGGCTGCACGGCCGGGAGCGGCTCGGGCACTGGGGGCCACGTACGCTGGACCTCGACCTTTTGCTCTATGCCGATCGCCAGGTGGATGAGCCGGGGTTGTGTGTCCCTCACCCAAGGCTCGAACAGCGACGCTTCGTCCTGGAGCCCCTGATAGAAATCGCCCCGCAGCTGGCGCATCCGGTTCACGGCAGACAGCTTTCGAGCTTTCTGGAAGAGGTCCGGGCCCTGCGGGAAGAACGGGTGCAGCGACTGGAGGACCTGGCCGCCCCCTGACGTCACACGTCAGCGGATCAGGGACAACGTCGTGACGTGTACATCACCACCGACCTTCAGTCTCGCCAGATAGGTCCCTGATGCCTTGGTGCGGCCGGTGGCGTCGAGACCGTCCCACGCGACTTCGTAGCGCCCGGGATCGTGGTTCCCACGGGCGAGGAAACGGATTCGCTGGCCAAGCATGTCGTAGATGACGAGATCGACATCACCCGCAGTGGCCACGACATAGGGTATGCGGACGCTGCTGTTGAAGGGGTTCGGGAAAGCTGGCGCCAGCACCGTTGCCGCAGGTGTGGCCTCCGCCTCGGACATCACCGCAGTGGGTGTGAACCTTCTGGCCGACAACTGGAAATTCTGGCCCTGTTGTGATGTGCGGGTGACGATGACGACGGCGCTGTCGATTCCGGTCAGCTGCGCGACGCCACGGTTCTCGGCATCGATGTCGATCGGGCGCAATGATGCCCCCATCGGTCCCATGGAGTACGTCCAGACGCGGTAACGGCCGACGTCATCTCCGTCGAAGTTGATGAGCAGGTCACCCGGCGTCCGGAACAGGACGTTTGCCATGCCCCATCGACCGACGAAGCCAGGTGCGTTCGCCAACGGCAGTTGCTCGGGTTCTACATCGAACGTCTTCACCCGACGCCCGTCGAGGGCGCCGTACATGTAGCGCTCGTCCTGCGATGCATAACTTCCGGCAGCCCAGGTTTCCCATGCAGCGCCGAAGCGATCCGGGATCGACCGCGCCTCGAGGGCCGCGTCGAGCCCCTCGATGCCATTGCGCGGTTGGGCGACGATCTCACGGATCAGTTCGTTCCCGTACCGCTGTGCCAGGAAGGACATGAACAGGTACGTCACCCCGTACTGGCGCGCCTCATTGGCGACACCCCACTCGGTGAGCGACGTGTCGGGCCGCTTGAGAAACTCAGGGACCGCGTTGGGATCGGCTTCGGGAAATCCGACGAGTTCCTCCGCGTAGCCGGACAATCCTTCGTCCACCCAGGTGTCCTCATCCTCGTCCCAGCGCCAGTGGATGAGGTGCTGAAACTCGTGGGCCAGCGTGCCCAGAGTCAGATAGTTGCTCCGCCGCAGGAACCTCTCGTCGATGAACAGGATATCGCGGCGGAATTCCGGAACCGCGTGACGGGCCACTGCCGCGTCGAAGAGACCCACCACGCCCGTGCCGAACTTGATCTCGTGCACGAGGATGTAAATGCGGGGGTCGCCGTCGACATCGGCGGGATCGCCGAAGACTTCGGTTTCGATATCGTATACTCCGCGCTCCGGATCAGCGGGGGTCGAATGGTCGAAGAGATCGCCAAGGACGTCGACGTGGCTTTGCAGGATCGACCCCCCGTTGGTGTCCCAGTGTCGGTTTTCGACGAAGATGTAGGCGTGCTCGCCGACGTGCTGGCAGGTGGCTGTCACCGTGGAAACCATGCCAGCCGCCGGGAACTGCAACTCCGTACCGACCTGGATCGCCGTCGTGTCCTGGGCCAGTTTGGCCACACCGGATGGGGGAACATCCGGCAACGGGAAACGCCCGGCGGCGCGCTGCTGTTGCAGCCAGCGTGTACCACATCGCACCGGCGCCTCGGAGCCATTTTCATTGGGCATCACGGGTGCAGCCAGCAACATCAGCGCCGCACCCACAAGCAGAACCCGACTCATCAGAAGGATCGGCGGAGCACCAGGTCGAGGCGCTCGGGACGCCACTGCCAATCGATGACGATGGCCGAAAGTCCGCTCTCGGCGAGGCCCGCCTCCCGATCCATTCGTCCCGCGTGAATCGCTGAAACCAGATGGTTGACGGCGACGAGGCCCGTCACGAAGAGGGCGTTGCGCTCCATTGTCTCGGCTGAGTTGCGCAGGTCGCGGTACCGTTCGCGGGAGCCGTCGGCATCCCACTCCCACGAGAAGTCGGGCGTATTGGCGTAGAGGAGTGCATCGGGACCGTCAACCCGGGCGAACTGGTTGTGCTGATGATGGGTGGCATAGAAGCCGAGATCATCGAAATACTCTCCCGTCTTCCCCGACGTCTGCGCTCCCGCATGTGTGGCCGCGTAGGTTCGGTAGGTGGTTCGTCGGATGCCGGATATACCCGACAGCCCGGCATATCCCGCCCAGAGAGCACCCTCCAGAATCACAAAACGTGACGCTGCCGAATCCCGCCCCCCGGCGTGCTGTCCCCAACCGGGGATCAGCAAGGATCGCCAGAAACGACCAGCACCCCCCTCAGCGGCGACAGGCGCCGTCGAAATGGCGGTGGTCAGCAGCAGTGCACTCAGCCCGAGTCGAATCATCACTCGATGGGACGGTAGGCCATGAACATGGGTGTCCTTCCGGTGCTGCCGCCCAGAGCAAGACCGAAACGGGTTCGGCGATCGATCACGGCCTCGTCCTGACCTTCGCTGAGGGCTCGAGCCACTCTGGCAGCATCGATGGCGCTGAACACGTGGTTGACGAGCAGGACCCCACCGATGGTAGAAGCCCGCTTCAGGTATTTATTGCTCTCGTTCCTGTCGATCTCGTAGGACAGCCGGGTGTCGGACTGAAAGTTCTCTGCTGAGTCGACTTCGGTGAACTCGACGCGGTTCCCCGCCTCGTCATCGCGATACACATCGTCCCAACCGGCGACGAACTGGTCGTACTTCCCGATGAGCTCGTAGAACTGCTGCTTGTCGGTGCCGAGGCAGTCGCGGATCGCGTCGGGTACCGGCAGCGACGACGGTGCCGACTTCACCTCTGCCGAACAGGGCAGCGCGTGGGTGATCGACGAGAACCGGCTGTTGCGCGAATCCCGCCACGCCAGGTAGTTCCACGGGTTGTAGGTCGTATCCGCGCGCACACGGAAGTCATCCTCCAGATCGCTCCCCTTCCCATCCCAGTTGAGCCGTATCCCCTGGCCGAGGACCTCGAGGCCGAAGAACAGGGCCGCCCTCGTCTTCGAGCCGCCCCAGAACTCTCCCGAGCCAGGCACCAGCATTGACATGAGGAAAGCGCGTTTCGGCGATTTCTCCCCAGAGCGCTCCACGGTCCGCACGAGGAGCGTGTCCTCGCCTGCCGATTGAGCCGGTAACGTCTGGTCTGACTGCGCCAACAGAATCGCCGCCAACTCGTCAGGCTGGTTCAGCTGTACGCCGGGTGTCAGTCGCGGCAACTGCATACCCGTCCTGCTTTGCGCCTCCGCCTGTACCCCGGCTGCCATAAGGGCGGTCACAGCCACCCATTGAAATCTGCTCATCGAGAACCTTCGAATCATGGAGGCCATGCTGTCGCTCATTCTCCGGGATCGACCCAATTGATGTAGTTGAACAATACGGTAAGGTACAGCTTCCACGGCTTCTTGTTGGAGACCTCGTCGAAGGCGTAGGCCGCGTCGAACTCGATCCTCGTCGGCAGACTGTAGAAGGAGATCACGTCGAGTCGCAGCTGGAGCCCCGCGTCGCGCAGGGGACCGCTGCGTCCGTACACGGGATCACTGTCTGATATGTCTCCGTCCCAGGCTTTTCCGGCGTCGCCATAGACGGCACCGTACAGCTTGTCGAGGTAGAATGGCCCGAGGCGTCTGTGTACGGCGGGCCACAGAGGAAAGCGGAACGTGGCATTCGCCATCGCCGCCTTGCGCCCTTCGATGCTGTAGAAGGTGTAGCCCCGCATGAAGGGCAGCCCTCCCAGGTGAAAATCGAAGAAGTCCCCCACCGTCGACCCGTCGACGCTGTCGGAGTCGATCAGTCCCCCGTAGGCCCGCAGCCCGAGGGTTGTGTTCTTCGGCAGGCCGACGAACTCGCGCCAGTCGACGGTCACCTGATTGTAGAACAGGCCCAGATACTCCTCCTGCAGGAAGGAGGTGTTCTGCTCGTTGAAGCCCTCGATGAACCAGTTGGTCATGCGGTCGTAGCGGGCGTAGAGGCGCCGGCCGCCCCGGGGGTTGATGTCCCGGTCCTGCCGGCGAGGCACCGAATCGTGGCGATAGACGAAGGCCAGATCGAAGCCGTTCAGATACGTGTAGCCAATGGGCTTGCCGTGGATCCGTTCGAATCCGGGGCGACCGTCGCTGCGCGGAAACAGCTGATCGTTTTCGAGGCTGGCGTCGTAGCGGTCGTAGGCCAGACTCACGTCGATGCTGCTGTTCGTGTTCAGGTGGCCGCTGACACCCGCTGTCAGTCGATTCAGGCTGAAGTTCATGCCGGTGACGAAGAAATCGCGTGCCTCGGAGCTGTCGCCGCGAGCTGAATGCCGCTTCATGTGGATGAAGCTCAGACGCCACGTCGGTCGAAAGCCGCGGAATCTGTAGACAGCGTAGAAGTCACGATCGCCGTTGGTTGGGGCATAGTTCGCGGCGCCGAAAATGCTCTGCTTGTCGAGGGCCTCCGACGTGCCGAAGTACGCCCCGAGCTTGGCGTGCCCCTCATCGAAAGTCAGCCGCGGCATGACCGTGCTGCGCAGCATCTCCATGCCGTACGGCTGCCGGGCGACAGGCACATCCGGCTCCGGCACGGAGCCGGAGATCCGGATCTGATCATTCGGATGAAAGGCCGAGGCGTTGGCAACAGGCTGCGCCACCTCACGGGAAATCCGGTACAGATGGAAGCCATCGGCCCCGTACCCGGCATAGATGATCTCCCCCTCGGCGTTCGTCGTGGGAAAGAAGGCGCCGCCTTGGACATTCGTCACCTGTTCGATGACACCCGACGCCAGTCCGAGAGCGTAGACGTTGAACACTCCAGAGACGTCACTGACGAACAGCAGCTCGCCCCCCTCGGTGGAAAACGAGGGGTCGCGGTCCGTTCCCGTGGATGTGACGAGGGGCACCAGGAAGCCGGCTCCGTCGACGTCGACGAGACCGATATCACGCTGTCCGCCCTGTGACCAGGAGACCGCCAGACTGGCACCATCGGGAGACCAGCGCGGCGTGTACAGCTGCGTGGCGTCGTCAAAACGCACCAGGTCACGCATGTTGCTGCCGTCACGCTCGGTCAGCGCCAGCGCCGCACCGTCGGCGGTTGCCCGGACGAAGGCGATTCGACTCCCGTCGGGCGACACGGCGGGATACTGGGCTCGCACGTTCTTCGTCAGCTGACGGGTGCGCGGATCCTCCGGCACGTGGACGCCGGTGAGTGCGGGCAGGCTCCACAGCGCCGTACCCATCCAGCCGCGTTCCGGTCCTTCCACGTCGTGATCGAACAGGTCGGCCCGGCGGGATCCGTACTTGTCCGCCGACTCCTTGCGCACGAACAGCAGATGCCCACCCGCCGGGTCCCAGTCGGGCACCGAGACCACGCCATGGGCGATGATTTCATCCTCTCCCGTCTGCAGATCGCGCACGACGAGCGAGTGCGGACCCTGGTGACGCTTTCCGGTGGACAGGTAGGCAACGCGCTGGCCATCCGGCGCGAACACTGGGCGTGTATTCGAGAACCCGTCGGCTGTCAGCCTGGTGCCTTGCCTCACCTCTCCCAGAGCCGCCACCTGGTCGTCGTAGTCGGCGGCCATCGCCGCCTGCCAGTCCCGCCAGAGATCCTCCGCGGCACGACCGGTGACCGCCTGCAGAGCCCCGTTGACGTTCATCGTCGCCAGGCCACCCACGTGACGGCAGATCGCCGGCAAGGCCGAATCACCGTAGGTCCTGGCGATGTAGCTGACGAAGCCGTACCCGTGGTCGTAGACGAACTCGTTGCCGAAGCCCCGCTTGCCGAAGACGCCCATTTCCTCCAGGGGCAACAGCGTGCCCTCGAGTACGGCGGTGCGCAGAATCATGTCCCGATGGCTGTCCCAGCGGTCATGATGGAGACTCGGAGTCTGGAACTGAGCGACACCCTCGGCGAACCACATGGGCACCACGGTGTTGGCCAGGGGCAGGACGGTGAGTCGGTCTGGGGCTCCTGTGAGAATGTCGTCGCGGTTCGTCTCGTCCCTGTACCCGAAGTATTCGAGAAAGGCGGCGGGTACGCGCTGTGACCCTTTGCGCGAGGCGCCCAGTGAGATGATATGAACGAACTCATGGGTGATGACGTTGCGCAGCCAGTCGGACGTGCCACGCATCTCGAAGTCGTGTTCGAGAGGTGACGTCCAGACCTCGATGGCATCGTGGTAGAAGTAGGCGGCGCCGTTGGCGTAGTCGTCGTAGTCCTTCAGAATAAGACGAACCCGGCCGTCCGGATGGTAGCCGTAGAGTTCGGTCACCGGCTCCCACGCCGCCTCCGCGATCCTGGCGGCACTCTCAGCGGTGCCCTCCAGCCCCTCGTGGAACAACACGCGGAAGTGGGCCGTCTCAAGGACTTGCCATTCGAGCTCGGGGTGGTTCTGTGCCCGGGTCGGCGTCGGCAGGAACAGGCAGGCCGCGGACAGGGAGGCGACCAGCAGGCGTCTCATCGACTGACCGCCATCCGCAGTGTCACATCGCCCTTCGAACCGTCTTCGCCGCTGGCTACCAGCCTGCAGAGATAGAGGCCACTGCCGTACCCCGATACCGGCCAGGTCAGCTCGTTCTCCGCCGCGGCCTGCGGATTCGCCGCATCGAGGTGATCGATCTGGTTGCCCACCGCGTCATACACCCTCAGCGTAACCATGGCCGGACGCGAAAGGTAGAAGCGAATCGTCGCCCGCCCGGTCTTCCCGTCCACAGGGTTGGGGTAGCAGTAGGCTCTCGTGGCCGGCAGCAGGTCTCTGTCCCGGACCGATGGAGGATCACTCTGGATGGCGAGTTGGGCTCTTCCTCCCGCTGCCGATCCTCCGGCCTGACCCCATCCCGTCGTCATCGCTGTGCCAAAGCCACTGTACCACGACGAGGGCTGCCAGACGTGCACGGCATTTTCCGCTGCCGCGGCGAGGTCGGCAACCCCGTCCCCGTCGACGTCAGCTGCCAGGGGAGCCAGCTGCGGTGTTCCCGGCGTCAGGACCGGGAACCCGGGAAGCAGGTCACCGTCCCCGCCCAATCCATAGATGCCGACGTGGGCGGCGACGACGACCTCATGTGTCCCGTTGCCGTCCAGGTCTGCCGCCACCGGCTCGCCGAGGAACGGGCCGGACTCGTGGTGGGCCGGGGCGGACACGGGAAAACCTGCCGCCCGCAGGCCGCCGCCATGATAGACATGGAGCTTCTGCCCGGTGAGTACGACGATCTCGAGACGTCCGTCGGCGTCGATGTCGGCCAGTGACGGCGGTCCCGTAGGCGTGTCCCCGAGACCGATCCTGATGTCGGTCTCCTGCCCCACGGTCAACAGTTGACCTGCGGCATCGACGAGGACGATGTCGGCATTGCCGTCGGCGTCGAGATCACCTGATGCCGGCGGCAGCCAGGCTCCTGCACCCGGGCCGATCGCCGTCGATACAGATCCATCGTAACGGCGCAGACCACCTGAACCGACGGCGATCAGGTCGTCATCACCGTCACCGTCGAGATCGGCAGCCGACAGTCCGGAGGCCGACAGGTCGTCCGCGAAGAGGATGGCGCCGCTCTGCGGATCCCGCGCGCTGAGACCGTCGGCGCCGACGGTGACAAGGGCCGCTCCCGTTCCCGACAGCGAGCCGGCGACCAGAGCACCCGCCCATCTCCGCTGTGACACACTCGTCCACCGCAGCGCGCCATCCGCCTCGTGGGCAGCGACACCATCCAGCGTCGACAGGAACAGACCACTGCTGGCGGCGGCCAGCAGTCCACCCTGCAGGTGTAGTTCGTCTGCCTCCACGGCGCGAAAGACGACGACCTCTCCCTCTCCTTCTGCGATCAGATCCGTCCGGCCGGTACCGGCAACATCGGCGGACTGCAACCGCCTGGCTCCCGGCAGAGGCCGCGGCCACCCCGACAGATTGCGGGAGAAGTGCAGACGGACCTGCATCGAATCCCCCGGAGAGGACAGCACGTCGATCTGCACACCCGTTTCCAGGCCGGTATTCGTGCTCGAGCTCGGTGTCGTCGCCGGACCCAGTCGATCCACGCCCGCAGTGCCGTCGGCGGCGAACCCGGCGAAGAAGGCGTCCCCTCTTGTGCCCTCCGTCAGATCCTGGCGATCGAAGTAACGGTTGCCGATGTCGCGATAGCCGTCGGCTTCCTTCAACACCAGTCCCGGACGTTCGCGATTGTTGTTGAAACCTTCGGGGGTGCCGTCGATGATGGTGTCATCCACATGCCAGATGAGGAGCCCGGAGCTGGGGACGAAGGCGTCGTACTCGTCGGCCCCGAGCCAGACTCCGGCCCCCCGGCCAGCGAGAAAATCGGACTCCGCTTCTGTAATCGTGTGGCTGAACTGCACCTGCGAGGGTTCGATCCATCCCAGTTCGAGCCCGGAGAAAGGAACCGTCACACCGGCGGGAAGCTCCGCCTCGGTGCGAGACCTCTGTTGCCGGTTCTCGAGCCAGAGCGATTCGCCAGGCGACAGAGGCACTCGAACCGCCTGGGCGGCAGCGATTCCCGGGACCGGGGCGCGATCGCCGGCGACGATCGTGATCGTCGTGTCACGCTGAATCGTGACGGCCTCGATCCACCCCAGCTCGGCCTTTGTCCAGGCCAGCGGATGAGGCGGCACGGTGCCGAAGACATAATCCAGCTGGTCGTCGTGGAGGATGAAGCCGATACGGTTGGCGCCCACATCCATCAGACTCCACCCGCCGACACCGGGCAGCCCGTCGCCGAAATTCGACAGGCCGGGCAGGCCGAGCTGGTGGCCGAAAAACTTGGCCAGCAGTCCGTTGAGACCGGCACGCCCTCGATCATCGACCGCCTCGGGAAGAATCCAGAGATTCTCGATGACATGATCGCCGCCGTCGACGGCGATCGCTCCACCGTACTCCGCCAGATCGGCAGCACTCAGATAGACCGATCGGATGTCGTTCAACTGACCCGTCTCGTGACCGAGGCCGGCGTGGACGATGAGATAGCTGTCGTATTCGGAGAAGTCGGGACCGGCCAGGTCTGCTTCAGCGAGGGCGATGGCGTCGGCAGCCAGTTCCCGCCATTTACCGCCGATTTCTTCCGGCGTCCGGCCGTTGCCGTATCTCAGCGCCGAGGTCGGCAGTGTATAGGCCAGCGTGTCGTCCAGGGGAAAGACGTCGGCCTCGATGGCGATCTTGCCGGCCGAAACCGTGGCGTAGTAACGGGCCAACCCGCGCAGGTGGGCCTCGTAGTGGGCGCGGTCGTGGGGAGGGGTGTCGTAGGGCAGCTGGTAGTCGGGCAGGGCAACAGCGAGAGATCGCAGGTCGAAACCTCCCTGGCCACTGGTCGTCGCCTCGTCCGTCTCTTCGAAAGGAAAATCGACGCGCAGTGCCAGGATGCGCCAGGAGGTCGGCTGCGCTACCACCGGTGCGGGGCACGCCGCCCACAGCGCCACGACAACGGCAGCCGACAGGGTGGCGCGAACGCAGAGACGGGCCGGCCGAGATCCCTTCCCTGCCGGCCCGCCCACTGTCTGGCGCGCGTTGCGGATGATGGTGATCAGAAGGACAGGTTGAGCGAGAACCGCGTACTGTCCTGCAGCGGCGTGTCATCACCGGTGATGTAGGCCACATCGACCTGGAACATGTTGTACTTCAGTCCGAGGCCAAAGGTCGGCGTCTTCAGATCCCCATCCTGGTCGTAGGAGTAGCCGGCGCGCAGGGCGAGAAACGACTGCCCCTTGATGGCCGACAGTCCGTAGCGGTACTCGCCACCGACATGCAGATCCATCTCCTTGAACTCGTTGCCCATGGATTCGTCAGCCCAGGCCGTGAACAGGTTGGTGGCGAAGTTTCCGTCGTCGATGAGCGGTTTGTACACGTCGACGGACAACAGCATGTCGTGGTACTCGGTCTCCAGAATGTCATAGGCGACGCCGATGACGAGATGTTGCGGCAGCGGGTCGGCCTGGCTGGCGTCGATGTAGGCGATCTTCGGCCCCAGGTTGCGCAGTGCGGCGCCGAGACTCAGCGTCGGCGTCATGCGCCACAACAGACCGAGGTCGGCGGCGAAGCTGTTGCCCACTCCCTTGCCGCGCTCGATGCCGGCTCCCTGATCGGCCAGGTTGCTGCGGATGAATTTCAGACCGATGCCGGCCGACAGATTGCCGGAAACGTCGGCGCCGTAGGCACCCGACAAGGCCAGGTCGTAGCTGGAAAAGCTCCCCAGCACCTCGCCGCGCTCACCGGTACGGGTCTGCTCGCCCAGGTTCAGCAGCGAGCCGTTGATGCCGATATTCCCCCATCCTTCGACCGGCTGTGAATAGGCCAGAAACTCGTACGACAGATCGTCGGCGAGCCCGGGCAGCCATTTCTGATGGGTGAAGTTGAGCTTGCGGTCCGTCTGCCCGGCCAGGGCGGCAGGGTTGAAGTAACTCGCCGTGGCGTCATCGGCGATGGCTACATACGACTCGCCCATGCCACTGGCGCGAGCGCCAGGTTCGATCAGGAGGAACAGCACCGCCGCGCGGCTCTCCGGCGTCGCCGACACCGGCTCGATCGGGCCCGCAAGACAGGCCGCAGCCACTCCAAGGGTCAGGGTCTTTCTGTATCTCACGTGTCAGTTCTCCTGTTCCGTGCCTGTCACCGGGTCCATCTCGCGTCGGCAACGGATCGTATCTGATGAAGATAGCGGTTTCGGCGGAATTCCGTTGCACGGGACCGAATATCCCTTGCCTTGCGGTCCGCTGTTGTCATTCGATCAGCGCAGGACCTGTACCCAACCGTCCTGTGTTGCGGTCTCGCCCGACTCCAGCATTGCCTCGAGTCGGTAGAAGTAGCTGCCGTTGGCCAGTTCGGTGGCCGGCGTCCACGGGACCTGATTGTACCCGAGTCGAGCAAAGCCCTCGACGTCATCCACCCGTCGACCAGACAAGGCGAATACCTGGATATTGACCGTCCTTGAGGGTGCGGCAAGGGTGTAGATGAAGTGACCGGTGCCGTCCGCCGTCGGATTGGGGTGGAAGAGGACGTCGGTCAGCGCTGCGTCAGCCGCTTCGGCGACGACGAAACCGGACTCTTCCACCGACGAGTTGTTGAACGTGTCCCAGGCCTTGAGACGGATCGTGTGCTGGCCGGGTTCAAGGGCACCGAGAGGATAATCCACCACTCCTTGTGAGTGATCGGTCAGGGAGGTAAAGAACTCCGTGACGGCCGTCACCTCGTTGTCGTCGAGCCACAACTCGATCTCGTGCCCCGTCTCGCCCGTGATGTTGATCCCACTCGGGTCGGCCAGAACCGCCGCCAGCGTCGGCCGCGAGGACACGAAGTCTCCCGTGCGGAAACCTGCCTGACCGGCGAAGGCGAAGGTGATGGCCGGGCCCGTACCGTCGATCCCGGCGTCAGCGGCTGTGCCCTCCAGGACAAGGGCGTCACGAGATCCGAAGGCGGGCTCGGCAGTGCCGTCGCCGGTGACGTAGGCACTGATTCGTCCCCTGTCGGCGCGGTAGGTGATGTCCTTGGGTACCCGGAAACGAGTCTGAAACCGACCGTCGACGACCTCGACTCTGGCGCGAAAGATCGGTGCGCCCAGCTGCTCGTAGGGCAGACCTTCGATCTGACTCTGCGCGGCCGAGTCGAAGGCACGCACGAAGGCAATGCCCTGGTAATCGGTCGCCGATGTGCCATCCTCGTCGAGTACCAGACCGCTGACTTCCACTTCCATCAAGGCCTCGAGGGAGTCGGGCACGTCGAGAAGGACGGTCAACCGAGGCCGATTGAGACGTTGTCCAGGATCACCAAAAAGCGAGTAACGCTGGATATTTGTCCTGTTTGAATTCGCCCAGACCATCTGTTTGGCTTCCATGAGGGCCATCCCCATGGGAACGTGGTCGCGTCCGCTGCGGTACATCTGTTCGTGGAACTGTCTGGCCAGGACCACGTTGCTGTTGTGGAAGCCTACGCGTGTGGCGCCGATGAAGCCGATGGCGCCGCCATCCGGTTTCTTCACCATTGTCTCTGGCATCGATTCCCTGCCTGGATCATCAAACACCCCCACCTGACTCGCGGCCGTATAGATGAACGGCGCACGACGACCGTTATTGACGCTGCTGATATCGCGGCTCAGGAGAAAGATCTGTTCGTGGGCGAGCACCTCCGGGTTGCCGTGTCCCAGGTACGTCAGGATCAGGACGCCCTCGTTCAGCAATCTGAGAAACTCGTCCCGAGCTCGTGGCTTCGTGCGACCCTCCAGCTGGAATGACCCGATGTAGAGCTTGGTCATGTCCAGATCGGTAGGCATGGAGTCCCGGGCGAGAAACTCGGCGTCGTTGATAAAGTACGATTCGAAATGTTGTGGGATCTGGGGATTCGTGATGTCGTCAGACACCAGCAAGACCTTGGCCTGCCACGGCCCCTTCTCTGGGTCGCGGTCGTAGGCGATGATCTTGGCCACCAGGGATTCGGCCTCTTCCAGGCTCTGCACCGAGAGTCTGCCGATGGCGGCATCGGGGAGGCGGTCGGCCCCGAGTCTGACGTACCATTCGTCGTAGGTACTCTCACCATCCTGGTACGGCGGAATCCAGTTCGTATGGCTCACGCCGGAATTGTTCTTGTAGTCGTAGGTCCCGTCGCCCAGGAGGGTTATGAAGGCCGGCGGAACGGCCCAGTTGT
>DASCMS010000126.1:0-11028 GCA_036011085.1 Candidatus Latescibacterota bacterium
CGTCACTGTCGTCACTCACCGCGTCCAGGCGACCGAAAGCATTCCACTTCTCGGTGACGGGAAGGTGACTGAAGATCGAAGCTCCAGCGATGGTCACGTCATCACCATCGGCAGCGGCCGACTGGTTGATGCGCATGAAGGGCTCGATGCCAAGCGTGAGATCACCAAGGCTGAGACCCGCAAAACCCGCGACTGTCAGCTGGTTCTGGTCAGCCGGCCGCATGTTGTAGTCGGCGTAGCCGACCAGCTTGAGCCCGTCGCTGACCTTGAAGCTGAGCTGCCCATAGGCCTTCTTGCCGTGGTCATCTTCCGGCTTCTGACCGGGACCGTTTCCGATCATGACGTGGTACCCCAGGTTGCCGGCGCCACCCTTGAGCCCAATTCCGAGATCGGCGGACGAGCCGATCTTGTTGAGATCCATGACGGTCTTCTCGATCGAGCGATAGCCCCAGGCTTTCTCAGAGGCACTCCAGGTCGGCGTGCCGGAGAGGCCGATGTAGAGATCAGATTCGCCGATGGCATCGGCCCACTTCAGGTAGCCGTGCTTGACGAAGGGGACCATCTTCGATCCGCTGCTGAAGCCCGCGTCCTTTGCTTCCAGCCGGTAGCGGATCGAGAACTGCTCCGCGATCTGGTTCTCGTAGGTGAAGTACACTCGGCGCAGCTGAAATGCATTGCGTTTCTGCGGCAGCTTGGCGTCGGCATCGTCGGCGCTGACCACCCAGTAATAGTCACCGAACATATAGCCCTTGACCTTGCCTTCGGCGGTGGCACTGCCGACCCATCCGGCCAGCACCGCCGCGGCAATGATCAGCATCGATCTTCCTCGCATGATTCCTCTCCCTGTGACGTTCAACAGATGGATGATAGGTGTGCGTTGCTTGCCGAGCCACGCGATGTCGAAGGGGCCGGATCGGCAGGTCCCTGTTGAGCATCCTGCAGGGCGCAGAGCCAGCTCAGGATCTGTGCCAACCCATCGTACACCGGATGGATACCTGCCCGTGTCACGGCATCGGCGAACCGGGGGAGCCAGAGTCTGAGATGTTCCCGCCAGAAGCAGACCTGACGTTCCGCCCATGATGAATCTCCTGTGGCCGCCTCGTTGAAGGCGAGGAAATACATGAACTCGAGCTCATGGGTCACGTGGTCCGGGGCATCCAGCAGCTTCTCACCGGGGGCCAGGCCGGCATCCGCATAGGCCCGCGCCGCATACTGACTGACAGCACCCATCAGCTGTGGTTCGCTCTCGAGATAGAACGAGGCCCATGGCGCGACCAGGAGCTCGAAGGGACCGAGGAAGGCTCTGGCGTGGGCCACCGCCACCGGCTCACGAGAATCGAGATGGTCAGCGATCAGTCCCGCCAGCCGGCTGCCGAGATCGGGCAGAGGGTCCGGCAGGCCGGACAGGCCGGAATCAACCAGATCGGGCTGGCGACAACACCGAGGCATAGGCAAAGCGGATCGTCTCCGATTGCTGATCTGCGCTCTCCGGTGCGTGTTCAGCGAGGTGTTCCGACTCCAGGCGGACCTCGACCTCCCGTTCCGGGTGGTTCCCGCACGCCGCGAACGCGGCGAGGACGATGCCGAAGATCGCTGTGAGTCTCATTCATCACTCCCCTGCCATCCAGTGGTGCCAGAGGTGAGGGACGATCTGCCAGAGCCCGATCCCTACCTTTCTGATACCATAGCCACTTGACGGTCAAAGACCAACCATTGTAACGGCGGGCCGGCGTTGGAGAACGGCAAGCCGGCAACACGCCGCGGCCCTTGCCATTCCCCGATGCTGCTGCACCTTTGGTAAGCGAGAACCCATCCGACACAGGAGAGAATCGAACGTGGCAGCAGCAGAATCACTCGAACAGAAACTGCAGTCCTGGAAGAACCCGGTGGACATGCTGCGCCAGGCGCCCACCGGCCCCTATGTCTTCCCCATCTCTCCCGAGTTCAGTAACTGGCGCGACGAACAGGAGGCGTGGAACAGGACGGCCGTCCTCTTCGATCTGTCCAGACACATGACCGATATCTACTTCGAAGGTCCGGATCTGATGCGCCTGCTCTCGGATCTGGCCGTCAACAGCATGAGCAACTTCGCTCCTGACAAGGCAAAGCAGATCGTCTGCTGCAACGAAGAGGGGTATGTCATCGGTGATGCCATCCTCTTCGGCCTGGCCAAGGACAAGGTCAACATCAGCGGCCGGCCGTCGATTCCCAACTGGGTGGCCTACCACGCCGAAACCGGCGACTATGATGTCACCGTGTCACGGGATTTGCGAGCCCTGCAGAACGCGGGTGAGCGGCAGACGTATCGGTTCCAGGTGCAGGGCCCGAATGCGGCCGCCATCCTCGCGGCGGCCACGGGAGGGCCATTGCCGAAGATCAAGTTCTTCAACATTGGCAGGCTCGACATCGCCGGCAGGCAGGTGAACGCCCTCAACCACGGCATGGCGCGCACCCAGGGCCTGGAACTGTGGGGGCCGGCATCGGACGCCGAAGTCGTGCGCGCTGCCATCCTCGAGGCCGGTGAGGCCTTTGGCCTCAAACAGGCCGGCGCCCGGGCCTACTCCACCGTCTCGCCGGAGTCAGGTTGGATCCCCTCGCCCATGCCTGCCATCTTCTCGGCTTCGATGAAGCCCTACCGTGAATGGCTTCCCGCCGACGGCTTCGAGGCGAACGCCTCGCTTGGTGGCAGCTTCTATTCCGACAACATCGAGGATTACTACCAGACGCCCTGGGATCTGGGTTACGGACGGCACGTGAAGTTTGACCATGATTTCATCGGTCGGGAAGCCCTCGAGAAGATGGCCGATCAGCCCCATCGCTCGAAGGTCTGGCTGGTCTGGAATGACGATGACGTGACCCGCATCTTCGCCAGCATGCTCGGCACCGGTGACCGCTACAAGTATCTGGAGATGCCCGGCTCCCACTACTCCACTTTACCCTTCGATACGATCCTGCGAGATGGCAGGATGGTCGGACTCTCGACCTACAATGTGTACACCACCAACGTGCGCGCCTGGTTCTCGCTGGCCATGGTCGATGAGGAGCACGCCGTTGATGGCGCAGAGGTCACGGTGGTCTGGGGCGAAGAGGACGGCGGCTCCAGCAAGCCCGTTGTCGAGCGCCACGTACAGACCGAGGTCCGGGCCATCATCCACACATCGCGTCCCGTCACTGACCCGAGCGAGCCTACGCCGGCATGAACGATCAGTACGACGTGGTCGTCATTGGCGGCGGAACCGCCGGTGTGGTGGCGGCCGTCCAGGCGGGTCGGGCGGGAGCCAGAACCCTGCTCGTCGAGAAGACCGGCATGCTGGGCGGAACGACCACCGTGGGCGGCGTCAACTTTCCGGGCCTCTTCCATGCCTGGGGCCGACAGGTGATCGCCGGGATCGGCTGGGAACTGGTCACCCGCTGCGTGACACAGGCCGGGGGCACGTTGCCCGACTTCGCCGACTACGAACGGCCTCACTGGCAACTCCAGATTCGCGTGGATCGCTTCGTCTACACCGCGCTCTGCGACGAGACCGTGGTCGATGCCGGTGTGGATATCCTCTTCCACACCATGATCGCCGACGTCAAGCCGCAGGCTGAAGAACGGGGCTGGCAGGTGACGGTGTGCACTAAGAACGGGCTCACGGAGAGTGGTGCCGCCGTTTTGGTCGACGCCACGGGAGATGCGAATGCCGCCGGGACGGCGGGTCTCCCCGTGTCTGTCCCCGACGAGAATCAGCCGGCCACGCTGGCCTATCGGGCCAGTGGCTACAACGTGGCCGATCTCGACATCGACGGCATCAACCGGGCCTTCGACGCCGAGGTGCGAACGGGGCGCCTGGCCTATACAGATGTCTCATGGAACACAACGGGACCCGACGTTGGCGCCTGGCTGCAACGTGGCGGCTCCCAGGCCAATCACATTCATGACATCAACGCCCGGGACAGTGAAGGCAAGACCCGGCTGGAGCTGGCATCGCGCGCAAGCCTGTTGCGGCTCTACCGGTTTCTTCGACGGCAACCGGGACTGGAAGAGCTGGTCATCGATCAGGTATCACCCGAATGCGGCGTCCGCGAGACAGCCACGATCCAGGGCAAGGCGACGGTGACGGTCGAAGATTACCAGAGCGGACGTGTGTGGGATGATGCGGTCTGTCACTCCTTTTATCCCATCGACCTGCATGAATCCTCCGGGACGGGACTGCACAAAGTGATGCTGGCCGAGGGGGTCGTACCGACGGTGCCACGCGGCGCACTCCTGCCGGCGGGCAGCCGCAACTTCATCGTCGCAGGACGCTGTATCTCGAGTGATCGACTGGCCAACTCCGCTCTGCGGGTGCAGGCCACCTGCATGGCCACCGGTCAGGCCGCCGGTGCGATGGCGGCGCTCAGCGCGCGGGGACGTCTTGATCCGGAAGCCCTTCCCATGGGCGAAGTGCATGCCCTCCTTCGCCAACACGGAGCCATCGTACCGGGCGATTCGCTCTCTGTCGGACCCGCCTGATCTGTGGCTCAGACGTAGCCCGTCGCCAGGCGTACAATCGTCTCGTAGTTCTGCATGCTCTGCTGAGTGATCTGTCGACCATACAGAGCCGCCGTGGGCAGCAGGACAAAGCCGCGACCCTCTCCGGACGTACCCTCGCGCAGAGCCCTGGCGACAACCTGCTCGAACTGTGCCGGTGGGAGATTCTCGATGTCGCAGACTTCCAGATTCCCGAACAACACGGTGTCTGTCCCCACCTGACGCTGCACCTCGATCAGCTCCATGTCTCCATGAGGGGGTGGTTCAATCGGATCGAGGGCATCGACACCCATGCCGTGGATGTGGTGGAGGATGTTGCGCAGCCTGCCATGGCAGTGCAGCCGCACATAGCCGCCGTGCGCCTGAATCATCTTCACCATGGGGCTGACGTAACGCACCACGTACTCTTCGAACAGGCGTGGGGGCAGATAGGGCTCTGAAGCGTATTCGGGGCCGAAGATCCGCCACAGATGTCCGGGAAACTGGCGAGACACCTGTTCGGTGCGGGCGTGGATATAGGTGGCGCACTTGCCAAGCAGCTGGTGGAACAGCTCGGGCTCGGTCATGGCGAGGATGGTGTATTCCTGCATGTCGAGCAAAGTGGCCGCGGCACACAGCGGATCCTCGGTGTCGACCATGATGATGCCTCGATCCCCGAGGGCCTCGTCTTCGGCGATCAGAGGAGCGACATCCACCTGTTCTGCGAAAACCTCGTCCGGCAGCTCGAGATAGGCGCGTATGTCGTCAGCGTCCTTCAGCAGATGCTCGGTGGTCCAGATGGTGTCGAGCGCCGGCTCACGGCGGGTCGTCGAGGTCATGGTCCGCCCCGCCACGGTGAGCGTCGTTCGCGTCACCCGGTTGCCATTCTCCAGCACCGTCCCGGTCTGGAAGAACTCATCCCGGATCCCGCCCTGCATGTCCCCCCACGACGTATGCGACTGCTCGCGCACCGCACTGCGCAAGCGGATCAGGTCGGTTCGCTCTTCGGCCAGTTGCAGCAGGGGCTGCCAGTCGGGGGAGTTGTAGATGTTGAACGGATCCGGGTCGGCAGGATCCACCTTGAAGCCACCGATCTCGTACAGACTTACCGGCGGCCGATCCACAGCTTGGCCACGCAGGGTGGCCATCAGACGTTCGCGTGCTTTCATGACCGCAGTATGCAGACTGTGGCCATGGCGAGCAAGCGGCTCGGCGTGCCCCATCCCCGGGGTCCACGACGTTGTTCCCCTGATGGGGCCACGCTACTTTCCTGCTCCGGCGACGAACCGTCCACCACGCCCGTATGTAGAGAAACTGCCATGCACTTCGACACCGAGGACAACACCCGGTCACCGCAGACCGCCCCCGCCCTCAACCCCTGGAAGAGCATCCTCCTCGATGCAGAATGCGGCGGCCAATGGGTCATCGCTGGCGATGTCGATGGCGACGGCGAAGCAGAGATTGTCAGCGCCCAGAACGTCAACGACGCGGATATCCACTACACCAGTGCCATTGCCGCCCAGCGGCTGGACGGGTCGCTCCTCTGGCGCTGGGGCACACCGAATCTGGGTCGACGCACCTGGCACCACGATGTGGCCTGCCAGATCCACGACTGGGATGGCGACGGCTGCCAGGAAGTCGTCCTCTGCACGCAGGGAGCACTCGTCGAGCTCGATGGTGCCACGGGCCGGGAACGGCGACGGTTCGCCATTCCCCCAGACGCCACCGACTGCCTCGTGTTCTGCGATCTGTCCGGCAGAGGACGGCCCACTGACGTGTTGGTCAAGGATCGCTACTGGAACATCTACGCCTACAATCAGCAGGGCGATCTGCTCTGGCAGGTGCATGAGCCGGGCGGCCACAAGACCGCCCATCAGCCGCTGGTCGTGGACATCGACAACGATGGCCGGGATGAGATCATGGCCGGCTACGCTCTGCTCAGTCCTGACGGCAGCGCCCGCTGGGTCTACAGTTCAGCCACCGTCGACATCGGGAAAGGCCACCTGGATTGCTGTCGCGTCTACCGTCCCGGCATGAAGCCGGCCGATGTGCAGCTGGTCCTGACCTGCTGCGGCGCCAATGCCATCGTCATGCTCAGCGGTGACGGCCAGGTAATCTGGGAGATCACCGGCGAACACTACGAGTCCGTGGATGTGGGTCGGGTGCTGCCGGGTAGTACTGAACCCCAGATAGTGGTCGACATCGACCATGTGGCCGACGCCGGCCCCGTGTACGTCTTCAACGGCGAAGGCGAGCACCTCGGCCGCCTGCTGACGGACTACGCCCGGCACCACGTGCTGATGGATTGGGATGGCGATGGAATGGCCGAGATCTTCGTCGGCGACAGTTGCGGCATCTATTCCAGCGAGGGCAAGCGCATCTTCACGCTGCAGTTGCCGACGGAGGGCTTCCCTGCCGAACAACCCCACGAGCGCGCCCTCGTGCCGGCGAACGTGCTGGGTGACGGTCGTGCCGATGTCATCGTCACTTCACCCCACGCAGCTCACGTCTTTCGTAATGATAGGGGCGTACCCGATGCGGCATTCACCGAACTGGGCAGCGAACGCAACTTCACCCTTTACTGACGCGCAGAGACAATGGGCACGGTAGCTGATGCGGCAGGGCAAGACCTCGCCGAACTACGAGTGCGTTTGTCGAGGTCGGGAAGCGGTTCAGTCCGGTGTGCTGACCCTGAAGTTCCGGTAGCGCGCCGACCGCGTGAACATATGGCGCAGCCCGATGCGACCCGTGGTGATCGGCGGCGAATCGGGGTTGGCCATATGGAAGGTGTCCACGCCCCCCGGGTGCTCGACACGCATGTCCAGAGCCTGGCCTTTCTTGATCACCGTGATCTTGTGGGCGACCCCGGGATCGAAGAGCCCTGTGGGACAGTAGTCGGGTTCGAGATCCGTACCGTCGAGGCCGGTGGCACCCGGCATGTAGCGCCGGCCACGGATGTAGCTGGTGGTATCCGCATCCATGGGGAAGGCGGCATAACTGATATGATAGGTGTTCATGTGATCGAAATACGTCGCCATCGACGGGACACGGCGCAGCTCATTCCACTCGCTGATGTCAGACGTGTAGGGGCCGTCCCCGCTGCCTGTGGCTTGTATGTAGAGGATATTGACGCAGCTGGTCGCTGAGTCGAGACGGGCATACTCGAAGTCCATCTTCACGTCACCCTCGAAACAATCGTGCGTCCAGAGGACCATGTGATGGGCGTCGTTGCCGTGCTCCGGCCCGGCGCGCAACTCCATGCCATCGGGACCGGTCGAGACCGTCCCGACGTCCCCGTCCAGGAACCACCGGTCACGCCAGTCGCCGGTGCATGGATCGACAAAGACATCCCGCCAGCTGCCTTGTGCGGCTTGTTCGAAAGCACTCTGTGATTCGGGACGTCGAAGGTCCACCATCACGGCTTTTCGGTCAGGCGGCCACTGAGATACTTGTGAATGACGCTCGAGAGCAACGTCTGATAGGGTATTCCCTCTTCTCGAGCTCTTGAGTGAGCCAACTCGAAGTCACGATTGCTCACACGGAGATTCACACGTTTTGTCTTGTTGAAGGTATTCCGCGCTGCCTCTCTGGCCTGCTCGATCTCGCCCTCGGCGTCAGACCTGGATCGTAACTCGCCTCGTTCGAACACTTCGAGAATCTCGCGCTCTTCGGGTTCCATTCGTTCGCTCATCATCGGTCTTCAATCACCTAATGTGTGCACTTTGTCAACAGGCAGAGCAGTTAGCCAGACAGAGGCCTACGCTCCGGACCCAAGTGTCGTCCGAACCAGTCCAGCACGTCCTGCTGGCCGTTTCCCAGCGGCGGCCACGCGTGTCCGTGTCCTTCCAGCACAACGAGCCTGTTCACCACGCCTTTCTCCACCAGGCTCCCGCGCAGGGTCTCCGATTGACTGAGGGGCACCAGCTCATCGCCGTCTCCGTGGATCAGCAGCACCGGCGGATTGTCCGCATGGACGTGCGTGATGGGTGAATTCTCGCGCAGACACTGACGGAACTGATCCGGATCGGTGATCCGCTCAAAGCGCCCGGCTTCGTCATCGAAACGCTGGAATCCGAGAGACGAAGCACGCAGGGCGCCGTGAAGCTCCAGCATCGTCACACCGGTCTCGCCGTAGTTGAGCAGGTCTGTCGGCGGAAAGTAGGCGGCAACAGCCTGCACCTGCGACGATTCCCGGTCCACCGGATCGTCGGCATCTGCGATCAGTGCAGGCGGAGACAGTGCCGTCATCAGGCTCACGTGTCCACCGGAGGATCCACCCACGATCCCGAGACGCCCCGGGTCGATATGGAAACGCCCGGCATTGTGCCGGATGAAACGCACGGCGCGGGGCAGATCGGGGCGCAGCTCTTCGATCGTGTAGCGCGGCTGTGGGCGACGGCGAACACGACATACCCGGCATCGAGGAGACACCGGGGAAGGATCCCCCACTCCTCCGGGTCATTCAACAGATTCCGCCGGCGCGCCAGGTCCGTCGACCACCCTCCGGAGACGGCCACGATGACCCCGGCATCGACGCGCGGATCCCGCGACGTGAAGACGTCCATGACCAGGCCCATGCCGTCCTTGTAGCCGTATACGACGTCTTCCAGCTGATCGACGTCTGTCATATGGAGACTCTTTCTATCATCTTCTGAATGAAAGGCATCACGGCGGTGCTCACCAAAGGAGAAATCGTGACCGGCAAACCCAATATCGTCTATGTCCTCACAGACCAGTGGCGAGCCCAGGCCTTTGGCTACGCAGGTGATCCCAATGTGAAGACCCCCAACATTGATGCTCTCGCGGCCAGGAGCCTCAGTTTCGAGAACACGGTCTCTGTCTGCCCGGTCTGCACGCCGCACCGTGCGGCCCTGTTGACCGGACGCTATCCCACCAGCACCGGCATGTTCCTCAACGATCTCTACCTGCCGAGCGAAGAGCTCTGCATGGCCGAGATTCTGAAAGGTGCCGGGTACGAGACCGGCTATGTGGGCAAATGGCATCTCGATGGGCATGGGCGCGACTCGTACATCCCCCCTGAGCGTCGCCAGGGGTTCGACTACTGGAAGGTGCTGGAGTGCACCCATGACTACAACAATTCCTGCTACTACGCGGGTGATGAACCCACCAGACGCAAGTGGGCAGGGTATGACGCCTACCCCCAGACGGAAGATGCTAAGGACTACATCCGCGAGCACGCCGACCGACAGAAACCGTTCTTTCTGTTCGTCGGCTTCGGCGGCCCTCACTTCCCCCACGACAACGCACCCGAAGAGCTGGTGGCGCGGTATCCTGTGGATGGGATCGAACTGAGACCCAACGTTCCCGAAGAGATGCAGACCAGGGCGCGGGAAGAGCTGCAGGGCTACTACGCCCACTGTACGGCGATCGACAGCTGCGTCGGCGCCCTGTATCAAACCCTCGAGGAGTGCGGCGAAGATGAGGATACCATCTTCGTTTTTGCCTCCGACCACGGGGACATGTTCGGGTCTCAGGGGAAGCGGCCGTGGCGCAAGCAAGTGCCGTGGGATGAGGCCGTTCGGGTCCCCTTCCTGCTGCGCTACCCCGCCATCCACGACACGGGTCGCTCGGTGCAGACACCGCTCAACACCCCTGAGATTCTGCCAAGTCTGCTTTCACTGGCTGGCGTCGACATTCCTGACACGATCGAGGGCGAGGATCTTTCGCGACTCTTCAGAGGCGACGGCGGTGAGGAGGAGCGCGCCGCGATCTTCATGTCCGTCGCCCCCTTCGGCGACCGGGACCACAAAGCCTACCGGGGCGTGCGGACCGCCCGCTACTCCTACGTCCGCGACTCGGATGGACCCTGGCTGCTCTACGACAATCGCGCCGACCCCTATCAGATGAAGAACCTGATCGAAGATCCCGGGTATGCCGGCCAGCGTGCGGCGCTTGAGGCCGAACTCCAGTCCCAGCTCGGCCGCAACAGAGATACCTTCCCCACTGCGGAGGAGGCGATCGCCCAGTGGGGCTATTCGGTGGATGAAGGAGGCAACACCCCGTACCGTGGCGAGTTCAGGGTGCAGAGCCCGGGGAGCGACCCGGGCGAGGTGTGTCGTTTCTGACAGCTACACCTGGTTGGTGGAGGTGGTGACCGTCCGATCGAGTCCAGCAGCTACCGATCTTGAGCGCCGTGGAAGACGCCCAGAATATGGACCTCATCTTCGGTGGTTCGGTATACCACCACGTAGGGAAGGCCAGGCACGACGAATTCCAAATCTCATCGAGGTGGGAGAGTGCCGTCGCCGTGTAGCGGAGCCTCATGCCCCATGCTTCTTGTACACGGCGCCTACTGCCTCTTCAGAAGCGAAGCTCCCCGCCTCCGGTTCCGCGAGTGATCTTCTTACCTCCGCCACCTGCATGTCCGACAGTTTGCAGAGCGCCCCTCCCTCGTTCACAACCTGGAGCAACATCCGACCGATCAGATCCTGCCTATCCTCCGGCAGATCGGAGGCCCTTCTGAACGCCTCTTCCAAGAGCTTCGTCATGGTGGGGTTCTCTTGTCACCGTGTGCG
>DASCMS010000127.1:0-18033 GCA_036011085.1 Candidatus Latescibacterota bacterium
GGTAGTTCGTAACTGCTTGACAGGGTTGCAGTTCCGCTAGTGGGTGTCGCATTGCCTCGGGTCCGGCGGACACCTATGTTCTGCCCCCTCATGTCGCCCACCTTCGACACCCTCGACCGCCCCCTGCAGAGCCTGCGCCTCTCGGTCATCGACCGTTGTGACCTGCGTTGCGCCTACTGCATGCCCGAGGAAGACTACACATGGCTGCCGAAGGGGGACATCCTCACCTTCGACGAGATTCTCGCCCTCACCGACGCCTTTGTCGACAACGGCGTAGGGCGTGTGCGCCTCACCGGGGGCGAACCGCTGCTGCGGGCGGGGCTCACCGAGCTCGTTGCCGGCCTGGCTGCCCGCGACGCCCTCGATGATCTGGCGATGACGACGAACGCGACGCAACTGGGGCGCCACGCCGCCGCACTGCATGACGCCGGTTTGCAGCGAGTGACGGTGAGTCTCGATTCGCTGAAAGCGTCCCGTTTCGAAACGCTCACCCGTCGCGCCGCTCTCGACGATGTCCTCGCCGGAATCGAGGCGGCGGCAGCCGTCGGCTTCAGGTCGCTGAAGATCAACACCGTCGTCATGCGCGACATCAATGACGACGAGCTGGTCGACATGGTGGCGTTCGGTCGTCGCGTCGGCGCCGAGATCCGGTTCATCGAGTACATGGATGTCGGCGGGGCCACCCTCTGGAACCGGGATCGCGTCGTGCCCCGGCAGGAGATCCTGGACCGGTTGAGCGCCCACTACGGCAGGTTCGAGGAACTGGGCGCACGGGGTCGCGCCCCGGCGGAACGATTCCAATTGACAACGGGAGAACGGTTCGGTGTCATCTCTTCGACGACCCAGCCCTTCTGTAGTAACTGTGACCGCAGTCGACTGACGGCGGACGGCTTCTGGTACCACTGCCTCTACGCGCGTGATGGCATCAGCCTGCGTGAGTGCGTGCGCAACGGCGGCTCGGCGGAAGAGATGTCGCAGGTCATCGCCGAGGGCTGGCGTCAGCGGGGGGACCGCGGTGCCGAGGAGCGGGCGGAGATGGCGGAACGGGGTGCCCTCTTCCAGATCGAAGAGTTGCGTCAGGACCCCCGGCGAGAGATGCACACCCGCGGCGGCTGACGGCGCGACGGAATGGACTACTTCCGCAGCAAACGCTTCCTCGACACGCTACCCGACTGGGAGCGGGGCCGGCCACCTACAGGTCCCCTGGAACAGTACCTGCCCCGCGTGCGCAGGATGCTGCGCCGCTGTGGGGATCCCCAGAGGCAGTTCGCTTCGGCCATCGTCGCCGGTACGAATGGCAAGGGAACGGCGGCGAGCCTGCTGGCGGCGCTGCTGCAGGCAGGGGGGCTCCGTGTCGGTCTCTACCTGTCGCCGCACCTGCACAGTCAGCGCGAGCGCATCCAGGTCAACGGTAGCCTGCTGGACAAGGACCGGTGGGCGCAGAGCATCACCACCTTCGCGGATGCCACGCACGGCTTTGAGCGTGAACAGGTCGGCGCCTTCTCCCGCTTCGAGGCGCTCACCGTGCTGGCAGCACGGATGTTCGCCGATGCCAGGGTAGATTTTGCCGTCTTCGAGGTCGGTCTCGGTGGTCGCTACGATGCGACGAATGCCTGGGATCACGATGTCGCCGTACTGACGCAGATCGATCTCGACCACTGCAGCGTCCTCGGCCATGACCGCATCACGATCGCGAATGAGAAGCTGCCGGTGGCCCGGCCTGGCCGTCCCCTGTTGACAACCTCGGCGCAGCAGCCGGAGGTCCTCGACCATATCCGCAGACACACCACCGAGGCCGGGATTCCACTCTTCGTCTGTGCCGCGGGGGGCGTCACGTCCCATGCCAATGTGGATCCCGCGGCCTATCGGGTGGCACCCGAACCCGGTCCACGCCGTCCGTGCACGTGGGTCGACAACGCCCGACTCGCCGTGGCGACGGCGGTGCAACTGCAGGCGGACCTGTCGCCGGAGGCTATCGGTCAGGTCCTGGAGGCGCATCAGAGCCCGGGTCGTTTCGAGATGGCGAGCGCCCGGCCTCAGGTCATCCTGGACGGCGCCCACAACCCGGCGGCAGCGGCGGCCCTGCGCGATGCCCTGGCACCACTGGGTGCCTCCTGGACGTTCGTCGTGGGCGTCAACGAAGATCACGAGGCCGTCGAGGTGCTCCGTTGTCTGACGCCCCTGGCGGAGCGTTTTGTCCTGACCTCGTCCGAGCACCCCAAGGCACTGGCTGCCACCGACCTGGCCCGCTGCGCACCGTCGGATGTAGCGGTCAATGTGGAGCCCGGGTGGCGCCCGGCGCTGGAGCGCGCTCTGCAGGAAGCCGGCGACGAAGGTCGAGTCTGCGTCACCGGCTCGCTCTTTCTTGTCGCCCGGGCACGCGAGTATTTCGGGCTGCTGCACGAAGTGGAGGGCATCACCGAAGATGTGTCGCACGAAAGCCTCGAGTGCCTGCAGGCGGCCTGCGCCCGGTTGGGGTGGACGTCGGAACAGGTATCGGGAGACGGCAACGTCATGCGCGTCACCGGTGGCCGGCGGCCGCTTCTATTCTACCGCAACAAACATCCTTTCAACGACTATGTGGCGGCGCGAATGGCGGAGGACAAAGGCTACCAGTACGAGATGCTCGTTGCCGCCGGTCTGCCTCTGCCGTTTACGATGCTGGTGTTCAATCCGTATGCGGAGGAGCGTTTCAACCGATATCGCACCCACCGCACGGTGGAGGCCATCACCGATGATGTGGATGCGACCATGAGCTACCCCGTTGTGGTGAAGAAGACCCGCGGCTCGGTATCGTCCGGGGTGTTCACGGAAAAGGATCGTGCCGGCGTGGGAGCACGCCTGCAGGATCTGTTTGAGAACGCCGGCTTCCTCGACAACCTGCTGCTCGTGCAGTCCTTTGCCGACGGTCCCGAGTATCGCGTCGTCGCCACGCAGGCAGAGCTGCTGTTGGCCTACCAGAAGGTCAGCGATGGGTTTTCAGCGCACGATCGCAATCCGCTGCACCATCATACGGGCCGGGCCGAACGGGTGACCGACGATGCGGTCCTGGAGGAGCTGGGACGGTTGACGGCGAAGATCGCCGGCGTCATCGACCTCGGTTTCTACGCCATCGATCTGATCCGCGACCACGAGCGTGGCTGGCAGATTCTGGAACTGAACCCGAACCCCTTCTGTTACTTCTACAACCGCACCAATGGCCGGGACGAATTCACCGGTATCTATACGGATCTGTTGCGGAAGTACGCGACCTGACGCCAAGGATGCCCTGATGGACCTGCGTACCCGATTGATTCACAGTGGCCTGGAGCGTACCGATGGGGCCGTCGTACAGCCCGTGTTTCAGTCGGCCACGTACGAGGCGGAGACGGCCGGGTCGTACGACGACATCCGCTACCTGCGACTGAACAACTCGCCCAACCATCGGGATCTGGCGGCGCGGCTGACGGCGATCACCGGGGGAGAGGCAGCCGTCGTTGCCGGCTCCGGCATGGCGGCGATCACGACGACGCTGCTGGCATTGCTCGAGTCAGGGGGTCACGTCCTGGCGCAGGATTGTCTCTATGGCGGCACGCTGAGTTTTCTGGCGGTGGATGCGCCCGGAATGGGCATCGCCGTGGACACTGTTGATGGCGACGCCGCGGACACATGGGCGGCGAAGGTGCGGGATGATACGCGAGTCTTCCTCGTGGAGAGCCTGTCGAATCCGACGCTGAGGATCGCCGATCTGGAGGCCGTGGTAACTTTCTGCCGAGAGCGCGGTATCACCTCCGTGATCGACAACACCTTCACCTCGCCGGTCAACTTCCGGCCGCTGGAGATGGGGTTCGATGTGGAGCTGCACAGCGCCACCAAGTACCTCAACGGACATTCCGACCTGGTAGCCGGCTGCGCTATCTCGTCGTCGGTGATCATCGATCGGGTGACACACAAGCTCAACCATCTCGGCGCCACTCTCGATCCGCATGCCTGTTTCCTGTTGCAGCGTGGTATGAAGACCCTGGTCCTGCGAGTGCAGCAGCAGAACGCCAACGCCGCGTACCTGGCCCAGCGACTGGCTGGCGACCCCGCCGTGGAGCACGTCAACTACCCGACCCTGGACAATCACCCGCACCGCGAACGCGCCAGTCGCTGGTTTGCCGGATGTGGTGGCGTGCTCAGTTTCTCCGTCGTCGGTGGTGGTGTGGCCGCGCAAGGGATGATGGATCGGCTGACACTGGCCGTGGACGCGCCGAGCCTGGGAGGGGTCGAGACGCTGGTGAGTCGTCCGGCCGTCAGCTCACACGCCGGCCAGCCACCGGAACAACGTGCCAGTCTGGGTATCGGCGACGGACTGGTGCGGGTGGCCGTCGGGATCGAGGCGGCGGAAGATCTGTGGGCCGACTTCGAATCGGCGCTGGCAGAGATCCGCAAGTAGGATCTATTGCATTGCTGTAACTGACATAAATACAATATGTTGAGAATCGCGATCTGCTTTTTCTCAAGATCGCTGGAGGCGTGCCGATCAAAGTGGTAGACCCGCGAGGATCGGCCGGTTCGGACGGGTTGTTTGCCTCCTAATCCTCCTTAGGGCAGCCCCCTGGCAGATGTGGGAAACCGCCGCTGTCAGGGGGATTTTTTTTGGTTCTGGTTCTCTTCGCGGCGGCGGGTCGGGGCCTTGCGGCTCTTTCGCCGGGGTTGAGCGGCCGGCCTGGGTCGGCTGGTGAGCGAGCCCCTCCGGCTGGCGAGCCACTCCCTGCGGGAGTGTCTCTATGGAACCTGACCGATCGGGGATTCCCACCCGGCGAAGGGTCGCCTCCAGGCCCCGATCCACCACCGCGGGTGGGCCAGAGCCTGTTTTCGGTACTGGTCTGGGCGTCGGGCGGGCCGGGCAGCCAGTCTGGGGCGCTCTCAAGCGTACGGTGAATCAACTTGGTCTGCGTCTCTTCTGCGGCGGCGGGTCGGGGCCTTGCGGCTCTTTCGTCGGGGTTGGGGCGGATATGCTGGGTCGGCTGACGGGTTGGGCCGGCCGGCTGGCGAGCCACTCCCTGCGGGAGTGGCTCTATGGAACCTGACCGATCGGGGATTCCCACCCGGCGAAGGGTCGCCTCCAGGCCCCGACCCACCACCGCGGGTGAGCCAGAGCATGTTTTCGGTACTGGCTCGGGTCAATCACAGCAATCCTTCACAGTCCCAATCGCTGAACGCTGCCATCGTCGATTCCATGTAGACCTCATCGCCCCAGACCAGCACGTGGGGCAGGTTCGCCAGGACGCAGAGTCGGTAATCACTTTCGCAGTTGTCGATACCGTAGCCTTCGATTCCGGCCGCTTCGGTCTGGCGTTGGTAGCGGGGCAGAAGGACACGTTCCAACTCCCGCCGCATTCCCGGGGGGAATTGGTAGCACAGCAGGAGACGGGACAGATCCCACAAGCCGATACCGGGCGTCAGTCCCTCCCAATCGATGAGCACGGGACGTCCTTCCTGGTGCGGCATGAGAACGTTGCCCATGTGTGCGTCGCCCTGGATCAGGGTCAGTGCGGTGCCGCTGGCCGTGCGTTCCTCGAACAGCCGGGCCCAGGCTGAGATCGCTCGCTCCCAGGTGTTCTGCCGGGATGTGGTACGATCATCCCCATGGGCATCGATCCACTTCGGCAGTGCCGTGTCGTGGAAGAAGCGCTCGTTCTCCCGGATGTGACCCTCGCCCTTGGCTTCGTGGGAGACGCCCAGGCCACAGGGAGCGAGCATGTCGGCCCGCCCGATGGTGTCGTGCTCCCACCAGTAGGTATGAAACCGCGCATAGGTGTCGAGGACGGGCTCGAAGGTCGCCGGCGTCAGGAGCCGGGTGTGACCGGGCCTGATGTTGAAGTGTGTCTGGGACAGGTCCTCGAGCAGGATGTGGGCCTGTCCTGAGTCTGCTATCAACGACACATCGTAGCACACAGGTGTCGGCGGATCGGGCATGGTGGGTACGACGTCACGGTAGAGAAGGCCCTCGCGCCAGCCGTGCGGGTGACCGGGATCGTAACGCTTCAGGATCATCCGGGACGGCATCCCCTCCGCCTCGCCGGAATAGCTGACGGTCAGTTCGAGATGATGCTTGTGCGTGGCGGCAACCGACACCGAGCTGACCTCTGCGTGTGGCAGATGACCATTTCCGCGCAACCGTTGCGTGAGCCATTCAGCAGAGATCTGTTCGTCCATCAGCCGGCCCGCGCCAGGGATCGTCGCAGCAGCGGGCACAGCAGCAGGATGGCGCTGACGCTGACGGCGACGGCGGCCAGCGCAACGGTCACACCCCACTGGTCGCTGACCATGCCGAAGGGAACGGGGGCCAGGGCGCCGGCACCGATGCCGAGGGTGTAGTACAGGCCATAGGCGCGGGCCTGTCTCTCGCCTCCCACGAAGTCGCCGATGGTCCCATAGAGCACCGAGGAGGTGCCGTTGAGAGCGATACCGAACAGGGGCAGCACGACCAGCGCGGGGACGAGGGGCAGAAGGATGACAGCGGCCATCAGCGCCCCGGTGGCGACTTCGGTGATCACCACCGTGCGCAGAATACCGACGTGCTCCGCGATGAAGCCGCAGGCGAGCTTGCCCGCGGCGCCGCCGGCAAAGACGAGGGCCAAGGCCAGGCCGAGGGTGTCTATTGCGGCTCCCTTTTCGATCAGGAGAAAGGGCACGAAGGTGAGAAATCCCAGCCGCGCGCCGCTGTCGATCATACCGATGACGGCGAGGGTGGCATACCCGCGTCGATCGCTGATCCCCCATCCTTGTTTCGGCCCCCCACCCGTCGTCGGACCAGAGCGGGGCGTGGGTTCTTCCGTATGACGGGGTGACAGCAACAGGAACACCGCGAGGCCTGCGGCGACGCCGAACAACCCGTAGGCGATGGTACTGCCCGGCCAACCATAGGCGGCGGCGCCTGCACCCACCGCCGCCGGGGCCGCGACCTTGCCCAGGTCGCCGGTGAAGTTGTAAGTGCCCAGCGCCGCCCTGCGCCGTCCCGAGTCGAAGGCCTTGGAGATGATCGATGAGACCAACGGGTGCTGGGTGCCGCAGCCGGCGCCGGCCACGGCGAGGAAGGTTACGAGGCTGAGAAAGCCGGCCGCCCACCCCAGCAGTACGAAGCCGAGGCCCGCCAGCATCGTACCGAGGGCGAGAACGACACGTTCTCCCCAACGCTCGGCGAGGAGCCCGGCTGGCACCTGCATCGCCGCCATCATCCCGGACATCGTCATCTTGAGGGTGCCCACTTCGGCGTGGTTCAGCGCAAAGGTGGCCGCCCACAGCGGCAACAGGACGTAGATACAATCGGTGAAGCCGTCGTGCACGAAGTGGGCGAAGCCGCCGATGGCGAGCACTTCGCGCGGAGGCTTCGAGGACGGGGCTCCGGGATCAGCTTGCGTAGTGGGGGTGCCCATCAGGAGGTACCAGGCCAGAGCCGCGCGGCTCTACAGTATGCCGTACTCGTCGAAGACCTCCCGTGGCGAGCGCCCGCTCGCCAGGACGTCCCGCACCGTGTTCTCACCCTCGAGCTTCTCCATGCATCGGGTGCGGACCTCGTCGAGGATCGCCGCCGGTATAACCACGACACCTTCGTAGTCGGCGAGGATGAAGTCACCGGGCTTGATGTGCACCCCGGCACAGGTAACGGGAACCTGCACGTCGCGAGGTATGATCCGTCCGGCCGAATCCAGGGGGGAATACCCGCGGCTGAAACAGTGGAAACCCATCTCGTCCATCAGACGGATGTCGCGCACAAGTCCGTCGGTGACCACGGCGTTGACGCCGCGGGCCACCGCCGCCGTCGACAACAACTCACCCCACAACCCGGATCGCACCTCGCCGTTGGTGGCCACCACGACAACATCCCCCCTGTTCATCAGATCGTAGGCCTCGAAGATCTTGCCGTACGGGTCCGGATGGGGCTCATCGTGCTGGTAGGCGTCCAGCGTCACCGCGGGACCACCGAAGCCGGTCGTGGCGGAGGAGGGACGGACGGTGTGCTCGAGGGTCTGCTCACGGTAACCCAGGGCATCCATGATGTCGGCGGCCAGGGCGGTGTAGATGGGTCTCCATTCGTTGTACATCCGAGTTATTCCTTTTCGGTGGTATCAGGTGTCGGGTGGGGCCGTGCTGGAAGGAAGAGCGCCACCGTGGCCGTGACCAGAGGCAACAGGGCCAGCCAGCGGAGGGTTTCGGTGACCCCGTACGTGTCGGCAAACCAGCCCACCGGTCCCAGAGACAGGCTGGCCAGGCCCCAGCTGAAGCCCAATGGCAGACTGGAGGCCAGGCCGGAGCGTTGCGGCACCAGCTCCTGGGCGAGAGCGACGAGGATGGAGTTCGATGCCAGCACCAGGCCACCGCCGAGAGCGAGAGGGATGTAGCTCAGGGGGCCCTCGATCTGCAGAAAAGCCAGCAGCGCCGGTACCGAGAACACCAGAGAACCGACGATGAGCGGCCGGGCGTTGACCCGGTCGCCAAGGTAGCCGAAGAAGAGGGCCCCGACGACGCCCGAGATGTTGTACGCCGCCAGGGGTACGCCGCTTTCGACGAGAGACAGGCCGCGTTCGCGGGAGAGCAGCACAACCAGGAAGAAGGCGAATCCAAGGGCGGTGACGGAGCGCAGGATGACGACGGCCGTGATCAGCGCCAGGGGACGTGCAGCGCCGTTGAATCCCGTGGCGCGATCCGGCTTGTCCGCCGTGGCGGCATGGGGGTTGTCGAGAGGAACGAAGCGCAGCACGAGGAGCAGGAACAGCAGGCCCGGAATGGAGACGACGGGCAGCCATCCGAGACCGACACGCTCGGCAAAAAAGGGGACCCACAGCGGCGTGATCCCCAGGCCCATGGTGCCACCAAAGACGAACAGTGCCAGGCCGAAGGAACGACGGGATCCGCTCAGCTCTCCGGCGAGGGAGAAGGACTGCGGATGAAAAGCGGCCACGCCGAAACCACCCAGGCAGAGCACGGTGACCAGCACCCAGTAGTTCGGGGCGATACCCATCAATGGGGTGAACAGGGTGGCGAGGCCGACGCCGCCGATGATGAGCCAGCGCCGGCGCATGTGGTCGGCCCAGATGCCCAGCAGGGGCTGACTGAGATTGCAGACCGAGACGATGGTGCCCAGGATGCCGGCGCTGGCCAGGCTCAGCCCCATCCGCTCGATAACGAGAGGCAGGATGGGGGCCAGCATGGTGGCGTAGGAATCGACGCAGAAGTGGGCCACCGTCAGCAGCAGCAGGTTCAGCTTCTTCATCGGTTGTCCAGCCGTACGCACAGACGCCACGTACACAATGTGCCGACGGAGGCATGGATGACACCGAGGGCGAAGGGCACGTGGGCTCCCACCTCGATAAGAATGCCGCCCATGATGCTGCCGGTGACCATGGCGCCACTCCAGACCATGTGGCCGAGACCGACGAGCAGGTTCTTCTCGTCGGCGTCGGCGACTTCGGCGATCAGGGCCGGAACCAGAGTGGACACGGCCCAGGCAGTCGCCGTCAGCGATGTGCCGAAGACGAACAGGCCGGCCACCGAATCCGTATAGAGCGCCAGGCACGCCGCACTGGCCACGATGCCAAGCGAGGAAATGATGAGAGGCCCTGTCCGTCCGTACCGATCCCGCAGCAAGCCGGTGAGCAGCTGCCCGGCGGCGGCCACCGCCAGCGACACCGCGCCGTAGTAGGCGGCTGTGGCGGCTGACTGGCTGGCGCGGTAGACGAGCAGCGGCAGGGCCAGCGTCGCCATGCCCCAGAAGCTGGTGATCGACAGGCGCAGTCCGAGCAGCAGGAGCACATCGCGCCGCGCCAGCAGCGGCCGGTAGGAGCGCCACAACTGTAGTCCCTGGCGAGGCACATCGGCCGCTCGGGGTACCCGAGTCGACGGCAGCAGGAGCAGGCCGCCGGCGACGACCCCCACCATGATCAGGGTCATCGTCGTCCCCAACCGGGGGAAGCTCCAGGCGTCCTTCACCAGGCCCGTACAGAAGTTGCCGACGGAGTTGCCTCCGGTGAAGCTGAGAAAGTAGAGGGCCCCACCCAGTCCGAGACGTTGCGGGCCGGCACAGTTGATCAGGTAGCTCTGACCTGCCGTACTCAGCGGGCCGTGGGCGGCCCCGATGAGGAGCACGAGCATGGTCAGCGGCACCACGTGCGTGCTGTGGAACACGAGCCCGGTCAGGCCGCTGCCGGCGAGTCCGAGGAGCAGGGTGAATTTGAGTCCCAGAAGATCGGCCAGGCGGCCACCGACGATGGCGAACACGCCTCCCAGCAGCAGGGTGAGGCCCTTCAGGTAGGCGGTGAAGACAGGCAGACGCTGAAGATCGGCCTCGACATAGACCGGCAACAGCGACTGAAAGGGCGCTGCGGCGATGCCGGCGATGAAGGACAGACCGCACAGAACGACAAAGGCCCGACTCCACAGTCCAACGGGAGTCGGGCCTTCGGACTCTGTCCCCGCCGTGGCGGGTGAGGTCACTTCTTGGAGGCCGCTACATTGTTCTTCAAAACCCCGATCTTCGAGATCTCAATCTCGACCCGGTCCCCTGGTTTGAGGAATGTGCCCGTGGTGGCGCCGACGCCGGAGATCGTGCCGGTGCTGATGATGTCGCCCGGCTCGAGGGTGATGATGGCGGAGATGTACTCGACGATATCGGCCACGAAGTAGAGCATCTGGCCGGTATTGTTGTGCTGTTTGCGGGAGCCGTTGACGAAGGTGCTGATGTCGAGATCCTGAGGGTTCTTGATCTCGTCCGCCGTCACCATCCAGGGCCCCTGCGGAGCGGCCGTGTCGAGCCACTTGCCGTTGAGCCAGTCGAACCACTCGTCCTTGGGACGGTTGGAGGAGCGTTCCTTGATCTGCAGCTGCCGCTCGGACACGTCGTTCATGATCGTGTACCCGGCCACGTGTTTCAGCGCGTCCTTCGAGGCGATGGCCTTGCCCTTGCGGCCGATGACGACGGCCAACTCACCCTCCCAGTCGACGGCGCGGGCCACCGGCGGAATGAGGATGTTGTCTTCCTGGCCGATGACGGTCGTCGTCGGAGGTTTCATGAAGACCCGGGGCGTCTCGCGATCCTGGGCGGTGATGCGGCCACCGCCCTCCTCGATGTGGTCCTGATAGTTGCCGGCCAGGCAGAACAGCTTGGCCGGGTTCGGCACCGGTGCCCTCAACTTGATCTTCGTCAGGTAGTGGGTCGATTTGCTGTCCGCCTTCGGCTCGTCGCCGAGACCATCATCGACGGCCTTGACCAGCTTGCGAGCCGCCGCCATGGCCTTGCTGCCGGCGTTCAGGAAGGTGAGCATGTCGGTGTAGAAATCGTTGGCCGAGCGCTTCTCCCGTCGGGCCGCCGTCTTTTCCACCGCAGCCAGGTCGGCGACGATCTTGTTGTTGCCAACCATGGCGCCGAGGCGCTGTTCGCCCTTGATGGCGAAGGTGGTCAATTTCATGTCTGCTTCGTCCTCTCTGCCTCTCTCCCGGGTATCCGGTTCAATGCGCCAACAGTGGCGCGCACGTATATTGGCCCGTCATGGAACAAGAAGCCTTCGTACACGAAACGGCCTGTGTCGACGAGCCCTGCCAACTGGGCAAAGGCACGAGGATCTGGCATCAGTCTCACGTGATGCCCGGGGCCAGGATCGGCGCCGGCTGCAACATCGGCCAGAATGTCTACGTCGATGCCGACGTCGTCATCGGTGATGGCTGCAAGATCCAGAACAACGTTTCGGTGTACAAAGGGGTGACACTGGAGGACGGCGTGTTCTGCGGTCCCTCCATGGTGTTCACGAATGTAATCAATCCGAGAGCCTTCATCGAGCGCAAGCACGAGCTGCGCCCCACACTGGTGCAGCGGGGGGCCACCCTGGGCGCCAACAGCACCATCGTCTGCGGCATCACCATCGGGGCCTACGCCCTCATCGGAGCCGGCGCGGTGGTGACGAAGGATGTCCCAGCCTTTGCCGTCGTCTACGGCGTCCCGGGCCGGCAGACGGGCTGGGTCAGCGAGGAGGGCATCGTTCTCGAAGCCGATGGCGACGACTTCGTCTGTCCCGAATCCGGCAAGCGCTACACCCTTGCCGACGGTGTCCTGGTGCCAGCCGCCTGATTCACCGGTTGCCGCGTCAGTCCGTGGGGAAGTTCAGCGGGATCGTCGGCTCGCGGTCCTGGTGCCGGGTGCGCGGCCGGATGTCCATGTCGTAGTACTCACCGATCCAGTCGGCCAGGTTCTTTGACGCTTCCTCCAGGCACAGTCGGCCCTTCTCAGCCGTGGCCTTCTCCGCTTCACCCATCACGCCCGTGTCCGAATACTGACTCGTCCACTCGATCTGCCCCATCGGCCCCTGGGCGAACAGGTCGGTCCACACAAACTTCGAGTCCAGCTTGTTGGTGCGGGCGATCTCGCTCCTGATCCTGTCTTTGCGCACGCTGTCCGGGGACAGGTGCATGAGCATGGACGTCTCCAGCTCACCGGCATGGGAGCAGCCCCCGGGTTTGATGCTCTCCCGCCACTTCGACTCGAACTCCGGGTCGACGGTCAGCATCTGCCACCAGCTGCAGAAGGTGCAGCTGGCATCGGTCTCCACCGTGGTCCGCCGCGCCACCATATCGACGAGGTTGTGGTTGGAGCCGTGACCGTTGACCAGGACGATCTTCTTGAAGCCGTGGTAGGCGAGGCTCTTGGTGATGTCGAGGCAGTACTGGATGAAGTGTTCGTGATGGATGTTGATGGACCCCGGAAAGTCCATCACGTGGTGCACGTAGCCGTAGGTCACAGGCGGCAGGACGAGGGCCTTGTCGGCCTGCAGTCGCGCCGCCTCGCTGGCCACGGCATCGGCGCACAGGTGGTCCACCTTCAGTGGCAGATGGTGGCCGTGCTGCTCGACGGAGCCGGTGGGCAGGATGCAGATCTTGCCCATCTCGACGGCTTCGTTGACTTCGGGCCAGGTGAGCTCATCGAACTTGTAGATCTCGCGTACGGAAGGCATGTGGGTATGTCTCCTGGAGAGGCGCCGGCGCTCAGTCGACGCGGTAGCGGGCGATCACATCGTCATCGAGGGTGACACCCAGGCCGGGCGTGTCATCGAGATGCAGGTAACCCTCGCGGAATTCCATGGTATGGTGGGCGAGGTCTCGGGCCAGAGGCGAGGGGGCGCGCGTGTATTCGGTCAGGGGTTCCGGTGCGGCGGCAGTCCACTGAGCCGACGCGGCGAGAAGCACGCCCGTGCCGAAGGCGTGTGGTACGGGTCGACAGCCAAGCGCCAGGGCTGAGGCGGCCAGTCTCCTGGCGTAGGTGATCCCGCCGACGCGTCCCAGGTCCGGTTGGACGAAATGCAGGCCCGTGGTCAGCAACGCGTCGTACTCTTCTAACAGAGTAACTGCTTCCCCTGCAGCGATCGGTACCGGTGAGGCCGCCGACAGCTGGGCGTATCCGGTATTGTCGTACGGGTGCAGGGGCTCTTCCAGCCAGAACGTGTCGTACTCTGCGAAGCGCTCGGCCCGCTGCATGGCCTCCGGAGCGGTCCAGGCGCGTCCGGCATCGACCATCAGCCCCACGTCGTCGCCCAGCGCGTCCCTGGCGGCGGCAACGAGCTCGATGTCGAGGGCCAGATCGGGTCCCATGGGCGCCCACCCGTACTTCACAAACCGATAGCCGGCGTCGACGAAGGCCCGGGCCGAGGCGCCCACCAACTCGGGCGTTTCGGGCCACAGGACGCTGGCATAGGCGGGGACCCGGTCGACGGCGGTGGCTGACAGCAGGCGTCGCAGGGGGACACCGGCGGCCTGGGCCCGCAGATCCCACAACGCCATATCGAGGCCGCTGTAGGCGTGCCGGGCGATGCCGCCGGGACCGTACCATGCCGTTCCCTGTTCGACGGCGGCGGCGATATCATCGATGTCGTCTACCGCCATGCCGGTGACGATGGCCGCCAGTCCGTGACGAAAGGGGGCGGAGCGGGGTGATTCGATGACGGCACGAGCCACGTAACTGCAGGACACAACTTCGCCCAGACCGATCCTCCCATCGTCAGCATGAACCCGGACGATGAGCACATCCTGGGTGCCGTCGGCGACTTCCTTCACCTCGGGCAGGCGCAGGTGCAGGGCTTCGACGCGATCGATCTTCACGAATGGCCACCCGGCGTGTTCTCATAGTCGAGGGGATCAGCAACACCGTTGGCGTCGAAGGCATGCAGGCGTTCGACACAGGCGTCACAGATTCCACAAGCCGGCCGGCGGCCCTCGTAGCAGGTGTGGGTCAGTTCGTAGGGCACCTCGAGCTGCAACCCCATGGCGACGACGTCGACCTTGGTATGGTCCACAAAGGGGGTGTGGATGCGGAAATCGGTCTCGCGGGTGGCGCCCAGGCGCAGAGTACCCTCCAGGCTGTCATAGAATTCGCGCCGGCAGTCCCGGTAGGCGTCGTAGTCGTCGCGTACCGGAGACAGGTACAGGTCACGGGCGCCTAGGGTCTCGCCGCAGGCCGAGGCCAGGGTGACGAAGAGCATGTTGCGGAAGGGGACGACAGTGGTGATCTGCTCATCATCGGCGGACGCGGGGATGCGGAGATCTGGATCGGTAAGAGGGCTGCCGCCGATACTCGTCAGGTCGAGGGGCAGGACACGATGAGATGCCGCCCCCGCGAGGTCGGACAGCCGCGCGGCGAAGTCCAGCTCGATGCGGTGTCGCTGGCCGTAGTCGATGCTGATTGTGTGCAGGGGAGTGTTCGGGGCGGTCTGGCGCAGGTGGAACAGCAGGGTGGTGGAGTCCATGCCGCCGCTGAGCAGGAGAATTGCTGGTGGGGTGGGGTGGGGTGGCATGTGGGGCGATTGTAGCTGTGAGGGTTTGGGGTGTCAATCTGGGGGTTGGGGGTGGTTCTGCGGGTGTGGCGATGGCCGGGGGGGCTGCGGCACCTACGCCGGGGTTCTCCGGTGGGTCTGTGTACGGCTGGGACGGTTGTGCAAACGGCTGTCGAGCCCTGCGGTCTCTGGGGAACCGGATCGGGCGAAGCGGTGGCCGGCGTAATGCGCCTCGCCCCCCGGCCACCGCCACAGCCGAGACTGCCACGCGCCGCCCGACCCTTAGGAGAACGGATGCGTGCTCGCTTCGGCTTCGCCGAATCTTGCACTGGGTGGAGGCTTGCTTCGGCTGCGCCGAATCTTGTCTGAGTGGGGACTGGTTGGCTGTGATGACGTGGATTTCTTGACAGTTTCCGAGGGGACGGGTAGGTTGCCGACAGTGTATGACCAACCCTCGATCTGCCCTCGTTTGCGTTGGAATGCAGGGCGCTGACCCTCCTTGGACGACAAGAATCCAAAAGAACCGGGCCTGGGTGACGGGCTGACGCCTGAGCCGCAGCGTCATGGGATTCTGCATCGGCTGCGCGTGACGCTGATGGCTGGCATCACCGTGATCGCGCCTCTGTGGATCACGGGACTGGTTCTGTGGTGGGTCTTCGGTCTGGCCGAGGAGTTCTCGCGGCCGCTGATCCTGCCCTTCCTCAACATCCCGCCCGACGAAGATCCGCAGTGGTACGTCCGGGGGTTCGGCTTCCTGCTCACCGTGTTGATCCTGCTTGTCGTCGGCACCATCACCACCAACGTCCTGACACGACGGGTACTGCAGGAGGCGCGTGCCGCTCTTGAGCGAATTGCCCATCGTGAGCACCATCTACAGCCCGGTGCGCAAGCTGATGGAGACGATGACGTCTCCAGATTCGGGGGGGTTCAAGCAGGTGGTGTTGTTCGAGTATCCGCGCAAGGGACTCTGGACGTTGGGGTTCCTCGCCGGGGATGTGCCTTTTGAGGACAGCCGCCCTCCGGCGCACAGCATCTTCGTGCCCACGGCGCCGAATCCGACGACGGGGTTCATGCTGATCGTGCCCCGTGAGGAGATCCGGCCGACGACGCTGACGATCGAGGCCGCTTTTCAGATGATCGTCTCCGCTGGCGTGGCCGTGCCCCTGACGTTGCGCCTGCCAACCGACATCGATGCTGGTTCCAACGAGGACACTCCCCCCGCAGGTTAGGGTGTCCTGTCACTCTGGCAGGGATCCCGTCGATCCGACCCATCCCAGCAGGAACTGGCTAACACGTTGCGCTGCAGTGGGATCTGCTCGTATCTCCAGGCGGTATGAAGTTGGGTACGTTCCTTGCAAGGATCCTATATATTCGTACCAGCAGCCACGAGATGATGATATCCTGGAGGTAACCCGTGTTTCCCTTCTTCTTTGACAGCACGATGATCTTGCTCCTGCCGGCGATGGCACTGGCGCTCTACGCGCAGGCCAGGGTCAAGAGCGCCTATAAGAAGTACAGCCAGGTCGGCTCCGCCGCCGGCATCACCGGCGCTGAGACGGCCCGACGCCTTCTGCGTGAAAACGGCATTGTCGACGTTGCCGTGGAAGAGACCGGCGGGAAGCTGTCCGACCATTATGATCCGCGGGCCAGGGTGGTTCGGCTGTCTTCGGGGATCTTCCACGGTCGCCACCTGGCGGGACTGGCGGTGGCGGCTCACGAGGTGGGGCACGCCATTCAGCACGCCAGCGGCTACTTCGCCCTGAATCTGCGCCACACGTTCCTGCCGGTGGCCAACATCGGCTCGTGGGCGGCGTTTCCGCTGTTCTTCATCGGATTCTTTTTTCAGTCGCCGCAGATGGTCGATATCGGCATCGTGCTCTATGCCGTTGTTGTCGGCTTCCAGCTGATCACGTTGCCCGTGGAATTCAACGCGAGCTCGCGGGCCATGGCACAGCTGGTGGATGGGCGGTATCTGCAGGCATCGGAGGCGGCCCACGCCAAGAAGGTGCTCAACGCCGCGGCACTGACCTACGTGGCGGCGACAGCGACGGCGGTGATGCAGCTGGTGCGGCTGGTGATCCTGCGGCAGGGAATGCGCGATTAGCGCGGACGTGCCTGACCGCTGATTCAGCAACTCCGGTGATTCAGAAATCGGCCAGGCGGACGGGCTGTCGCCTGGCACCCCAGGTTCCCGGGGGGCCTTCGATGACGCCGGCCAGTTTCGTGCCGCAGGTCTTGCAGGCACCCTCCTCGTCGAGAGACCAGTGGGTGAGGACGTACCAGTCGCGGCTGATGACGGGTTGGCCGCAGCCGGTGCAGGTGGTGCGACCGCCGTCTTCGTCGTGGACGTTGCCGGTGTAGGCGTGCTGCAGCCCGGCGGCCAGGGCGATCTGCCGCGCCCGTGACAGGGTGGCCGGTGGTGTGGCCGGGTGCTCGCGCAGGCGGTAGTCGGGATGGAAGGCGGTGAAATGCACCGGAACATCCGCACCCAATCGGTCTGCGATCCAGGCCGTCATCTCTTCCAACTCGTCGTCGGTGTCATTCTCACCCGGAATCAGCAGGTTGGTGATCTCGAACCAGACGTCGGTTTCGTGGCGCAGGTACTCCAGCGTTTCGAGCACGGCCGCCAGGCTGCCGCCGCAGAGATCCCGGTAGAAGCGTTCGGTGAAGGCCTTCAGGTCGACGTTGGCGGCGTCCATGGCGGCGAAGAACTCGCCACGTGGCTCGGCACAGATTTCGCCCGCGGTGACGGCCACCGCGCGGATGCCCAGTTCGCGGCAGGCGTGGGCCACGTCGACGGCGTATTCCAGAAAGATCACGGGGTCGTTGTAGGTGAAGGCGACGCTCGAGCAGCCCAGGGCTCTGGCGGCGCGGGCGACGGTTTCCGGGGAGGCAGCATCGGCGAGGGTGTCGACTTCGCGGGACTTGCTGATGTCCCAGTTCTGGCAGAAGCGGCAGGTGAGGTTGCAGCCCGCAGTGCCGAAGGAGAGAATGGGCGTGCCCGGCAGGAAGTGATTCAGCGGCTTCTTTTCGACGGGGTCGACGCAGAAACCACTCGAACGGCCGTAGGTAGTGAGCACGATGTTGTCGCCCTGGCGGGCGCGGACAAAGCAGAGGCCGCGCTGACCGTCGCGCAAGCGGCAGAAGCGCGGGCACAGGTCGCACTGCAGTCGTGTGTCTTCCACCGCGTGCCAGTAACGGCCAACCACACCCGACATTCCTTGCTCCTCTCGTCCCATTCCGGTACCCTAGT
>DASCMS010000128.1:0-19153 GCA_036011085.1 Candidatus Latescibacterota bacterium
GGCGAGTTGATGCTGCGCTATACCTACCGTTTTGAGATGGAGCATCTGCTGCGGTTGGCCGGGTTCAGCATCGTGTCCCTAGCAGGGGATTTCGAGGCAGGCCCATACGCCGGATACGGTGAGCAGGTCTGGGTGGCGGAGGCGCAGTGACAACCATGGCGGGAGAACGGGCAGAGGCGACCTGGTGCGAGATCGACGACGACGCGTTGGCCGATAATGTGGCCGGACTGCGGGGCGTCCTGGGCACCGGCACACGACTGGGAATCGTCGTCAAGAGCGATGCGTACGGCCACGGGCTCGTCGACTGTGCGCGTCGATTCGTGGCGGCCGGCGCCGACTGGCTCATCGTTCATTCGGTTGCTGAAGCCGGTGCTCTGCGCGAGATCGGACTGACGACACCCCTCCTCGTATGTGGACCGATCCATCCAGGCCAGGAACCGCTGGTCGCCGCCATGGGCCTGCACGCAGTCGCCTGGGACAGGGATCTCATCGAGGCTCTCGGTCAGGCAGGACAGAGCGCTCATGGCTCTGTGCCGTTGCATCTGAAAGTTGAGACAGGTACCCACCGTCAGGGAATCGGCATCGACGCCGTCGTCGATCTGGCGCTGGCCGCGCAGGCTACCGAAGGCGTGCACCTGGCCGGTGCCTGCACGCACCTGGCCGACGTCGAGGATGGCTCCGAGCACGATTTCTCCCGACAGCAGCTGCGTACGCTCGAGGTGGCACGGCAGCGTCTCACAACTGCCGGCATCGAGATCGAAGTCTGGCACGCCGCCAGTTCGGCGGCAACCATCGTGCTGCCGGATAGCCGGGCAGACCTGGTCCGTGTCGGCATCGCTGCCTATGGCTTGTGGCCCTCTGCCGACATCGAAGACATCGGCGGCGCCAGCATGCCGCGCCTGAAGCTACGCCCCGCACTCACCTGGCGGGCTCGGATCGCGCAAGTGAAAGGCATGGAACCCGGCGGCTCGGTGGGCTACGGACGTACCTGGCACGCTCGGGGATCGAAGCCGCGTCGCCTGGCCATTCTGCCGGTGGGCTACTATGAGGGCTTCCCCCGGGCCCGTTCCAACCAGGGACATGTCCTGATCCGCGGCCAGCGAGCGCCGGTGCGTGGCCGCGTGTGCATGAACCTGACGATGGTGGAGGTGACAGATGTGGAGGCTGCCACCGGCTCATCGATACAGGCCGGGGAGGTGGCGACACTCCTGGGTGCCGATGGTGAGGCCAGCGTCACAGCCGAACAGTTCGCCGAGTGGGCGGGCACCATCCACTACGAGATCGTCGCCCGAATTCACCCCTCCGTGCCGCGTCATCGGATCGGCGCACGGTGCGAGTCCAGAGGACAACTGTCATGACCGAGACCTGGCGGGGGATCTTTCCGATCCTCATCACACCCTTCACCGACGATCTGCAACTGGACGAGGCGAGTCTGCGACGGCAGGTTGATTTCTGCCTCGAAGCAGGGGCGACGGGGGTGGTGGGACCGGCCAATGCCTCCGAGTTTTCGACGTTGTCAGACGACGAGAGGCGACGCTGGATCGAGATCGTCGTCGAACAGGTGGACCGCCGCGTGCCGGTGGTCGCCTCCGTCACGTCCGGTCACGCGCGGGCGGCAGCAGCCCTGGCAGGTTCGGCACAGGCAGTTGGCGTAGACGGTATCATGTCCATGCCACCACCGATCCTGAAGCCGGACGTGGCAGGGTGTGTGGAGTATTTCCGCTTCCTTGCCGGTGCCGTGGAGATCCCCGTCATCCTGCAGAACTACGCGGCCCCGCTGGGCACACCGATGCCGGCCGCGGTGCTGGCTCGGCTCTGTTGCGAGGTCGGCAATATCGAATACATCAAGGAAGAGGTACCGCCCGAGCCCCGTATGATCTCGGCCACGCTGGCGGCGGTAGGTGATGCCTGTAAAGGGATCTTCGGCGGTCAGGGAGGCATCTACCTGATCGACGAGTATCGCCGTGGGGCTGTGGGCAACATGCCCGGGGCGCATACGACGGATGTCCTCGTCGACCTCTGGAAGCGACTGGAGGCGGGAGACCTGGAAGGCACGCGGGAGATGTTCCATCAACTGCTGCCGCTGATGGTCTTCGAGCGGCTCTACGGGGTGGCGGTCTACAAAGAGGTACTGAAGCGACGTGGCATATTCACCAGCTCGGCACAGCGTGCGCCCGGTGCCGGACTCGACGACGACGATTACCGCGAGCTCGATCCTGCCCTCGAGCAGGTGGAGTCCCTGTTCCGCATCCAGATATGAGGAAACAGATGTCACGGCAACCGAATGTCCTTTTCGTCATGACCGACCAGCAGCGCGGCGACACGATCGCCGCTCTCGGCAACACCCAAATCCACACCCCGAACTTCGACCGGCTCGTCGCCCGTGGGGCCGCCTTCACCCAGGGCTACTCGCCGACGCCGGTGTGTGTAGCGGCGCGCTACGCGATCCGCACGGGCCGGTCGGCGCTGACGACGCGGGTCTTCAGCAACGGCAGCGTGCCGCCCGCTGAGGGGCAATCGGAAGACATGGTGGAGCGTTGCGGGCCGTACCTGGGCACACGGATGCGGGAGCTGGGGTATCGCACGTTTGGTGTCGGCAAGTTTCACTCCCATCCGTGGGACGAAGACCTGGGATACGATGTGCACCTGCATTCCGAGGAGCTTTTCGGCACACCAGAACGACGGGCCACCGACGCCTATGCCAGCTTCATCGCCAGACAGCACCCTCATTTCGATTTCGTCGAAGGGCTGCACGGCGAGCGGACCGAGATGTACTACATGCCGCAGATGAGTCCGTTGCCAGCAGAGCTCACGGTTGAGTCCTGGGCGGCTGACCGGGCCGTCGAGCTCATCGAGGCCGACGACGGCAGCCAGGGCAGCAAGCCCTTCTTCGGCTTCCTGTCCTTCATCGGTCCCCATCCACCGATGGCGCCGCCGATTCCATTCAACCGGCTCTACGACCCGGACCGTATGCCGAATCCGGTGGTCGGGGACATAGAGGTGGACCACGCTGACGAACAGATCCCCAACATGAACTATGGCGTCTGGGCAGAGGATGTGAGCGATGCCCAGGCGCGCATGGTGCGGGCCCGGTATTACGGCGAGTTGACCTACATCGACGACTGCCTGGGGCGGGTGCTCGATGCCGTGGACGCCCGCCAGGATGCGGACAACACGGTGATCTGCTTCTTTGCCGATCACGGTGATCACCTCGGTGACCATCGAGCCTGGCAGAAGGAGAGCTTCTTCGAGGCCTCCTGTCACGTGCCCTTTCTCGTCAGCTGGCCGGCAGGGGGGATCGCGGCCGGTGACAGACGAGATGAGCTGGTGAGCCTGATCGACCTGTTCGGCATCGGCACGGGGGCGGCCGGGGAGCCCGACCTGCGTGACGGGGCCGACGTACTCGGCGTGCTGCGCGGCGAGGCGGAAGCGCGGCAGCAGCTGTTCGGCCTGTACGGCGCCCCGGGGACGGCACGCTTCAAGGTGATGGTGCGGGAGGGCCGGTGGAAGTACATCTTCTGCGCCAACGGCGGTCGAGAACTGCTGTTCGACGTGCAGGCCGACCCGCAGGAGCTGCGGCAGCTGCACGCCAGCCAGCCCGAGGTTGCATCCCGCCTGCGCGCCGCGGCGGCGGCCTATCTGTCAGATGGGACGGCGGCAGGGACGCTCGACGAGGACGGAGACCTGTGCGCCCTTCCCTTCGAGCAGCGACCGCTGCGCCGGATCTACCAGTTCGACCGCTCGCGGAACATCACCGGCTTTCCCGCAGATCCCGCTTCCGGCCTGCAACAGTATCGTCAGTCCCACCTCGACTGACCGATGTCGACAGGACCAGCGGTCAGTCGCGTATCTGTCCTGCCGTGTGCAGAGCTCTGGCGCTGACACCGAGAACACCGAGGAAACCCTGTGAATCCTTGTGATCGAATTCGCCGACATCCTCCATCGATGCGGTGTCTTCGCTGTAGAGCGAGTGGGGGGCATCGGTGATACTCTCGAAGAGCACGTTGCCCTTGTACAGCGACACGGTGACCGTACCCGTACCCATGCGACTGAAGCGGTCGACGAAGTCGCGGCACGCCTGTGTCGCCGGGTCAAACCAGTATCCCTGGTAGATCTGCTCAGAGATCCAGGTGCTCACTTGATCGTACAGTCGGCGGCTGCGCCGATCGAGAATCAGCTGCAGGAGAAACTCATAACAGCGACTGAGCAGCTCGAGTCCGGGGGCTTCGTAGATGCCGCGGGACTTGATACCGACGAAGCGGTTTTCCACCGCGTGCAGGCCGATGCCGACGCCGTGAGCGCCGCCGATCCGGTTGGCGGCAAGGATCATGTCGAAGGCATCGAGGGTGTCGCCGTCGATGGCGACGGGGACTCCTTCTTCGAAGCGAATCGACACGGACACGGCCTCACCGGGGGCGTCAGCCGGGAAGACGCCCATGCCGGGATCGACGCGCGAGGCGGGCGTCTCCAGTGATTCGAGTTCGCCAGCCTCGTGCGTCAGGCCCAGCACGTTGGAATCGGTGGAATACGGCTTTGACAGGGTGGCCTTCACCGGGATCGCGTGTTTTTCGCAGTAGGCGATCATCTCCTTGCGGCCGCCGAAATCGGCGAGAAAGGCCGGGTCCCGCCAGGGGGCGTAGACCTGCACTTTCGGATCCAGCATCTCGGCCGCCAGTTCGAAGCGCACCTGATCGTTGCCACGGCCGGTGGCCCCGTGACCGAGGATCGTAATCCCGCGACGCTGCATCTCGGGCACCATGCCGGCCACCACCACATGTCGACCGATCCCGGTGGTGTTCCAGTAACCGCCCTCGTAACGGGCGCCGGACTGCACCAGCTGAAACCCGGCCAGGGCCATCGCCTCCTTGAGGTCGTCGACGATCATCTCGCGGGCCCCGGAGGCCAGCATACGCGTGCGGACGTCCTCGATGTCCTCTTCGTCAGGCTGCCCGAGATCAGCTGTGTAGGCCACGACATCGACACCGTGGGCGGTCAACCAGTGGGTGATCGTGCAGCTGTCGAGGCCGCCTGACACCGCCATGAGAAGGGTCTGCCCCTTGAGGTCATGCAGGTACATTGGATTCTCTCTCCGCGCTCGTAGAGGTTGGCTGTCCTGTCCACGGAGAAAGTAGGGCAGGCATATTTATTCTGCAAGGAGTAATAAATATTACCACCGTATGACAGAAAAACGGCCCCCATCCCCCCGGGAGGTCGCGAGTTCAACCACCTGCAGCCAGTCGGCGAGCCGACGGGGCTGGAGGAAAGGGCCGAACCGAAACAGGGGATGGAGGCCGAAGCAGGTTGGTTGAGCGGAAACCGTCAGGCGAGGCTGCTGCGATAGCCGTCCAGGACTCGGCGCAACTGCTGGAGGGACTTCTCCAGGCTCTGCCCTGTGGGCTGAGCGTCGGCTGTCCGCCACTGGTGCTGGGTCCGGGGCCCGGTCAGTTGCCCCACAGGGTGGGCTGGTCTGGGGAGGCGGCCGTCATGGCGACGGCGGGGGCCATTTTGGCTGGTGCGCGCCGGGCAGCCAGGACGAACCAGGCGATGACGCCGGCCACATCGAGGACGATGACGATCTGCAGGGTGCTGGTGAGGAATTCGTTCAGCATGGGATCCTCTGTCTCTGAGTGTTGTTCCGGCGCCCCGGAGACCCGCCGTCTCCGTCTGCCGTTGTTTCGCTCTACCTCTTCATGATCGGACGATGATGGTGATCTCTTTGTGATCCAGATCACATTCTTAAACAATAACCGTATTACATGGTATCACATAATGCTTCTATCGGCAAGCCTGGGGCTTTCTTGACACTTTTTCTGATCCGGGATAGGTTCGTGCCGGCCAGAACGACATGATTATCGACGCCCACAACCATCCGAACTGGCACGGCCATGATGCCGACCGCAGGTTGAAGGCCGCGGTGGAGATCCACGGGATTCGACTGGCCAGCGAACTGAAGGTCCGCCTCGTGTTCCCGCCTATCACCTGTGACAACGCCCGGCGCCTGCTGGCCGACTACCTGGACTGAGACGGAGATGCTGATGGAGTGGCTCGTCTCGCAGGGCGTCTACGGCGCGCTGGCCCTTCTCGTGGCGGCTTTCGTGCTGCTGGTCAAGTGCGCCGACTGGATGGTGGAGGGCGCCGCCGACCTGGCGCGGCGGCTGCGTCTGCCGCCGATCCTCATCGGCATCGTCATCGTCAGCGTCGGCACGACCGCACCCGAACTGGCGGTGTCGGTGCAGGCGGCTCTGGCTGGCAAGGCGAGTATCGCCCTGGGCAACGCTGTGGGTTCCGTGATCTACGATGACGGCATCGCCCTGCCCCTTGTAGCCCTGCTGTCACCGATCGTCGTCGTCATCGACCGGGTGATCCTGAGGTCCGCCGCGCTCTTTCTCATCATCGCCCATCTGGGGGCCTACTGGATGTGTGCTGACGGCACGCTGGCACGCGTCGAGGGGGCCGTCCTGGTTTGCGGGTTCTTCGTCTATCTGGCCTACGCCTACTGGGAGCAACGTCGCGGGCACCCGGTGATGACCGAGGAAGTCGACTTCGACACCGCCCCGCGTTCATGGGGGGCGACGCTGGGGCTGCTGGCGGGGGGACTTGCCGGCGTGCTGGTGAGCAGCGACGGTATCGTCCGGGCAGCTCCGGTCGTGGCCACGGCCGCGGGCGTCTCCGACGTCATCATCGCTCTCGTCGTCATCGCTCTGGGCACCTCGATCCCCGAGATCGCCACCTGTGTGGCGGCAGCGCGCAAACGTCAGGGAAGCCTGGCGGTGGGCAATATCCTCGGTGCCGACATCCTCAATATCTGCTGGATCGCGGGGGCATCAGCCACCGTCCAGGATCTCGTCGTGCCCACGGACGTCATCCATTTCATGTTCCCCGCGATGCTCATCATCGTGTTTACTATGCTGGGTCTGATGCGCTGGGGGCATCGGTTCGAGCGCTGGAAAGGTGTGGTTCTACTCGTCATGTGCTGCGGCTACATCGTCGCGGTTCTCATCATCGATCCGGGAGGCGTACAAGCGGCCCCGCCGGACATCCATCCAACAGGAGACTGAAAGTGGACCTGGGACTGAAAGGCAAGGTGGCCCTCGTCACCGGAGCCAGCCGTGGCATCGGCAACCGCATCGCTCTGGCCCTGGCCGAAGAGGGGGCGGATCTGTGTATTTGTGGTCGCACCGAAGAGACCCTTGCCAGTGCGGCTGAACAGATCGGCAAGACCGGCGTCCAGGTAGAGACCTTCGTCGGCGACATCACCGAGACCGAAGCAGCCAACGCCTTCGTCGCTGCCGCCAAGGCCCGTTTTGGCGACCAGATCCACGTGCTGGTCAACAATGTGGGTGGCTCCGTCTGGACGCCTTTCGCCGAGATCAGCGACGAGGAGTGGCTCGACGTCTTCAATCTGAGTTTCTTCTCGGCCGTGCGCGTGTCCCGTGCCGCCTTCGCCGGACTGGAGGCGGGAGGGGGCAGCATCGTCAATGTGTCCAGCATCTTCGGCCGCGAAAACGGGGGACCCATCAGCTACAATGCCGCCAAATCAGCCATGATCAGCATGACGTCGAACCTCGCCATCGAGGCGACGAAGAAGGGGATTCGCGTCAACAGCGTGGCGCCCGGTTCGATCATTTTCCCCGGGGGCAGCTGGGAGCGCCGGCAGAAGGCCGACCCCGAGGGAATGGCCAAGTTCGTCGAGGACAACATCCCGGGTGGCCGCTTCGGTACGCCCGAAGAGGTCGCTGCCGTGGTCACCTTCATGGCTTCGCCGAAGGCCAGCTGGGTGCTGGGTGCCTGTCTCAACGTCGACGGTGGCCAGTCAAAGGCCAACTTCTGAGGCCGGCGGGGGCCGCCGTCCTTGCCGATAACCGGGGTATGATACGGTTGCCGTACCTTCTCCTCACACTGCTGCTGGCGATCGCTTCCGGGGCTCAGGAGCGCGTTCCCGGGATCGAGTTCGTCAACGAGCGGATGCGGATTCCGGAGTCGGATCTGTTCGACGAGGGCGCCTACATCGAATCGGGTGTGGGGTTGAGCTTCGGCGTCGACAAGCGTCTGACCTATCTGCCTGGTGAATACGAGGAGGCGGCACAGCGCTTCGAGTTGGGGTTACGTCAGTTTCGCTACAAGGCCGAGGTCTGGGTGTATCTGGCACGGGCGTATTTCTACACGAAATCCCCCGATGCGGCGCGCGATGCCCTGCAACGGGCCGAGGCGCTGATGCCGGATCTGTCGGCGAAACTCTGGCAGCCCCTGATCGCCAGCCTCCAGTGGGAGATCCGCAAGCGTGCCCTGCAGCAGCAGGCGCAGATCGACTTCTACTCGACGGGACAGGAGGAGGTGTTCTCCCTCTTTCGTCTGTACCTGTTCCTCGAGGATGAGGACAGCGCCACCGATCTGGTCGCCGTGGCCCATGAGCGCGCTCGCATGATGCTCAAACGGGCGCGAATGGTCTCGGGAACAAGCCGCAGTGCCCAGGTGGACGAGGCTGAGCGCTGGAATCAGCTCGGCGAGAGTCTGCTGGGGGAGTTGCAGATCGCCGGTATCACGGTGCCGACTGCGTCAGTGCCGGCGCCCCTTCCGGAACCGGTCGCGGACGAAGATATCTCGGAGCAGGAGCGGGTGCGGGTCCTGCAGCTGCGTGTCGATTTCTACCGGGCTCAGCAGGAGGACTACCTGCAGCTGTTTCAGGCCTACATCGACCGCGCCGACACGATGAGGGCCCGCACCGTACTGGCCTCCATGGGGCGCCATCTCGCCGACCTCAGCGTGCGGGCATCGGTAGCACCCACCCTGGGAGAACAGGCCGATATCGAAGAGACCATGGAGGAGTTCAAGGTGTTGCGCGAGGACCTGCAGAAGCAGTTGCCAGCCCCACAGAGCCCGGCGACCGCTCCTTGAGACACCGGTGGCTGTTGCTCCTGCTGTTTCTCTACGGCCACGACTCGGGGGCCCAGGAGCGCTCTGTCACACCGAGCGGCACACCTTCTCGCGCGGCGCTGGCTCTACGTCGCGATTACAACGGTGTGGTAGCCGCCATCGATACTCTCGTCAGGCTCTACACACCGGCGCGGCTGAACCGGCTTGCGGCACCGGCCACGTCACGCGGTGTACACCTGCTGGAAGGGTCGCGAATCGTACTGCTGATCTGGGCCGATGACGAAGCCCGGGTCTTCCTCAACGGCGTCCCGGTCGGGGAGACCCGTTTGACGCCGACGCGGATCGAGATCCCCGAGGTCTACGTGGAAGCCGACAACGTGCTTACGGCCCAGTGCTGGGATACGGATCGAGTGGAGAGTGGCTTCATGGCCGGGCTCTACCTGGAGAATGACGAGGGTCTGCGACCCATACTGACGACGGCGGAAGGTCTGGGTTGGGAGGTGGCCAGCGGCGAGCACGCCGGCACACCGGCCCAGGAGATTTTCTATGCCCACTCTCAACCGGATCTGCCCAGCGCCGAAGTGATGTGGGGACCACAGCTGTTCGGTACCGTCGACCTGCAGGTACGATTCACCGATCAGGACGTTCTTCGGGCTGCCCGTCGGACGGCCGATGGGGCCGTCCTTCCCGCCATGCAGGAGAAGAGGATGGAGTTCCACGAATCGATGGCGCGACTGGTGGGCCTGCAGCAGCGACGTCGGGAGCTGTCAGTGCAACTGTTGGCCAGAGGAACACGCATGGATCCACAACTGCGCGCCAGGAGGGGGGCCAGCCTCGGCGGGCTGAGCTACACTCTGGGTAAGTCCCGGCCCCTTGCCGAAGCGACGAATCTGGCCGTCGAGCAGGCCCTGACGCGGTGGCGGCGAAGACTGCCCGCCGCGCAGCAGAAGCAGATACTGCACGAGGCCCGGGTGCTGCGCGGTCCGGGGGCGGCCACGGCGGCATCCCCCCTGGAGCCAGCCGAGGCTGTCGGCCCGACACCGTCTCGATCCCAGGACAGGCGCGTCGACTACGTCCCCCCCGAAGATCGGAACCTGCCCGGTGATGGGCGGGGGGACAGCCCCGGTGGAGGAGGGCCGGGGGGGGTATCGAGTGTGACCCTGAGACCGTCGTCGCAGTTTCTCTGGCGCATGGGGGCGATCACCCTGTTGCTGTTGAGCTGGACGGGCCTCCACGGCTGGCGTGGGTGGCAGATGTGGCGTGGCGTAGATTGGAAGCCGGAGGCGGAATACCGATGAGTGGACTAACAATCGTTGTGGCGGCACTGTTCGCCCTGGCCTGTGGGGCGACCGGTGGCGTGCTGTTCCTGTGGCGGGCGCGCCGGTTGCGCCAGGCGGAGGCAGTCTACGGGATCGCCACACCCAGACTCCCACACATGGCCATCGCCTGCGGCGCCGTCACGGGCGCCGTGGTGGGCTTCCTCCTGCTCTACTTCGCCTCCTATGCCACGCGGTTCCATCCTGTGGAATGGATCGGCCGGGCGTCGTATCTGCTGGTGGGAGCCAGTGTCGGCGTTCAGCTCTTCACACTTGTGCGGCTCTTCCTCCTGATCCGAATCGAAGAGAGCGCCTGGGGACCACGGCCGCCTGCCGATACCCTGGGTGCCCGGCGCCGCGAAGGCCTCGCAGGGCTGCGCTCCCGCTTCCGCCACTATATCGATCTGAAGACCCGCGACGACGAGTTGCTGGCCGAGATCGTCGGAGTTCTCGGCACACCGCTGCTCAACGCCCGCCGCGACCAGTCGCGTCTGCCGTTCTACGGGTACCTCGGAACGGTGGCCGGTATCCTGCTCATGGCGGAGGAGCTGGGGCGCATCAACGAGGCCACGGAAACCTTCAAGGTGCTGGCGTCTATGGCTACCGGTCTGGTCCTCGCCTTCCAGACGACCCTGGTTGCCCTGGTCGCTTTCCTGCCGCTGCGCAAAGCCGCCGATCACCTCGTCCAGCGCCTGGGCGCACTGGAAGAAAAGTGGCTGGCAGCCCGTGAGGATGTCGGGGGCTAAAGATGAGCTTTCTTCACAGAGTCGAGGAAGAAGCCGAAGAGCACGATGTCAGCAAGGAACTGTTCCTCGGCATCATGATGCTGATGCTCTGTCTGGGGATACTCATCCTCAATGTGGCCAGTCCCGTGTGGCGCGTACATCAGCACGACCCGGAGGAGGGGGACGTCGTCGTCGTCTATACCGAGCACGGTTACGGGTTGTCCCGCGACGGCATCGCCGTCGACAGTGAACTCAATGAATGGAGTTTTCGCCGAAGGCTGGCGGCCCTGGTCTCGGAACCGGAGACCGACCTGCATCTGATCAACAAGGGAGGGAGTCGCGAGACCGTCGTTCGCCATGCGGCGCTGGCTGATTCGCTGCTGTCGACCGATGGCGCCGGGAACAAGGTGCGTACGGCTGTGTACATGCATGGGTGGTAGAGCAGTTTCGCCAGGGGGCCGGGACTGCTGGCCCCCTGGCGAAACTGCTTTGTGAGAAAAAGGGGGCTCCCTTACTGGGAGCCCCCTTTTTCTCTATTCGCTGGTTCTGCTCTGATCGGTCGTCCAGCGCGGGTCAGTTCTTGAGAACGACCAGTACGTCGGAGCCACCGAGCAGGTTGTCGGTGAAGATGACGTCGGCTCCTGTTTCGGTCTTTGTCGTGGTGTAGCTGTTGCCCTTCTTCAACTCGCCGAAGCGGTCGACGTAGGCGTCGACTTTGCCCTCCAGGTGGAGGGGCTCGCCGATGGGGGCCAGCTGTACGCGGGGGTCGGCGGGATCGAGCCGCTTGATGAGCTTGAAGGACTTCTTGAAGGCCCGGCCGAAGATGCGATCCGTCTCCAGGTAGCCGTTCTCCTTCAGGTAGTCTTCCGTGGCCGCGTAGACCCGGACCGAGGTCTGGCCCTGACGCAACATGGCGACTTCGTCACGCGACTGGCTGAGGTCGATCTCCATGCGCTTGATGTGGTCTTCCTGGCGACGGATGCTGGTGTGGGCGTCGAGCAGGGCGGTGTTGATGCTGTCCGCCTGGGAACGCAGGCTGGCGATGGCGCGCTGGTCGCCCTGCTTGTCCCGTTTCATGCGTTCGATCTCGGCGGTGAGCTGCTCGTTCATCCGTTTCTGCTCGCCGGCCAGTTCACGCCACTGCTTGACCTCCCGGTTCAGCCGGTTCATGGAGGCGATGAGCTTCTCGTCAACCTGTTGCAGTGAGTCGACGCGGGCCCGCATCTCGTCGATGAGCAGGTTCGACGACTCGATCGTGTAGTTCAGTGAGTCGATGGTAGTATTGGCCACCGTCAGGTCAGCGGTCAGCGCCACGAGCTGAAGTTCTTCCTCGCTGGGACCACAGGCGCTGCTGGCGACCAGGGCGCAGGCCGCCGCGACGGCTGCCAGCGGGGCCGGGGAACGCCTGGAGCGGGTGATTCTCGGGGTCATGCGACTACGCTCTCCTTCCACTACTTCTTCTTCCATGAGTAAAGGCTGTCGACCTGCGCCATCGTGCGCACGAGATCGTCGTAGAGGGCGGCCTGACTGCGCGCGAGAGCCTCGATCTTCTGCGCGCTGAGGTCACCGATTTCACGTGCTGCCGTGACCTTGCCCAGCAGGTTTGTCTGACCTGTGGCGATCTCGGAGGCCTTCGTATTGGCCTTCGTCACATCATCCTGGACGCCTGCCAGCTGTTTCTGGATCCCCTGGACGACGCGCTGGTGGACATCGAGGAAATCTCGAATGTCCTGATAGCGCTCGTCCTGCCGGGTGAAGCGTTCCTCCAGCTTGCGGTCGGTCTGATCCTGGTAGGTCAGACGCGACTTTCGCTCCCGGCCGAGGGTGACCTTGAGCTGGTCGAACTGGCGATCCCGGTCGGCGAGTTCCTCGCGGGTGTTGACGTGATTGGCACGTTCGGTCTGCAGCTTGGCGCGGATCTCGAACTCGCTGGCCGTAAGGTCCGCTTTTTCGGCCAGCTGGCCAACGAGACGCTCGCTCAGGTCCGACAGGCGCTTGGTGACGGCGGCCATCTGCTCCTGCAGCTGGAGCTGGTGTTCCTTCTGCCGCTCGTGGGCGTTGAACAGAACCAGGCCCATCACCAGGCCCGCCACCAGCGTCGTGTAGGCACCGAGGGCGAGGACATGCTTGCGCTCGAAGAGTTCAACGAGATGCAGAAGCCCGGCGATCCCTCCCCAGAGCAGGAGGACACCGACGGCAATGGCTGCGATGATAGTTGTCACGATGGCGGCGATCGGGTGCGTTGGTGACGGACGTTGATGGGGAGGTCAATGCCGTCGGGTGGGGGCATGCAAAGATAACGAAACCCGTCTGTCCGGCAACCGACGGCTGGCACGGGATTCTACCGCCGGTTAGCTTCCCGGCCTCTCAACCCATACGACAGGAGTGGCTCAGGGAATGGCAGAACGGCGGGTTGCCTGCATCGATCAGCATGGCGCTGGAGTACTCATCAAGGAAGAAATCGGCCCTCCGGACCCTGGACAGGTCCAGGTCGAGGTGCGCGCTTCCCTCATCTCGCCCGGCACCGAGCTCGGAAGGGTTGGCGCCTTACGTGACAAAGCAAACTCTGGCGATGCGACGCAGCCTCCCAGGCCCTTCGGTTATGCCAACGCCGGTGTCATCACCGCCGTCGGCGATGGTGTCGATGACGTCTCCCCGGGGGACCCGGTAGCCTGCATGGGCGGGGGATACGCCCTGCATGCGGATCTGGTGAATGTACCGGTGAATCTGACGACACCCGTCCCCGAGGGGGTTGACTTCGAGGCCGCCGCCTTCGCCCACCTGGCGGCCACCGCCCTGCACGCCATCCGCCGAGCCGCCCCGGTCTTCGGTGAGAATGGCATGGTGGTCGGTCTCGGGCTCGTGGGACAGTTGACGTCCCAGTTCGGCCAGCTGTCCGGATGCCACATGATGGGTGTCGATCGCTTCGCCGACAGACGTCGACTCGCCTTGAACTGCGGCGTCGAGACCGTCGTCGGTGCCGAAGGGGAAGACCCCGTGGCGCAGGCGTCGACTGTGACGGGGGGCTACGGCATGGACTTCGGTGTCATCGCCTTCGGTGGTGAGGCGACGGCCGCCTTCGAACAGATCGCCGCCAGCCTGAAGAGAGCCCCGGACACGCACCGGATGGGACGAATCGTCATCGTCGGAGGCGCCCGGATCGAGCACGGTTTCGCCGCTGCTCTCGGCAATGTCGACGTGCGCAGCGCGGCCCGCACCGGTCCGGGCTACCACGACGAGGCCTGGGAGCATGGCGCCGCGTACCCGCCCGTGTTCGTCGAGTGGCCGACACGCCGCAATCTGGCCGAGTGTCTGCGGGCCATCGCCGCCGAACGGCTGCACGTGGCTGAACTGATCACGCACCGGTTGCCGCTGGATCGGATCGGCGACGCCGTGGACGAACTCGTCGAACGGCCACAGGAAGCCCTCGGTGTCGTGCTGATTCCCTGAACCGCCGAGCCCGATGACTTCGAGTCTACACTGGATCGCCGGTGATCATGTGTATACGGCCATCTTGCCGGAAAGTCACCGGCGGCTGGTTGATCTCTTCTCTGGCGATCATCTTCTCGAGGATCCCGGCCACGCCGTCGACGGCGGGCTCGAGGAGTCGGTTGCCTTTCGCTTCCGTTCCGGAGGCTGCCGCTTCGTTGTCCATGTCCTCGGCGTGCACACGCTCGGGTGCCAGGACGAGCATCGTCGAGGTCTCGTACTCGTCGGCGTGTCCCGGGAGACGGTCGTTGTCCATCGTTTCGCGCACCAGTTCAGGGTCATAGACATCCCAGTAGGACTGGAAGCGGATGTTGACATCCTGGCCGAGTCGGTCACGGAACTCGTCGATCCGGCGCATGAGGGGTTTTACGTTGCCACCGTGACCATTGAGGATGAGGACGTTGTTGACGCCGGCGCGGACCATCGAATGGCAGACGTCGAAGACGTACTCGCAGAAGATTTCGGGACGCACCGTCAGCGTCCCGATCTGGGCCATCCAGTGTTCGGACACACCCACAGCCACCGGCGACGTGACGACGACGCGGGGGAACAGGCGCAGCGCCGCCTGCTCGGCCATCCATGTGGCATGCAACGTATCGTGGATCATCTCCAGATGTTCGTTGTGCTGCTCCGTCGCCGCCGTGGGAACGATGGCGGCCTCGATGGTGCCGGCCTCGATCTTGTCGCGGAACTCCTTGCGTGTGTGGTCGCCGACGAAGACACGGCGCTGGCGATCGCCGGTAGTGATCAGATTCATCGGATCCTGCCCTTTCCGGGTTGTGAGTTGATGTGGGTGACCCCGGCGGGAATCAGCGCCCTCTCGTGTACTTCGGACAGGGGGTCGGTCATGACCCGGCAAGGGTAGGACGACCCACTCCCAGACGCCAGGTGGCGGACGACGCAGACCTGCTGCATCCAGTTGAATTTCTTTGACCTTACGTCATCTCGAGGCTATTGTCTCAAGCTCCATTTTACCTCGATCTCGACGCGACGGAATTGCACACGCAGACGCCAGCCACCGACGCCGACGGCCGCGACCCCGGGGCGGTAACCATCCGGTCGTTGGTCTGCGGTGCCCTCCTGTCAGCAACCCTCGGGGTGGCCGCACCCTACGAGAACCTGCTGGTCTCGGGGTCGCCGTTGCATCTCGATTACAGCACGCCGGCGGCGGTCTTCTTCTTTCTGCTGTTTCTCCTCATCGTCAATCCTGTGGCGGCGCTGCTCCGCTGGCGCTGGCGTTTTTCCGGTGCGGAGCTGGCGACAGTGTACATCATGGCCGCCGTGGCCTGCACGTTGCCCACGGGCGGCCTGGTGGCCAACCTGCTGCCCCATATCTCCGCCGGGACGTACTTCTCTACACCGGAGAACGGCTGGGCGGAGCAGATCCTGCCCTTCGTCCCCGAGTGGATGCGCGTCACCGACCCCAAGGCGATCAAGTGGTTCTACGAGGGTCTGCCGGCGGGAACGCCCGTGCCATGGCACGCCTGGGCGATGCCATTACTCGGCTGGATGCCCATGCTGCTGGCCGCCTACGGGTCCATGACCTGCCTGATGGTGCTGGTACGTCGTCAGTGGATCGAGCACGAGCGGCTGACCTTCCCCCTGGCGCAGGTGCCCATATCCATGATCGGCGAGCCCGAGGGTGAGAACTCATCCCTGTTCGGTGATTTCTTCCGCTCGCCGGCAGCCTGGATGGGGATCCTGCTGCCCCTGCTGCAATACTCGCTGCGGGCTCTGCACAACTACTATCCCTCGGTGCCGGAGGGTGTGCCCATCTGGAAGTACTTCTACTTCTGGGACGGGAAATTCCAGTTGCGCTGGTCGATCAGTCACGCCGTGGTGGGATTCGGCTTTCTGCTGAGCACGAAGCTCGGCTTCAGCATGTGGTTTCTCGGCCTGCTGACAACGCTGGAGCGAGCCGTCCTGCTGCACTACGCCATTCCCGGCACGCAGCGTGTGGAAGGCATCGCTCTGGGGTCAACGTACCTGGCCTATCAGGGCTTCGGTGCACTGATGGTCCTGGCCGCCAGTGCTCTGTGGGTGGCCAGACCGCATCTGTCCATCATCTGGCAGAAAGTCGTCACGGGTACCGATAGCATCGACGACGGCGACGAGATTCTCTCCTACAGACAGGCCGTCGGCCTGTTGCTGGGTTGCACCGTGGTCATGTGCGTGTGGCTGTACTTCAGCGGCATGAGCTGGTGGCTGGCACCCTTTCTCGTCCTCATCACTCTCGGCGTCATGTTCGGTCTCACCCGGATCGTCGCCGAGGGCGGGCTGGCGGTGACGAAGGCCCCGTTGTACCCGGTGGACGCCGCCATCGGTTCGGTGGGTTCCAGTTCCCTTGGTCACGCCAATCTGGGCGCCATGGGTCTGGCCTTTCCCTGGGGCGACGCCATGCGGGTGACATTGATGGCAGCGGTCATTCACGGCCTGCGGCTGGCCGAGCACTACGTCACCGCCCACCGTCGGCGTCTCTTCTTTGCCATCCTGATCGCCGTCATCGCCGCATCGACGGCGGCGGCTGTGACGATCCTGCAGGTGGGCTACCGCCATGGGGCCCTGAACCTGAGTGTATGGTTCTTCGGCGAGGGAGCCGCCACCGCACCGTACAAGTTCGCCGCCTACCATCTGACGAACCCCACGGAGGCGAGTTGGGATTTCTTCGGCGTCGCCGGCCTCGGCGGTGCCGCCCAATGGATGCTGACCCTCGCCTCGAAGCGATGGCTGTGGTTCCCCATTCACCCTGTGGCCTTTCCCATCAGCGCCATGTGGACGACGCACCACCTGATGCCGAGCATCTTCATCGCCTGGCTGGTGAAGTCGGTGGTCCTCCGCTACGGAGGCGTCACCCTCTATCGGCGTACACGACCCTTCTTCCTCGGACTCATCCTCGGGCACTACGCCGCCGGTGGCCTGTGGTGTGTGATCGATGGGTTCACCGGCATGACCGGCAACCACCTCTTCTTCTGGTGAATCTTCCCTTGCTTCGAACCGCTCTGCTCCTGCTGCTGATCGCTCTGTCCCGCGACACCAACGCCGAGGGGGCTACCGCCCCGGAGACGCCTGGTCCAGCCGACGAGATCGCCCGTGTCGGTCACTATCCGATTTTGGTGGCCGATCTCGAGCAGGCTGTGAACGCCATCTTCGGCGACGACGCCACGCCGGCCAATCGCAGTCGCGCCGAACTGGATGTCGCTGTCGATGCCCTGATCGCGGCCCGCGTGCTCGTGCTCGAGGCCGAACGCCGGGGAGTGGACCAGGAGGCTGGTCTGCTCAGCACTCTTGATTCCCTGCGTGCCATTCTGCTGCGGGAGGCGATCTACGAGCGGGATGTGTACGCCGATCTGGCGCCCCCACCAGAGGAGGACCTCGCGGCGCTGTACGAGGAGTGGGGGCGCGGTGAACTGGTGCAGGGAGCACACATCCTGCTGCGCACGCGACAGGAGGCGGGGGAGATGATCGACCGGCTCGAAGAGGGCGTGAAGTTCGTCGAACTGGCCCGCAGCCACTCCCAGCACGCGGCGAGCCAGCCCCATGGGGGTGTCATGGGCTACCTGCGGCGCAGTCAGTATCCGCCCGCCCTCGCCGAGGCCATCTGGCCGCTCGGAGTCGGCGACCATGGGCTGGTGCCGGTACACACCGCGATGGGTTGGCATGTCGTGCTGGCGTATGACCGACGCACGCTGACGATCGTGGAACAGCGGCCTGCTCTCGTCGACGAATGTGAGCGTCGGCAGCGACAGAGGGCGGAGGACCGTTTCCGCGCCGAGCTGCGGGCCTCGTACGAAGTGGTCTACCACTCGGAAACGACAGCCGCCGTCGCCGCCCTGCAGGACACGCTGTCCGGCGAACGGCCACTGTATACTTGGCGCGGGGGGAGACTGGACCTGGCGGGTTTCCTCCGGCGCGTGCAGGTGCCGGATCCGGTATCGCAGGATACGGCCCGAATGCGGCGTCTGGCATCCGGGCTGGTATTCGACGAGCTGGCGGCTCGAGCGGCAGAGACCCGCGGCTATATGGAATTGCGCGATATTCGTAAAAAGCTGCGGGACAAGCGGTTCCGGATCATTGGTGAGCACCTGTTCAAAGCTGAGACGACCCCCGAGCCCGGCCGGGAGGACGTGCTGGCCTTCTTCGAAGAGCGTCGTGAGCTCTTCCGGTCCCACCAGTCGCTGACAGTTCGCGAGATCCTCGTGGACGAGGCGGCGACGGCGGATTCGCTGTACCGGCTCGTCGTGGCCGGTCAGGACATGGCGGAGCTGGCACGGGAGCACTCGGTGCGCACCGACCTGGCCAGCCTGGGGGGACTCTGGGAGGATGTGCGACCACGGGACCCCCGGAGCGGCAAGATCTACGTCGCCGGACTGGAGAGCGGTCCGGGGCTCCATCCGCCGCTGAAGGTTCCCGGGGGATACTCGGTGTTCGAGGTACTCGACATCCAGAAGGGGAGACTGCTCAACTTCGAGGAGGCGGAGGCATCGGCGCGGTCGGGACTTGCGGGATTCCGTATGGAGACGCTCATCAAGCGCCTGAGGATGTCCCTGGAAGACCAGATCTGGATCGATGTCGCCCGTCTCGATATTCTCGCCGGAAGTGCCGGTTCTTCCACCCCTTAGGGCTCTCCGAGAAATAAGTACTAGACTTCATGATGTAGTTGGAGTCATGTTTGGAGCGTGGATATCGAAACGCTCCGAAGGAAATACGAGTCTCTTTCTCCGCTTTTGACGGAGCGCACCCGACGTCTGT
>DASCMS010000129.1:0-108387 GCA_036011085.1 Candidatus Latescibacterota bacterium
GGCACATTCCACCAATCCCTACACATTCGGTGATTCGAAGAGTTTTCGCACTGGCGAAACACCGGAACGCTTTACAGTTTTTCATCTGCGGGTCGAGAACTACGAGTATCCGAAAGTGCATATTGACCCGAGGCGAATCCACATCACGACGCAGAACGGGCGTCAGTACTACGCCCTGAGCTTCGAACAGCTGTATGTGTATTTTCGGCGCTACGCGGGCGGAGGTGAGGGCGGCGTCCTGCCGGGGATTCCGGGGAACGAATTCAACGAGTGGCGGTCGCGCATCGACGTGCTCAGATCGACCATGTTTTCCGACGCGCACATCTTCAGCGCTCAGGAGAGAGAGGGGTACATCGTATTCAAACCCCTGGCCCCGGATGTCTCGCGCGTGACCGTTCACATTCTCGATGTCGCCCTGCGTTTCGATTACAAGGACGAGCCCATCGAAACCACCGATGTCACGGCGGAGTTCGAGCGCGACGTGGGACGCATCTATGCAGACGGCCATATCGAGATGAGTGCGCACTAGCCGTCCATGAAACGACAATGGCGTTGAACGCGATCAGGGGCGCATTGGCCGCTGTCCTGCTCGCGACCGGATGCGGACAGCAGGATCCGCTGAACGACGACCCGCCTCTGGTGGCGGTGGGGGATCACGTGATCTCATTGACCGCGCTGCAGCGCTTCGAGGAGGCGTTGCCGGAGTTCGCGAAATCGTCCGCCCCCGGTGCGCAGGCGCGACGCAAGCATCTGCAGAGTCTCGTCGATCGCCACATCATGGGGATCGAAGTCGAGAGGAGAGAACTGGAAGCCACACCCGATGTACAGAAGGAACTGGCGCAGAAGCTGCGGGACAAGCTGATCCAGGACGTGCTCAGAGATTCGGTCGACAGCCGGGTGTACGTCACAGAGCAAGAGCTGAGAGAGGACTACGAAGCCCGCGACCTGGGATGGCAGGTGATTCCCGCCCATATGCTCCTGGCGACCGAAGCAGACGCCGAAGAGGTCGTCCGAGCTCTACAGGCAGGGTCTGACTTTGCCACATTGGCGCGTGTGCGGTCGCTGGCAGACGATGCCGAGCGAGGAGGGAACCTGGAGCAGTTCTTCAATCCGGGGGACATGTCAGCGTCTGTACGCCTGGCCGCCTTTCGACTGCAAACGGGAGAGGTCAGCGCTCCGATCCAGACGGCCGATGGTTTCGAGGTCGTCAAGATCCTCCACAAGCGAAGGTTGCCCTTTGAGGAGCTGAGAGCAACTCTCTCCACTCAGGCCCACAGGCGAAAACGGGCGACGCAGGTGTTGGAGTTTCTGGCCCGGCTCAATACCCGCTGGGAGGTGCGCTACCACGGCGAGCAGGCACAAGCCGTGCTCAACGGCCTGCAGCGGGGGGGCCTGCAGGCGGCGGAGGAGGGGGCCGCCCTGGTCTCCTATCGCGGTGGCCAGCTGCAGGTAGGCACGTTCTTCGAGTCGATGAGGCAGCTGGCGACGACCCATCAGCCGAAGGATAGTCTGGCCGTCTTTCTGACGGTGGACAGGAGTGCTCTCCGTGACACTCTCTTGCTCCTGCAGGCGCGAGTAGGGGGCCGGGATCTCGGGGCGGACGTGCTGGCCTGGGTGGAAGCGAAACGGGAGGAGCTGGTATTCGAGCACCTCTACAAAGCAGAGGTCGCCTCGAGGGTGAGCGTTGACGAGGAGGAGGTGCGGCGCCACTACGAGCAGCACCTCGACTCGTACACCTCCTTGCCGGGGCCGATCCGAATGACCGAGGTCCTGGTCGACTCGCAGGAGGAGGCTCAGCAGATCCTTGACGCAGCCCATGCTGGTGAGAGTCTCCAGGCCCTCGCCCAGCGTTACTCCAAGCGTGGCCAGCTCGCGCCTGTGGGAGGACACACCCTCAGCGACAGCGGGCGCATGCACATCGAATCCCTCTTCCAGTCGTCCTACCGCGATGTCTTCGGGGACAGCAACCGCGAAGATGTGGGCAAGGTTCTGGGACCGCGACGGGTACAAGATCGGTACAGTGTGTTCCGACTCGACGCTCCCATCGAGCTGGTGGCCGTCCCATACGAGCAGATCCGTCGGCCGATCCGTCACCGACTGCGCAAGAGCAAGGAGGCGTCCCGTTTCGAGGGATTTATCGACTCCCTGCGAGATCGGCACGCCCCACAGACCCGCTGGTTCGAGAACAACCTGGCCCAGGCCGGGGTGGCCAGATGAGCCAGGGTTGGACGGGACCGACCAGATCTCAGTAGACCAGGGAGAGGGTGCCGACCCGCTCGTCGTTGCCCTTGTCGCTGCCGACCCTGAGAAGGTAGAGGTATAGCCCCGGAGGGAGCAGGATCCCCTCTTCGTCGCGTCCATCCCAGCTCACCTCGGCGGCGCCGGCACCGCGGGAGACAGGCCGTACACGGCGAAGGAGACGGCCGGACAGATCGTGGATGTCGACAACCACACTGGCCTCCCCCAGGAGGAGGAACAGATCGAAGGCGATGACCACTTCGTCGTTGATGCCATCACCATTAGGTGTGAAGGGATTGGGACTCACCCGCGGAGTCTTGAGGGTTCGGTCGATTCCGTCGACGACGACGAGAAGGGCATCGGTGGCAACCTCCGGACTCGCGTCCCCGCCTTCGACGGGGTGAGGGATGACATCACTGCGCTGGGCGGAGCGGTCGTCCCACACGACGGAGGTAAACTGTGTTGATCCACGGAAGAGTTTCGCGCTCAAAATGAGTTCGAGGTTTTCGCCGAAGCGAAAATGCTCTGCGTTCATCGGTGGCAGCTTGATCAACAGCTTGGTCGAACCGGTCAGGGAATCGACGAGGACCGTCTGCGCGAACTGTCCAAGGGAATCGGTGAGGCCCACCGGTGGTGCGAGACGCCGAGGATCAACGTCCAGCAGCGGGTCGCCGGTGAACCTGTCCAGGACGGGGAGCTCGCCCCAGTCCTGGCCGTCGAAGCGGAGAGTATCTACCCGGGTTCCGATGTCGGGCACCTCGATCTCGAGGCGGTTGAAGCCGGTGGCATCCTCGTCGTCAAAGAAAGCTCGCAGAAAGTAACGGAAGGAGACCTCCTCCCCCAGCGGCACCGTTGCCGGAAACACCTCCGCCAGCACGCCGCCACTGACCAGAGGCACGTCGAAATCGAACTCCAGGAAATCGAGCATGACCGCGCTCTGTTGGGTACTGTCAAAAAGGAGGCGAAACTGCAAGTAGCGGGTACGGCCGGGCAAAGGCAGAGTCACGCCCGCCGTGTGCCACAGTTCAGGAGGAAGAATCTCGTCGATCAGGCCGTCCTCGAATCGGAAAGGAGCCGACCAGAAGCTCCAGCCAGCTTCGTCATCCGCACCGAGATCGACACCTAACCCATTATATCGCAGACCCCTCACGTCGATCCGTCCTTCCCTGAGCTTTGCCCAGGCAAAGCTGTCCAGCGGTTGCCTGTCCGTGTCCCGGATATCCTCGATCCCGGGTCCCAGACTTCGGGCGTACACATGAGTGTCTGGCGAACTCCCCGCGCGGAACTGGATCCGGACATCGCCTCCGTCGCCGACTCGCCGTCCACGCCAACGCACCTTACCCCAGTTGACCAGATTGCCGGGAACGTCTGCGAATACAGCATCGACCTCGTCGCGCTCGGAGGCTCCGAACAGCTCCCACTGGTGACGGTAACGCCGGATGCGGGGCACGGGGGTGCCCACGTCGATGATCTCGGACGTGAAGGACGCGTCCAGAGGAAAGCCCTCACCGTAGAGACCAACCTCCGCCGTCTCCACGCGAAGGCCTGTGGGATCCAGTGAGTTGATGTCGATCCTGCCCATCAGGACCGGCGGATCGAAGCGGAGATCCTTGACCACGGGCCTGGCCTGACCGCTGACCTGCGGTACAAGCGTCCGTGAGGCCTGAAGCACCTCGTTTCTCGAGTCGATCGTCTGGGGAGTCCCGTAGAGGATGATGTAGTTGGCAATCGTGGCCGTGGGTAAGGTCGGCCGAGGGCGAAAAACCACACGATCGATGTAGTAGAAGCCCATCAAATACGCGGCGATGCCTCCACGTCCACCCCGGGTAGAGCCGAAGGCCGTACGGAGGTCACCATCGACCATCTTCCCGTAGTCCACACGGGCGATGTCGAGGTTGGTTGCGAAATTGGACGCCGAGAACGGATCGGCGGGCTCGTTGCGAAAGCCGAATACACTGGGGACCAGCATGAAGGGGCTCAAGGGATCTCTGTCTTCGACGATGCCCCCGAACTCCCCCGCCAGGTATCGCTCGTTGATCAGGGTGGCCAGATTGCGCGTGCTGTTCAACCTGATCGGCCGCAGCCACGTGGTGATCTGACGCGCCGGATCGTCCAACAGTCGTGGTCCGTCCTCGTCGAGGAGTCCGTCCCCGTCGTTGTCGATCCCGTCGGGTGGGTCCTCGTTGCTCAGGCCGTCGTAGTCGTCGTCCCCATCGGTCATCGTCCCGTCTTCGTTGAGCAGGCCATCTCCGTCGTCATCCACCTGGGGATCGGAAAAGTCCTCATTGACGAGCCCATCATCGTCGTTGTCGACGGCTTCCTCCGGGTCCTCGTCAACGAGTCCATCGCCGTCATCGTCCAGTCCGTTGAGCGGATCCTCGCTGAAGGTCCCGTCGCCATCGTTGTCGATCTGGGCGTCGGGCCCGTCTTCATTGATCAGGGCGTCGCCGTCGTTGTCGATCAGCTCGACGCCATCCTCGTCGATGAGCCCGTCGCCGTCGTCGTCGGCGAGAATCTCGACCGACCACCCCCGACCCCAATCGAGCCGGCCGGTGACCGGCGCGAGATTCCAGGGGTGTGCCGCATCGCCGACACGCCACCGTTTGACCTCGGCCGAGCCGGAAGACACCGCCAGCAGCAGGACCAGAAGCATCGGCAACCCTCTCCTGCCCATCGCACCCATCGAAGACTGTCCTGGCATCGGTACCGTAGGTTCCCCAGAAGAAGTCGGAGAGAGGTCTCTTTGTGACCCGTTTTGGCACGTGCGAGTCAGATTGGCTCTGGCGCCGCGCACCAGCCCACAAAATACGCCGGACGGGCCCGCCGGGGAACTTTTTCTTGACTTCGGAGAGGCGATTTGCTTTAATCGCGTGATGTCCGTCCTAGTTCCTTTCCCTCTATCCCTAGCCACCGTCATCTTCCCCAAAACCAGGCAGGATTTCATGCGATTTCTCATTCGCTTTTCAGTGCTTGCTCTGTTTCTAGGGTTCGCCACCGGTGCGAGCGCCCACATCGGCGAAAAGGTATACCTCATCTTCGAGATTGCCGACGCCGACTTGCCCGATATCGCGTTCGACGGCAGCATCGACGACTGGGAAGATGTGGTGGGACCTCCGTCTCTGATCGCCACAGATTTCTTCCAGGACCCGACGGTGGGTGCCGGTGCGCAGTACGATCCGGCGGATCTCGATTACCGCATCTGGGTGGCCTGGAACCAGACGGGCAATCACCTGTACGGCGCCGTCGACAGGTTGGACAACGTCTATATCAACGAATACGCCGGCGGCAATCCCGGCTCGACGTGGCAGCAGGATTCGATGGAGTTCATGGTGGACGGGGACCACTCGGGCGGTTCGTACAACCGCAACAACGAAGACCTGTCGGACGAAGACAAGAAGCGTCACTTCAACGCTCAGGCCCAGAAGTACAACTTTACCTACGACGTACCGGACGAGCGCTGGGGCGGTTATCCCGGCGGCGCTGCCTGGGCCAACGAATTGCCTTACCTCAGTGCTTTCGGCAGATCGACCGGCACGAACCCCACCCGGTCGATCCTGGAGTTCTACGTCACTCCCTTCGATGATCTCGTCCTTTCCGAGGACGACAGCCAGGTTTCGCCGCTGACGCCGGGCAAGGTTATCGGTCTGCAGATCGCGATGCCAGACTACGACACGGCACCGCTGGACTACCAGGCCTACCACACACTCTCCGGTCAGGCAGCGACCTTCCGCTTCGCCGAGCGCTTCGTAGACGCCCGCCTGGTGGGGGCCGATGGCGCCACCGCCGTAGAGGATGCATCCTGGGCACGGATCAAGGCGGCTGTGGCTCGGTAAGAAGAGTCCGCACTACATCGCGGTTTCACAGTGAACCGCTAAGGAAGGACAGGGGTAGGCTTCTACCCCTGTTTTTCTTTTATACGGGCTCACACGGGAGGGGAAGTGAATCGATGGCAGATGACCGGCCCAACGTCCTGTTCATCATGTCCGACCAGCACAGCAAGGCCGTGGCCGGCTGCTACGGTCACGACATCGTGCACACGCCCAACATGGACCGTCTGGCACAGCGCGGTCTCACCTACGACAACGCCTTCTGCGCTTCGCCTCTGTGCGGCCCCTCGCGCGTGGCCTGGATCACAGGCACGCAACCCCACACCAATGGCGTCGTGACGCACAACAACTTGCGCCACCGTTCGGGTAATGCCTACCGCAAGTGCATCGATCCCGCCGTACCCTCCCTGGTCGACTGCATGAGGCGGGACGGATACGACAGCTTCGGCGCCGGTTTCATGCATGCCGACCAGCACGTGGACGGCGACGACCCCTTCGGCGAGCTCGGGTTTGCCAACTACGGGGTCAGCCCAGGTTCATACGGCGACCTCGTCGGTGACGTCGTCCAGCGACGCTACAACAATCATCACATCATCTCGGAGATGTGGGAGCACAGCTACCGAAATGTCGAAGGCGATCCTTTCCCCCATGGCGAAGAGAAGATGTTCGACACCCTCGTCGTCGACGATTGCCTGAAGTTCATCGAGCAGAGCGACCGCACACGTCCGTTCTTCGCTTACGCCGGGTTCCGTGCCCCCCATCCGCCCTGGTGTGCGCCGCCGCGTTTTCATGAGCTGTACGACCCCGACGATATCGGCGAGCTGCCCAATTACCTCGTGCACTTCACGGACCGGCCCCGCCGGGTCGTGGAGCGCGTCAACTACTACGAGCTGTGGAATCTGCCCGAGGAGATGATCCGCAAATCAATCGCCGCCTACTTCGGGTTCGTGTCCTACACCGATCACTGCATCGGCAGACTGGTCGACGCCATCGACGCGGCGGGACTCCGTGAGAACACCCTCATCGTCTACGCCTCCGATCACGGGGAGATGCTCTACAGAAACGGCATCTGCGAGAAACACACCTTCTTTGAGGATGCTGTGCGGATTCCGCTGATCTTCTCCCAACCGGGTGTCGTGCCCGAAGGAGAACGTTCCGAGGCACTGGTCAGCAACATCGACATCCTGCCGACGGTTCTGGCCATGACCGGGACGGCAGTCCCCGAGGTCGTGGAGGGCAAGGACTTGGAACCGACCTTCCATGGGAGGGAAGTGCAAGAGCACGTGTTCTCCGAGTACTACCACAGTCTCGATCCATGTCGCATGGTGCGTGACAAGCGTTTCAAGTACATCCATACCGAAGAAGACGTCTGCGAGCTCTACGATCTGGACAACGATCCTCTGGAATCGGTAAACCTGGCATGGTATCCGCAATACGCGACGCGCATCCGCCAGATGGATGAGCTCGTCATGGCAGACTGGGAAATCCCGGGCCTACCCGTGTGGGCGGTGTGGAACGACCTGAACGAGCGCAAACAAAGACTGCGGCTCACCGATCCGGACATCATCGATCCGCGGCAGGAGCCCCCGGCGTGGATCGCCAACTACACCGAGAGCGGGGATTGAGCGCCTACGTACGTCTTACAGAGTCTTTGCGTGGGTTCGGGATGGCGCTGTTGCTCGGCGCCCTCAGTGCCGGCGCCGAGGCCCCTGCACACGCCGATGAGCCGCCCGTCACGATTGAGGTGCCTGTCTTCGAAGGCGGCTCAGGACTCGACTTCTACTTCCACGTCGGCGAGGCCTACGAGGCGACGCGGCCCGATGTGGATGTCGACATCTACGGCGACCCCCGAATTGCCGACAAGATCCGGGTCCGCATCCTCGAGGGCACCTATCCCGAGGTCACGAATGCGGACCTCAACTACTGGATCCTGATACGCAGCGGCGAAGTCCTGGCTCTCGATGAGTACCTGGACGGCCCGAGCTGGACGGGGGAGACAACCTGGCGCGAGACCTTCCTGCCCGGCAGCCTCGACCGCTACACCCAGGATGGCAAGACCTACGGCATCGCACTGCAGTACGCGGCCCACGCCGTGTGGTACAACCGCAACATGTTCGAGGATCGCGGCTGGATGAAGCCGCGTACCTGGGACGAGTTCCTCGCCCTGTGCGAACAAATCAGGGGGGAGGGTATCTGGCCGCTGGCTTTTCAGGGTCGGTACCCCAATTACTCCCAGGGCCTGACCGACAACGCCTACTACCACCTTGTCGGTCGGGAGCGGTTCTATGAGCAGAAGTTCCTGGTGCCCGGCAGCTTTGACAATCTGGAGTTTGTGCAGGCCCTCGAGCTGGTGCAGCGAACGAGCTCCAACTACTTCCAGCCCGGCGCCGCGGGGATGAGCCACACCGAGGCGCAGATGGAGTTTTTCCTCGGCCATACGGCGATGATCCTGTGCGGCTCCTGGCTGAAGAGCGAGATGCAGGGGAAAATCCCAGACGGCTTCAGACTGGGCACCTTTCCCCTCCCCATCACACCCGCAGGCGTGGCCGACCCCAAGGCGCTGTACACCTCGGCGGGATATTTCTTCGTGCTAAAAGGCAGCCGTCATCCGGAGCAGGGGGTCGATTTTCTCCGCTTCATGACCTCAGCCAGGATGGCCGGTGAGTTCGCGCGCATGCGCGACATCGTCGTCGCCGTGCGCGGGGCGATGGAGGGCAACCTCACCGAGGACATGCACGAGCTGATGCGGATCGTGCAGGGGGCGACGACGACCTTCGGCCAGGCCCCAGGCGAGGGGTATCCGCAGTTCGACCAGTTTCTCGAGGACGCACGCTTCCAGCTGCTCAGCGGCGCGTCGACGCCGCAGCAAGTGGCTGACTTCCTGGAGGGGGCGGCCCAGGTGGTGCGGTCGCGCACCGAGAACCCGGATGTGGTGACGGTACGGCACGTGTGGAAGCCGACATTCTTGCTCGGACTGCTGGCTGCCGCCATGGCCTACTGGGTGTGGTCGACGCTGCATCTCAGGGCGCAGAAGCGACGGGAGAAAGCGGCCGCGATCTCATCCGAAGGGCGGGTTCGCCTCAGCTGGGCGGGGGTGGCGTTTTTCGTCGGCCCGGCGGCCGTGTTCTACACGATGATCGTCATCATCCCCAGCCTCAAGTCGTTCTCTTGGGCGCTGCACCGCTGGGACGGCCTGACGGAGATGACGTGGGTCGGGTTGCTCAATTTTCGGCGGCTGCTGTTCGAGAGCGATGGCTTCTGGATCGCCCTCGGCAACAACCTGTTCATCATGCTCGTGATCCCCTGCTTCGTGCTCCCCCTGGCCCTGTTCCTGGCGGTGTGCATCAGCCGCAAGCTATGGGGATCGCGTCTGTTCCGGATCGTGTTCTTTTTTCCCAACATCCTGGGACAGGTCGCCGCCTCGCTGTTGTGGATGCACCTCTACCACCCGCAAGGGGGACCGGTCAACGCCATCCTGACAAGCCTCGGACTCGATGGCTTTGAGAGCTATGCCTGGCTGGCCCAGCAGAACCTCTACTGGGCCCTGGTGCCGATGTCGATCTGGGCCGCCGCGGGGTTCAACATGATCCTGTTCCTGGCCGCCATGGAGAGCATTCCCCAGACCGTGTACGAGGCAGCCGACATCGACGGCGCCTCGCCTTGGCTGCAGTTCTGGACGATCACTCTGCCGCTGATCTGGGAGGTGCTGTCCATCTCCATCGTGTTCATGATCATCGGCGGCATGAAGGCCTTCGAAGTGATCTGGCTGTTGACGAACCAGAGGCCGGTCACGGAGAACCACGTGATCGGTACGCGCATGGTGCAGGCCATGTTCAAGGAGTTTCACGTGGGCGAGGCCACGGCGATCGCCGTGATCCTGTTCCTGATCGTGTTCTTCGGGACCACGGTGACCCTGCGGCTGATGCGCCGCGAAACCGTCGAGTTCTAACATGGTCTTGCTGATCTACTGCATCCTGATCCTGTATACCTGTGTGGTCGTGTTCCCGATGACCTGGCTGCTGTACACGTCGCTGAAGACCGATCGTGACATCTTTCTCGACCCCTTCAGTCTGCCGGACCTGGGTGACCTTCAGTGGATGAATTTCGCCAACGCCTGGACCAAGGGTCATTTCGGCGACTACTTCTTCAACAGCATCGTCCTCACCGTCACCACGGTCACGTTGTCGGTGTTCGTGGCGGCCATGGCGGCGTACGCGTTGTCGCGGTTTCGCTTTCCCGGGGCGCGGCCACTGTTCTTCTACTTCCTCGCTGGCCTGATGATCCCCCTGCAGCTGGCGATCGTGCCGCTGTTTTTCCAGATGAAACAGATCGGGCTGCTCAATTCGCGCCTCGGTCTGCTCATCGCCTACGTCGCCTTCGGCATGCCCTTCGCCATTTTCATCCTCACGGGATTCTTCAAATCCCTGCCCTCCAGCCTGCACGAGTCGGCCCTGATCGACGGCTGCGGCGAGCTGCGCGCCTTCTGGTCGGTGATGCTGCCCCTGGCGCGGCCGGGACTGATCACGGTGGGGATCTTCTCCTTCCTCGGAACGTGGAACGAGTTCTTCATGGCCTTCATGTTTCTGTCTGGCGAGGGCTCCGAGGCGCTGCGCACGCTGCCTCTGGGGCTGGCGAACATCACCATCGTCAGCCAGTACCGCTCCGACTGGGGCATGGCCTTCGCCGGCCTGGTACTGATGATGATGCCCACGCTGCTGGTTTATTCGGTGCTGCAGCAGCACCTGACGAAAGGTATCACCGTAGGTGCCCTGAAGGGCTGACCTGACCTGTCGTACAATCCACCCAGGAGGGACCTGCATGTCCAGCGAGCACCCCAATATCATCTTCATCAGCGCCGAGCAGCAGCGGGCGGACACGGTGCGCGCTGGCGGCGCCGAGTGGATGCGGACCCCGAATCTGGACAGCCTGTTCGGCGACAGCGTCGTCTTCGACAGGGCCTTCGCCCCGGCGGCGACCTGTGTCTCCAGTCGTGCCGCCTTCTACACGGGCCTGTTTCCCCACAACACCGGGATCTACGGCTTCCAGCCGGCGTCGGGCTGCCTGCACTGGCTGCCGCGGCTGGCCGAGAGAGGCTATCACTGCGTCAGCATCGGCAAGACGCATCTGCCGCCCACCGGCTTTCACGAACACCTGGCTGAACACGACAACAAGTGTGCCCTGAAGATTCGCGGTCAGGATTGCGACTGGATCCGCGCCGTACGCGCCGCCGGCTACGAGCCACCCTTCGACCTGCACGACACGGACCCTGACTTCTACGACAACCTGGCGGCCATCGTCTGGCCCCTCCCGGATGAGCTGCACCCGGACATCTACATGGCTGACCGCGCCCTGGAGTGGCTCGACGCCTGGGACGGGCGCGCCCCCCTCTACCTGCACCTCGGCTTCCTGAGCCCCCACGACCTCTACGACCCGCCGCAGCGCTTCCTCGATCTCTATGACGACGACGATATCCCCATGCCGCAGGTCACGGCAGAGGAGCGGGCGGGGATCCCGGATGAGCTGTTCGCCCAGCACCGTCGGCTGGAGGCAGCCCACGGGGCGACGGTGATCAAGCCCAGCCGGGCGACGCCGGAGCGAATCCGCCGCATGCGCAAGCACTACTACGCCAGCGTGACGATGATCGACGAGAAGATCGGCCAACTGGTGGACAAGTTGAAAGAGAAGGGACTCTACGACGCCGCCGTCGTCATCTTCACCTCAGACCACGGCGACCACCTCTTCGACCACGACCTGATCTACAAGGGAGAGCTCTACGACACGATCGTGCGCGTGCCGCTGATGGTGAAGGCGCCGGGCGTGACACCGCAGTTCCGGCGCGAGGATCTGGTGTCACACATGGATGTTGTGCAGTACATCCTCGACATGGCCGGCGCCGATGGCGAAGGCCTGCACGGCGTGTCGCTGCGGACGGCTGTCGAGGAAGGAAGCGAGCACCCGAATCGCTATGTCTTTGCCGAGGAAGTGCCCGGACCAGGACTTGTGTCGTGGTCACCTCCTTCTCCTTGCCGAACAGGGGAAGGTAGCGGATCGGTGGAATCGTCCGCAGGGCGCAACCGCCCAGGGTCAGAGCCAGCAGGACACAAAGAGGGCCCAGCAGTCGTTGTGCCAAGTTGTTCATAGTAGTAGTATCGGAAGATTCGCCAGAACCTCCAGCGCGGTCACCGGCGGAGGCGGGGCAGGCTGAATTCGTCACGCTCGATGGCGGCTTCCAACTCCACCCGGAACAGGCTGTCCAGATGGGTAGTAATCCTCCAGCCTTCTGCCTCGTACAGAAAGTAGTAGAACGGGGCGCGCCCGGGTCCGACGGTGGAAGGATCAAACTGGAGAAAGGCGAGACGATCGTTGATCTCCGTCTCCTGACCGATTTCGAGGCGGTCTACCTCCCGGCTCACACTCGGGCCTTCGATGTGAGCCGCCCAGCGGTCCGCATTGCCCTCGAATTCGAGTTGACGGTAGCCGCTGCTCAGACACAGCCAGGACGTTTCGGCGTCGCCGCGGGTCAGCGCCTCACGGTAGGTGCGGAACGTTGTGGCAGGGGTGGAAAAACGGAGATCTTCGCCGGCGCAGGACAGCAGCAGCAGAGCCAGAAGGAGCCCCGCGGGATGGCGACCAGTCGGCACGTTCAGCCGCCGGATCAGGTCTGGGCGCTCTTGACGCGCTCGATTTCGTCGCGCAGCATGGCCGCTTCCTCGTACTCCTCGCAGATGACGGCCTGTTCCAGCTTGTGCTGCAGGTCGGAGAGGTGGTCGCGCGGCGCGTCCTCCACAACGGGAGTGGCCGGAGCGTCGTCAGCCTCCAGGGCCGCGGCGCGGGCGGCATCCTCAGCGGCCGTATCACCGAGAATCTGCGGCTCCAGTTCGTAGAAGCGACTGATGGTCCGGTCCAGATCGGCGCAGTCCGGGGCGCTGGAAATGCTGGCCATGTCGAGCAGTTCACCACTGATGAAGATGGAGGCGTCGGTACGCAACGCCAGGGCGACAGCGTCGGATGGCCGACAGTCGATCTCGCGCAGCCGGCCCTGCCGCTCGACGACGGCAGCGGCGTGGAATACCTGGCCCTCGACGGAGTGGATGACGACCCTGCGGACGGGCACCGACAGTTCATCGAGGAACGCCGCGAACAGGTCGTAGGAAATAGGTCGTAGAGGCCGTTCGCCACTGAGTTGCATCTGGATCGCTGCCGCTTCGAATTCACCCACCGCAATCGGCAGCAGACGCGGTTCGTCTGCGTCCTTTTCGCACAACCACATCAGTGGTTTCTCAGCTCGCAGGTAGGGACTCGCCTTCACCACTGTCATCTCCACCAGGGCTCGGCGCTTGCGCGATGTGCTGCGGTTCTCGGTCATGGCAGTCGGGACATCGTCCTGGTTGTCAGTCTTTCGCCATCTGGGAGAGGCGGTCACGCAGACGCGCCGCCTCCTCATATGCCTCTTCGGCCACAGCTTGCTGCAGTCGCTTCTCGAGTTCCTCACGCTCCGTCACGGGATGCTCGGACTCAGCCAGCAGTTCGTCAAGGGTCACTGCGCCGGCCGGTGGTTCCTCGTCGACACTGGGCCCGGACAGATCGGTGGCCAATTCGAGCTCCTCGTCGACACTGGGCCCGGACAGATCGGTGGCCAATTCGAGCTCCTCGTCCCAGTCCTCTTCTTCGTCCTCCAACACGGACTCATCGGCAAAGATCGGCGCATCACTGCGCAGCGCAAGGGCGATGGCATCACTGGGACGAGAATCGACGACCCGCTTGCGCCCGTCCTCATCCAGCAGACGGATTTCAGCGTAGTAGATGCCGTCCTGCAGGTCGATGATCGCCACTTGCTCGATACGGGCACCCGCTTCGTCCAGCAGCGCGTGGGCCATATCGTAGCTGAGAGGCCGGGAGGGCTTCTGACCACGGTGTGCCATGGAGATGGCGCGCGCTTCGGTCGGACCGATGACGATGTGCAGATTCGCCTCGCCCTCCTTGGCGTGCAGAACAACCCGGTGATAGGCCCTGGAGGATACCTGAACCCGGTGAACTTCCATTTCAACCATCGGTCTGCGACATCCCTGTTTGCGAAAGGAGGTGTGAATATAGCGACGCTCGAAACCGTGACAACAGGTCAGCTCCCGTCGCGGGTCGAAGCCGCGGCACGTACTTCGAGCGCCTCCACCGATGCCTGCAGTTCGTCGTTGCGGCGGGCGATACGGAACACGTAGCCGGCGAGCAGGGCGAAGAATCCGCCGTAGGCGATGGCCAGATAGGTCAGTCCGGTTTCCACTGAGAGTACTCCCCTTAGGCGTGTGATGCCTACTGCAGTACCTGAAGTCTCGCCGCCTGGCGTTCCTGCTGAAGCCGCAGGCGGAATAACAGAAAGTACAGACAGGCGAAGGCGAAGTAACAGATCAGCTTCGTCTGCTGCATGGCCGGGTCGAGTTCGACCTGCACCGGGTGCTGCTGCTGGTCGGCGGCCCACATGTTGATCGAATAATGCACCAACGGCACGTTGACGAAGGCGATGACGCCGACAACGGCGGCGAAACGTTGTGTTCGTTCACCCGGCTCTCCGTAGGAGCGGACCATCAGGTAGGCCACATAGATGGTGAAGGTGATCAGCATCGTCGTCAGCCGCGGCTCCCAGCGCCAGAAAACGCCCCAGATCGGCCGGGCCCAGATCGGACCACTGAAGAGCACGAAGGCAGAGAACAGAACGCCAAGCTCGGCGCTGATCCCGGCGAAGCGGTCCCAGCGGTCGGCGCGCGTGCGCAGATACTGAACGCTGCCGACGAACACCAGCACGTAAGATATGCCTGCCGACAGCGCGGCAGATACGTGGAAGTAGAAGATGCGCTGCACGTACGGCCAGGTACTGCCCATCTGTGGCGGAGTGTCCGCGGGGGCGTAGAGAAACACGGCACCGATGGCGATGAGCATGGACAGGGAAGCCAGTGCTGCGGGGAGCGATATCACGCCTTATTCCTCGATGACGAAGTCGAACAACATCCAGGCCAGTGTCGTGAAGACCACGGCGAACAATCCAAGCATACCGACGTGCACGGTCAATTCCGGCGGCCACATGGCGGGACTGTGCCCGGGGATCCGGGCCGCCAGAATCACTCCCGTGGCGGCAACGCAGGAGATCAACGCGGGAATCAGCACGGGGAGTACGAGCAGAGGCAGCAGGAACTCGCGCAGGCGCGAATGGCCGGCCATGGCCGCAAACAGGGTTCCCACGGAGGCCACGCTCGCTGAGCCGAGAGCAAAGACCGGCAGCAAGGGCAATAGATAGAGACCGGGCGTGAGGTTGAAGAAGAGCCCGAAAAGAGGCAGGGTCAGCAGCTGTACAGCGAGAAGGAACAGCACGTTGCCCAGCATCTTGGCAAGATACAGGGCGCCCCGCTCGACGGGGGCCACCAGGATCGCGTCGAGGCAGTCGTTGGTACTCTCGGCGGCAAAGGTGCGCTGCAATCCGAAGAGGCTGGCAAAGACAAAGGAAGACCAGAGCACGCCGGGGCCGATCTCCCACAGCGCGGCACCGCCCAGCTCGAAGCCGAAGTTGTAGACCAGCAGGACGAGAAGGACGAAGAACACCATCGGACTCAAGCGTTCCTTGGTGCGCCATTCGGAAACCAGGTCCTTGCGCAGCAGGAGCTTCACGTGGCCCCAGGTTCCCGGCAGGGCCTTCATGGGGTCTCGGTCTCCTGGTGGTGGTCGCACAGTGCCTGCAGCTCAGAGCCGTCACCATCCGCCCATGGCTCATCACAGACGATCCGCCCGCCGCGCAACACGACGACGCGGTTCACGAAGTGGGTCGCCTCCTCGACGTTGTGCGTTACCAGCACCGAAGAAACGCCGGCCTCGCCGGTGCGCTCCAGGAGGCGGCAGGACAGGGCCCGGGCCGAACTCCGATCGAGTCCGGTAAAGGGCTCGTCGAGCAGCAACACTCGCGGCGCATGCAGCGTCGCCCGCGCCAGGGCGAGCCGCTGCTTCATGCCTCGCGAGAAACCACCGACACGAGCCTGGGCATACTCTCCGAGTTCGACACTGGCCAGCGCCGCGATGACAGTGTCTGCGGGCAATCCGTAGAGGCCGGCAAAGAAACGCAGGTTCTCCGCCGCGGTGAGATCATCGTAGAGCAATGTCTGATGCGACAGCAGACCCAGAAGCTGCCGCCGACTCGTGGACCGACGGGGGTCTTCACCATCGATCGTCACGTGTCCCTCGGTCGGACCGGTGAGACCCGCCAGCAACCGCAGAAGAGTCGTCTTGCCGGCACCGTTGGCGCCCGCCAGCAGCAGATGGGTACCGGCGCCGGCGGTCAGGTCGACGCCGGCCAGGGCTACGGCCGGGCCGTAGCGCTTGTGCACCCCTTCCACGCACAGGTCCAAGGCAGGTTGCTCCGCGTGTTTCAGCCCGTGGTGTCGTCGAGCTGTCGATAGAGGAGGGTGACCTGCTTCTTCAGCTGCTGACGCTGTTGCTGCAAGGTGAAGGCCCCACGCTCATCGGCCGTGTCGAGCCGGTCGTCAATGTCGGCCAGCTGGGCGATCAACTGCTCGCACTGGGATCTGGTCGCCCCTGCCGGCGGCGCCGCAGCGGCGGGTCGGGTCAGGGCCACCGCTGCTGCCAGCAAGGCCGGAACGAGGACGAGCATCGCCCACTTCAGAGACCAGCGCAGGGGCTGTGAATAGGGCAGTGGGATCGCCACCGTACGACCGCGATCCAGGTCCCGCATCCGGTAATGTCGGTAGCCCTGGTCGTGCAGGTGGATCTCACCATGATCCTCAAACTGGCTGGCTGGCAACTCGATGTCGGTTGGTTGCACGAATACCTCGAGACGGCTGGTGGGATAGAGCACTTCGTGTTCGTAGGACCCGTCGAAGTCGTCGCCGCGAAGCTGAATCGTGAAGGCTATCTGCGACCGTCCGGGGGGCAATGGTGTGGTGGTGAACAGCCGTGTTGGCCCGGCGCGCAACACCTGTCCGGAATGGCCCTGTGGAGCCAGACTGCCAGCGGGGACCTGCATCTGGAACACCCGCCGTTCGTCACCGAAGGCACGTCCGATGTAGGTCGAGGCACCATCGTTGTCGATATGCACGAGCTGGGCCACATCGACTCCCGCTTTGGTGATGGCGAGGAAGAGGTGATGTCCGTCCAGACGGATCTGGCCGTCGTCCTCGGTGCCGTCGAAGACCTCGATGATCACCTGATCCTGCATCCCCACCTGCAACGGCTCGGTGTCGTACTCCAGGCCCTCGTGGTGGGCTACCAGGACGAAGGTGGTACCCGGCGTGAGGAAGGGCCCGGAGAAGGAGAAGGCTCCCTCTTCGTCCGTCCGGCGGCGAACCATCTCCGTCAGACCTTCCTCGCCGCCGCCGAGAAAGGCCACCTCAATACCAACCAGCCGCTGTTCGGTTTGCGTGTCGAGGACGTAGCCGGACACGGTATCGGCAGCCAACGGCAGGCAGGCCAGCATGATGGTAGTGGCTAGGCGCCACAGCAGACTCATGGCGTGAAGGACTGACCACAATGTGGACAGAAGTGATGGTCGGGACGGCGCGGTTCGCCACAGCCGTGACAGAATCCCTGTTTCCGGGGTTCGTCGCCGCGACCGCGGCGAGCCGCCACTTCGGTTTCGATGCGCGCCTCGAGATCGTCTGTTGCGTCGCCGCTGTCTTCGAGTCGATCGAGGTGGCGCAACACCTCGACGGCTTCTGCTTCCAGGTCCTGGCGAACCACTTCGAGGTCCTCTGGCGACATCTTGCCCAGCGAGTGATCGAACTCCAGTTCCTTGATGGAGGCGTAGAGCTGCTCCTTGCGCTCCGTCAACTCCAGCCGCAGCCGACGTGATCCGGTGGCGCGTCGCCAGACGTGCCGCCGCGTCAGAATCGGGTGAATGGCGGCGGCGGCGAACAGACAGACCAGAGCCATGCAGGCGATAGTGGTCAGGACTGACATCGTCAGGCTTCGAACTCTTCGAGGTCGCGCCGCAACCTGTCGTCGAAGCTGCTGGTCTTCACCGTTCCCTCGCCGCCTGGCGTCGTCGTCGCCGGCCGCTCACCACGCCAGTAGACCAGTACCTGCCGGACACCGAGCACGCCGGCCCCGAGCATGACAAAGGGCACCACCCAGACCAGATCATAGCCTTCCGGGGGGTTGGCCAGTCCCATCGGTCCGAAGCGGCCCACGTAGCTGTCGACGATCTGTTGTCGCGTCTGGCCCCCTTCGAGCATTTCACCGATGGCATCCCGCTCGGAGGTGGCGAAGCCGCATAGACAGGTGGACAGGGACTCACGATTGCACGTGCCACAGAGACAGACCAGGTCGGCAGCGACATCCTTGACCTGTTCCGGCGTCGGCGCCGCGTCGCCGGGTACCACCACCAGCAGCAGGCCGGCGACGAGCAGGGCGCTGCAGCGCATCACGAAGTGGCCCCTGAGAGCGGTGTATCCCAGGACTCGGCCGGCGACGACTCGCGGTCGAGGCGCGCCATGCGTCGATCCCGGGCCGAGGGCCACATGGTCCACAGGGAACTGAGGACGAATAACACCGACCCCCACCACACACAACCGACCAACGGGTTGATGTAGATCTGGAACTTGGCAGATCCGTCATCATCGGCCGAGCCGACGAAGATGAGGTAGAAATCCTCGAACCAGCGCGAATAGATGGAGACCTCGGTCGTATTCTGCTCTGCCCGCTTATAGAAATGCCGCTCGGGAACCAGGGTTGCCAGGAAGCGACCCTCGTGTTCCAGAGCCAGGGCGGCAGCAGACACGGCCTTGGTGTCGTCGTCGCCAACAGCCAGCGTTTCAAAGGTGATCGTGTAGTCGCCGATGGTCGCTGACTGCCCGCGGTGGAGAACAACTTCGCGGTCCGTGGAAAAGGCGTTGCCCGTAAAGCCCACGAAGAGCAGGACCATGGCCACATGGACAAGGTAGCCACCGTATCTTCGACGGCTTTTGGCCAGCAGTGTGTAGCACGCCACGAGGGCCGATTCGTCCGTGGTCCGCCGTCGCGCGGCAATACCTCGCCAGAACTCGAGGACCACGGATCCGCCGACGAAGCCGCAAAGACTCAATGACATGAGGGCGTAGATGTCACGCACGCCAGCCGCAGCGACGGCCATCAGCGAGATCGCTGCCCAGAGTGCGGGGACGCCGAAGTTGCGCCGGAAGCCTTCCCGCGACGTACGGCGCCAGGCAAACAGCGGGCCGGCCCCGGTGAGGAACAACAGAACCAGCCCCATAGGGATGCTGACCTGATTGAAGAAGGGCGCCCCCACGGTGATCTTTTCGCCGGTAAAGGCCTCGGAGAAGACTGGGAACAGCGTTCCCCATAGAACCGCGAACAGCAGGGCCAGCAGTATCCAGTTGTTGAGCAGGAAGGCGCTTTCGCGGGAGGCGAAAGATTCCAGGTGATTCTCCGCCTTCAGATCCGGCAGTCGGCGCAGCAGCAGCAGCGACGAGCCGAGGACGATGAGGATCAGATAGACGACGAAGTAGTCCCCCACGCTTGATTGAGCGAAGGCGTGTACGGACGAGACGATGCCGGATCTGGTCAGGAAAGTACCGAAGATCGTCATGCCGAAGGTGAAAAACAGCAAGACCATATTCCACACCTTCAGCATGCCCTTGCGTTCCTGAATCATCACCGAGTGCAGCAAGGCGGTGGCTGCCAGCCAGGGCATGAGGGAGGCGTTTTCCACCGGATCCCAGCCCCAGTATCCTCCCCAGCCCAGTTCGACATAGGCCCATTTTCCTCCCAGCAACAGACCGGCACCCAGAAACGTCCAGGGTATCAGCAGCCAGCGGCGCATGGCTCGCAGCCACGTGTTGTCGAGCTGCCGGGCGGCGAGGGCGGCGATGCCGAAGGCATAGGGCACTGTCATGCCGATCATGCCGGCGTAGAGCAGCGGCGGATGGATGGCCATGTAGGGATGCTGCAGGATCGGATTCAGGCCGCTGCCATCCTGCGGCGTGAAGGATAGTCGCACAAACGGGTCGGCAGCGAAGACGTTGAGCACGGCGAAGAAGAAACAGGAGCCGGCCAGCACGGCCACGGCGTACGGCATCAGCGAACGGTAGCGGTGCCGGTTCAGCAGAACGGTGGCACCGGTGAAGAGCGACAGCACCCAGCCCCAGAACAGAATCGAGCCGTTCTGACCACCCCAAAGAGAAGCGAGCACGTAGTGCGCCGGCATGGCCAGGCTCGTGTTCTCGGCCACGTACTGCACCTGAAAGTCCTTGGTGAAGATCGCATACCAGAGACCGAGAGCCGACACCGTGAACAACGCACACACCGCCAGCGCCGCATTCTCGCCGGAACGGATCAGGCCCTCATGGTGGCGGTGGACGCCGAGCAGGGAGGCAAAGACCGAGTACCCGCCGGCAGCCAGGGCCAGGCACAGAGCGAAGTAGCCGATGTCGACCACGGTACGGGCTCAGCTCCCCGTCACGGTCTCTACAGCCTGGGCTGAGCGATGGTCGTCGTAATTCTGACCTTCGTATTTCGACGGACACTTGGCCATCACGACTTCGGCTTCGAAGCGATCCTGGTCCGGCAGGAAGCGTCCTTCCATCACCAGCTGGGCCCGATCCTGGAAGGTATCGGGAAGCACGGCGTTGCCCGTATAACGTACCTGCATGTGACGGGTACCGTCGGTGATCTGAAAGACGGGGCGATGGCGGTATTCGTCCCACTCGATCGTGCCGGGAACGACGGTGCATCCAGCCAGTTGGATGCGGCGACCGGAGATCTCTGCGGCTGGCAGCTCTACCATGACATCGAGGGTCACGTGTCTGGAGGACGATTGCCGCACCCCCAGAATCATCAAGGCGATGACACCGAGAGCGACGATGGCGGAGCCGACTAGGAGTTTGGTTCTCATCTGTAGCTCAATTCGAGCAAGGGGGAGACCTTCTGGCGCACCTGCCACTGAGGAAAGTCCCCAATGTCAACGAGGATCGCAAATGAACACGACCGGCCGTTCGCTGACCCGCGTACACACGAGGGAGACGACCTGAGAGCCAGTTTCACCCGCGCCACGCAGATCGCGCCTGAGGGCGGGTGGATCGACGGGGAAGCGCCGCCGCAGGATCTCGCCCACGTGCCAGCCTTCGGCGTCGAGCCGTTGCCGCAGCCGTCGGAGGCCGAAGGTCACCTGAGCCAGTACGCGGAAGCAGCGAGCAAAGGGCGTGGCCTGTTCGGTTGCCGAAGTCAGATAGGCGACCTGATCGGTGACGAGCGTGGCACTGAGCTGGCGCGCCAGCAGGCCCACCAGGTGGGAGCGTACGACCGCCGGATCCGGGTCGTAGAGGTAGGCTTCCGGGGGGCCGACTTCAGCACTGGGGGGTGCCGCTTCGTCCCAGCGCAGATCGCCGCCATCGATGACCGTCGCCCGTCGTCGCGCCGTCGCCGCTGATCCGAACCACAGAACGGCCTCGCGACACTGACCGCGCCAGGAGACGTACTCCACTTCATCCACTGAAGCGGGGATCTGCTCTTCGTCGAGGGCGGGAGAGACCTTGACGGCCAGAGTGGTCAGTCGGGGACGCGGTGCGACGATCTCGGCCAACGTCGGTGAGTAGTCGTTGCCGCGACGCACCCGGCGTCCCGCCTCGGTGCGCCTGGCAGGGTCGGCGAACAACGCCTGGCAGCGGCTGGCGGGCACCCGGGCGTCGGCCCGGGCAACCACCAGTCGAGAGCCCACACCGGTGACCTCGGCGTTGTGCCGGGTCATCCACAGGCGCGCCGGGTCCACATCGCTGGCGGCCACCGGACCCCGCCGCGCCAGAGCCAGACAATCACCACCGATGCCGCAGGTCACATCAGCAACCGCTTCGTCAGCGGCGAAACGGGCGGCGCGATGCTGGGCCACCGGAGCGCCGCTGGCCATCTGCAAGGCCTCGGTGTCGAAGAACATCTGCGCGGCGTCGGCACCGAACTTGTCGCCAGCCGCCTTGCGGGCGTCGCTGACAGAGACCGCTGCCCGACAGAGATCCGGCGGCGTGTCCCGCCGCAGACGCTCCAGTAGCTGCCAGGGAGCCAGCGATGACGACAGCTCCTGCACCCGGGCCAGCAACTGCCGTCCCGCAACGCTGTCCAGCCGCCGCAGCAGGTCGACGGTGAGCTGATTGCCCACTGTTGTCAGAGTGCCAGAACTTTCGGCAAGGTCGTCAGATTGCGGCAGCCTTCGGCGTCCACTACGACGAGGTCCTCGATACGGACACCACCGATGCCGAGGTAGTAGAGGCCGCGCTCCACGGTCAACACATGACCCGGCTCGAGAACGCAGTTGCGGCGAGACAACGAGGGTGCCTCATGGATCTCCAACCCGACGCCATGACCGGTACTGTGGAAGTAGCCCTGCATGCGCCCGTCACTCTGGCCGGTTTCATACCCCGCATTCTCAAAGTGGTCGACGACGCGGGTGTGCAATGTGTGCCCATCAGCGCCGGGGCCCAGTCCCTGCAGGACCAGCGCCTGTGCCGCGGCGACCGTGTCATACAGCCGCTGTACGGCGTCGGTGATCGTACCGCGCACGACGGTACGGGTCAGGTCGCCGAAATACCCCGTGGACGAGTGTTGCGGGAAGATGTCGATGATGATCGGCTGGTGTGCCGGCAGCGGCCCGTGCCCGTCCTGATGCGGATCGATGGCCTGCTCACCGCCGGCGACGATGGTGTGGCGGGCGATACAGTCATGTTCGAGCAGGGCCCGATGGATCCGCTGCCGTACCGCCTCCGAGGTCAGGGGCGCACCGTCGAGACGAAGTTCCGCCCCTTCGATACTGGCGTTGCCGATGGCGTCGAAGGCTGCCCTCATGCCGGCCTCGGCAGCCTGCTGAGCGCTGGCGATGGCCTCGATTTCGTCCTCGCGTTTGACGGCCCGTTGGGGGAACAGCGGAGCGGGGGCCAACTGCAGCTCGAAGCCGGCCTGGCGCAACCGGTCAGCGGTGCCCAGGGGGAAGTCGTCCGGAACGAGCAGTCGCTGCAGACCGTGGTGGCGCAACAGCTCGGCCAGAACCGCACCGGCGGGCGGGCTGTCACCGACTCGCTTCTCGTACGTGCTGATGGCAACCACGTCGGCGTTCCGAACCTGCTGGCGGGCACGATCGAGTTCGAGATCCTTCACCGCGACAAAGGCACCGTCCTTGGCCATCACATAGACGAACGGGTCGGGGGCGCGAAAACCGGTGGCCCAGAAGAGGTCACAGTTGCGCTCCGAGTCGCCGATCATCATCAGCGCGTCAGCGCCGTTCAATGACAGGGACCGCATTGGATTCATTCAGAAGAGTGGATGGACAAGGCGCGTACGTCGATGCCGCCGTCGGGACGCCAGAACCAGAACAGAGCCGACTTACCCGTTTCGAGCTGGGACATGGATTGCATGAACTGGTCGAGGGACTCCACCTTCGTCTGATCGATCTCAGTGATGACATCGTCCAGGCGCAGGCCCCGAGACGCGGCAGGACCTTCAGGGTCGACGTCGACGACGACGACGGCCCGGCGTCTATCCTCGAGGCCGAGCTGTTGCGCCAGATCGTCAGAAAACCCGAGTCTGTCAGCCCGTGATGCCTCGAGACCGGTCACCGTCAGGCCAAGCTGCTCGACGCGCCGGTGGCCGCGTGCCAGAGCCCGATCCTGTTCCAGCTCGCCGAGGATGACGTCGATACGGCGTTCCATGCCATCGCGCAGAATTGTGAGCCCCACCGTTTCGCCTGGATCACGACCGTAGATCAACGTCTGCACTTCGTTGGCTTCGTTCACCGGCGCGCCATCCACGGAAAGCACAACATCGCCCTCCGCCAGATCGCTGCGAGCGGCCGGGGTGTCGGCGTAGATCTCCTTGAGATAGACTCCGCGAGGCGGCTCCAGGTCGAGCCCCTCCCGAGCTACCCACTCGGCGTCGACATCGCCCATGGCGATGCCCAGATACCCGCGCACGACACGGCCGTGCTCGAGGAAGTCGTTCATGGCCTCGTGTGCCAGGTCGATGGGCACCGCCAGGCCATATCCCATGAAGTATCCGGTCTTCGTCGAGATCGCCGTGTTCACGCCGATGACCTGGCCCCGCAGATCGAGCAGAGGACCACCGGAGTTTCCCGGGTTGATCACGGCATTCGTCTGAATGAAACTCTCGATAACCCCGGCGCCGTCGATCACGTCGGCCTGTCGACCCAGAGCGCTGACGATGCCGTGGGTCAGGGTTGTGCCCATTCCCAGGGGAAAACCGATGGCCAACACCCACTCACCGATCTGCAGATCCGCGGATCGGCCAAGATCAGCCGTCGGCAGATTCTGTGCCTCCACTTTGAGCAGGGCGATATCGATCAGAGAGTCGACGCCGACCACACGGGCGGTGAGCCGGCGGCGGTCGTGCAGCGTGACCTCGATGGAGTCGGCGTTGCGGATGACATGGTGGTTGGAGAGGATGTAGCCGTCGGCAGAGACGATGACGCCCGACCCGAGGCCGCTGAACTGGCCGCCTTCTTCCGGCTCGAAGGGGGGAATGCGTGGGTGGAAGCGCGGCAGCCTGAATTCCCTGTCGCCAGACGTCTGGATGAGTACCACCGCCGGTGCAACCCGTTCGTAGACCGACCGGAAAGCGCGGCTCAACTCCTCGAAGCGAGCCACGCCATCATCACCATCGCTGGCGGTTGCCGGGCAGAGGCTGGCCATGGCAAGCAGGATCGCCAGTGCGGCTCTCGTGCGAAGGTTGCTCATCTCAGTCCGTATTCGTCGAGCTTGCGGTAGAGGGTGCGTTCGCCGATGCCGAGCAGCTCGGCCGCCTTGCGTCGGTTGTGTTCGACCTGTTCGAGAGCGCGCACGATGGCACCGCGCTCGAGGTCTTTCAACGAAGTGGTCGAACCGTTGTCAGCCTCCCAAGGCGCGCCCTCGCCAGCGGCCAGGTCACTGGCGCTGCCTTCGTCCCCGTCGATGGGATAGATCGGGCGGGCCAACGGCCTCGTGGGCTCCTCCTGCCGTTCATCCAGCAAGCCGCGGATCTCTGCCACTTCGCGTTTGAGATCGAGCAGGGCGAAGTAGATCAGTTCCCGCTCTGACTGATCCGGTGTCTTGTGTGTCGGCATGGGCAGATGACGACCCAGCACAGGCGGGGACTCGAGATGGGGGATCACGTCCGGCGGGCCGGCGGGACCCCGGGGACCGAGAAAGACGAGGTTCTCCACCAGGTTGCGCAGCTCGCGCACATTTCCCGGCCAGTCATACTCGATCAAGAGATCCATGGCCTCCGCCGATACCCCTTCGAAGCGGGCACCGCGGCGGTCACGGGTCAACTGCGCCACATAGTGCTCGATGAGCAGTGGAATGTCGTGCCGGCGTTCGCGCAGCGGCGGCAGGGCCATCTCGACGACCTTCAGCCGGTAGTAGAGATCGCGACGAAACTCGCCACGGGACACCGCTGCCAGCAGGTCCTTGTTGCTGGCGGCCAACACGCGAACATCCACCGGGATGGCGGCCTCGCCGCCGATACGTGTGACACTTCGTTCTTCGAGTACGCGCAGCAGTCGGACCTGCGCCGTCAGCGCCATCTCGCCGATCTCATCGAGAAAGACGGTACCACCGTTGGCCTGTTCGAAAATCCCTCGCGTCTGCGACCGGGCATCGGTGAAGGCGCCTTTCTCGTGACCGAAAAGTTCATTTTCGAGCAGATTCTCAGGAATGGCGGCGCAGTTGATCGGCTTGAAAGGTGCCCCCTCCCGACCGCTGTAGTGGTGGAGGGCCCGGGCCACGACATCCTTGCCGGTGCCGGACTCACCGGACAGGAGCACGGTCACCGGCGTCGGCCCCACCAGAATGATCTGTGCGCGAATCTCCTGGATCGCACTCGACTCGCCGACAAGCTGCTCGAGCAGAAACCGGCTGCGCTCGACCAGATCGTCGGCGATGGTCCACAAGTCTTTGGCCGCAAAGGGCATCGGCAGAACCCGCTCCAGCGGGCTGCCTCGGGAGATGCGGTCCCAGGCGTCCGTAGGTCCGTTGCTCAGAATGACGGTGGGCAGTTCGCGGCGCTGGCCTAGCACGTCAGCGGTGGCCTGCAACGTGCGGTCAGGGAGATTGAGATCGATGAGGACGAGATCGATCTGGCGGTCGAGCAGGGCCGGCAACGGTCCGATGTCACGCACCGGAACGACTTCCGCCGGGCGATCCTGCAGTGCTACCGTGCAGGCATCGACCAGTCCGGGATCCTGCGTCAGCAGGAGGTAGCGGTTGACGCCGGTAGCCATCAGTGTGGCAGCAGGCTCACGTGTTGCGGTGCTCCTCGCGGAGGATGGTGATCGACCGACCCTCCGATGAGATGTAGCCCTGGGCCTCGAGCCGCTTGAGCACGCGGGACACGGTCTCGCGTGTCGTGCCCGACATGTTGGCCAGCTGCTGGTGGCCGGGACGCGAAGGGATGGTGACGCCATTGTCGATTTCCGAGCCCTGCTCCTCAGCCAGCTGCAGCAGCGTTTCGGAGATGCGGCTGGTGACATCCAGCAGCGCCAGGCCCTCGATCTTGCGGTCCGTCTTGCGCAGGCGGGCGGCCAGTTCGGCCAGCAGGCCCACGGCGATCTGTGGAACCTTGTAGACCAACTGCAGGAAATCGGTGCGTCGCACCATGTACAGCTCGGTGTCTTCCGTGGCCACCACATTGGCCGAGCGAGGCTTGCCGTCGAGCAGCGACAGCTCACCGAACACGGCGCCTTCCCCGAGCAGGGAGAGGATCACCTCGCGACCGTCCTCAGTAACGATGCTGACCTTCACCTGGCCGCTGGCGATGATGAACAGGGCATCACCTTCTTCCTCGGCGAGGATGATCACCTGGTCCTTGTCGAAGGAGCGGGTGATCGTCACGCGAGCGATGGCTTCGAGATCGTCATCCTTGAGGACCTCGAACAGCGGCACACGGCGCAAGAGGCTGATATCCATGGCTCGGCCTTGGTTCGGGGGAACCCCCTACCTCCCGCGGGGAGAAGAGGGCAACAAGTCGATCTGCTGGCGGGCGAACCGACCCAACTCGCTGTCGCCGCCTTCACGCTGGATGATACGCTGGTAGACGCTACGGGCCTGATCGGGTCGATTCAAGGCTTCGTAACAGCGGGCGCGCTCAAAATCAGCGGTGTTGATCCACTGGGTGCTGGCGTCGGCACCGTAGTAGGCGACCTCGTAGAACGCTTTGATCGCCTCCGTGTAGTCGCCCATGTTCCGGTACGCTGCCCCAATATAGAAACGGGCCTCCGCAGCATCCTCGCCTTCGGCCCACTCCAACACTTTCTGCAGAAAGGCGATGGCCTGGGCGTGCTGCCCCCTCTCCTGCAGAATGTACCCGATCTCGAGCTGTACGTCAGTCGCCTTGGGGTGGTCGGGGAACTCGGTCTCAATGCGTCGCGTAATCCGTAGCGCCTCGTCCCACTGAAACAACCGCGAATAACACTGCAACAGCTGCCACACGGCCTCCTGTCTCTGCGCCAGCGTGCTGTGCGGACCATCGATGACTCGACGGAACGACCCCGCCGCGGGCAACAGATTGTCCAGGGCGAGATGAAACCCGGCCAGGCGCATGTGGACATCCGCCGCAAAGGGCGATGCCGGATTCTGACTGGCGAAGTTGGCCTGGGCCTGCAAGGCTGCCGAGGTGCCCTCCTCGGTGGGTTCGGCCCGCATCTTCTCCCACTGGGCGGTGACGGCGTAGAACGAGGCGGAACTGGCCGGGTCGGCGGCCATCCGCCGCACCTCTACAGGTACGTTGGTGCCCATCTCCGCACGCACGGGCTGCTCCACGGCGTCCTCGGCGACTGCCTCGAAGAGCTTGCGGGCCTTGTCGTACTCCCTCTTGGCCAGCAGGTGGCGGCCCTCCGAGAGGCGGAACAGAAGGGGCCAGATCCCCTCCTTGCCGAAGCGCTTGCGGTGCTGGTCAGACAGTTTTTCAGCCTCATCGCGGCGCCCCAGCTCGCCCAGGCACAGGATGGCGCGACCCATCACCTCGGCCTCGACCCCGTCGATCAACAGCGGCGCGTAGGCCGAGGCCGCCGGCTCGAACTGCCCGGCGGCGAAGAGCAGATCGGCTGCTCCCAGTCGGGCTGCCGGCTCCAGGGGACCGGACCGCACCTGACGAAACGCGGCAACGGCTTGTTCGGTGCGGCCAAGCCCTGCCAGCACCCGGCCGCGGGACAGCTGCAGGCTGTCGGTGGCATCCGCCCCTTCGGCCAGCAAGCGGTCGTACGTGCGCAGGGCGGCGGCGAGATCTCCCTGGAGACGTTGCGCCCGGGCCAGCCGTCGCCGCAGCGAGCCACCCACGTCCCCTCGGGAGTCGGATTCCGCCAGCCGGCCGAAGAGCTCCGCGGCCCGGTCCGCGTCGCCGAGGGCGAGATAGGTGTCGCCCAGCAGCTCCTGTGCATCCCGCCGTCCGTCGTAGTCGGGGAAGGCCAGCAGCAATTCCCCGAGGCGAGTCGCAGCCTCACCATGGCGGCCGGCCTGGGCCAGGGCGCGACCCAGCACCGCCAGCACCTCCGGTTGCAGATCTGTACCGGCCAGGTCTGGCAACAGGGCCGACAGCGAGTCGATGGCGCCGTCGATCTGGCCGAGTTCCAAGGCAACGTGGGCGCGACCGAAACGAGCCCGAACCGCAAGGGGCGAGGCGGCGGCTTCCTCCAGCAGCTGACTGTACGCCCTTTGAGCCGCGGCCAGTCCCGCTGAATCGCCCGCAACTGACCGTCGGCGCGCATCTCCGAGCCCCAGCAATGCCCGGGCGCGGGCCTCGGCGGTTTCATCGCTCCGAGGGTGTGTCTCGAGGAAGGCGGAATAACCGGCCTCCAGCACCCCGGCGCGGGCCGTGTCAGGCAAGATGGCGGCGGTGGCTTCGATCTGCCGCAGACGCGCCAGCCTTGACCAGTAGCCGGTGTCGGCGTCGGCCAGGATTCGATCCTCCTGCAGGGCGAGGGTGTGCAGTGAATCAGACGCGTCCGGACTTCCCTCCAACTGCCGTTGCCGCGACAGACGATACAGGCAGTCAGCCAGGTAGAACTGGGCCTCCGCGAGGGCCGCGTCGCCAGGGTAGGAGGCGACGAAGGTTTCCCAGGCGCGCACCGCATTGGCGAAATCCTGGTGATCGCGCAGAGCCCGGGCCACGTTCAGCCGGGTCTGCTGTCGCGATGTTCCCGTCAGCTCGTCCACGTAGGTCTGCTGCAGGGCACGGGCGAGGCGCTCCTCGTCGACGATCGTGTAGCCGCGCAGGTACTCGACCCGCTGCCGCACCAGGCCAGCACGCCGGTGCCCGGGATAACGCTCGAGGAAGACGCCGTACTCGACGATGGCGAGCCGTCTGGCGCTGGCCCCCTCATACGCCGAGGCCAGTCCGTACTGGGCTTCCGCCGCCAGGGGGCCGAGGCCGCGACTGAGGTCGCCGAAGCGCTGCACGGCCTCATCATGGTAGCCACTGGCTTCGAGCACCTGGGCCAGCTGCAGGTGCACCATGTCGAGTTCGGCCGCCGACTCGGAAAAGGACTGGCCGAGACGTTCGGCGTCGTCGAGATACCGGCGGAACCAGGAGCTGGCCCGCGCCAGGTCTCCCTGCCGGCGATAGAGGGCGCCCAGCTCCCGTACCGCCGCGGTGGTCACCGGCGACGGGGATCCGCCAGGCCGAGTCTGTATCAGCTGCAGGAACTGGCCAACGGCGGCACCCACGCGGTCCGTCTGGCCGAAGGCGATGGCCTGCCCCAGTCGGGCCAGGTCGCGCACCGGTGACCCATCGGCCACGAGAGCGCCGTAGCCGGCCAGGGACTCGGCGGCCTGCCCTGAAAGTCGCAGAGCATCAGCATGGCCCAGTCGGGCTCTGGCCGCCAACGTGTCGCGGCCGATCGCCTCCATGCCCCGCTGATACCCGGAAATGGCCTCGTCGAAGCGTCCCCTGGCCAGGTGATGGTCAGCCAGGTCGAGGTAGGCACTATCGCTGTGGGCGCTGCCGGCAAAGGCTTCGTGCAGGCGGTCAAAGGCGGCACCGGCGGCCGCAGCGCGATGGAACACGAGATGGATATTGCCCACCAGAAGCAGGGCGTCGCGGGCTTCGTCGCTGCCCGGCGCCGACTCGGTGAGGGCCGCCAGCAAGGTCTGGGCGGCGGCGGCATTGCCGCCGGCGAAGTACAGCTGTGCCAGTCGGTAGCGTCCGCGACGGGCTTCGGGCTTGGCAGCGTAATCGGTGAGCAGCTTGTCATAGGCCCGTACGGCATTGGTCAGGTCGCCGGCGCGGGCAAAATCGGCGGCCGCCGCCAGCAGCGATCCAGCGGCGAACTGGCCTTCGCTGAAACGCCGCTGCACTTCTTCATATCCGGCGGCGGCGCGGGCGAATTCACCCAGGGCGTGCAGGCAGTCGGCCTGCTCCCGGCGCGCCGTGGCGACGTCCAGGTGATCGGGGTGCTGGTCGTAGAACCCTTCGAAGGCCGGCACGGCATCGGCGCAGCGGTGGCTGCGCGCGTACGAGCGGGCCAGCAGCAGCCGGGCATCTGCCAGGTGGGTGTCACCCGGATGATTGCGGATGAATTCGGCCAACAGTTGCGCCGAGGTGCCGTAGTCGCCCGCGTCGCGGAACAGGTTGCGCGCCAGCTCGAAGTCATCCTCGGCGTCGGCGCTGGCCCGTGTCGGGGGCAGCAGGATCAACAGCAGCAGAAAGCAAAGGCGGGCGCAATGCCGCGCCTGATCAGCGCATCGATTCATGGGGGCATGACCGCCAAGGCGGCAGGAATATCCGGGAAAGGAGGCCGGCAGGCAGCCGATTCGTGCACTACTTTATCGTGGAACGGGCCAAGATACAGACCACCCAGATTGGGGTCAAGACGTGTCACACCAGTCACTTACGAAGGATTCTGCCAGCTGTCTGGAGCCGGCGAATGCCAAGCTGAACCTCGGGTTGAAGGTGCTGTCGCGGCGGCAGGATGGCTTTCACGACCTGCTTGGTGTCTTTCAGACCGTCAGTCTTGGGGACACGGTCAGGGTGACCCTGGAAGCGGAGATCACTCTCGACTGCTCAGACCCGGCCCTGCCCGCCGGGCCGCAGAACCTCGCCTGGCGCGCCGCAGATCTGTATCGAAGCCAGACCGGCACCAGCGGCTGCCACATCGAGCTGACGAAGAGAATACCCGCCGGGGCCGGACTGGGTGGCGGCAGTGCCGATGCCGCCGCTGTTCTGCGCGGCCTTGACCGGCTGTCTGACCGGCCCTTGGGTCTGTCACGGCTTGTCGAGCTGGGGGCACATCTTGGGTCCGACGTGCCCTTTGCCGTCGGCGGGGGCACGTCGCTGGTGGAAGGCCGGGGCGAACGCCTGCTGCCGCTGACCTGGGCGACGCCGCCCGGGTGGTGGTGCGTCCTCGTCTGCCCTCCTGAGCCGGTGCCAACCGCCTGGGCGTACGCCGAGTTGGCTCGGCGGCGGCCGCATGGGGTCTTGTCGAATCCCTCATCATACGCTACCTTAATCGGCTCTGCACGCGGCGGGTGTCTGCACGCGGACAGGCTGTGGCCGGTTCTGGAGAACGACTTTCAGCCTCTCGTGGAAGACACCAAACCCATCGTCGCCCGAGCCAGCCAGTTGCTGGCTGACACGGACCCCCTGGCCCAATCGATGTCGGGCAGCGGGTCCACTGTCTACGGCATCTATGACGACCGGAACGCCGCGCGCCGCGCAGAAACCATCCTGCGCGGGACGGAGTATCCGGTCTTTCTATGTACACCCGTCCCGGGGTTGATCGATGCGGTCGGCCAAGGGGAGGCTGACAACGAGTGATTGCCCGGTCGTTCAATTGGTAGGACAACGGATTTTGGGTCCGTCTATCGAGGTTCAAGTCCTCGCCGGGCAGCCAGCTGACGCAAGAGAGAGGTGTTCCAATGGCGGTGGCGGTCAAGATTTACCAACGCGAAACCAAGGAGCTGTCCCTGCAGCCGCGGCCCGAACGCGGCAAGGGCCCCGTGGGCCGACTGCGCCGCGAGGAGAGCATGCTCCCCGGTGTCGTCTACGGGCATAAGCAAGAGCCCCATACTTTCAAGGTCGTTGCCCGCACGTTGGAGCGGGCCCTCGCCGGAGGCGGGCGCAACGCCATCTTCGTGCTCACCGAGGAGGGCCGCGACAAGGACGAACGTGCCGTCGTGCGCGAGGTCCAGTACCACAAGGTGCATGGGGACATCATGCACGTAGACTTTCTGCGGATCGATGCTGACGAAGAGTACACGGCCAGCGTGCCGTTGCTCACAGTCGGGGTTCCGGTGGGTGTGCGCATCGGTGGCGGCGCCCTGCAACACAGCGTCACCGCGGTCGACATGCACTGCATCGCCTCCGAGATGCCGTCGCAGATCGAGATCGATACGAGTGATCTCGAAATCGGCGACAGTATCCACGTGGGCGACCTGCTCGAGTCCGAGAGCCGCATCGTCACCGACGGCGACGTGACCATCGTCAGCGTGCTGTCGCCGCGGCTCACCATCGACGAGGAGTTGGAGGCCGCGGCCGCGGCCGAAGCGGAGGCTGCCGGAATCGAGATCGGCGAGGAAGGCGAGGGCGAAGAAGGCGAGGGCGAAGAAGGCGAAGGCGAGGCCGCGGCCGGCGAGGCGCCGGCGGCCGACGCCGAGGCCTGATCGACGCCATCCGTCGTGCGTGCCGTCGTCGGTCTGGGCAATCCCGGGACCCGCTACGCCTGCACGCGGCACAATGTCGGCTTTCTCGTTGCCGACGACCTGGCTGGCAGGGCCAGTTGGGTTGAGCGGTACGAAGCACACATGGCGGTAACACAGTTTTTTGATGAGGAAGTTCTCGTCGTCAAGCCGCAGACGTACATGAACCGCAGCGGCGACGCGACGATGGCTCTGGCGGAGGCGGTGGATATCGCCCCGCAGGATATGCTCGTCGTACTCGACGACTTCCTCTTTGACTTTGGCCGTTTGCGCGTTCGGCGGTCCGGGTCAGATGGCGGCCACAACGGATTGGCCTCCATCCTCGAACGGCTGGCTACAGAAGAGATTCCGCGCCTGCGCCTGGGCGTCGGCCCGGTGCCGCCGGAAGAGAGCGATATTGATTTCGTGCTGGCCCCGTTTTCGGGAGGGGAGGATGTGGAGGGGTTGGTGCAGCGTGGCAGCGCGGCGACGCGTTGCTGGTTGCAGGAAGGGATCGAGGCGGCCATGAACCGCTTCAACGGGAGCCCGGCGCTGCCTGGTGGCGTCGACAGAGACTGACACAATTCGCGACAGCGAGAGCGGAGGGTACCATCCACCATGGAAGTCTGGACGACAGCCGCCCCCTACCTGGGCGTAGCGGGCTTGATCGTCGCTTTCATCATCTACACGCGTATCAAGGCCGGTGACGCCGGCAACGCGCAGATGGTGGAGATTTCGGATCTGATCCACGAGGGGGCCATGGCCTTTCTCAGACGGGAGTACACCATACTTCTGGTATTCGTCATCGTCGTCTTCGGCGCCCTCTGGGCCGGGGTCGATCGCGGCACGGCCCTGGCGTTTCTGGCCGGTGCCGGTTGCTCCATCGTCGCCGGTTTCTCCGGGATGAAGGCGGCGACGCGGGCCAACGTGCGCACCGCGCAGGCAGCCAACCAGCACGGCCAGGGACCGGCGTTGATGATGGCCTTCTCCGGCGGTGCGGTCATGGGCCTGGCAGTGGCCAGTCTCGGCATGCTGGGAATCAGTCTCCTGGCGCAGGCTTTCGGCGCCTGGGAGGATCCGACGAACGCTGCCGCCATCAACGGCTTCGCCATGGGGGCCTCATCCATCGCTCTCTTCGCCCGCGTCGGCGGAGGCATTTTCACCAAGGCGGCCGATGTCGGTGCCGATCTGGTGGGGAAGGTGGAGCAGAACATCCCCGAGGACGACCCCCGCAACCCCGCCGTCATTGCCGACAACGTCGGGGACAATGTCGGGGACGTGGCCGGTATGGGAGCCGACATTTTCGAGTCCTATGTCGGCTCCGTCATCGCCACCATCGCCATCGCCGCCACGGCGTCACTGGCCACCCTGGGCATACTGGCCCCCGGCGTCGCCGAAGGCACGGCGCGTGTCTCGGCCATGGCCTACCCGCTGACCGTGATCATGGTCGGCCTCGCCGCCAGTCTGATCGGCATACTCACCGTCCGCCTCATGCAGAACTCCGACCCCGGCGCGGCGCTGCGCTATGCAACGTTCCTGGCGGCAGCCCTCATGGTCGCCGGTGCCTGGTGGACACGTGGTCTGCTCGGGCTCGGCACGGGGCCCTTCCTGGCGGTGCTCTTCGGCTCTCTGGCGGGAATCATCATCGGCCTGCTCACCGAGTACTACACCGGTGGCGCGCCCGTACGCAACCTGGCCGAAGCGTCGAAGACCGGGGTTGCCACCAACATCATTTCAGGACTGGCCCTGGGTTTCGAAAGCGTTGCTCTGCCCATCCTCTTCATCACCATCGCCATCGGTCTGGCCTTCCACTTCTCCGGCCTCTACGGCATCGGTATCGCCGCCGTCGGCATGCTGGCCACCGTGGGCGTGACCATGTCGGTCGATGCCTACGGCCCCATCGCCGACAATGCTGGTGGCATCAGTGAGCAGGCAGGCCTCGGCGAGGACACGCGCAAAATCACCGACAGCCTCGATGCTCTGGGCAACACGACGGCCGCCATCGGCAAGGGTTTTGCCATCGGTTCGGCGGCCCTCACCGCCCTGGCCATGTTCTCGGCCTACAACAACACGGTGCAACTGGCCATGGGTGGTGAGAAGCTCGTGATCAACGTCACCGAGCCGGTCGTCGTCATCGGCCTCTTCATCGGCGCCATGATCCCTTTCCTGGGAGCGGCGTTGACGATGACGGCCGTGGGCGATGCCGCCTTCAAGATGATCGAGGAGGTGCGGCGCCAGTTCCGCGAGATTCCGGGGTTGATGGAAGGCACCGCCAAGCCGGATGCCCGCCGCTGTGTTGACATCGCCACGGTCGCCGCCCTGCGGCAGATGATCGTTCCCGGGCTGTTGGCGGTTCTCGCCCCGGTCGTCGTCGGTTTCCTGCTGGGGCCGAAGGCCCTCGGCGGCATGCTCGCCGGGGCCACCGTGTCCGGCGTTCTGGTAGCACTGATGATGTCCAACAGTGGCGGCGCCTGGGACAACGCCAAGAAGTACATCGAAGAGGGCAACCTGGGCGGCAAGGGCTCAGAGCCCCACAAAGCGTCCGTCGTCGGGGATACGGTTGGCGATCCTTTCAAGGATACCTCCGGCCCCTCCATGAACATTCTCATCAAGCTGATGTCGGTCATCTCCCTGGTCCTGGCCCCCTTGTTCGTCCACCACGGCCTGAACCTTTTCTAGGTGTCTGTTTCAGGCACCCCGACTCCGACCGCGAAGCGAGGCAGATAAGCGCATGGCGAAGAAGTACGAACTGGTTCTCATCCTCGATCCTCAGGTTGGCGACACCCAGCTGGAAGCCGCTGTCGAGAAGTACAAGACGCAGCTGGAGTCCGCCGGCGCCGAGATCGTCAACGTCGATCCCTGGGGTCTGCGCAAGCTCGCCTATACGTCGATGGCACTGCGCCAGCGACAACAGGCGTTCTTCGTGCTCTATCAGTTTGAGGGAGACAGTGATATGCTCGTCCCCCTCGAAGCGGGCCTGAGACTCGACGAGGCGGTGCTGCGACACATGGTCATCGCTGTCGACGGTGAGTTCCTGCGCATTCCTCAGTTGGCCCCCGAGAACGTCTATATCTACCACCCGCCGGCCAGACCTCATGATCGCCGTGGGCCGCGCCGGGATCGTGACACGCGCCGGGACGACGGCCCACCGGGAGCCGGTCGGCCTGATGGGCCGCCCGCCGGACGTCCCGAGGGTGCTGGCGAGCCCAAACCGGCGGCGGCGGCCGAAGGTGCAGACAGTTCCGCCAGCGGCGACAGCGGTTCTGCGGGCGAGTAACCGGGGCGAGGACAAAGAGCCTGTTTCATCTGCTGGCGAGTCTCGCCCTCGTCGCCGCGACCCTTCTGGGAGCACGACGATTCGGCACTCGAAGAGTGGCACTGGCAGCCTGTCTGCCGCTGCTGGTGTCGTTCGTGGCACCCTTCCAGTGGATTCTGTTGTCCGGCCTGGCACCGGCACCCCTCATCGGGTTGCTGGCGGCAGTGCAGGTCGAGCGCGGCCGGGGTTACGGCGAGACACTTATCGCCGCCTCGCTGCCGGGGGGATTGCTGGCCCTCTTCCTGCTGTTCGGCCTGCGCGGCGAATCGTGGGAGCGAGGAGATTTCGTCGAGGGTGTGACGAGGTCCCTCGAAGAGGTAGCTGCTGGCGCGCAGTTGCCCGACACCGAGCAGCTGACGCAACTGATCGAGCTGACGTTGAAGCTCCTGCCGGGTATGGCCTTCGTGTCACTGTTGCTCGTTGCCGTGCTCGGGTACCGGGTGGCACAAGGGGTGGGGGAGCGTATCGGCCAGCCTCTGCCTCCGGCGGCCCCGGTGCGCTGCTGGCGACTGTGGGAGTCGTTCATCTGGGCACTCATCGCGTCCCTCGCCGGACTGTTGGTCGGCGGTGGCCTTGTGCGCGACCTGGCGATCAATGTAGCCCTCGTGCTCGGCTTGCTCTACGCAGCACAAGGGTTGGCGCTGATCCGTCATCTGATGTGGCGACTCGGCGTGCAGCGGTTTCTGGAGGTACTGGTGTACATGTTGTTGGCGTTCACATCGGGCCTGTCACTGATGTTCCTGGTGCTGCTGGGACTCGGAGACACCTGGTTCGACTGGCGCCGTATCGGTCATAGAAAAGACGAACCGCCGCCCGCTAACGGGGGCCCCGATCAGGAGATCGACACGTGAAGGTGATTTTGCTCAGAGACATCAACTCCGTGGGCAGTGCTGGCGAGATCGTCAGCGTCGCCAACGGCTATGCCCGCAATTTCCTGATTCCAAAACGCCAGGCCTTGTTGGCTACCGATGCCAACGTGGCGCAGTTCGAGTCACAGCGCCGCCAGCACGAGGCTGTGGCTGAGCGTGACAAGCGTACCGCCGAGACCCAGGCTGCGGCGTTGGAGAAGGCATCGCTCACGGCGACGGTCAAGGTCGGCGAAGGGGATCGCCTGTTTGGTTCCGTGACGACGCAGAATATCGCCGAACTGCTCAAGGAACAGGGTCACGAAATCGATCGGCGCAAGATCGAGCTCGAGGAGCCGATCCGCGCCTTGGGGGTCTACAGCCTGCCCATCCAGCTGGAGCATGATGTAACAGCGACTGTGAAGCTCTGGGTGGTCAAGGAATAGGGAACGTCGCTACGCTCCGTTCTTGCGGCAACGCCTGCGGCGTTGCCGACCGGTGGTTCAGGCTGCTGACAGAAACTACCATCCCGATCGGTTTCTCAGGCGTCGTACTCCGGGTTCCGCTGTCCACGGAGTCGTCATGCGAATGATCTGTCTGCTGTTCCTCCTCGCCTTCCTGGCCGCCTGTAGACCCGACGGCCCGCCCCCCGGGCCTTTCGAGCAGGCCGAGGCCAAGGCCTGGCGCGCCGTCAATCGCAGCCACAGTGGTGATGACGGCATCTTCGTGCAGGCGACGTGGCGTACGTTCGCCTACGAGATATCCCGCATCTACTCCGAATCGGAGCAGGCCGGACTGCATCAGGATCAGGTCGACAGCCGCCTGCGCGAGTTCGTCTACGCCTTCATCGATGGTCGCTATCCAGCCGAAAATGGCACGGATATCAACAATCTCTACTTCCAGTACCTGATCTACGTCGATCCTGGCTTCGATCCGACGAATCCCATCGAGAAGTCCCAGTTCGACGCCTGGCGCGCCGAGTATGTGCGGCGACTGTTCGGCATCGTTCGTGACCGCAAGTTTCCGCTGCTGCGGCCCGGCTATGATGGCCGTTGGGGGAACACTCTCTACAGCCGTCTCGTGTTCACCATCTACATCGACGGCGAAGACTCCGGTCTGCATCCTCGACTCGACGATATCGGTGATCACACGTTTCTGGTGGACGAAGAGGGCGAGCGCTACGCTCCCAGCGGTACGGCTGGGCCGTATCCGTACGAGTTCGACCGGCCGCACCACGATCACCTGCAGAAGACGGCGGTGTACCGTCTGTTCTTCCCCAACCGGAAGGCTGATCGCAAGACGGCGATCGTCGGTGACAGCGCGACGGAGTTGTCCCTCGTGATCGAAGGCTTCGGAGACGTTGCCGAGCGCCGTATGACGTGGTCGCTGCCTCTGGTCTATCCGGAGGTGGCCACACGACGGCTGGTTCCTGACGCCACAGATCTGCCACAGTAGAGGTGACCCGCAGGCGGTCTTGACGCGTCGGCTCCCAGCCGTTACCTCTAAGCCACTCTCCCAAACGCACTCCCACTCCTACTCCCAATCCCAACGGACCCGGACACGCACCGTGATATGGGTTTTCGCAGTCGTCGTCGTCGGGCTCATCGCCGTGCTCGCCGAACTTCTGCTCAGCTACCAGAAGCGCGCCAGCGACCTGCGAACCAAGCAGGATCCTTTTCGGCGTCGGATCCGGGCCCATGCCACGGCGATGCAGGATGCCATGGGTGGCATCCAGGGCGTCGCCACCGAACAGATCGCCGACTTCACGACCGAACTGCAGGCTCTGGCCAAGCGGGCCGAAGAACTTCGCGAAGAGTTGCTGCGACTCGAACGCCAGGTGTTCGGTGAAGGGGGAGCCGCTGCGGCCGAAAAGGAGGACGTCATCGAGGACGGCGATGAGGATGCCGGCAAGGTTGACGCCGAGGACACTCCGGAGGACAAGATCCGCGAGGCCCAGGATTTCATCCGGGCCGAGGTGGACGGACATCGACTGAGCCTGCAACGCGATGTTGAGGTCGTGCGACGAACGCTGTCTCTGCTCGAATCGAAGCTGCGGCGCGCCCCGGCGGTTGGCGAAAAAAAGAACTAGCCGGTGCTCGAAGGACTTCTCATCGGCGGCGTAGCGCTCATCATCGTCAACCTCGTGGTGCGAGACCAGACGCAGTTCCGCATCAGCCGCCTGCGGGCGGAGCTGCTCGGTCTGATCTCGGAAGAGAAGCGCCTTGCCGAACGGCGGGACGAGGTGGAATTGATGGTGGCACAGATCGCCGACGCGCTCATGCGGGCAGACCGCAGGTAGCAGTCCCTCGACCGCGGTTGCGGCACCATGCAGGAGCGCCTCGAAGAGATCGGGGTCATGCTGGGCGAAGCCCCGGCAGATGCCGATGGCGAAGACACCGAGTAGGGGTCGGGGACCCGCCATGTCATCGTGTCGAACCCGCAGCGTCGAACGAACTCAGTACGAAAGTGAAGGCTATGCCACCTACCGCAGTGTCATTGATCCGGATCTGGTAGCCGAAGTCAGCGCCCATGTGGACTGGTTGCTGCAAGAGAACCCGGGACTCCGTCCCGAACAACTGCACAACAACCTGATGACGGATGATCCCTTCTGGGTGCGGCTCGTGGCCGACGCCCGACTCGTCGATGTAGCGGCGGAGTACGTCGGCGACGACGTGGCCCTGTTCGCCTCGCACTACATCTCCAAGCCGCCCGGTGACGGGCGGCCCGTGTTGTGGCACCAGGACGGCGCCTACTGGCCGCTGGAACCGATGGACGTGGTGACTCTGTGGCTGGCCATCGATCCGTCGGTGCCGGAGAATGGCTGCATGTATGTGATCCCCGGCACACAGGTGATGGACCTGCAGCAGATGCATCCCACACCAGGGGGACAGAACGTACTGGGATCGGCCATGGAAGATGACAAGGTGGACGCCGAACGCGCCATCGATATCGTCTTGCAGCCAGGGGATGTATCGGTACATCATCCGAACATCGTGCACGGCTCCAACGCCAACACATCGACGCTGCGTCGATGCGGCCTCACGATCCGCTACATTCCCACCTCAACTCGCATCGTCTCCGACGAGAGGCGCTGGCCGAGTGCGTTTCTGCTGCGTGGTCAGCCGGTGGCGGGCGTCAACGAATATCTGCCGTGGCCGCCATACGTCGACGGTGAGCACATGCCCTTCCGCGGCTGCCACGACTGGCCCCCGACGGGCGCCGCGTAGCGATCAGTCGCGGCGGCAGATCTCGTCTTCCCACCCCGAGGGGTCCAGACCGATTCGGGTGGCCCGTTCGCAGATTCGGTCCCAGGTTGTGTCATCGATGGGGATGCCGTGTTCACCGCGTTCGGCGGCGTGCCGGAACTCCGGGTCGCCGGGAAGCTGGATCTCGCCGACGGCCGGGTCCACCCGGCTGGTGTGCACGTGGGCGATCAGAGCCTCCAGTTCCTCCTCATATGTTCCCTCATCGCAGAAGAAGGCAGGGTCCCAGGCGGTGAGCAGCATGCCGTTGCTGTGCATGACGGTGGCACCCGCGGCGCAGCCTTCTCCTGACAGCAGGCCGCCGAGGATCTCTACCGTCATGCTCAGACACGTGCCCTTGTAGCCGACGACGCCGCCCAGCGGCAGGATGGCGCCCTGAGGCTGGGACAGATAGTCCCCCGGGTCGGTGGTGGGCTGCCCGTGCTCGTCGATCAACCAGCCCTCAGGAACCGGTAGCCCGCGGTTGTGAGCCACGCGGATCTTGCCTTCAGCCACGACGGAGGTCGTCATGTCGACGAGGATGGGATGCCCGGCGGATCGGGGCGCGGCAAAGGCAATGGGATTCGTGCTCAGCTTGCCGTCGATGCCGCCGAAGGGCGGGATCTGTCGTCCCAGCCGTCCGGCGTTGACGAACGCCATACCGATCAGCCCCTGGCGAGCCAAGGCCAGCGGATAGGCGCCGATGCGGCCCAGATGACAGCAGTTGCGCAGTGTCACCGTCGCGGCTCCGTGCTCCTCAACCAGACAGACAACCCTCTCCACGGCGAGTTTTCCGGCGACGGCTCCCAAGGCTCCGCCACCGTCGAGAATAGAGGTGCAGCCGCGTTCCCGTACGACCTCGGGACGTCCCCGGGGATCGAAGGTGCCGGCACCGATCTGGTCGATGTATTCATACAGGCGCAGAGTCCCGTGGGAGTCGTGGCCGAAGAGGCTGGACTCCACCAGGTGCTCGGCTACGGCGCGGGCATCGTCGACGCCGCAGCCGGCGGCCTCGAACAGGGCACAGCCGATCCGCGTGAGGGGCTCGGGAAGGAATCGACGCATCAGGGCGTTGAGGCCAGGGCGCGCCCGACCTCGGCGGCAAAGGTCCCGCGTACGTCGACGCCATACTCGGCCTTGCCGCCGGTGCTGCGGGGATCTGTCACCCAGGGCCGGCGGTCCCGGTCGGGAGCGACCAGGCCATCGGGGGCGACCTCCCCGTGGAGGAAATGGAAGGCCATGCCGGCACGGTCCTGGTCGGAACGAGTGATCCCATCCCGCTCCGTGCGCACGTTGCGCATGAGCTTCTCACGCTGAAACCGCTCCACCTCGCCAGCCAGCGCCGCGACTTCGCGCGCGTCGAAGAAACCGTCTACGGCACACCAGCCATGCTGACGGAACCTCTGTGCGTGGTCCTGATGAATTGATGTCGTCAACAGTTCGGCCCGCGGCGCGATGGATTACAGAGCAGACCGCCCATGATACGAGCGCCCTGCGGCGGGAGCAACCTGTCTTGCAGTACAGGGGGCACCTTCTTACCCTATAAGATTGGACTGAAAAGGCGAAAAATCGCACTCCGGCACCGTTTCTGACCCGGTCTGACCTCAGTGCAGACCGGGGGCGGTCCGTAGCATCACCTCCTACGAAGGGAACCATCCATGGCTGACATTCCTGTCGGCATCAACGGCTTTGGTCGCATCGGCCGCCTCGTGTTTCGCGCCGCCTTCAGCAAGGGCGGCTTCGACATTCGTGGCATCAACGACCTGACCGACGCCAAGACGCTCGCCCACCTGCTGAAGTACGACTCCACCCACGGTCGCTTCGACGCCGACGTCAGCACCGACGGTGACCAGCTGGTCGTCAACGGGGCAAAGATCCCCATCTGCAGCGAACGCGATCCCGCCAAGCTGCCCTGGAAGCAGGCCGGCGCCCGCGTCGTGGTCGAGTCCACGGGTTTTTTCACCGAGCGTGACAAGGCCGCTGCCCATCTCAGCGCCGGCGCCGAGAAGGTGGTTATCTCCGCGCCGGCCAAGAACGAGGACTTCACCGTCGTGCTCGGCGTCAACGACGACGGTCTCAAGCCCGAACACCAGATCGTCTCCAACGCCTCGTGTACGACGAACTGCCTGGCCCCGATGGCCAAGGTGCTGCACGAGACCTTCGGCATCGTCAAGGGGTTGATGAACACGATCCACTCCTACACCAACGACCAGCGCATCCTCGACCTGCCGCATAGTGATCTGCGGCGGGCGCGGGCGGCTGCGGTCAACATGATCCCCACCACTACCGGAGCCGCCGCTGCCGTCGGCAAGGTGCTGCCCGAACTCAACGGCAAACTCGACGGTCTTTCGATTCGTGTGCCCACACCGGACGGATCCCTCACCGACTTTACCGTGGAGCTGGCCACAGAGGCCACCGCCGAGCAGGTGAACGCCGCCTTCGAGAAGGCCGCCGCTGCCGGATTGAAGGGTATACTTGAGTACTCCGAGGACCCCCTGGTGCTGCAGGACATCGTCGGCAATCCGGCCTCCTGCGTATTTGATGCTGGCTCGACGAATGTGGTCGGGGGTAACTTGGTGAAGGTGCTGGGTTGGTATGACAACGAGTGGGGGTACGCCAATCGTTGTGTGGATCTGATCCCGAAACTGATCAGTTGAGGAGTCTCGTATGGGCGACAATAGCTGGTTCTACTGGATCCTGACATGCGTCATCAGCCTGTATTTTGTCATGCTGTTGCTGGATTTCAACAAACCCTCCAAGAAGCTGATGGAGCAGATCGACCATCAGGAGGGTCGCAAACGCGACATGACGACGCGGCTGGCTAAGTTGCAGGAGGATATCGTCCAGATCAAGAGTCGATCCGAAGATCAGGATCTGCAGCTGGAAGATTTCGAGCAACGACGCAAGGACCTGCTGCCCGAGGCCAACAAGCGACGTATGATCGAGATTCCCGGGGGCCAGTTCACCATGGGCGGCAGCCAGGAGGACAGCCCTGACTCGGAACGGCCCGCGCACCCGGTGAACGTCTCGACCTGCCACATCGACGCCTATCCGGTGACCAATCAGGACTACCGCGAGTTCGTCAACTGCACCGGCCACAAAACGCCCATTCACTGGCAGCGGGGAACCTATCCCACGGGCTTGGCCCGCCACCCGGTGGTCAACGTGTCCTACCAGGATGCCAAGACCTATGCCGACTGGATGGGAGCGCGCTTGCCCACTGAAGCCGAATGGGAGAAAGCGGCAAGAGGGACTGACGAACGTCTCTACCCGTGGGGCAGCCGTTTCGTCGACGATCGCTGCAATTCCAACAACGTTGTGGGCGCCACGCTGATGGTCGATGAATATCCCCTGGGGCGCAGCCCGTACGGCGTGTGGGACATGTCGGGTAACGTCTACGAGTGGTGTGAGGACTACTACGACGAGGACTACTACAAGTACAGTCCGGCCACCAATCCGCGCGGTCCCGAAGGTGGCCAGGAACGCGTGATCCGCGGTGGGTTCTTCTCTGAAACACGGCCGAACGTGCGCACTACACACCGTTCCAGCGCGCCCGAGGGCCACACGCGTGAGAACGTGGGCTTCCGCCTTGGTCTGTCGGGTGAAGGCTGAGTTCTATGTTCGAGGATGTCTGGAAGCACTTTGACGAGAACGAGCTCACCCACTCCGCCGCCCATCACCTGATGGCGGTGCACGAACTGCGCCGCCGACACGGCTACGCCCGCGTCTCCGACATCGCCCAGCATCTGAAGATCACCAAGGGCAGCGTGTCGTCGGCGATGAAGCACCTCAAGGAACGCGGTTACATCCAGGAAGACCACAATCGGTTCCTCGAACTGACCGATGGCGGACTGGAGGTCGTGCGGGAGACCGAGGCGACACGGATCACCGTCAAGAAGTTCCTCTCAGACGCTCTCGGCATGGACGATGACGACGCCGACATCGACGCCTGCAAGGTGGAACACCTCGTCAGTTCCGAAGCCCGGGGCCGCCTTGTCGGCTTTCTCCGTTTCCTGTTCTCGCAGGACCCGGTGGCCACACGTTTTCTGGACGCCTTCCGGAGTGCTCTGGCCGGTGCCGATGGAGAGTGCAAGAAGGACGTGGTCAACTGTCTGATCTGTGACGAGATCTGCTTTCTGCAGCCACGGCTTTCGGAATTGCACGGCCACTGAACCGGCCGCTCCGCAGCGGTCCGCCGCCGGGGCCGAACCCCACGATCATGACCCGGGCCCTCGACTTTTTGCGACGGCAGATGCTGCCCGTCGGTCTGCTCACCGTGGCTGTCATCGGCCTGATGTGGCCCGAGCCCGGCCGTGCCATGGCCAGGTTGCCGACGCAGTACATCGCTGTCAGCGCCATCTTCATATGCTCCGGTCTCATGCTGCGCACAGACGAGATCCGCGCCGCCCTGCGCGCCTGGCAGGCCACGACCTGGGGCGTGCTGTCCATCCTCTTTGTCACGCCCGTCGTGGGTGGTCTGTTCGCCTACCGTGTGCCGATGGACCCCGCCTTCCAGCTGGGCCTGGCTCTATTCGTCTGCATGCCGACGACACTGTCCTCGGGAATTGCGCTGACAACGCAGGCCCGGGGCAATGCGGCGCTGGCTCTATTGCTGACGGTCGTGACGAACCTGGCTGGCATCTTCACGATTCCCTTCGTCCTCGTCGCTGTTCTCGGGGCTCTGGGTCAGGTCGAACTGTCTGCCTGGAATCTGCTCGTCAAGCTCTGCCTGTCGATTCTGCTGCCCCTGATGGCGGGTCGCTGGTTGCGCCGCCATCTGCAAGTATGGGTGGAGGCCAACAGGTCTCGGATCACCGTGCTCAGCAATCTGGCGCTGATCAGCATTCCATGGATGAAGTTTTCTGAGTCCTCCGATCGTCTGGCGGCAGTGGCCGTCACCAACCTGCTCACGCTGGTCGTGGCGGGCCTCGTCATCCACGCCCTGTTTCTCGCGATCAACGCCGGAGTCACGCGTCTGCTGAAGCTCGAGCTGGCACAGCGCAAAGCCGTGGTGCTCATGGCAAGTCAGAAAACCCTCCCCGTCGCTCTCACCGTGCTGGCGTTGATTCCGGAGAGCGCCGTGTCGGCGGACGTAAAGGGTCTCATCGCCATCCCTTGCATCACCTCACATCTTGGTCAGATCTTCGTCGATGCCGTCCTCGCCGCGCGCTGGGCTCGCGCCTGACGCCTGCTGCCAGGGCGCAATCTTCCACGAAGGAGGCAACAAAGTGCGACTCTACCGGAAACCACATCTGCTGTTGATCACCACCGATCAACAGCGCGGTGACTGTCTCGGTTGCGCCGGGCACCCGGCGGTGGAAACACCGTACATCGATGAACTGGCCGCTGGCGGAACGCGTTTCCGCAGTGCCTACACATCGGTGCCGTCCTGTACGCCGGCGAGAGCGGCGATCATCACCGGTATGGAGCCCTGGAACCACGGTCGTCTGACGATGACGGGCAGTGACCCCCTTGAGTACCCTGCCACCCTCCCGGGGGAGCTGTCCGCCGCCGGGTACCACACGCAACTGGTGGGCAAGGCGCACCATGCACCACAGCGTGCACGGTATGGTTTTGACAACATGGTACTCGATGAGTCCGGCCGGCGGGAACCTGGCTTCGTGTCAGACTACCATGCACACTTCGATCGTGCCCGCGAAGGGGAGTACGGATACCGTGACCACTCCGTGGACTGGAACAGCTGGATGGCGCGACCCTCACACCTGCCCGAGCATCTGCATCCCACGTACTGGACGGCAGGCGAGGGGATCCGGGCGCTGGAAAACCGTGACCCCACCTCGCCCCTCTTCCTGTGGCTGTCCTTCGCCAGGCCCCACTCTCCCTACGACCCGCCACAGTCCTATTGGGACATGTACGTCGACCACGCCGAGATTCCCAAAGCCCACGTCGGTGCCTGGTCTGATCGTTACGATCACAACGTGGCCGACGTCAACGCCCCAAGGTCACACCGCTCCGACCGTGAGACCCATCGTGCCCGTGCCGGGTACTACGGCAACATCACGTTCATCGATCATCAGATCGGTCGCTTCCTCTACGAGTTTCGCAAGCGGGATCCGGAAGGTCTGGCCAACACCCTGATTCTGTTCACTTCAGACCATGGCGACATGATGGGGGATCACCATCACTGGCGGAAGACCTACGCCTACGAAGGCTCCGCCCGCATTCCCTTCGTCGTCCACTGGCCAACAGCCTGGGGTGAAGACGCGCCGCGTGGCCAGGTGCGCGACGAGCCGATCGAACTGCGCGACATCATGCCGACCCTGCTCGATGCGGCTCACGCCGACATCCCCGCGTCGGTGGACGGCAGCAGTCTGCTGTCTCTGGCCAACGGCACGTCAGATCCCTGGCGCGAGTTCGTCCAGGGGGAGCACACCAGCTGCTACGACGATGAGCACGGCATGCAATATGTCACCGACGGTCGACAGAAGTACGTGTGGTTCCATCACACCGGGGCGGAGCAGTTCTTCGACCTGACCACCGATCCGGGAGAGTGTGTTGACCTGTCGGCGGAGACATTCTGGCAGGCCCGGATCGAGGTCTGGCGCCGCCGGCTGGCCGACATTGACGAGCAGCGGGGCGACCCGCGTGGCCTGAGTGGCCAACTGGTGTCGCAACCGGAGGGTGCTCTGCGACTGTCGCCCAATTATGCCCGGTGGCGTGACCGCGCCGCCGCTACCATCCAAGACTGGCGCACAGAGGCATAACGAACGTGTCTCACCTGGGGTATCTGGGGCAGGTCACCCACCACGCCGAAGACCAGTATGGCCCCCTGGATGTGGTCGAGGAGAAGGGGGGGCAGTTGCGATCGCTGCACTTCGGCACGTCCGCCCGACAGAGCACGATGTTCGTCGATCGTCCCGACGAGCTGGCCCTCGAGTACACTCGCTGCATGCTGACGGCGTTGCTGTTCATGGAGTCGCCCCCGGCACGCGCTCTGATGCTCGGCCTCGGCGGGGGTTCGATGGTGAAGTTCCTCCTGCGTCGGTGTGCGGCGTGTCATGTCGATGTGGCCGAACTGCGCCCGGCCGTTGTCGAGGTGGCCCAGCGTTTCTTCGCCGTGCCGAAGATGCATGATCATCTGCGAGTGCACATCGGTGATGGCAATGTTTACGTGCAGGATGCCTCGGTGCCATGGGATCTGGTCCTGCTCGACCTGCATACCAGCGACGGCATGTCCCCCGTCATGTTCGATCCGGAGTTCCTGCCTGCCTGCAGGCGTCTGACCGCCGCCGGCGGCGTACTTGCCGCCAACCTGTGGTACGGTATCGACAAGGTCGTCGAACGACGGGTGCGCCAGCTGCTCGAGTCCTGCTTCGAACAGATTCTCTACCTGCCGGTGGCCGGCAAGCGCAACTGTATCGCTCTGGGCATCCCGCGCCGCCAGCTGCCGACATGGAGTCAGATCGAGTCGCGGGCCGCTGACTGGCAGGAACGGGCTGGCCTTCCCCTGCCCGAACTGCTACCTGATCTGGCGCGGCGGAATCCCTTGCGCTGATATTCCTGGTCAGGCCGGCAGGTCGGGGGCGGCCGGATCGAGGCAGGGACCACTGGGTCGCTCTCCGCGAGGCCGCAGAGGCATCTCGGCGTACGATTCGTAGCGGATGTTCAGTTGCGGTGTCTCGACGACTCGATGGTCTTCGTGGCGGGAGATCATGGCGGCGTCGATGACACCCGTCGTCAACAGCGTGCGTTCGCAGGGGTAGGGTGGCACGCCGGTGATGAAAAACTGCTCGATGTTTCGGGTCAGGTAGCCGAAGTGCGAGAAGGGTCCGTCATTCTGCAGGTAGAACTCGCAGCCCTCGACAGTGCCGTCCCGGCGCCGCGCCGCATAGGCAAACTCCTGCACGTATCCCTGCAGATGCAGGACCGAGGCCCGCAGCCCGTCGGCGTAGCGCAGCAGGAACAGGGTGGGCGTGTCACAGTCTTCGGGGTTGTCGCCCTTCTTGTGCTCTGACGGTGCCAGGGCAGCCAACGCCAGTTCCTGCGACCAGTCGCCCCGGTCGCGGGCACGCCAGACTTCATCCCCTTCCAGACACTGCACGGAGAGAACACCCGTCTCGCCACCGCGACGGCGCTCCACCATACACTGCAGCGTCTCCAACGCGTGGTAGCCATAGGCCTCGACCGAGCCGTAGCTGAGGGCGAGCACTTCGTCGAGCTCAACGGTTCCCCTGTCGTATTCCAGCCATGGCTGACGCCAGGACAGCGGTAGCGACGAGCCGGCCATCAGCGGGATTCCGAGCTCCTGCTTGCGGGCCCACATCCAGGCGGCGTCATGCCAGTCGTAGGCCAGGTGTTTGTCGCTGAACACCGGCACCACCCGTTTGCTCTCGGAGAACACACCGGCGATCTGCTCGAAGAAGTAGCGTCGGGGGTACATGTGACGGCCCCGCTCATTCCAGGGATAGTCGCCGTGTTCGCCGATCAGCAGGACGGCGTCGACGTTGAGCTCCTTGGCACCGTTGTGCAGGGCGCGGCGGATGCTGGGGTGCAGGGGGACACCGTGCTTCTGTGCCCGGCCGACGCCGACATCGTTCTCCAGCACATGGTCGATGTACATCGACACGATCTCGACGTCGTCGAACCGATGGAAGCCCTCGTCCGTCGACGCGCCCTCGAGGAACTTTGTGACGATCACGTCCGCATGGGACTTCGGGTGGTAGATGGTGCAGATGGCGGCGACACGCACCGGGTCGCTCACGGGGGCCTCTTTTCGCGGTGAAGGGGATCGAACGGGGCATGATACTACAGGCGCCTCCGCAGGCGGGCAAACTCGCGTTGACCGTAGGCAATGTCACCGTGACATTCGAAAGCATGCACACCATCATCCCCATCAGAAAGCTCGCCCTGCTCTGGGTGCTCACCGTGGCGTGGCTCGGCTCCCCCGCCGTGGCCGCACCGCGGCATGTCTATCTCACATGGCAGGACGATCCGGCCCGGGCGATCACGGTCAACTACCATACCATCTCATCGTCGTCATCGTCGGTGGCAACCGGGTCGACGGTGAGCCAGGTGCTGTTTGATACCGTGGCTCGTGGCGGCATGCCATCGACCTACGGAGGACGCGCCGTCGGGACCCGGCAAGCGATTGCCGCCGTGCCCGGTCGATCGGTGCATCGTGTGCAGCTGACCGGGCTGCTGCCCGAGAGATCCTACTGGTTTGTCGCCGGTGATTCCCTGACGGGTTTCTCGTCGGAGCGGGCCTTCCGCACCGCGCCCGACGGGGAGGAGCCGTTGCGCTTCGTCGCTGCCGGGGACATGGGTGTGGCCGAAGGCTCCAGGCGACTGCAGGCCGTGGCGGCCGACCAGGAGCCGCTGTTCGCCCTGCTGGGTGGAGACCTGGCCTACACCGATGGTGACTGGGACCAGTGGCCGGTCTGGGATCGCTGGCTGGACAACTGGCAGGAGCTGATGGTGACACCCGCCGGCTACACCGTGCCGATCGTCTCGGCCATCGGCAATCACGAAGTCTCAGGCGGCTACGGAGGCGCGCCCGACAACGCCCCCATTTACCTGAGCTATCTGGCCCAGGCCGGGGATCGCAGCTACTACCTGCGCCAGGTGGGTTCCCGACTCGTCATCTTCCTGCTCGACAGCGGCCACCTGGCCAGTCATGGCGGCGCTCAGGCACAATGGCTGGAGCAGCAGATGGCGGCCCATGCGGGGGTGCCGGTACGCCTGGCGACGTATCACGTGCCCCTGTTTCCGGGATTCCGTCTTCCCAGCACGAAGTACTCGAAAACAGGGCGGCGAAGCTGGCAACCGGTATTTGACCGCTATGGCCTGACAGCGGCCTTCGAGAACCACGACCACGTCTTCAAGCGCACACATCCGATCCGAGGCGACCACATCGATCCCCGTGGAACCCTCTACCTCGGGGACGGTTCCTTCGGCCGGGGTCCGCGAATGACACGTGGCCCGAGGCAGGTCCACCTGCGGCGTCGCTGGTACCTGGATCGACTCGAAAGCAAGGGTCACATATGGCGCGTTGATGTAGCCGGCGACAGTGTCGTGTTTGCCGCTGTAGACCAGCGGGGCCGGGTCTTCGACCGTACGGCGCGCCGATCTCCCGGCAGGCCGACTAGAACTTCAGGGCTCTATATCTGGCTGCCGTAGACGGCGTCCACCAGGGCCATCGTCTTCACAGCGTCGTCGAAGGCGGTTTCCGGTGGCCGACCCGTCCGCAGGCAATCGAGAAAATGCATGTGCGTGTCCCAGGCGCCGAAGGCGCGATGGGACTCTCGGCTGCCCGCCAGCTCAAAGGGGTCAAGGACCTCCACCGCCTCGGCCTGGTTGTCGGCGTACAGCTGGCCGCCCTCCTCCGGATCACCGAAGAAGCTGATGCCCGCGGCATGGATCTCAACGGTGAACATGCGCCGCCCCGCCATGAAGTTGTTCAGCAGCAGACCGGTGGCCCCCGAAGAGAAGCGCACCAGAGCCAGATGCAGGTTCCAGTGGCCGGCGTCGAGGCGGCGGTTGTCGGCGGCGACGGACTCGATCTCGCCACCACAGAGATACCGCAGCGTGTCGACGGCGTGAATGCCGTCACAGGTCAGCATGTCCATGGCGCCCTTGTAGTACGGCGCACCCCCGACCCAGTTCTTGTAGAACGAGGCATGGGCAGTGTGCACCGAACCGCGAGCTTCGCAGCGGGCCTTGCCATGGCGAATGAGGGGGGAGAACCGCCGCTGAAAGGTGACGCCGGTCAGTACCTTCTGGCGGCGGGCGATGGCGGCCAGCTGGTGCACCTGTTCGGTGGTCACTGCGGGCGGCTTTTCGATGAACAGGTGGCAGCCGCGCTCCATCACCTCTGCCGCCACGTCGTACAGGTGATGGGGTGGCATGAAGGCGTAGACGGCGTCGGGTTTCTCCGCATCGATCATCTGGCGGAAGTCGACATATCTGCCGGGGATGCCGAAGCGATCGCATACTCCGTTGAGTCGCTCTTCGTCGACGTCACAGGCGGCGACCAGATCGCACCCTGGCAGTTCCGCAAAACACGGGTAGTGGGCGCTGGCGGCCCGCCCGCCGGCGCCGATGACGGCGACGCGGATCGTCTTGCGTCGCCTGGGGGTCGTCGCCCTCTTTTTCCTCGTCTTGCCCACGATGTCTGTCTCCGTCTCTTCAGTCAGTCAGTCAGTCAGTCGGTCGGTTCTCAAACCACCCGGCGTCCCTCAGGGCATCGATGGTATTGCGGCGATCGGTCAGCGGCCAGTGCACCGGCTGGTTGCCGGCCAGTTGCGACTGGTAGACGGCGGCGACCATCTCCATGGATCGGCGCCCCACTTCCCCGTCGGAGCGCAGCTCACCGTCACCGTCGAGAGCGGCGACGAGCTCGTCGAGGGCGAGTTCATACGTACTGGCCGGCGCCGGTCGCTCCAACGGCTGCGGCTGCAGTCCGCTCCACTGGAAACCGGAGTCCGGCTCGTACGCGCCCCGCGTGGCAGCCCACAGATGGACGGTTTCGGGCAACATGCGGAGGACGCCCGTGGTGCCTCGCAGCTCAAACGCCAGATCCGTGTAGACGGTGAGCTCGGCGCCGCAGATCGCGCCACTGACACCGTTGCCGAACTTCATGAAGGCCGTGGCGTAGTCCTCCACCGGCCACGGCCGCCGGCGTTGCTCTGCCATGCCGCACAGCCACGCCACCGGGCCCCCGTAGAGATCCATCAGGTCGAAGTAGTGCGTGGAGTCGTGCAGCAGGGGGCCTTCGTTGTCAGACCGCCACGAGGGTTCGGGTTTGCAGCCGTCCATGTGACAGGTGATGTGGTTGAGCTCGCCGATGGCGCCGTCGGCGAGAAGCTGTCCCGCCAGCTGCCACTCGGGATGCCAGCGGCGATTGTGATTCACCTGCAGCAGGACATCCTGCCGCCGGCAGGCCTCGATCATGTGATCACATTCGGCCACCGACAGGGCCAGGGGTTTCTCGCAGATGATGGCCCGTACCGAGGGTGTGGCGGCGCAGTGCAGGACCATGTCGCAGTGCAGTTCGGGGTGCGTGGCGACGATGACGATGTCGGGTTGAGCGGTGTCCAGCATCTGCCGGTAGTCGTGGAACAAGGCGTCGACGCCGAAGCGCTGGCCGAAGGCGTCGAGCTTTTCCCGACCCCGGTTGACGCCGGCGACCAGCCGCAGTCTGTGGCTGGCCATAACCGCCTCGGCGTGGTTGTCGGGCAGCTCGGAAAACGAGAACTGGTACCCGACGCGACCGGTGCCGATGAGGGCGACGCCAAGACTCACCACAGATTCTCGTTCGTCCACACTGTGGGCTGCAATCCGGGTATGTCGGCGTCGGCGGGGAAATAGGGCCGGGGCATCCGCTGCAGCGGGTGGTGACGGATCGTGGCCGGTGTGGGCCCCGGCGTGTCGAGGGTGAACACGCCCCGGGCGACATCATCGTACACGTTGTGGAAGTTCATCGGGTTCTTGGCGACGATGAACTTCGTCTGCCGTGGGTCGATGCCGACGGCCTGCCACTGTTCATCGGCCCAATCGTAGGTGGCATGGCTGGTGACGAGCACACGCACCGCTGCCAGGCGCAACACCGCGGTGGGTCCCATCTCCCCGACAACACCGTCCCAGATGCCCCCCTGGTAACGGAAGCGGCCATCGTGCACGGACTCGACCCGGCCCTGGATTTCGATCGGAGTCCCCCACTGCGGGTCGAGGGTGTGACCCAGCCTTGTCCGCAGGAGCGTTCCCACACCGGCGGCGTGGGCGGCGGCGGCGGCGGCGGGGTCGACGATGGGAACGAGGCTGTCGGGAGGATCATCGAGGGCGAGCAGAGACCGCAAGGCGGCGGCGCTGTCACAGGAGGCGCCGCCACCGGCACAATCGGCGGCCTCTACCAGGATCACCGGTCCGCCGTCGATGGCCAGACCCCGGGTGATAGCCTCTGCGGGTGACATGGTATCGGCTTCGAGGTCGTGCCTCGCCGACCAGTATCGCTCGGCCGTGTCCACGGCCAGGCGGCGGGCACGGGGGGCGTCGGCATCGGTGATGAACAGGCCGCCTCCCCCCAGGTCAGGCTGGTCGAGGTACGGGTGCACGAGGAAAAGGCTCGCAGAGAGCAGGCCATGGTGGCCCTCCCGGGCTTTCGCGTCACGCATCATGCGGGCAAAGGCGCCATCGCCGTCGGTGGAGCCGTTCAACCCGCCAACGATGACCGGCACCTTGGCCAGGGCCATGGTCGGCCGACAGTTGCCGGCAACGGCATCGAGCAGCAGGCGGGCACCGCGTTCGCCGGTGGTCTGGGCATCCCGATGGGGGTAGGTCTCCCAGGCGACGAGGCCGTGGGCGTTTTCGACCATGGCGCGGGTGACATGGGCGTGCAGATCGAGGGTGGCCACCACCGGGACCTCGCGGCCGACGAGATGCCGAACCGCGCCGATGAGATCCCCCTCGGGATCGTCGACGCCGTCGGCGACGGCCGCGCCGTGCAGCGGCAGGAGCACGCCGTCCACGGGCATTGCCGCCCGCAGTCGGTCGAGCAGCTCGCGGCGCAGAAGCTGGTAGCAGTCGTCCGTGATACAGCCTCCCGGACAGGTGCTGGCCGACAGCAGCGGCGCCACGTCGGCACCCGCCTGCGCCAGAACACTCAGCGCCCCTCCGACCACGCCGCTGTCGATGGTGAGCACGTCCTCGCCGAAGCGGAGCTCGTAGCGCTCGAACCAGTCCAGATCGATGGGTGAACCACCGAACTGGTTGCACTCGGTCAACAGCGAGCCGATGGCGACGCGTGCGCCCATGTTGTGGCGGACCGGCATCCGGTCAAGCCGCTGGGTGTGACAGCTTCTCGGCCACTTGAACCAGGGCCTGCATGAAGCCGACACAGTGAGCCCGACCCCGGTGGTGCCAGGGGGAATCGCCCACGGTGGCCGGTACGTGATCGGGGATCATGAAACCATCAAAGCCCAGTTCGTGCAGCCGTCGCACGACGGCGAGCGTGTCGACCTGACCCTCGTCGATGAAGCACTCGTGGAAGCAATCGGCCGTGCCTTTCACATCACGGAAGTGGATGTAGATCACCTTGCCATCCGGGACGAAGTAATCGAATCCCTTCATCACGTTTTCGTGACCCCCCATCTCCGACCAGCAGCCCATGCAGAAGTCGAGGCCGTGGTTTGGCGAGTCGTATTTGTCCATGGCGCGGCGGAAGCCATCGAAGCTGCCGAAGATGCGGGCTACACCACCCAGCGTCGGCACCGGCGGATCATCGGGGTGCAGGGCGAGGCGGACGCCGGATTCCTCGGCCACGGGCAGGATGCGGTCGAGATACCAGCAGTAGTTGTCCCACATCTGATCTGCCGAGTACTCGCGGTCGAAGGACAGGGGTGCATCGCCGTGTTCGGCCTCGTTGAAGCGTGTTGCCCGGGCACCGCCGCGCAGGACCTGAGGATCCTGTGTGCGCCACACCGAAGCGGGGATCCAGTGATACCCGAGGATGGGAATCCCCACCTTTCCCATGTTGCGCACAGTAGCCACCATGTTGTCGAGCTGCTGCTCCCGACCTTCCCGGCCGAGCATGATGTCGAGATAGAACGGGATGGGCACATTCTCCAGCGCCATCAACCGCAGATCAAAGGCGTCGGCCCTGGCCTTGAGGGCCGCCAGATCGTCCACCTGCCAGAGGCCGGCATCGACGGGCAGGCTCGGCGTGTTCATCAGGAAGTCGTCGCAGCCCATCTGTTTGATGAACTGGCACATCTCGTCGGTGAGTTCGTGGAACTGGCCAAGGCCGACGCGCATGGGCAGAGACATGATTGACACTCCGGATCGAGTCGGACAGTTTCGCGGAGGCAACAATGTCCCCAAAGCAAACCTGAGGGTCAAGCAAGAGGCCGATGATGACAGCACTGGCAGAGAGCGGCGTACGACTCAGCAGCCACGTCACAGTGTACCGCGATCCCCAGTACTACTGCGGCCCCGGTCCGGCGGCCATCTGTGATCCGGACACGGGTCGTCTCACCGTCGCCTTCCGCCGGGTACCTTCCTGGCTCGACGAGGGTTTGTCCGGCCACTGGCACCCGTCCACCGAATCGTGTCTGGTCCACTCGGACGATGGCGGCGCCACGTGGACCTCGCCTCAGATCTTTCTCGCCGGTGCCCAGTGCCCGAATCTGCGGCGCCTCGAAGACGGTACCCTCCTCCACCACACACATCGCTTCGAGCTGGTGAACGAGTCGATTTTCGCCGCCACCGTCGCCCGGCGTCCCGCTGGTGTCGGGGGGTTCCGCGAGGGCAACTGGCCTGGTGTGCAACGGGGTGCCGGCGTCTGGCGCTCGCAGGACGACGGCATCACCTGGGGAGATCCCGCGTGGCTGAAAGGGGCTCCGGGAGTAGACCCACTGCACTCGAAACTGGCACCGGCCCTGGCGGTGCGCGGCAACCTGCTGGAGACGGCTTCCGGCACGCTGCTCGTGTCGGCATATTGCTTCGGCCAGGCCCACACCAGCCATCTGTTCGCCTCCGTCGACGGCGGACGCAACTGGTCGTGGCGTGCCGTCATCGCCGACGACACCAACGAGACCTACCTGTACCAGACGGACGCCGGAGACATCGTCGCCTTTCTGCGGCGGCACAGCGTTGCCGATGTGCTGGCCACGTGTCGATCGACGGACGAGGGGCTCAACTGGAGTGTGACCGAACCGGTCTGTCGCGGCTTTCCCGCGTGTGCCGCGAGGCTGCCATCGGGGCGGGTGCTGCTGGCCTACGGCTTTCGCTTCGACGAGGGCTACGGCGTGCGCGCCCGGGTGCTGGGTGTCGACGGGACCGCAGCGTCAGCCGGTAACGAGCTGGTGCTGCGCGACGACGGTGCGGTCAGCGACCTGGGATACCCCGACGCTGTCACCTTTCCGGACGGGCGCGTCTTAGTCGTGTTCTACCACAACAGCCGTGAGGATGTGGCGGCGAGACGGGACCCGGCTCAGGCGCCTCGCTTCATAAGCGGCTGTATACTGTCTGAGTCATAGAGGAACCGGACTCCGGAGCGTCTCAAAAATCAGCGGGCAGCGAGGCGTGGCCACACCAGCAGCAACAGGCTGACGACAGTGCCTCCCCAGGCGGCCCAGCGCAGGACCCGATGGACGGCAACACCGGCCACCGACCATTCGGGGGACCACAGGCGCACGGCGAAGACGGCCACCAGAAGCAAGAATGTGATCGTGGCGATGCCGTGCCGCAGTTGCCTGCCGCGCCACGTCATCCGGCCGAAGATGGCCAGGTGGACGGCGAAAAGACCCAGCAGGGCCACGTCCCCCCACTCAGGCACCGATGTGTCTCACCTCTCCAGGACGAGCCCGTCGCGCTCGAGGCGTTCGAACATGTGGCGCCACGCCTCCGTGCCGTCGTCGTCCCAGTAGTCGGTCGTCACCGGGCTGTTGTACGAGAAGGTGTGTTCGCGCCGCCCATCGGGTCGCACCATGAACAGTGACTCCGCCGGGTCGTGAAGATTGTACATGCGAGTGCCGTTGGTGTAGGTGGAGCGTACGATCCACTTCGGCTGTGGTTCAGGCTGGCGGTCCAGGGCCAGTGCCAGGGCATCCCGGTCCAGTGTCAGACCCAGACCCGGGCCGTCCGGAACCCTGTAGAACCCGTTGACCGGCTCGCAGCGCTCGGTTACCACATCCCCTTCGCGGGTCTCGGTGTCGTTGATCATGTGAAACGTGGCCGAAGGGAAGGCCGCCATCATGTGGGCCGCCATGGCGCGGGTGATCTGGCCGCCCACGTTCTGCAGCATGAAAGGTGCGTCGATGGCGTCGAACAGACCCGCCCGTCGTGTCGCCTCGCCGATCGTATAATGCCCGAGCATGTAGGCGTCGGCCGGTCGGCGGAAGACCTCGTAGGTGGCGCGGGTGCCGAAGTGGTGGAGGACGATGGGTATGTGGGTCCGCTGCCGCAGTTCCACATACCCCTCGACGTCTTCCCCGGGCAGGGGATCCTCAAAACAGCCGCAGATCGGAAAGCGCGACAGCTCTGCCAGCAACTGTGGCATGTGGTCGTCGGTGCCGTGCATGGTGAAGTCGTAGTGCAGGCGGAACCCGGCCGGCGCCACCCGGGCCATCGCTTCGGTCTGATCCAGGACGTTCTCGAAGGGCGACAGGTGAAACTTCAGCCAGGTGAAACCCATGGCGGCGTACCGGCGTACGGCTTCGGCCATGTGTTCGGGATGAGTCGACACCGTCCAGGAGCCGATGGGAACCCAAGCGCGCTGACGGGGACCGAACAATTGCCACACCGGCACCCCGGCGGCCTTGCCCATCAGGTCGTACATGGCCGTGCCCAGGCCGAGGGAGGTCTCGTCACCGATCCAGTCGAAAGGGTTGGTGCCGATGTAGCGTTCCACCAGCTCCGGTTGAGCGGCGTGGTATTCCCCCAGACCGGTCAGTCCGGTGTCGGTGTGGGCCACGTAGAGGACCCGTTTCTGCGGCCCGTAGTAGTGCATGAGAGGCGAACGGATCCAGTCGACGTACTCCGTCCAGTATTCGTGCACCTCGATGTCGGTGACCTTCATGACGAACTCCTCCCTACAAATCGTCCAACTCAGGCAGCTCCCACAGGGCCGCCTCGCCAGTGCCCCGTGTCAGCACCCAGGGCAGGTGTACCGTCGGTAGCGCCCATCCGCGCCGCGTGTCAACCGCCTGGAAGCGCAACAGCTGGCGGAACTGCGCCGAATCACAGGCGACGACGGCGATGTCGCCGTCCTCCGACTGCACGAGCAGATGGCGCCCCGCCCGGCGCAGCCGACCATGGCCATAGCGAGCGCCCTGCCAGCGACGGAAGCCCGTGGTGGCATCGAGGCAGACTAGGCGCCCGTCGTCGAGACCGTAGAGAAAGCCATCGACCTGGACGACGGCGGACAATGTGGGGCGCAGATGCAGCGCGCGCCACAACAGCGCCGCAATCATCCCCCCGGCGCCGACGTGGGCCTGCACATCGATCACCCGCACTCCGCCTCGACCGCCGCCGAAAAGGAGGCTACCGTCCTGGAGATGCTCAAAGGCGGGCAGAACACCATCCGATTCCGGCCAGGAGGTGCGCCAGAGTGTCATCCCCGTGGGGGTGAGGTGGCCGCTGGCCCCATCGACGCCGGACAGGATGAGCTGTCGTACTCCGGCCACGGTAGCCAGGATTGGCACACCACCACCGGCCTCGACCTGCCAGCGGGGTTCGCCGGAACGTCTGTCGAAGGCGCTCAGCGGTACGCCCTGCTGACCCGGGGCACCGGCCACGATGACGAGGTCGTCGACGATGACCGGCGAGGCCCACAGTCCCCACGTCGCTGCCCTGGCACCGATGCGCCGGCGCCACACGAGGCGGCCACCGTCGCCGCCGGCCAGACAGCGCAACCATCCCGAGGCGCCGAGAGCGTAGACCAGGCCGCCGTCGACGACGGGTGTGGACCGCGGTCCGACGCCGGCCCGCAGCGTGGCGAAGCGAGCCGAATCGGCATAGACCCAGATCTCGCTGCCGGTGCGCAGGTCATAGGCGACGATACACTCGTACGACCGGCGCTGCTCCTGGGTGATGGCCACCGTTGCGGCCTCACCCCCGGCCAGGGCGAACCCGGCGAATCCGGCACCCACCTCCTGCCGCCAGTGGCGTCGTGGCTGTTGAAGGTCGGCAGATTGCTCCGGCCAGCGGCTGCTCCGGGAGCGCTGGCCGGACCAGATGTCGAGACGCCCTCCGGGCAGCTGGGCGCCGGCTTCAGGGGTGCCCCGCCAGGCGATCAGGGGCACTCCGTCCATCGTCATGCCGCGCAGCTCGACGCCGAGAGCGAAGACGGCAATGGTACCCAGCAGACCGCCCCCACCGGCGAGTCGCAAACCGGTCGCCAGACCGGATGCCAGCAGCAACCAGAGGACGAGGCCGATACCACCCACTCCGTACACCAGAAGGCTGGCCAGTACGCGATCACGCCGCAGGACGGTCTCGCTGAACGTGCCAGACCAGATGATCAGCAGGGCGGCACCGGCGAGCAGAACCCCTGCCGCCAGCCAGCGCCAGCGTGGCCCTGGAAGGCTGGCTGAAGGCTGGATCAGCGTTTCCAGGTCGACGGGGCCAGCAGGACGATGACGGTGTAGATCTCAAGACGGCCCATCAGCATGAGCAGGGACAGCACCCACTTCCCGGCAGTGGGAACGGCGCTGTAGTTGTCCGTGGGTCCCACGGCACCCAGACCGGGGCCGACGTTGCCAAGGGTGGCGGCCACGGCGCCGAAGGAGGTGGGCATATCCATGCCCAGTTCGGACATGACGAAAACGCCGACGGCGAAGCTGAAGATGAAGAGGACGAAGAAGCCGAGTACGTTGGCGACGATGTCCCGGTCTACGGCCTTACCTGACAGCCGCACCGGAACGACGGCCCGCGGATGTACGAGCCGGGTGATCTCGCGGAAGACGAACTTCACCAGCAGGTGGATGCGCATGACTTTGATGCCCCCACCGGTGGATCCGGCGCAGCCACCGATGAACATCAACGAGAACAGAACGAACTGGGCCGTAAAGGACCACAGCTCATAGTCGGCGGTACCGAAGCCGCTGGTGGTGATGATGGAAACGACCTGAAACAGGGTCTTGCGAAAGGCCTCCTCGTAGCCGGGATACATGCCGTCGCGGAATGTCGACGAGGCGGCGATGAGGACGAAGGCGATGCCGATGAGCGATAGAAAAAAGAGGAATTCTCGATTGCGTCCGTAGACTCCCCAGCGACCACGCAGGGCGTGGAAGTGGAGTGAGAAGTTGGCCCCCGCTACCAGCATGAAGAAGATGATGACATACTCGATGTAGGCCGAGTCGAAGGCGGACACGGAGGCGTTGCGCGTCGAGAAGCCACCCGTGGCCATGGTGCCGAAGGTGTGGCACAAGGCATCGAACAGGTCCATGCCACCGAACAGGAGAAGGATCGTCTCGGCCAGGGTGAGGGCAAGGTAGACGGCCCACAGAATCTTTGCCGTCTCGGTGATCCGCGGTGTCAGCTTGTCGACCACGGGTCCGGGGATCTCGGCCTTGAACAGCTGCATGCCGCCGACGCCGAGAAAGGGCAGGATGGCCAGCGACAGCACGATGATACCCATGCCGCCGATCCAGTGATTGAGAGAGCGCCAGAACAAGGCACCTCGTGGCAGCGCTTCGATGTCGGAGAGAATGCTGGCGCCCGTCGTCGACAACCCTGACATGGTCTCGAAGAAGGCGTCGGTGTAGGATGGGATGGCGCCGGAGAGTACGAAGGGCAGGGCCCCGAAGGCGGACAGTGACAGCCAGGAGAAGGTGACGACAGCGAAGCCCTCCTTCGGCAGCAGGTCACGATCGATGCGGGTGAACCGATAGGCGACACCACCGACGACGAACGTGATGGCCGCTGACAGCAGGAAGGCGGTGTGGTCGCCGGAGGCGTAGTAGAAGCAGAACGGCAGGGGCAGCAGCATCGTCATGGCCTGAAACATCAGCAACAGGCCCAGGATGTGGATGACCTTACCCAGGTGCATCTATTTGAACATCTTGCCGACGGCGTCCAGGGCCCCGGGCAGGGCGAAGACCACTGCCTTGTCCCCGGCCTGCATTTGCGTCGAGCCCGTGGGAATCTCGAACCGTTCGCCGTGCGTGACGGCGCCAATCAGGGCGTTGTCAGGGAACTTGAGCCCCATCAGCGGTTTGCGCGTGATCTTCGAGCCCTCACCGGCGATGAACTCGATGACGTGGGCGTCCAGCCCGGGAATCGTGGCGATGCCGGCCACCTGGCGATGCTGGATGAAGCGCAGCACGGCGTTGACCGTCAACAACTGCTTGCTGACCACCGAGTCGAGACCGATGGTGGGCATGATGGGCAGATAGTTGACCTTGTTCACCAGGGCCAGCGTACGCGGTACCCGCAGATGTCTGGCCAGCAGGGTGGCGATGATGTTGTTCTCGTCATCTCCGGTGACCGCAACGAAGGCGTCCATGTCCATGAGGCCCTCGGTGGCGAGCAGATCGTAGTCGGTACCATCTCCCTGAATGACCAGAGTGTCGGGCAGAGCATCGGCGATCCCCCAGGCGCGTTCCACGTTGCTCTCTACGATCTTGACGTTGACGTCGTCGGCCAGCTGGCGGGCGATGAACTGACCGATGAGGCCGCCGCCGAGAACCATGATGTTGCTCACGGCCGTATCCTTCTGACCCGTCAACTCGATGAACTGATCACAATAGGATGGGTCGGCGACGACGTAGACCTGGTCGCCGGCGACGAGGACGTCTTTGCCGCCGGGAATCACAGTCTGCTGTTTGCGCTTGATGGCGGCGATCCGCACTGGCGGATGGTCGTGACGTTGCCCGAGCTCTTCAAGCGGCGTGCGCAACAGCGAGGAGTCGGCCCCGAGACGCACGCCCAGCAGGCGGATCCGGCCGTTGGCAAAGTCGTAGAGGTCGGTGGCACGAGCCTGTCGAATCAGGCGCACGACGGCGTCCGCCGTCTCGCGCTCGGGGTGGATGACCTCGTCGACGCCGAGTTCCTCGTGCGTCAGGATGAAGTCGTCGGGCGAGAGCAGCTCGGGGTTGCGGATGCGGGCCACGGTGAAGCCGGCGCCCGCCTTCTTCGCCATGCGGCAGGCCAGCAGGTTGACGTCGTCTCGTGTCGTCATGGCGGCCACGACGTCGACATGGGCAATATTGGCCTGCTGCAGGATCCGCCACGAGGTGGCGTCCCCTTCGATCATCTGCGCGTCGAGCTGTTCTGCCGCCCGTCGGGCCCTGCGGCTGTCGACCTCGATGACGGAGACGTCATGTTGGTCCTGAGTCAGGCGGCGACACAACTCAAAGCCGATATCACCGGCGCCGATGACGAGGATCTTCATGAGAGCAGACTCGCGGAAAAACTGCTAACATACCGACCATGTTGCAGCGAATCCAGCAGCTGCGCGAGGCTCTCGGCTTCGCCATCAGCACCCGTATCTTCCTCTACTCGGTACTGACAGGGACCATCGCCGGCGTCGCCGCGGTGATGTTCACCGCGGCCCTGGAACTGGCAAGATTCATCTGCACGGAGTGGGCCGCCGGATTCGAGCAGTTGCAGCCCCCCGGCGAGATCCGCTACGACTTTTCCGCCCTGGCCACGCCGGCCGATGAGAGTCGTCTGTGGCTGCTTTTGCTGCTGCCCGCCATCGGTGGTCTGGCCAGCGGCTGGCTGGCCTGGCGTTGGGCGCCTGAGGCGCGCGGGCCCGGTACCGGCGCCGTGATCGAGGCCTTTCACAACCACCGGGGCACGATCCGGCCCATCGTGGCCCCGGTGAAAGCGCTGACGACGATCATTACCCTGGCCACGGGCGGCGCGGCCGGCAAGGAAGGCCCCGTCATGCAGATCGGCGCCAGTCTCGGCAGCTGGCTGGGCACACGTCTGGGTCTGTCGGCCGCCCATCGCCGGATTCTCCTGCTGGCCGGCTGCGCCGGTGGCCTGGGTGCCATCTTCCGCGCCCCTCTCGGCGGCGCCATCACCTGTGTCGAGGTTCTCTATCGGGAGGATTTCGAGAGTGAGGCGCTGATCCCCTGCGTCACGTCCTCCATCGTCGCCTATTCGATCTACACCGGCATCTACGGTTTCTCCCACACGTTCACTTTTCCCGATGTCATGCTCACCGATGCCCGGGAGCTGGCCGTCTATCTCGTGCTCGGCGCGGCCTGCGCGCTGGGTGGCACACTCTACGTCAAGACCTTCTTCACAATGCGGGACCGTGTCTTTCGCCGGCTGAAACTGCCCGTCTGGCTGGTGCCGGGCGTCGGCGGTGCCCTTGTCGGTGTTCTGGCCCTGCTGGATCTGCGCATCCTGGGAGGCGGTTTCGGCGTGATCCAGAGTGTCGTCGATGGTGGTGTGGGACTGCAGGCCATGCTGGTCCTGGTCCTGCTGAAGATCCTGGCGACCTCCTGTACGGTGGGCAGCGGCGGCTCCGGCGGGGTCTTCGGGCCATCGCTGTTCATCGGTGCCATGCTGGGTGGTATCGTCGGCACGGCAGGCCAGCAGCTGTTTCCGGACATCGCGCAGGTGCCGGCCGCCTACGTCGTGGTCGGCATGGGCAGTTTTCTCGCCGGTGTGGCCAACACGCCCCTGGCGGCCCTCATCATCGTCACCGAGATGACGGGGAGTTATCATCTGTTGCCGGCACTGATGCTGGTGTCGGCCTTCGCTTTCCTGTTCATGCGCCATGTGTCGATCTATGAGGACCAGGTGCAGAACAAGTTTCACTCTCCCGCCCATCTGAAGGACTTCACCGTCGACGTGCTGAAGAACCTGCGCGTCGGCGATGTCTACGAACGTCTGGAGAACACCTCCGACGCCGTGGTCACCAACGAGATGGCCTATTTCTCGCTGAATGCCCTGTCGAAACGACTCGGACACCTGCACTTCGTCGTCACCGACACCGACGGGCAGTTGCGCGGCATGATCCGGCTGGACGAACTCGAGCTGCCCGACGACGAGGCGCTGCGTAGCCTGATTCTGATCGAGGACATGCTGGTGGAAGAGGCGGCGCCGATTCTGGTCGATGACGATCTGCATACGGCACTGGAGAAGCTCCTGTCGAGTGGTTTCGACAAACTACCGGTCGTAGCGGGTACCGACGCGACGCAGCGGTTTCTCGGGCATCTCGAATACAGCGACCTGCTGCGCCTCTACGACGAAGAGATGGCCCGCGTGGATCGCATGGACTGACGTGCCGACGCCACACCCGCACATCCTGATCACGGCAGGGGACAGTTCCGGCCTGCCCACCGTCGACGATCTGCGAATCGCCATCGAAGAACGGGGTGTCCGTCGCCGCATGTGGGGCGGGATTCGGAAGAGTGTCGAGGCCGTACTCGAGGCAGAACCCATCACGCCTTTCGACCCGCTGCCGGGCCGCTCGGCCGCCGACGTGACCCGTGGCAACCGTGACTATCTCGTCGTCGACGCCGCCGGGCAGCGAGTGACGAGGGCAGCCCTTGCGGCTTTGCTGACACAGGACCGGCGCTACGTCGAGATCGCCCTGCGGCAGATGGCGAGCCTGTTCGACTCAAGAGACTGGCATGAGTGGCAGGATATCTTTCATCGGGAGCGTTTCGACCTGGACGCGGATCTGCGTACCGGGCAGCTGTCGCGCGACCTGTCGCTGGCCTACGACTGGATCCACGGGCAGCTGACGACCGGTGAACGGCGCCAGGTGGTGGAGGGCATCGACCGTTGTGGCATCCAGCCCTATCTGCGTGCTGTCGACGCGGAGGCCTGGTGGCTGCAGCGGATGAACAACTGGACCACCGTCATCGTCGGTGGTCTGGGAATTTGTGGTATGGCTCTGGCAGAGGACCACCCGCAGTCGACACGCCTGGTCGACATGTCGCGTCAGACCATGACGCAGTACCTCGAACACTACGGTTCGCACGGCGAATTCAACGAGAATCCCACCTACGCCAATTCCTCCTTCCTGCCCGTCCTCTACTTTTCCGCCCTGCGCTGCCACGATGACGTGGACGACATCCCGCCACCGATCGCCGCCCTGCGCCGGCACGCCTACTGGTGCCTCTACGCCACCGCACCTCCCGGGCACCTGGTGTCCTTCGGCGACGGCGGGCCCGAGTACCCGGCCCTGACCAGCTTCATTGCCGCCGTGGCGGCGGCCACGGCGGACCCGGTGCTGCAGTGGTTCTATCTGCAGTACGGAGAGCCGCCGCGGTTTCCCGTGTGGGAGCTGCTGTGGCTGGACGGCGACCTGGCTCCCCGGGCGCCGACGCCGGAGATCCTGCCACTCGGCCGCGCGTACCAGGCACACTCCGGTCTGATCAGCAGCCGCACCAGCTGGGATCCACAGAGCACCGAGTGTGTCGTGTTCGGTAAAGCCGGACACGGCGGCGTCAACCACTCACATCCCGACGGCGGCCAGATCGAGATTCAGGGCTACGCCCGACGACTCATCGTCGACCTCGGGTCGGTCCCCTATCCGGCCGACAACGCCCGAAGGTACTATCACTTCAGCAGCGACGGACACAACCAGCTCACCATCGGCACTCGGGCGCAGACCTGGAACGACGACCCAGCCCACCGGGCCCGGTGTACGGCCAGCGGCTTCGACAACGATCGTGGCGGCTGGTGGCGGATTGACCTGACAGCCCTGCACGAGGGCGCCCACAGTGTGACCCGCACCGTCGTGCACCTGCACCCGGGTATCGTCGTCGTCGTCGACGCCGCCAGGCTGGCCATCACCGAGCCCTGTCGGCTGCGCTGGCATCCGGCGCTGGAGGCTCACCTGGGTACGAAGGGTCGGTTCCGGGTCGTTAACGGCGAGGCCCGGCTCGACGCCGGCGTCGAGTTGGCTGACGGCACGCCGGTGACGCTGACCCCGGGACGGCATGAGTACCGTGCCCCCTGGGACCGGGATCGCATGGACAACCCCATGCCGCAGCGGCGCGAGCCCTACCTGGATGCTGTCGTGGCAGCGACGCAGGTCTGTTTCGTCAGCCTCTTTGCCGTATCCCGGGCCAGTGATCCAGCCGTCGACTGGGAGCGGGTCGATGACGGTTGGTGCCGCCTGGACGTATCGGTGACTGTCGCCGACGGCCGCCTGTGTGTCCGCACGCCGCGGGCACTCTGGGACGTCGGCCTGGCGGCCATCCCGTAGAGCGCCATCGCCGGCGGATCTCAGCTGCTCTGCGTTTCTCCCGGCTTCAGCTCGTAGTCGTGATCGCGCACGGTACCGTCGTCGGCGAAGTCACGCTTGGCTGCCTGCAGATCGCGATACAGGGTTACCAGGTCCTTCACCCCACCGATCGACAGCCACACCATGACGATGAACGACGTGGCGATGAAGAACATGGCGTTGACATAGTAGTGGTAGGTCGCCCAGCCTTCCTTGCTGATGCCGACGGTGTAGACGGTGATCGTCATGCCGATCCAGAGCAGGAAGAACAGCAGCGATTTCACGATCGTAATGCCATAGATGATCTTGTCGCCACGGGTGAACTCCTCGGTGATGCCCAGGGCCGCCTTCCAGTTCCACACACGTTTTTCATCGCGACCACCGGTGGCCAGGCGATCGCTGGCGACGACGAATTCCCCGCGGTGCAAAAGCTTATCGAGGTTGAACACGTGTCGGTCCGACAGCGAGAAGATCACGTAGAGGGACCAGCCTACCAGCATGGCAAAGAAACTCACCTCCTGGCCCGTGAGGAAGAATTCAACGCCGTACCAGTCTTCGCAATAGTGTTCGAGGACCATGCCGGTGGTGGCCAGCAGAGAGCCGGCGGTGAGGGCCGCATAGGCCCCGCGCGCCGTACCCCAGCTGGTGTAGAGGCCACCGACGATGACGACCCCAGCGCCGCCGACCCAGAAGGCGCCGGTGAGGGCGAAGAACAGCAGGATGTCCTGCGTCTGCCGGTAGAGGGAGGAGAACAGAAAGATGAACACGGCCACACCGAAGATGGAGAAGCGCAACAGACGCATGTGCCGTTTGGCGTCGAGTTCCTTGCCCGACCACGGCAGGTAGATATCCTGAATGAAGATGGAGCCCCACGAGTGCAGGTAGGTATCGTGGGTGGAGATGAAGGCGGCGAACATGACGGCGGCGAAGGCCCCCATCAGTCCCACCGGCATGTAGAGAGTCATCGTCAGGGGGGTCGTCATCTGATCCCGGACCTGCTCGTCGGGAATCTGATCGAGAACGCTCTGTACCCGTGCCGCAAAATCAGCGTAGTCGGGATGGTGCATGATGGTGTAGGCCACCAGCGGCATCAGTGTCAGCGCCCAGAGCATCGCCCATCCACGGTAGCTGCCCAGCACACCGGCCATCTTGGCCTCGTGGGGGCTCTTGGCCGACACGTGGTAGGCCTGTGAGCCCTGCCAGGCCATGCGGTTGATGACCATGCCGAAAAGGCCGATGAGAAAGTACCAGGCGTTGAAGCCCTTCACGTCGGCCGCGTCGAAGGGATCGAGTAGAGACTTGCCCGGCTCGGCGATCTGCAGACCCTCGAACACCGTGGCCAGAGGGAACTTGATCAGCAGCAGGACGAGGATCGTGATGAGGACGATGTTGACGAAGAAGGACTGGAAGAAGTCGGTGACCAGCACGGCGATCTGGCCGCCGGCGAAGGTGAAGTAGAGAGACAGTCCCAGCAGAATGACGAGCAGTGTATGGTAGGTGGGCAGCAGGAGGACGCCGAACAGGTAGAAGTCGTCCGGCAGTCCGCAGTAATGCATGAAGAAGTTGGCGCCCACCGAAGGGAAGATGCCGAAGTTGATGATCCCGGAGATCCAGCAGATGGTGGCCGCGTAGATGCGGAAGTTGCGGCCGTAACGCATCTCAAAAAACTGTGCCAGCGTCAGTGACCGGGTCTCGCGGAAGCGGTAGACGACCCAACCTGTGAGCATCATGATCAGGGCGATCGGCGCCTGCAGCTGTTCCCACCAGTTCGGCGCGAACCCGGCTTTGTAGACCATCTGGAAGCGGGCCACGATCGACACAGCACCGAGTCCGGCCACCCCCTCGGCCAGGGTCAACAGGTAACGGCCGGCAAGGCGATTGGCCGCCAGGAAGTCGCTGGTGGACTGGGTGTACTTCTTCGTCGCCCGGGCGATACCGATGAAGAACACTGCCATCAGGCCGACGACGACCCAATCGATCCAGTGCATGGTCTGCACTTCAGACATCAGCAAACTCCCTTTGTGCCGCCGGGTGGTTGGCGGCATCGAGGATGCACCGAACGGCCAGACTCTCTTCTCGGGGCACGTTGGCCTGGCCGCTTTCGAACAGCGTCAGAAAAGCGCGGGCCGTGTCGAGAAAGATCTGCCCCGAATCGACGGCGAGAAAACGCGTCTCCGTCGCCGTCGTCACTGAGGCGGCGTAGGGAGTGGTGCTGCCATCGGTGTGTACGTGTACGATGGCGGTGACCCCATCGTTCCACTCCAGCAGCAGGCGCGTGCGTGGCTCATCGCCCCAACGCTGCAGCCGGAGCACTCCGGGCCCCAGACAACTGACGACGAGTTCCACCGGATGGATGGCGTATTCTTCAAAAGAGCTGCCACCGCCCCAGGCGACGATATGGCGCACCGAATCCCGCCCGACGCCGGACACGTAGTCCTGGACAGCGGTATAACGCAGGGCCGACGTGGTCTGCACGGCGACGCCATGCCGATCGGCGAGGGCGAAGAGCGCCTCGGCCGTGGCCCGATCAGGGGCGAAGGTCTTGTCCACATAGGTCGATTTCCCGCAAGGGAATACCGCGCCGCACAGATCCAGATGGGTCTCCGGATTCGACGGCGCCAGAACGACATAGTGGTCGACATGCTCGTCGAGACCGGACACATCGTCGAACCAGGCAACTTCGTTCTGCCGCGCCCACAGCCTGCTGGGTTCGGCCTCCGACGCCGTGCACCCGGCGACGGTGAAGCCGAGTTCGGCCAGTTCACCGCGCAGGAGCTTCAGGTAGACGTCGGCGTGGTAGTTATCCAGCCGGAAGTCGACGAAACCGATGCGTCCACCCATCGAAGGATCAGCCATCGGCGCCGACCTGACGGACCTCGACGAAGCCACCGCCGCCGGCTGACTGGCGCGCGGCCAGACAGGCGTATACCGACTGCAGGCCCGTCTCGATCGGTGTACGCGAGGACCGCGAACCGTGTACGACACCGAGGAAGTCGTCGGCCAGGGCGATGTCACCGCCGAAGTGGCTCATGTCCCCACCGGCCCGCTCGGTGGCAGAAAACGGATGGTGGTGACGGACGCGCTTCAGTTCGTTGGTGTACCAGTCGAAGCCGACGGTACCGTCGTAGCCACTGACCGTGGCCCCGCGGGCGCCGGCATCCCGTCGGGCGTAGAACACCTGCGAGTAGACACCGTGACTGCCGTCGGCGAATTCCAGCAGAGCGCTGGAGCAGTCTTCGTTGAGACGCTCGCCGGAGCCACAGTCGAGACTGAACAGACACGGGTGATCGGCCGCCGAGCCGCCGGAACTGTTGCGGCGCCGGTTTTCGGGACTCTCGGGACAGGTGGCGGTGTCGTCGCACTGAGAGCACCGCAGGCCGGCGGGTCTGTCACCGCCGAAGATGCGCCCTCTTGTGGCGGTGGCGGCGATCCGGGTCACGGATTGACCCATGAGATACATCAGGTAGTCGAAATCGTGGGTCGCCTTCTGCAGAAACAGCCCCCCGGTGACGTCGTAGTCGCGATAGGCCTGCTCCCAGTAGACGGTGCCGTAGGGCACATAATTGACGGCGTTCACATGCAGTGGCTCACCCACGGCGCCGGCCTCGATGTACTGTCGTGCAAGATCGCACAGGGGGGAGACACGCAGAGGAAAACTGACGACCACCGGGCAACGCGCCCTTTCAAAGGCGCACTCCAGCTCTACGGCCTGCTCCATGGTGACAGCCACCGGTTTTTCGAGACACAGCGGTACGTCGAAGGCTGCCAGCTCGCCGGCAATGGCGGCGTGCAGGTTGCACCGGGTGCCGACGGCGACGGCATCCAGGTCGGCGGCGCGCATCATGGATTCGACACTCTCATAGAACACGACATCGTCGCGGTCGCATTCGGCCAATCGATCTCGTGCGCCACTCTCGTCGGGATCGACGACGGCCACCACGCGCAGGTCGGGATCGATCTGGCGGAAGGGTCCGCAGATCATTCCGTGGATGCGGCTGCCATAGCCGACGACACCGATTCGCGTCAACGCCACAGGTCGCCGTCGTCCCCTTCGGGCAGCATCGAACGCACAACCTGCTCGTCGAGTTCGGCACCCAGTCCCGGCTTCTCACTGAGCACGACGTGGCCCTGCTCGATGAGGGGTTCATCCTTTGACAGGATGTCCTCCATGGCCTCGTCGCGGAAGCGGTGATATTCGAGGGCGAGGAAGTTGGGTACGCTGGCGCAGGTATGGGCGTCGGCGAGCGTGCTCAGAGGCCCGGAGTTGTTGTGCGGGGCAAAGGGTACGTAGTAGATCTCGGCCATGTTGGCGATCTTGCGACACTCCGAAAGGCCGCCGCACTTGGAGATGTCGGGCATGATGATATCGGCGGCCTGCTTTTCCAGCAGCTCGCGGAAACCATAGCGCAGGTAGAGGTTTTCCCCGACGCAGATCGGCGTGGCCGAAGCCGCCTTCACCTTGGCCAGGGCGTCGATGTTTTCCGGTGGCACCGGCTCTTCCAGCCACATCAGATCCAGACCCTCGACCCCGACGGCGATCTTCTGTCCCGCCACCGCGTCGTAGCGGCCGTGCAGGTCGATGCCCAGGTCCATGTCCGAGCCGACCGCCTCGCGGATCTCGTGCGCCTCGGAGACGATGACATCCAGCTCCGACGGATGTACGGTCCAGTTCCAGCGGTCCATCTTCTGCGGCCGATTGCCGTCGTCGAGGTCGAACTTCATGGCCGTGAACCCAGCCTCGCGGACGCGCTGTGCCGTCTCGGCGTAGTCACCGTGAGCACAGTCGACGTAGAGGCGGACGCGGTCCCTGAACTTGCCGCCGAGCAGGCGATAGACCGGCACGCCCGCCGCCTTGCCCGCCAGGTCCCACAGAGCCACCTCGATACCGGTGAGGGCGGAGATGGCGTGACCGGCGGCGCCGCCCTGGAAGATGAAGGCACGGCGCACCTTCTCGAAGCACATGTCCACATCGCGTGGATCCTCGCCGATGAGCAGGCGCTTCATGCTGTCGACGATCTGGCGCCAGCCGGCGCCCTGGTGGGACAACTCGCCCGTGCCGTACAGGCCTTCGTCGGAGTATACACGTACATACCCGAAACGCGCGGAACAGGTCTTGATGTCGGTGATCTTCATGGTGAATCCGGAGGGAGGGTGAAGGAGGAACGGCAGCCAATTGCCGTGGGGGGTTGTCGCTATACCGCTTCTGCCCGACGACTGCGGATGTACCAGAACGTGGTGGCCACAACGACGAGAAGACTGTTCCAGAGCAGGCTGGCGCGCAGTGTGGACAGTCGGGGCTGCAGGACGATGTCGTGTTCACCCTCTGTCAGGTCGATGACGACGAACCCCGAGGTGGTAACCAGAGGCTGCACCAGGGCTCCGTCCACACGGATGTCGACGTACGGGTAGTAGCCGTAGGCGAGTCGGGCGAAACAGCGGGTTGCCGTGCGTACGCGCAAGTCGACACGCTGTGACCGGACCGTGTGTTCCAGCACGGTGACGGCCACATCGGTGCCCAGCTCGACAGGAGACTCGAGGGCATCGACGAAGAAAGTCCTGCAGGTGCGCGCCCGGGGATCCACGTCCATACCTTCCAGCAGCGTCATCACCGTCGTCATGCCTGCGACATCGCGCGGATCGCTGCTCAGTAGCCGATCGAGATCCATGTTCAGCATCTGTGCCAGGGTCTCGGCGGAGGGCTCCGGTGGCGGAGACAGAGTCGCTGAGACGTGAACGGGGGACGGATCCGGCAGTTCCAGACCGAGGGTTCGGCCTGAGGCGGCACGGGCCAGCAGGTAGCGGACATTGAGCAGGGTCAGGCCCTCGTACACGGTGGGAGACACGTGCAGCTGGGAGCCATCATCGATCAGGTCCCGGGCGATGGAGGCATCAACAAGCCGTATGAAAGGCCGCACGAACTGAAACACGGCGGGCAGCTCGCCCGGGTGCGGTCCGTCGGGCACCGGTGTGCGCGTGTTGAAGTAGAGCAACCCGGTACCCTGGTAGAGGTTCATGTCGGCAGCAGCCCAGACGGCCCGATAGTCAGGTACGGCGCCGTGCTCCCCATACACCCGCGACTGGGCGAAGAGGCTTTCATAGAACTCGAAGGAGACATTCGCCGGGTCGATCTTACTGTCGGGATCGCGGTAGCTGTGCAGAAACGTGGTAGGGCCGAGATCGACGACAATGGCGAGCGTCGCCAGACCGGCCACCCGATACCACAGGCCCGATCGCCGCCGCGCCCGCACCTGCAGAAAGCGGACGCCGTGGCCGGCGCTCAGGGCGAGGAAGAAGCTGACGTAAAGCAGGTACCGACCGGCACCGAGGATCTCGCTGTTCGGCAGCAGCCGTACGAGAGCGGTACGATAGCCGAACACCATGACGAGGCCACCAAGCAGGCACGCGGCTGCGGCGAAGGCGCCGGGGGCCCGCCGCCTGCCCCGGGAAAGAGCGCCGGCCATGACACCGGTGGCGGCCAGGCAGATCAGAGTGATGCCCAGATACCCGCCATACCAGTTGAATTCGGCCACGCCAGGAGTCCACAACCAGATGCGGAAATTTGACCATACCAGCACGTGCCACCAGTGCGGATCAGGTGTGCCCAACAGGCTGTATTCGGTATCCCCCATCCCCGTGAAGCCCTTGTCCAGCCACATGGGCAACACGAGAGCGCCGCCGACGACGAGACCGGTGGCCAGCAGTACCGAGAGCAGTCCGATACGCGGCAACCGGCTGACAGGACCGGCCTGTGCCAGCACGTGGGCCAGGCCGTAGAGCCCGGTGAAGGCACAGGCCCAGTAGCCGTAGCCCGGGTGAGAGAGGACGAGGACGCCGAGCAGGGCCCCGCCAAACAGGGCGACCGGCAGCCCGCGTCTGATATCGACACAGGACAGAGCTCGTTCGAGGGCCCAGATCGGCCACGGCAGCAGGGCGTAGACGAGTGACAGCTGCAGACGCCCCATGATCAGGACATGCTGGGCATGCCAGAAGCAGAGGACGAAACCGATGCCGGCGACGAAGGCGGCCCCCCGCCGGCAACCCCCGGCACGGGCTGCAGCATAGGCGCCGAGACCGGACAGCACGTGACAGCCGGCAAGCACGATCTTGAGCGTCAGATACGTATCGCCGAACACCAACCTCAGCAATCCAGTCAGCCAGAAAAACAGGAACCCGTAGAACTGCATATAGGGCGAGCCGGTGCCCAGGTAGTAGGTCCAGAATGGCAGCTGACCATTGGCGATGGCGCCGGCGGTGATGTCGGCGTAGGCGATGTGCTGGGAAGAGTCGGCGGCCCAGTTGAAGGTGCCGGTGCCCAGGTAGTAGCGGACAAAGACGCAGGAACTGGCCAGCAGCAGAGCCACCGTGGCGCGCTCACTGGCGAACACGTCACGCAGGAAGAGGCTGAGGCGGCCACTGCGGATTTCAAGAACTGCGACCAGGACACACAGCAGGAGGATGAGCGTCAGGATCAGCCAGTCGAAGGTCCCCAGCGGTACCCTGTCACGGATGGCGTGCAGGTAGCGGCCGAGCTCCAGGTAACTGACGGAGGCCGCCAACCGGTAGAACTTTGCCATCGTCGTGTACTGAGACAGGACGAGCAGTCCGGCCAGGGACCCGAGCAGGAGGCGGAAGATCAGCGCCATTCGTGTTTCGGGTAGCGTCGTGACAGCTCCTTGCGCAGTTCGGGGTAGGTGCGCTCCCAGAATCCCGCCAGGTCATCGGTGACCTGTGCCGGCCGGAAGTTGGGTGCCAGGATTTCGAGCAGCACCGGGACCCGGCCGGCAGCGATCCGCGGCGTCTCGGTGAGATCGTAGAGGTCCTGGATCCGGGCCCGGCCCCGGGGCGGCTCGCCCGGAGTGTAGGTGATCTTCATGCCCTGTCCACCCGGCAGCCGCAGGCGCTCCGGCGCCATCTGTTCGACGAACTGCTGATCGGCCCAGCTCATGGCGTGACGCAGCGGTTCGAGGACCGGGGCTCGACGCACGGCGTTCCAGCGCGTGGCATCACCGACGATTTCGCTGTAGAGGATGGCCAGATCGTCGTCGTCGTAGAGCAGCAATCCGCGCTCGGGAAACCAATCGGCCACACAACGAGACCGCGCCAGCCAGGCCTCGGCAGCCGCGTTCCAGCTGTCGAAGCGCAGCAGGCCGGCGGCCACACGTGCGGCCAGCATCTGACCGGCGGCGGCTCGATCGCGAGGCACACGGCGCACCGGCTGCAGCGCCAGAGCCCCGAAGTGCAGGGCTTCGACCTCCATGACCGCAGCTTCCGTCTCGTCCCACACCAGCTCGACCCGGGCCTCGACCCGGTCCGGGAACAACTCCTGCATCCATTCCGGATCCACGGCCGTGGCTAGGGAAGCGACGGTGTGCACGCCACCCCCCTCGGCGCGCGACGCCTCCACTTCGCGGACTTCGACAGCGACGAGAACCCCATGGTTGCCAACCACCGTGTTGCGATCCAGCACGACCCGTCGCCGACCCTCCATCTCGCAGGAACGGCTGTCAGAAACGTCCTGGTGGTCGACGCCACCAGGCTGTGTGCGTCGCAGGGCGACATGATCAGCATAGCCCACCAGAACACAACGGGCCAGTTCGGCATCAGCCACCGCCGATCGGCGGCGCCCGGGACCCTGTAAGGTCCCGGTGATCCGCCGAAACTGATTCGACGCCCGCTCGACATCACGGCAGGTACCGGCGTGCAGTCCGAGCTCGGCGCAACGCTTGCCGTCGAAGCGGCTGGCCCGGGCCGCTTCGTACGCAGCTTCACGAGCCCCCACATCGGAAGGCCAGCCGGTCTCGGCCGGAGTCCGGTAGCGGGCGGCCACGGGTCGGATACAGATATCACGCTCGGCGATGAGAGCCGCCCACAGGCTGGCTCGATCGGCCACACCACGGCGGCTTCCCTCCAGCAGCATTCGCCCCAGGCGTGGATGGGCGGGTACGTCGACCATAATCCGCCCGGCTTCGGTGAGGGTTCCGGTCGCGTCGATAGCGCCGAGATCGTCCAGCAGCGATCGGGCCTGCTGCAACCGCGCGAGGGGTGGCGGGTCGAGCCAGCCGAACTCGGCCGCATCGATACCGAAGGCACACAGCTGCAGCACGGCCTCGGCCAGATCGACCCGTTCGACTTCCGGTGTGTCCCGCTCGGGGCGCGCATGGGCGTCGGCGGCAGACCACAGTCGCAGGCAGACGCCGGGTGCGGTACGTCCGGCCCGCCCGGCACGCTGCTGCGCGGAGGCCTGGGAGATCCGTTCCACGAGCAGGGCGTTGACCGCCCGGGACGGGTCATAACGCTGAACCCGAGCCAGGCCGGCGTCGATGACACAACGTATGCCATCGATCGTGATCGATGTCTCGGCCACGTTGGTCGAGACGATGACTCGCCTGGATGCACCCGGACCGCTGGCCGGGCGGACGGCACGGTCCTGCGCCGCCGGCGGCAGGTTTCCATGGAGGGGCAGCACGGTGATCGGTTCATCGTCCGGGCGCAGGCGCCGGCGGCAGGCCTCGACAGTGCGGCGGATCTCGTAGGCACCGGGCAGGAACATCAGCACGTCGCCCTGGTCGCCGCCGTCCAGCCAACGACGCAGGCAGGCGGCGGCGCGCTCCCACACGGGTGTCGCGGCATCCATGTCATCGTACTGGACGTCGACGTCGAAGGTCCGACCGTCGGCCTGCACGGCGGGACAATCCAGATAGCCGCTGACCGCCTCGACATCGAGGGTGGCGGACATGACGACGAGGCGCAGATCACGGCGCCCAGCACGACGCAGCTGTCGGCACAGGCCAAGGGTCAGGTCCACCGCCAGACTGCGCTCGTGGAATTCGTCGAGTACGACGGCGCCGACACCCTTCAACTCGGGATCGGCCAGCAGCTGACGCAGGAACAGTCCCTCGGTGAGGAAAACGATGCGGGTGGCCTCGCCGATGTGGCGTTCATGCCGTGTCTGAAAACCCACAACATCTCCCACGGTACCGCCGAGCTCTTCGGCGACCCGGTGGGCGACCACACGTGCCGCCAGCCGCCGGGGTTGCAGCACGAGGATGCGGCCCACGACGCCGGAGTGCAGCAGCATCTGTGGTACCTGTGTCGTCTTGCCCGATCCCGTCGGTGCCGACAGCACGAGGGCGCCATCCTCCCTGATGGCAGCCAAAATCCGATCTTCGACCTCATGGATGGGAAGAGTCACGCCGGTGTCAGACATCCGTAGAAGACGTCGTTGCTGTTGCCGCCCAGCGGTCCCGTCCAGTAGGCGTCGACGACTTCGGAGGCAGTGCCACCGGCACGTGCCGTCGACAGGAACAGATGCCACAGGGGACCGACGCCGGGCAGGCGTACGGGCCGCGAGATCCGCAGCGGCCGTTTCATGCTGCCGACGGCGTAGTGCACGGCCCGGGCCGCCGAGCGTCGTCCTTGGATGAGGAAGAAGTGCAGGCGACCGTCCGCAGTCTGCTGCAGGCGGCCGCCGTTGTAGGCCCCCAGACACACGTGTTCATACGGCCCCCCCGCCGGCCCCCAGGCGTGGTAGAGACGGGCGGCCGTATCATCCTGCCCCGTACCCGCCCAGACGTCGCAGGACGGCTGCCGGTTCTCGAAGTAGAGCATGTGTACCGAGCCGTCGAAGTCGACGAGCAAATCCTGATGATCGGTCGTCCCGCGGGTGCCGGCGGCCTCGTCGAAGGTGTCGGACACGTCGCTGATGACGGTGCAGCGCCAGTCATGCGGTGTGTGCACGGGATCCGGATTGTAGTACGAATAGGCCCGCAGGACAGGGTAGATCCCATGGTCCGTGTCGATGGTGCGAGTGCCGCCCGTTGCCGGGTCGGGGAGCACGACCTGCTGGTTCGGGTAGCGCTCGCCGGCCAGGAAGTAGTCGTCACTGCACAGCGTGCAGGCCGCCCCTTCGCGGAAGACGACGAAACTGTAGCCGCGGGCCTTCTCATGTGGCAGGGACGCGGAGATGACCTCCCTGTCCCCGAGGCCGGCGTCCATGATGTACCAGGCCATGCAGTCGAGGCCGCCGACAGCAAGGATCCGGTCGTTGCCGTCGATGGCGGCGCCGAAGCGTGAGTCGGCCTGCAGCCGCCGGCGCAGCTCCCAACGATCCAGGCACCCCGGCTCATCGAACACGACATGCCAGCTGGCTCCCTCGCCGCCGATCACGTGCAGGCGCTGGTTCGAGTCGACGAGGAGGTTGCCGTTCTGCGGCACCGGCGGCAGCACCGGCCCCTGCTCCCAGGTTCCGTCGCCCACACGACGGAACACGGTCAGAGTCAGATCGTCGCGCCAGCTGAGGGCGTAGACCTGCTCACCACAGCGTACAAGGTTGGACTGATTGTAGCCCCAGCAGCTGGCACCGCTGCCGCCTGTCAGCCGACATCCGGCGGTGTCGGTGATGCGCTCGACGTGCCAGTCGAAGCGGCAGGGCGCCTCGTGTGTGACGTCGGGACGGGGGTCGCTCACAATTCCTGCAGACTCTTCGGGTCTTCGCAGTCGGCATCCAGGTAACGCTGGATCAGCTGCCGCGTCCTGTCGGGCAGACGATGGAGATGCCCTGCCGACTGCAGAGCCTTCTGCTGGCCGTTTTCATGGGTCATGACCGGGTAACGGCAGAGCCAGTAGGCGGCATGCATCGTCCAGCGGCGTTGCCCCTCGGGGTTCCAGCCGCGGTGCCAGAGATTGGCGTTGTAGTAGAGGATGTCTCCCGGCTCCAGATGGACCACGACGCCGTCGTCGAGCTCACCCTCCAGGCCGGCTGCAGAGGCGGCGATCTCCTGCTGGGTGGAGGCCCGCAGATGCGAGCCGGGAACGACCTGAAGAAAGGTGTCGGTGGCGGCGATGGGCGCGTTGAACTGGACAAAATGCCCGTGATGCTGACGCAGGAACCGCTCCTCGTCTTCCGCGCCTGGTTTGCCGATGTCGCGGTGCCAGGCCATGCGGTACTCCCGTCCTCCCCCACCTGCGAGCATGCCGAACAGACTGTGTCGGATCGGACCGCCGAGCAGGGCCTCCATATCGTCGACCACATCCTCGGCGAGCCACTCGCCCCAGGCCGCCTCGTACTTGTCGGGGTGCATCATGTGGGATGTGCGGTCGATGATGCCGGCCGCCTCGTCGATCCAGCGCAGCTGGCACTCACCGGCTCGAGCCCGTTGGATGAGACGCTCTACACCAGCGCACAGCGACTGCACCCGCTGTAGGTCGAAGGCACCGCGAAGCAGCACGAAGCCCTCCCGATCGAAAGCCACTCTTTCGTCATCACCCAGGCGCATCGGTTTTCTCCCGTATTGTACTGTCGCGGTTGCCGTGCCCGTTTATCTCTTCTACCATACGCGTCGCTACCTCAATCCATCGAAAGACAGCCGAACACCATGAGCGAGCAAGTCACACCTGAACAGGTCGTCGCCAAGCGGACCCTCGTGGGCGAAGGCGCACTGTGGGACGCACAGGACAAACGGCTCTACTGGATCGACATCCTCAGCCACGAGCTCTACATCTACGATCCGGCCACCGGGAGCAACCGGACGATCCCCACGGCGCAGGCGGTGGGCACTGTCGTCAAGCGCGCCTCCGGTGGTTTGGTACTGGCGCTGCACAACGGCTTCGCCTTCCTCGACCTCGACAGCGAGAAGATCACCCCCATCGGCGACCCGGAGCGCGACATACCGGCCAATCGCTTCAACGACGGCAAGTGCGACCCGGCAGGCCGGTTCTGGGCGGGAACCATGGAATTCAACGGGGCACCGGATGCGGGGGCTCTCTACTGTCTGAATGCCGACCACAGCGTGGCGGAGAAACTCAGGCCGGCGACGATCTCCAACGGCATTGTCTGGACGGCGGATGCAGCGACGATGTACTACATCTGCACCGCCGCCAACAACGTACGGGCCTTCGACAATGACATCGACACAGGCGACGTCACCAACGAACGGGTCGTCATCACCAACGAGGGCGAAGGGGGCTTCGACGGCATGTCCATCGACGCCGAGGGCAAGCTCTGGATCGCCGTCTTCGGCGGCTGGGGGGTGCGGCGTTACGATCCGGAGACCGGCGACCTGATGCAGGATCTGCGTCTGCCCTTCGAGCGGGTCACCTCCTGCGCCTTCGGCGGTGACGGCCTCGACGAACTCTACATCACCTCGGCCGTGGTCGGCCTCGACGACAAGGCCTTGGCCGAGCAGCCGCTGGCCGGCAGTCTGGTAAAGGTGAATCCCGGCGTGTGTGGCGTGGCCGCAGTCGGCTATGCCGGGTAGCTGATCAAGCCCGCCAGGCGCTCCAGGCCAGAAGCAGCCAGGCCGTGATGAAGGCCACTCCTCCCAGTGGCGTGATGGCACCCAGCCAGCGCGTGCCGGACACCACCAGCACATAGAGACTTCCGGAGAAAAGCCCGATACCGGCGACCATCATCCACCCCGCCAGTCGTACGCCGGCATCCGTCGGCCACACATGGCACAATGCGGCAACGACGAACAGCCCGAGGGCGTGCACCAGGTGATACTGCACGGCGGTGTGCCATACACCAAGCTGTGCTGGTGTGATACGAGCTTTCAAGGCGTGGGCACCGAAGGCGCCGAGGACGACGGCGAGCGCCATGGCGGCGGCACCGATGATGACGAACCAGCGTGTCGTGTCGGTCATCGGATGGATTCACTCATGGGTGGTTGATCCTCCATAACGAGACAGAAAGCCCTGCAGGTAACGTGACTCAAAGCGGGCCCGGTTCCACGGCCGCCGCGATACCCGATGGTGCTGCGCTGGAATGAGCACGTACGTCTCCGCCGGCAGCTCCACGGCGTCGGCCATCACCGTCACGGTGCGGCGTTCATACCAGTCCCCCTCGAAATCATCGAGACGTCGAAGGCTGGCGTCATCGACGTCGTGCCACAGGACGCCGTCGGCAGCAGCGGCAGCCTCCTCCACCAGACCCGGGTAGGTTTCGCCGCGCAGCGCGTAACGGGCATACCCCTGCAACAGGGCCGCCTGCGCATCGAATAATCGGCCGACGACGACCTCCATCACCCGCGGGATCATCAGCGATCCATAGGTGAACACGTGCACGGTGACACTCAGTCCCTGGCCGGGTATTCGAGGTCGACGACACAGTTGCCTCGGCGGGCTCGATCGGCGCTGAATCCGAGCAGGTGTCCGGTGACCGAGTCCTCGATGCTCGTCGTCGACAGCGACGGCGACTCACCGCGCACGACCTTGAGGAAGTCTTCCACCAGTCGCATATCACCACCACCGTGGCCACCGAAGGCGCCGGTCATGTCCCCTGCCTGACGCAGGTCGACGACCTCTTCCGAGTACTCGTGCCCGGGGCGCGGGTCGATGTGGCGGATGACGAAGCGGCTGTCCTCCATGACACCCTGAATCTCGCCACGGGTGCCGACCAGGTGCAGGGACCGGGTCGGCTTCGACGACCCGCCGATCATGTTCAGCGTCGCCGAGACGCCGTCGGCGAACTCGATGACGACGGACTGGTGGTCGACGACATCGTTGTCGCATTTCCATACGCAGCGGCCGTAGGGGTTGTCCCCGCGCAGAGATTCGTGCTTGTCCTCGAGCGTCGGGTTGTCGATGTGCTCGAGGCTGTCCCACACATAGAAAGACCAGCGGTCGGGATGGTCGATGTAGTGTTTGCGTGCCGAGTACAGACAGTCCGACTCGATGGCACAGTCCACCAGGCAACGCGTGCCGGCGTCCCGGGGTGCCCGCTCGGGTCGGAACTGCAGGTTCGAGCCGAAGCTGGAGACCCGCGCTGCCGGCACGCCGGTGTGCATCCAGGCGATGAGGTCGAGATCGTGGCAGGACTTGGCCATCAGCATCGTCGACTGGCACACCTGTTCACGGTTCCACTTGCCGCGGACGAAGCCGACGGCCATGTGATGGTAGGAGACGTGTTCGACGGCCTGGATGTTCACAAGGTCGCCGATGACACCGTCGGCAACCTGCTGGCGGATGGCGGCATAGAACGGAGCGTACCGGAGAACGTGGCAGATGGAGACCTGTCGCTCGTGCTGACGGGCGGTCTCGACGAGCTGCCACATTTCCCCCTCACCCGTGGCGAAGGGCTTTTCCAGCAGCAGGTGATAGCCGGCCCGCAGCAGCGGCAGGGACGTGGGCACATGCTGGTGGTCCATGGTGCCGTTGATGATGAGGTCGGCGAACTTCGGCGCTACTGCCAACTCCTCGGCACTGCCGAAACAGCGATCGGCAGGCAGCTCGTACTGGTGCTGAACCAGCTGGCGCCGTTGCTCGATGAGATCGGCGACGCCGACGATGCGCAGCTCGTCGGGGTGACTCTTGGCGTAGGCAGCGTAGGTCAGGGCCCGGTGGCCGGCGCCGACAATGATGGCCTCGAGAGGGCGATCCTGACGATCTTCCATGGGCGCCTCAGCCATCCATGATGGCCGGATCCAACTCGACCATGCCAATCCCCGGTGAGACGTCAGTATCGCCGGCGTAGCGCGGCGCCTGGTCGTGGCAGGTGGGTCGACCGTTGTAGGGCAGCAGCCATCGGCCCTGCCACAGACAGGGCGGGGCCTTCGTCGTCACCATGCCACAGTCGAACCGGCCCCGTCCACCAAGGGGCAGCAAGGGTTGACGGTCGTCGCAACGGGTCCACGACCAGCCGTCGATGCTGGCCACCCGCTGCACGTCCATGGTCTGATCGTCGGTATGGTGGCACAACAGCAGGCCACCGTACCCTCCGGTCGTGGGATAAGGCACCATCCAGTAGTGCTGCAGATCGGGCGGGTCGTCGGCATCCGGCTCCAGCACCGTCACCGGTCCCACCCAGCCGCCATCGAATTGCTCGGGTCCCCGCCAGACCGACACCCGGCGATGGATCTGCTTCAGGTTGTCCCGTTCGCCCGACAGATCCGGGTTGTGCTTCCACGTCTGCTGGTAGAGGAACCAGCCGGCCAGGCCCAGGGGTGTGTCGAGTCCCGGCCGAGCCGGCACCATGGAGGCGGCGTCGTTGGCGTTGGTGATGATGGGCCCTTCATGCAGCGGTTGCCAGGACAGTCCGTCAGAACTGACGGCGAGGCAGATACCGGCGCGTGACTCACCTGTGGGTCGCTCCCAGTAGAGCATCTTCCACCGCCAGTCCGGCCGTGGCTCCTCCGGCTCGTGCAGGATGCGCATGGGCATGAACACACCCCAGTGTGTCTCGTGACCGGCGCTGTGCATGACGACGTTGGTACCATCTCCCAGATCCGGCTTCTCCCAGTTCCTGCCGTCGGTGGACAGCGCCAGGCAGAGAACGTTGTCGAGGGGGCGGTCCCGGTGCAGGACGAGATAGTAGAGTCGCAGCCGCGTGCCATCGGGATCGGGCAGCAGGGCCACGGCACTCAGCACGGCGCCGGACTCCCACGGATGATCAGCCGGCAGGATCGGTGCGTCGGATCGGGACAGGATCCAGCTCGAGTTCATGCAGGTATGGACCGGCGCAGGGGGCGATCGGCGTGCATCCAGCAGCTCAACCGCGCCAGTGGCGATCGGCGAAATCCATCCACCGGTTCCAGTCATAGGTGGTGACATCGTGTCCACCGGGACGGACGTGGTAGCCGATGCTGCCGTCGGCCAGGGGCTGACTGACGGGCGGCATCTGCTGGGCATCCAACTCGCGCTGACCCAGCAGTTCGTAGACCGGCGAGGCATGACGAGAGGCGAGGTACTCCCCTTTCGGATCCGCCCATTGATCATCGATGGCGCTGGCTACATACACCGGGCGTGGCGCCGCCAGGGCGATGAGCTGGTGCTGGTCGACGGGCAGCTCGTCTTCGCAATCATTGTAGGCGCGGTGGTTGTCGCAGAACCAGTGGGGGAAGTTGCCGTTGATGGCCGCCACGGTTTCGCCGAAACGCCGCCGTGCCAGCGCGGCGCCGCCACAGCCGGAGTTGTTGGAGATGACGAGAGCGAAGCGTTCATCGCAGGCGCCGGCCCAGAGCGCCGTCTTGCCCAGACGGGAATGGCCCATCACGGCGACGTGCGCGGCATCGACGGCGTCGTCCTCTTCGAGCACGTCGAGGCCACGACTCAGGCCCCAGGCCCAGGCGCTGATACTGCCCCACTGGTGAGGTTCGGGTTGTGTCTGGCCGTCCTGATAGAACAGTGGATGTACGCCGTTGGCGTAGCCATCGTCGAAGTCGGGGTCGAGATCGCCGCAGTAGATGGTGGCCAGCCCGTAGCCCCGGGCGAGGATGTCTGCCACCGGCCAGCGTGAGGCGAACACTCCCCGCGACGCCTCGGTGGCCCGATGGTCGACGATCTGATTCGACTTGCTGCTCTGCATCCACTCCGTTGACAGACGAATGCCGGGATCGGTGTGGATGGAGTGATTGCCAAAGAAGTTGAGTCCCAGAAAGACCCGTGTCGGCCCGGTGGCCTCAGAGGGCAGGTAAAGGAGTAGGTCCATCGCCGGAGAGGTCTCGTCGTCGCCGAAGCGGAGGCGGGTCTGCCGGCGCACGGCTCGACCCCCGAGGGCGCCGGGGTCCTCGTCGAGGATCTCGGTATGTGATGACTCGAAGGGACCTGGCATCCGTCCGTAGACCTCGTCCTCGAACAATCGCAGGATTTCCGGCCTCCGTCGACTCTGCCAATCAGCGGCTGTCGCCACCGGGTTGCCGGCGGCATCGATCAGCGGATCCGGCAACTCATAGGAGGGCACGGCGGATTCGTCGTAGTTCGTCTGGGGTTCCATATTGGTAGGATGCCCAACATGAGCCGCCGTGTCCATATCGCCGTCGTGCAGCCTCCCGCCGTGGGGTCGGATATGCCGCACACGGTCATGCGCGATCGGGCGGTGGAGCTGCTCGACGAGGCCGGTGCCCGGGGCGCCGACATCATCTGCCTGCCCGAGTATCTCAACGCCATGGGGCGTGACGAGGCGATGTGGCAGGAACCACCGGGCATCGAGGCGGAGCCCCTGCAGACCGAAGTCGCCGAACTCGCCCGCAGGCATTCGACCTATGTCATTCTACCCCTGCTGGCAGGCGACAACGGTCGCATCACCAATACATCATTCCTGCTCGACCGCTCCGGCGCCGTCGTCGGGCGCTACGACAAGACCCACTTGACCGCCGTCGAGCGGGAGGACCAGAACGTCTGTCCCGGGGATGACTACCCGGTATTCGATGTCGACTTCGGTCGTATCGGCATCATGACCTGCTATGATGGCCACTTCCCCGAGGTGGCCCGCATCCTGGCGTTGCAGGGCGCCGAGGTCATCTTCTTTCCGACGCTGCAGCGACGGCTCACCGCCGAGGCACTCGATCTGCAGGTACGCTGCCGGGCTATCGACAACTGCGTGTACGTGGCCCGCGCCAGTTACGGCACACCGGAGGGTATCGCCTGGGTACCGGGCATGGTGGCCGGTAAAAGCTGCATCGTCGACTTCGAGGGCACCGTACTGGCTGACACCGGTCCTCGGGTCGGCGTGGCGTCAACGACGATCGACCTGGACCGGCCGAGGGTGAAGGAGCGTTCCTTCGGCGGGCAGGTCGGGGACGCGGCGCAGTTTCTGCGCCAGGACCGACGGCCCGACACCTACGGCCGCCTCCTCGAACCGTAGGCCCCCCGCAGTTACAGCCGGTTGCCGTCCACGTCCAGCAGCTGGATATCGCCAAACCCGAGAGCCTGGATCGGCGTCTCGATCTTCGCCCGGTCCCCGACGATGACCCACAACAGGCCATCCGGGTTGAAGAGCCGGCTGCCGGCCTCGGTGACCTCGTCCAGCGTCAGGCCGCGAATGCTGTTGGGAAAGTCATCCCAGTACCCGTCGTCAAAACCGAAGCGGACCAGGTCGACGATATCCTGGGCGACGGCATCGTTGCGCTCCCAACGTCCCGGTAAGGTCAGGGTGTTTTTGTCCTTGACCTTGGCCAGCTCCTCCGCCGTGGGCGGGACGTCGCCGACAATGGCGGCCAACTCCTTGTGGATTTCCGCCATCGACTCGGCTGTCTTGTCGGTCTGCGCCGAGGTCTCCAACAGATAGGCGCCCGGCCCACGGATGCTGACCAGACGGGTGCGGGCGTAGTAGGCCCAGTGTTTGTCCTCGCGCAGATTCATGTTCAGGCGCGCCGTGAAAGTGCCCCCGAGGATGTCGTTGAGGGCCTCGTTGGCGATGTCGTCGGGGTTCGCCTTGGGGGGTGCCAGATGGATGGCGAAGATCATCGACTGTTCCGACTCCGGCCTGTCTACCAGATACACCTGCGTGCTGTTCCGCCGGACGGCGGGTGCCAGATTTTTCGCCGGTACCTCCCCTGACTTCCACTTGCCGAAGCGACGTTCCAGCTTCGGCAGGATCTCGTCCAGGCTCGTGGCGCCGACAACGACGAGGGTGGCATTGTTGGGCCGGAACCAGGTGTGATGGAAGTCGGCCAGGGCATCCCGTGTCAGAGCGGCCACCGACGCCTCGGTGCCGGTGCCGGTCAGAGGCAGGCCGTAGGCGTGATCGTCACCCCACAGCAATGCCGGAAACAGGCGATAGGCCAGATTCCGCGGGGTCGATTTCTCCCGTTAAATTCCGGCCAGGCGCTGCTTCTGTACGCGGTCGAATTCATCCTGGGGAAACGCCGGGCTGAGCACGACATCGGCCATCACATCCAGGGAGGCGTCGAGGTTCTCCTTCAACGCCGAGAAGGAGACCACGTTCTGGTCGAGAGTGGAACGCATGCTCAGCGTCGCTCCGAGCATGGCGAGCTCGTCGCTGATCTCCAGGGCGGATCTCTTCTTCGTGCCCTCCTCCATCATGCTCACCGCCAGGCTGGAGGTGCCCAGCAGCCCGAGCTGATCGGAGGCGTGGCCGGCATCGAGGATGAGGCGCAAGCCGACGACGGGCACGGCCTGCCGTTCGACGAGAATGACCTGCAGACCGTTGTCGAGGCGGGCCCGCTTCATCGTGGGAAACTTCACCTCCGGGAAGCTGTCAGGCATGGGCAGCTCGGAGCGGTCCACCTGGCTCTCCGGTGAGGCATAATCAGGGAAGGGATAGACCTCGATGACGGACGCCCCGGAGCTCATCCACTCCCGGGCAGCGTCATGCAGATCCTGAGGCGTGGCCGAGCGCACGCGTTCCAGCTTCACTTTATAGTGCTCGGCATCGCCGGCGTACACCTGGTTCATCGCCAGGGTCTGAGCTTTGCCACCGAAGTAGCCGATCTCTTCGATGTTGCGAATGAAGCGGGCCACGTGCTGCGTTTTCACGCGTTCCACCTCACGCTCCGTGGGGCCGTCGGCCAGCAGTCGGGCCAGCTCCTCGTCGAGGGCCTGCTCAACCGCCACCAGATCGGCGCCGGGCTGGGCGGTGATGTCGATCTGCAGCACACCGGCGATCTCGAAGGGATAGACGGAGGCCCCCACGTCCGTGGCGATCTGATCGTCGTAGACCAGGCGCTTGAACAGCCGGGAGGTCTTACCCATGGCCAGCACGTCGCTGACCAGGTCCATGTACTGACGATCAGGATCGGTGTACTGAGGCAGGACCCAGGCTTTGGTAAGGCGCGCCTGCGGTACCCGGTCCTGCATCACCTCCCGGACTTCCTCCGAACGACGCGGTACCCATCGGTCCAGGCGGGAGACCACAGGACCGGAGTCGATGCCCCCGAAATACTCCACCACCCTGGCGTGTACGTCCTCGGTGTCGATGTCACCGGCGATGACGAGGGTGGCATTGGCGGCACCGTAGTAGTCTTCGAACCACTCGTGTACGTCCTCCAGAGAGGCCGCCTCCAGATCTTCCATGGAGCTGATGGTCTCCCAGGAATACGGATGGCCCACGGGAAACATCAATTCGCCCAGCCGGCTCTCCGCCTTGGCGTACGGCTGGTCCTCCCCCTGGCGCTTCTCGTTCTGCACAACCCCCCGTTGCTCGTCGAGCCGCTCCTGGGTCACCGCCCCGAGCATGTGCCCCATGCGATCGGATTCCATCCACAGCACGGCGTCGAGGGCGGTGATCGGCACGTTCTGGAAGTAGTTGGTCCGATCGAGCCAGGTCGTGCCACTGACGTCGGTGGCACCGAGCCGGTCGAGGGCGCGGAAGTAATCGTCGTCGAAGTTCTCCGAGCCGTTGTACATCAGGTGCTCGAAGAGGTGGGCGAAGCCGGTCTTGCCGATCTTCTCGTTCTTGGAGCCCACATGGTACCAGACATTGACGCAGACGATGGGCGCTTTATGGTCCTCGTGGACGATGAGGGTCAGGCCGTTGTCGAGGACGAACTTCGTGTACGGGATATCGACGTCGTCCGCGGCCGTGATCAGCGATGGCCAAAGGGCCAGCGCACACACGGCAGATACGAGCCACCGGGACCATCGGTTGGGGCGATTCATGGGTCTCTCCTGAGAGCGGTTCTGTTCATCGGCCAGCAGTAGAGAGGATTGTAGCTGATTGGGGCGACGACACCAACAGCGGGCGTTCGGACACCAACAGAAACGGCCCGTCGCCGGTGGCGAGCGGACCGCGGGAAGGAACACGACGGGGCAGAATCCTAGCGGATGTCGACCATCTTCAGCAGACAGATATGCAGGCGACGCTCTTTCTCTGGTACGGCCGTCACATATTGGGCGGACACCAGACGTCGCAGTGCCGCTCGCACCGGCCCCAGACCGGCTCTGCCTTCGGCGTAGGCGATGCCGCTCTCCTTGGCCACCTCGGACACCACGACACTGAACTCCTCGACTCCCTCGGCCTGCGCCTTGCGGCACAGATAGATCCAGAGCTTGAAGGAGGGGGCCCCGAGGGCCTGCAGGTGCTCGCTGGCGTTGGTCGACGTCGTCATGGCAGAATCAGACTCATAATGTAGGCAATTCAGTGGTCCCGGTTGGGATTGGCCATCCCCTGTCCGGCTTCGCGGCGTCGATTGGCGGCACTCACCTCCCGCTGACGCCAGGATCGGTAGGCGGGTGTGTCGATGAAATCGTGCAGTGTCGCCCGCCGACGGTACGGCACGTAGTTGCCGATATGCCATAACGTGTTGCGGTACAGGCAGAAGTCGCCGGCTGCCAGGTGCAGCTGTCGGGCCCCGGGCATGGAGGTACAGTACTGCAGGCAGGCACGCTCCCGGGAAGACCCCTCGAGACCGTCCAGCCCGGGTCCGTCGATGGGCCGTTCGGGGAATCGCGACCTTTCCCGCGGCAGGTCCGGGCGCAGATGGCTGCCGGGCACGACCCAGGTGGAGGAATCCTCGTACAGGGCGCAATTGACCTGGTTGAACAGATCGATGTCCCGGTAGTCGGCTTCCCAGCGGTCCAGGTCGAGACCGCTGATGTTGTCCCGCCAGTCGCGGTGCCAGTGTGTGCACCACGGCAGGTCGGCCGGCTCCAGCAGCACCCCGAGGCCGTCGGCATGACCGTGGGTGTGTCCGGGGCTCAAGGTTCGCTGCAGGGCATCGACGAGTTCGGGCAATTCGGCAAAGGCGGTGAAGGGCGTGTGGTCGATGTCGTAATCGAACACCGGCTGCAGCCTCTGCGTCTGCGGGCCGGCCTTCTCCCGGGCCAGGTGCCGCGCCGCGTCGCAGGAGTGCCGCAACTCACCGACCAGTGAGGCTGGCAGGATGGACTCGAACACGGTGTATCCTTGAACGTGGTACTCATCGACGTGACGTTCCGACCAGGACCAGCTCATCTCTGCCGGCCCACCTGTTTGACCACCCAGGGAACGACTGTCCTGATCATCGGCACGATGGCGTCGTCACTGAACACGTGATCGGCGCCGGCCAGCTCCACCAGGCGGGCCTGGGAGGCGCGGTCGGCGATGTCGCGTGAGTCCTGCAGGGGCACCACGTCGTCCGCGGTGCCGTGGACGAGCAGCCAGGGTACCGTCACGGCGGCGCCGCTGTCGACGACACTGTCGATGGCGGCCATGTCGTCCATGTAGGCACTCGACAACGGACAGGATTCCTCCTCCCACATGCAGCCGGCGTCCGGAGTCTCCTCGCCGAATTCGCGCTCGGCGAAGGCCCGCGTGTGGACCATGCCCGCCAGCGATACCAGCCAGTGGATGCGCCGGTCGCTGGCTGAGCGCAACACGCCGACGGCGCCACCCATGCTGTGGCCGACGAAACAGACCGGGCGATCGCCGACAGCGTCGAGCAGGCTGCCCAGGTCTGCCACTTCCTTCGAGATCGTGCTGTCCTCGAACCGCCCTGCCGAATCGCCGTTGCCGGAGAACGAGAGCCGCAAGGCTGTGATGCCGGCCTCGGCCAGGGCTTTGGCGAGGGCGACGACGAAGGGCCGGTCTTTGTTCCCTGTCACTCCGTGACCGACGACGACGAGGCCTTCACTGCCGCCCTCGTGAACGGTGTAGTCGATCTGCTCTCCCTGCCGGTTGTGTACGTCACCAAACATGCGTCATCTCCCTCAGTGAGTGGTCAGGCTGATGTGCGGGCCGGGTATCAACCGGAGTGCAGCAGCCGATGACGATCGCTCCCCGACAGCGGTACTTCGATGCGGGCCCCATCGCGCTCGTGAGACACGTGGAAGGCGATGATGGCTTCGAGTGTCCGTACTGCCTGCCCGGCGTCGTAGGGAAACTCCCCGGCACCATCCAGCCAGCTGACGGCCTCGCCCACGGCGCGATCCATCCCTGAGTCAGGGAACTCGTTCGGCCACGTCTCCGCGGTCTCGCCCCGTACGATGGACACCTCGCGACCGCGGCACACGGCGTAGCCCTCGGTACCATGGAAGCGCAGACGCAATGGCACAACGCCGTAGTCGGGAGCCTCGATGACACAACGCAGGTCACCCGACGGGCCGCGGCCATCTGCGGGCAGGTCGCGGCCAAGGTGCAGCACGCCCCAACCGCCAGGATCGCTGAATTCGTCGCCACGACAGTCGGGTTTGCCCGACAGATCGAGATGGCCCGAGACCCCCGTCACCGAAAGGCCGGTGACCATCTGGATAGCGTCGATCATGTGCGTGCCGACGTTGCCGAGGCGTCCCGACGGCCACTGGGCCGACGCCGAGGTCAGCGTCCCCAGGCCGCCGTCGGCGATCAAGTCGCGAAGGCGCCGAAAGGAAGGGTGGAAACGGATGTTGTGGTTGATGACGAGCAGGGCGCCGGCGTCGTCACAGGCGTCGACCATACCCTGGGCCTCATCCACGGTGGGGGCCACCGGTTTTTCGCAATAGATGACGCGGGCGCCGGCCGCAAGCGCGGCGTGGGTCAACTCGGCATGAACGGAGGTGTAGGTGGCGATGGCGACGATGTCGAGGGGGCCGGCCTCGGCGAACATCCGCTGCCAGTCGGCGAATACCGGCACGTCGAAGCGGTCCTGGAAGCGCTGGCGCCGGCCGTCGTCCCGACTGCTGCCGGCGACCAGATCGACGCGGTCGTGTTGACGCAGCGCCATGACGTGGGTGCCGTCGAGGTCCTCGACGCGCTGGCCGAGACGGTCGCCGGACACCTGATCGGCGCCGCCGATGAATCCGAGGCCAACGATGGCGGCGCGATATCGAGTATCACTCATTCGTGTGTATCTCACCCAGTGAGCCGAAGCGACGCAACTGCGGCGACGCCCAGGCGGTGACGGCGACGACGATCAACGTACCGACGCCACCGGAGACGACGGAAAGAACCGGACCGAACCAGTGCGCCACCAGCCCGGATTCGAAGCCACCCAGCTCATTGCTGGCCGAAACGAACACCCCGTTCACCGCCGACACACGACCGCGCATGGCATCGGGGGTCGTCAACTGCACCATGGTGTGCCGTACCACCATACTCACCTGGTCGAAGGCGCCGGTGAGGAACAGCATGGCCAGGGAAAGGTACAGGTTGACGGAGACACCGAAGAGGATGGTGGCCACACCGAAGCCGGCGACGGACAACAGCAACGCCCGCCCGGCCCTGGCCAGGGGCGGCAGGTGGGCCAGGGCCAGCGCCGTCAGCAGGGCGCCTACGGCCGGTGCCGCATGCAGGGCACCGAGCCCTTCGGCACCGACGGCGAGAATGTCTTCGGCGAACACCGGCAACAGATAGACGGCGCCGCCGAGGAGCACGGCGAACATGTCGAGGGAGATGATGGCCAGCAACACGCGTGTGCGCCGCAGATAGTGGATGCCGTCGAACAACGTCGACAGCGTCGCCGGCCCGGTGCCAGTGTCGGCGATGCCGGCCGCTTCGGGAATGCGGAACAACAGCAGGGCAAACACCAGCGAGCTGAGGGCAGCCAGCCCGTACGCGGCCGGGATCGAGGCGGCGATGACAAAACCGCCCACGGCGGGGCCGACCACACCGGCCAGCTGGAACAGGCTGTTGTTCCAGGCCACGGCCCCGGGAAAGACGCTGCGTGGGACCAGCCGCGGCACCAGTGAGGACCGCGCCGGTCGACCGAGGGAGCCGACCACGGCGTCGAGGGTGAGCAGGGCATAGACGACCCACACATCTGCCCCGAGCAGAGCCTGCAGGGCGAGGCCGGCCGAGGTCAGCGTCATGGCCAGCAGACTCAGCAACACCACCTGCCGCCGGTCGAAGGTGTCGGCCAACCAACCGGCAGGTAGGGCGAGCAGCACAGCGGGGATCACCTGTGCCAGGCCGACCAGCCCCAGCGCCAGGGGCTCGCCGGTGCGCTGGTAGACGTCCCAGCCCACGGCGACGGATTGCATGCGCGTGCCCAGTCGCGTGACGATGCCGCCCACAGCGTAGCGGCGGTAGGCGGGAATACGGAAGGGGGCGTACGGATCGTGACGGGGCGGCGGTTCGCCGCTCACGCCGGGTCGTTCGGCGGAGTCCGGGCGTTCAGCTCCAGACGGAACTCGTAGGTCCAGTCGACCACCCTGAAGCCGTGGTGACTGTAGAACACGAAGGCGCGGTGATTGTCGAAGGCCGTGGAGATCGCCCCATGACGGTACCCCCGCTCCCTGGCGGCCCCCAGGGCATGGGCCAGCAGATAGCGCCCCAGGCCCTTGCCCTGCCAGGGCTCCTGCACACCGAGCCATTCGCAGAAAGCGAAAGCTTCGGCCTCGTCGTGTTGACTGGTCTCTCCCCCGCTTTTGAGAACGCAGGTCCCAAGGATCTGGTCTCCATCGCGAGCCTGAACCCGGATCCCCGGCAGGATCCCGGCACCGGGTTCTTCTTCCACAACAGGCTCGAAGGTCATGCCGGCGGGCGCTGGCGCTACGACGGGATTCATGTCCGGCCAGTCGAGGAAGACTTCCCCCCCGGTTTTCTGATACCCACGAAACTGCAACAACGCCTGCACATGATCGAGGCGGTCGGACAGATAGCAGTTAGGGAAGCCGTGGAAGGCATAACGCCAGGTCGGCGAACCACCGCACACGGACTCGGCGCCACGATCTCGCAGCCACTGCTGGCCGGCGGCCAGCAGGGCGTCTCCCAAAGCGCGATCCGACCGCGGGTAGCCCAGGAAGCGGATAATTCCGAGGTCCGCCTCCCCATCGTCTCGACCGTGCAACCCGACATGGATGAAGCCACCGGCTGGCGCTGCCACCAGGACGGCCTGCTCGAGCAGAACATGCTTGTTGCGCTTCAGGTGAGCCGGCGCGGCCAGGACATCGGCCAGCTGTGCCTCCGACACCGGCCAGCAGTGCGGGACACGTCCGCTGACCAGGCTCTCGTACAGCTCGTGCAGGGCTTTCAGGTCGGAGGGTTCGTACGGTCGGATCGAGGTCGGCATGGACGACAGAAACAAGGCACGCCGGCGCTCCGGTTCAACCGTCCGTCGTCGGTGGCGGGTCCACGCGGTCCGGTGGTGTTGTCGGCAGTCGCACGGAGAACGTGGAACCCACGCCCAGGGTGCTGGTGGCATGGACGGACCCGCCCAGCATCTCGATGGAGCGCCGTACGATGGCCAGACCGAGACCACTGCCTTCGCGTTTCTTGTCCTTGCGCTCCACCTGGCGGAACTCGTCGAACACGTGATCGAGATCCTCGGGCGGGATACCGACGCCGGAGTCCGTCACAGACAGCTCGAGGCCGTCGCCGGAGGCCTGCAGCCGCAACGTGATCCGGCCCGTCTCGGTATACTTCACCGCGTTCCCCAGCAGGTTCATCAGGACACGCCGCCGTCGGTCGCCGTCGGTGGTGACAGGAGCAAGCTCTTCGAGGTCACCGACCAGCTCGACGCCATCCGGGATCAGCGACTCCAGAGTGGCCAGGCACTCACCGGCCAGCCGATGAACGTCGACCTCGTCCAGATGGATCTCGGTACGGCCCGATTCGATGCGGGACAGGTCGAGGATATCGTTGATCAGCGTCAGCAGGTTGTCGGCGCTGACGCGGACGTTTTCCAGGTTGCGGTACTGACGTTCGTCGATGCTCCCTTGCACCCGGCGCAACAGGATCCGCGTATAGCCGATGATGGCATTGAGCGGCGTGCGCAGGTCGTGGGACATGTGGGCCAGGAAGGCCGACTTGAGACGGTCGGCTTCCTCCACCCGCCGGCTGCCCTCGCGGATCTTGATGTTGGCCAGCTCCAGCGTCCGGTTCTGCTCGGCCAGGCGGTCCGACAGTTGCTCGACCTCTTCGTAGCGCCGCCCCAGATCGCGATGGACCTCGCCGACGCCGCGGGCCAGGCGGAAGGACATGGAGGCCAGGGGCAACAGGATTCCGGCCAGCAGCCAGGGATGGAGCGGGACGCCATCGCCGAGCCGGACCACGACCAGTCCGGCACAGGCGGCAAAGACAAGAAAGCTGACATCCACCGACCAGGCGCCGTCCCGGCGACGGACCACAGCGCCAAACACGAGGGCCCCGATGGTCACGAAGGACATCACCAGGCTCATGTAGGCGAAGGTGGCCAGTGACCAGAAGCCCGTGGCAAAAGAGGACTCCACCGGCCAGCTGGCGGGAAAGAGAACGCGAATGGCCGCTGCCGTCCCCAGCCAGGCCAGCAGGAACTTGCCGGCGCGGGTCACACGACCATGGAACTGTGAGTAGAGCAGCAGCAGGCTGGCGGCGTAGATGACGATGACCCACAGCGAAGCGACCTGGGTTGCGGGGCTGCCTTCGGTCCCCGCGGACGGCAGAAAATACGCCAGGCCGATGGCGATACTGGTGGCGCCGGAGAACAGGGCGTGATAAAGATTGACGCGTGATTCCCGCTGGAACAGATAGAGCATCAAGTGCAGCAGGGTGACAGCCAACATGGCACCGGAGAGGAAGGTGAAGGCGCCGGCATCGCGGCGGGCTTCGTCTTCGGCGCGCTGCTGTGTGCGGCCGATCAGGTCGCCGACAAAGTCCATCGTCTCACCGAAGGATCTGCGGTCGCCGCCGATGAGCAGGTCGCCGAGCCGCCCCGGGGCCTCCAGCTTGTTGGTGTCGGGTCCCCACGACATCCACGTGAAAGAGCCGTCTTCGTCCAGATCCTCAACAGCGACATCGAAGGCGATATCGACGCCCGGCGCCAGCTGCAGGCCAGTGCCGATCGTGCCCATATCGACCCACCACTCGTAGAATCTCACGCCCTGGTATGTCGACATCGCAACATCAAACAGAATCCTGTCTCCCTGCCAGATGCGAGAGTTCGTCAGGCCAAGTTTCGACAGACTCCCGCCCCTGCCGCGCACCGAGTTCGTCTGCCCCCATCTGGCAAACTGAAAGCGGACGGCGGGCCGATCCTGATGGGTGATATCCAGATAGAGCTCACAACCGTCCGCCTGCTGCCAGTCGACTGTCGGGGTGGGTGAGTCAGGGATCACAACGGACTCATCTCTGACTTCGACCCCGACGAGGAGTCGGTTCGTGGTCACGTCGTAGGCCACACGAAAGGTCGCCGACAGGTCGGCGTCGTCACTGGGGGGCTGGCCGAAGGCCGGATTGCTGACAGGGTAACGCGGCAGATGTCGCGGCCAGTCGTGCAGGTCGCCATCGACGACGATGCCATCGACGGCGGCCGCCATGGCAAGGCGGCCATTGTGGGCGTGGGCGGCGGGCACTGCACCGAGCAGGCTCAACAGAAGCGTGGCAATGTAGCATCGTGGCAGCATGGCGAATCTGTAGGATGCAAGGAACGTACCCGGAGGAACGCGGCGCTTAACGATCAGCCCTAACCTAAAGAAAACACATAGGATACGCTGATGTGCAGCGGGACGGCCCGGTCACGGCCAGGCGCCGGAACCGCCAATTCTTTTGCCAGCCGGCGACAGGCAATCGAAGGTAACTGCAGTAAGAACAATAAACTAAGACCCAACGACAACCCTTTTGTCGACGACAACAGAGATGTCACTCGCCTCGTGGGGATGGCACAGGGACGTGACCCTTCAGAATGTTCTCGAGTCTCCCGTCCCGGTCGAGCTGCTCGAGGGTGTCATCCGTTCCCAGGTACTGGCCGTCAACGAAGATCTGGGGCACTGTGGAGTCCCCGCCAGTACGCTCCACCATACGCCGAAAGCTGGCGGTGGGGAGCTTGATTCCCATGTACATACGTATGGGAATCCTGTTGTAGTGGATCCCCTTGCGGCGCAGCCGCCAGCGGGCCAGCCAGCACCAGGGACACAGGGGGCTGGAGTAGATCTCGATTCGTGGCATGAGAGAGTCGGTGGTTCGGGACTGACAGTGCCTGTGGATGAGTGGACGATTCTTGCACTCCGGGGATCGGGACCGGCGGATTTTGCACCCCACCGGCAGAACTGTGCGAAAACCCACACAGAATGCGCCAATCCGCGCTGTCACATATTAACTACAGACCTGCGTCCGAATCGCGCCAGTATGGCAGAGACGGCAGCGCGCGGCGACTGGAACGCGAAGCTACGTGGCCGAAAAACTGAGGACTGTCTCAGGTTTTCGACCTGCCCGATGCGGCTCGCCCGGTGGGCCGACGGGGCCGTTCTCCATGACGTAATATCCTTAATAGCAAGATAGTTACGCGATTCAACGCACATCTACATGTGCCCTGAAGCAGGGACAGACATGTCTCTGCTGATTCTTCCAGGCATCTCTCCCGTACGTGATCGACATCACACCGGGCGAGGTGCTGAATGCCGACCTACAGAGAGAAGGACGCGCTGCGGCAGGCATCAGCCCACAGGTGCCGTAAGGATGGCACGGAATTTGATGTGTTTTCTGCAGCAGCGGATCGGATGCCGCTCTCAAAATCTGTAAGGAGGGACCGATGCCCCAGTTTCGATATAAGGAAGCCCAAGGAAGCGCTGACGAGATCACCGTCGTCGAGGACAAGAGTATGTTCGTCAAGGACGGCAAGGGAAACTGGTCACCAGGCTTCGAGTTCATCGACAGCCACACTGTGAAGGCCCACCCCTTCATCATCGACGCGCTGCTCGTAGACGCCGAGCGCCTGTGGACGATGGACGAGGTCCTGCAGCAACTGGACGCCGACGCCCCGGCCTGACAGCACCCTCCCCCTCTACGCGCCCTCTTCCCGCAGGCGCGTGCGGACCTGCACCTCCCCGTGCAGAGTCCGGTGCACGGGGCAGCGATCCGCGATCTCGAGCAGTCGCTGACGCTGTGATGGTTCCAATTCGCCCGTGAGTGTGATCTCCCGTTCGATCTGATCCACCTGGCCCTGCCGTGACTCGCACTCGGCACAGTCGCGGGCGTGGATCTTGTCATGTTCCAGAATTACCTCCACTCCCTGCAGATCCCAACCTTTGCGGTCCGCGTACATGCGCAATGTCATCGCCGTACACGTTCCGAGGGAAGCCAACAACAGGTCGTAGGGTCCCGGACCCAGGTCACCACCTCCCGAGGACAGGGGCTCGTCGGCCACCAGTGAATGGCCGGCGGCGCGCACGTCCGCGCGGTACTTTTCCCGACCGATGTTGACCACAACCCCCTCATTCGGCGGCTGTGGAGTAAAGTTCAGAGAATCCACTTCATCGACATACCGTCGGCTCCACGAAGCGATCACGGCGCCCGCGTACCGGGCATCCCCCTCGTCGCGCAACAGATGATCGGCGCCATCGAGGCTGACGAAGCTCTTGGGATGGCGTGCGGTTTCAAAGATCTGCGCCGCGTTGTCCACACCGACGATGTCATCGAAAGGTGCGTGCAGGACCAGCAGCGCCCGATTCAGCGAGCCGATGGTCTCACGCATACGTGTTGCTTCCAGGTCCTCGAGGAACTGCCGTCGGATGGTGAAGGAGCGGCCGGCAATCTGGACCTGGGCCTCGCCGTCGCGCTCGATGGCTTCCCGCGATGAGGTGAGCAGGCGACCGACGTGCTCCGGATCAGAGGGGGCGCCGATGGTGGCCACCGCCTGGCAGCTGTCGATGCGTGAGGCCGCCTGAAGGACAGCGGCGCCACCGAAGGAATGGCCCACCAGCAGACCGGGACCGTGGCCGCTGGTGGACTCCAGGTGATGGGCTGCGGCCACCAGATCTTCGACGTTGGAAGAGAAGTGGGTCTCGGCGAAGTCACCCTCGCTCTCACCGAGGCCGGTAAAGTCGAAGCGCAGCGTGGCGAACCCCGCCTCGGCCAGGGCTTCGCCGATATGGTAGGCGGCGCGCAGGTTCTTGGAGCAGGTGAAGCAGTGGGCGAACAGGGCCCAGGCACGCGGTGTGCCCGCCGGCAGCACCAGGCGAGCGCTGAGCCTCTGGCCCCGTCCGTTGTCGAAGGTCTGATGAATCTCCCGCAAGAAAGTACCCCCCTGTCAGCGGTGTGAGCGGAAGGGCGCCACCGGGAGGCCGGCGCCGTTGACGAGATTCGGTTCCGCCTCTTCATGCCAACCGAAGCGGACGAAGACGGGTGCGGAGACCTGCTCACTGGAAACGATGACCGTGGACCCGTCCACCTGCGCCTCGGCGGCGCGGCCCGGAGTAGGGGATGGCGCGGCCATAGGTCCGGGCCAGCGCCCATCCGGCGAGCCGGGAGCCGACGGTCTGTTTGTCCGTGGGATGGATGTCGTCGACGCTGCCCACATCGGTGATCACCGCCATGCCGGTGTCGCTGACACGGTCCATGACATCAGTCTGCGCCTCCCACAACAAGGGCAGTCTGTCCGGCGAGCCGTAGCGATAGGGGGCCAGCTGAGCGTAGTAGAACGCGAGAGGCTGTCCCCAGAGGCGTCGCCAGCTGCCGATGAGCGCTTCCATCTTGTCGGCGTAGGCAGCGCCGTCCCACAGGTTCGACTCTCCCTGATACCAGATGGCGCCGCGCACCGAGTACGGGATCAGCGGGTGGATCATGGCGTGGTACAGGGCCCCCGGCCGCTGTTGGTTTGCCGCCGGCGCCGGGGTCAGCTCGACGCCGGCCCGGTAGCGCCACGGACCGGCGAGGGAGAGCCTGTCGGCGCTGCCTCCACCCACAGGCGCAACGAACATGTCTTCGGCATCGCTGCCCCAGAGGCCCCCCCAGCCATAGCCGTCGATGGCGCGCACCGCGATCGATCGGCGACCGGCCTTCACGAGATGACCCGGCACGGTGTACAGCCGGGCGTCATCCCAGAACTCGATGACACCGTCGGTGTAGTTGCCCGTAGTACCGACATGAGCACCATCGAACCAGGTGACATCGACCTCATCGATCGGTCCCAGATGCAGCTCCAGGTCGCGTCCTGCCCAGGCATCGGGAATGTCGACGGTGCGGCGGAACCAGACCATGCCGTCAAAGGGCCCCAAGTCGCTGTCCTCCCAACGGCCAGGCACGTCCATGGAGGACCAATCCCCGTCGTCGGCCTGTGCCGCGGCCCAGGCGAGCTCCGTAGTGTCGGCTTCAGCGGCCCGCAGCTGCTCGAGTGAGATCTGGCGACGAGCCAGCATCTCGGCCGCCTCGCCGGATGGCTCCCCCGCCGAATCAGCCTCGGCGAGTCCGGTCTGCAGAGACTGATGAATCTGTCCAGACAAACTCGGCAGCAGCTGCCGCAGGGACACCAGGTCCGTCCATGGTTCGATGCGGGGTGCCGCCCCAGGAGGAGTGAATGAGACCGACGGGCACACCGAGCTCTTCATGTAGTCGGCGACCGAAGTAATAGCTGACGCCGGAAAACCGGCCCACCGTCTGCGGCGAGCAGACCTGCCATTCGGCCTCCACGTCACTTTGTGGACTGGCTGCCGTGGTGCGAGGGACGTAGAACAGTCTGATGCCCGGGTGATGGGCGGCATCGATCTCGGCTTCGGCATCGTCGGAGGCCGACACCGACCACTGCATGTTGGACTGTCCCGAGCCGATCCAGACTTCGCCGACGAGGACATCGTCGATGACGACGGGTTCACCATCCCCTTCGATGACGAGTTGATGCGGTCCACCGGCGGACAACGGCGCCAGCCCCAAACGCCAGGTGCTGTCAGTGCCGACGTAGGCCTGTCCCGTCATGCCAGCCAGCGTCACTGTGATCGTCTGCTCTGGCGTCGCCCAACCCCAGACCATGACCGGTTGCGAACGTTGTACCACCATGTGGTCGGTGAACAGTGCCGGCAGGCGAAGGTCGGCGTCCGCCGTCAGGGCCGTGAAGAGAGTTGCTGCTACCAGCGTCAGTGAGCCAGGTCGAATCATGAGTGGTTTCTCCGATTACCAGTCCTTGCGGTAACTCCAAAGGGGACCCACCGGATTGTCGGCGGGGTCGCGGCGCGGAATGCGGCAGCCGCAGGTAGGACAGACGGGTACTTCGTTGAGCACCGTGCGTGTGCACTGCGGGCACGGACGTACATGTCTGAGCGCCAGCCACAGACCGAAGGGGCCGAGCAGCAGCCCGAAGGCCGCCCACTTGACGATGGTCCCGCCGCGCCTTCGAGCCAGCCACAGTACGGCACCGCCGGTGGCCATCCAGGACGCGACAAGCACGCCGAAGCAGACAAGGGTGAGCACAATCCAACTCACCGGCTCAGTGGCTCCACCCGGGCCAGACCGTCACCGACGTGGACGCGCCACCGAGACGTGTCGCGGTGGATTTCCAGGGCGACGGAGTCGTCGTCATCCAGTTGACGCACTACGGGTGCCTTTCCTCCCAGCACAAAGACGGTGACGTAACGCGCATGTGAACCCCGTTGGCGACAGGTGATGGCGGTCCAGGCTCGCCCCGGATCTTCGAAGACATCGGCCTGGGCGCGCCATGCCGGCGAGCGGAAGGTGATCACCTCGTCGCAGAGGCTGACGAAACGGGCGCCCACCGGTACGTCTCCGGGCCAGAGCACGCCGAAGCTTTCGCCTCCTGTGGCGGTACGTTCATCCCACGGGGGCGTCGGCCAGGAGTGGGCGAACAGGCTCTGCCCACGAGGCTGCGTGGACAGGCCTGCCAGCTCTGCCTCCGGTCCGGGATCGCCGGCGCGACAAACATAGTCGATGGTGGTGGCTGCTTCCGCCTCGACATCGAAGACGTCGACGAGGATGGCTGAGCCATCATCACAGGACAGGAGGAGCAGGGCTCGATGGTAGAGCGCTTCGCAGGACGTGGGAACACCGAACGATTGCACCGGCACGCGCACATCGGCGAAGGACCAGTCGCTCTCCCGCACCAGCGCCGACAGCTCACAGCGCCCCGAAGCTTCGACATCGCCGCCATCGAGCATCACTGTATTGTGCGACGCGGTGGACCGGATCCAGGCGTTGGCCGGGTGATCGGCGATGTAGCCGAGGTCGGGAAAGATCTCGCGGCCAGCGCTGAAGCCGAACAGCGACAGGGGCGCCCTATGTCGGTGCCCACGACGTCCATCGCCGCCGTCCAGGTACAGCTGTGTGGAGCCAGGCCCCGCGCCGGCACCGATGCAGACGAGCCCCCGTCCACGCAGAAACCGATGGAGGGCGGATCGTTGCGGACCAGCTGCCGGGGCCGCCTCTTCCCCATTCATCAGCGGCACCCACGAAGTTTCGGGCGTCTCCCTCTGCACGTGGCCCACAGCGGCGAAACCGAGGCCGCCATCCCCGGGGTGCCCGCCGTCGCTGTCGGGCACCATGTCGAGTCGCGGCACGTACCCGCCAAAGCCGCTGCGCCCGGAACGCTGGTGACCGAAGGCCAGCAGTCGTTGTGGCGGGTACGGCACCGAGAGGCCGAACCGCAACCGCGCCAGGTCGCGCAGATGGGCGGGCAGACTGAAGTCGACGGCGCTGTCATCGAGGGCGGGTTGGGTGCCGCAGGGAGTGGCGGTGGCAGCGTAGACCTCGAAGGTGCGTCGCAGTAGCGGTACTTCGTCATACATGCCGCGCTGGCGCAACAGCTCGGGGACTTCCCACAGGCCTTCGACCAGGGCCTTGGCGCCATAGATCGGTGTTTCCTTCCACGATCCGTCATCGTAAAACTGCGTGGCCAGCAGTCGATGGAATCTCTCGACACCCTCGGCGACTTCCTCCTCGTCCCCCCACAACAGTCCAGCGGCGACACGGGCCGCTGTTCCCGGACCCGACTTGTTGTCGAGGCGACGGGTCAGACCCTTCACGTCGAGGAAGTACTCCATCAACAGATTCCTCTCGACACGGTCCCCCTCCTCGTCGGAGCAACCGTCGGCCACCAGGTCCCAGGCGTGCATGAGGGCCAGGAACAGCTGACCGTGAGAGGCCTTCTCCCGCGCCAGCCGGGAGCAACCCCACTCAGCATTCGGGTAGTGGCAGGACCCGACCGTGCCGTCGCCGCGGCAGTAGGTGGACTCAAAGGCGGCGCGCCGGAAGGCGGCGGGCATGTCGTTGCAGTGCTCGACGGCGAAGGCCGGTTCGCAGTCGTAGTACTCCTGGCGATAGGTGTAGAGAGGGTATTGTGGGAAGACGTCGGCAAGACGCAGAAACACAGCGCGCACCGCATCCCCCACGTCTGTGTCACCCGTCACAGCCGCCGCCAGCGCCATGGGTTCGAGCTGCCCGAGCAGCCAGTTGAGGGCGCACCGCTCCGCCTCGCCGGACAGCGAGACATGGGTGGGGCCGCCGCCGAAACTGCTGGCCCCGGTGCCGTCCCGCCAGTCGCGCTGCCGCTCTTCGGGCGTCAGGTAGAAGGCGTACGACAGGCCGAGACGCGGCAGTTCGAGGTGGCCCTCTTCCGGGAAGTCGGTGTGAGGGAACCGGGTGTCACAGTACGGGCAGGAAATGGAGTCGGGCTTGGAGACCTGCCAGCGCCAGAAGGGGGCATGGATGGCGGTGTCACTGCGGTCACCGAAACAGGCCGGACAGAAGGAGCCGGCGGCGTTCCAGGGCGCCCGTTCCGGGATGAGAGCCAGCAGACGATCCACCCCCAGGTCGGCCACCTGCCTGGCCAGGACCGGCAGGCCCTCGAGCCATGCCGGGGCGTTGCCAGCAGCCAGAGCACGGCGTGCCCGGTCGATCTCGGTACCGCGGAACAGCAGGCGGGGTTTCTCGCGGTCCCGGCCGAGACGGGGCGTCTTCCACGCCTCCCGAGTCTGGCGGGCCGCACATTCTTCTGGCGTAGGTGATGCGACGACGGGACCACCCGGATCCCAGCCGACCAAGCGGCGGAAGGCTGCCCGGTCCCGCCCCGTCAGGTCGGTGACGCGCTGATCGGCGGTCAGGCCCACGGCAGCCATGGCCGCCGCCACATCGTCCACCTGCGTCACAAATCGAGGACCATGTCGAGGTTGCTGACACCGCCGGCGGCAAAGCCGCCCACGTGGCGGAAGCCGAACTTGCGGTAGAAGTGCTGGGCCCGCGGGTTGTCCTCCCGGACGCCGCCCCACAGCACGATGCGCTTGTGTCCGAGGCGCCTCACAGACGCCGCCACGTGGGGGAACAGGCCGCTGCCGAGACCACGCGATAACCAGGCATCGGCCACGCACGGGGCCAGGGTGCAGCATTGTTCATCGATGAGGGGATGACCATGGTCGATGTAGCGCCGGCGGTCGCCGTCATGAAGGCCGATGTGAAGGAGGAAATAAGCGGCCACATCCTGCGGCAGGGGAGCGTCGATCAGTGCCAGGAAGGGGAGCAGGTTCTCGTAGTTGAGCTCGCCGCACATCTGGCTGGCGTGCTCGGCGTTCAGCGGGTGGGGGGCGTACATGTCACGTACGGCCTGTGACAGGCCGTCGAAGTAGCGGCCCAGAGCCGGGGCGTCGTCGGCCAGCAGTGCCCGGCCCGTGAAGGGTGTGCCGTCGCCGGTGTGCAGTGCCGCTGTCAGCAGCGACGGATCACGCGTGACGTCGGCGAGGGTGAGCGTGTCGTTCACAGGCCGGGATACCAGCGTTGGGCATTGCCGCAGACCACATCGGACAACACATCGTCAGCCAGACCCAGGCCGCGCACGGTTCGATCGCGGATGTCCATGTCACCCTCATGTCCGTACCAGGCCAGCTCCGCCGCGATACGTTCCTGCGTGGCCGGCCCCTTGCGGGCGACCTCGTCGGCGGAGAGCGTTGACCACGGCGTGTCATCGACGAGATCGGTGCCGAAGAGGATGCGGTCGCGGTAGTGCTCGACGAAGGACTTCACCTTGTCGTGGTCCTGCAGGGCCATGTCGAGCAGTCGGGCCGAGGTGTCGACGGCGAAGTTGGGAAACTCATCGAGACGCTGGGCGATGGCGTCGACGTCGTACTCGAGGCTGGCCAGGTGGGCGCCGACGACACGCAGCTGCGGATGGCCGGCGACCATACGGTCGCGGGCGTTGATGATGTCCTCGTGCGAGGGCACGTCATCGCGGCCGTACATGTGCCACTGCGGGCTGCTGGTGTAGTAGCCGTAGTGTGGATCCTCGGGATCGTCGAGGGGCATCCAGCAGGACCGGGGTTCGCCGATGTGGAGCAGCAAGGTCGTGCCCTGCGACTCGAGGTAGTCGTAGATCGGATCGTAGAGAGGATCGTCCACCATCAGGTACTCACCCGACGGCTTGATCACCTCCATGCCGACGTTCTTCCAGATCTTCACACCCACGGCACCAGCGGTCAGATCGCCCTGCAGGCCGGCGATGACACGATCGGCGTAGTCGGCCTCGAGATCACCGTCGGCATCCCAGGTGGGCAGGTCGAAGCCGGCCACCCAGGCGAAGCGATCGGGGTGTTGTTCGGCCAGAGTGCGGAACCTGGCGGCGCGGGCCCGCCACTTCTGCCGGTCCGGTTGCGGCACCGAGATGTTGAGCAGCTTCAGGTCGAGATCGGCCAGCAGCTGCAAGCCGGTCTCGCCGTCGCAGGACAGGTGCAGGTGAGCGTCGATGTGGGCGGCCATGTTGGGGGTCTCCTGGCTTTCTCCGGTGCCGCGGCGTGGGCCTCGGTGCGTACGCCGGTGTGAACGCGGTTCTCTCGGCTTTCTCCGGCGCCGCGGCGTGGGCCTCGGCGCGTACGCCGGAATGTCCGGGGGAGCGGATAACTTGGGGGTTTCGTGTCCGGCTGGCGAGCCCGCTTCGCGGTCTCTGGGGGATCAGGACTGGACGGTTGGACTGGCCGGCGTAATGCGCCTCGGCCCACGCCGCGACACCGGAGAGGCGGGAGTGCCTGCGTCGCTTGGGCAGGAAAAGCAGATTGGGGATCTGGGGGTCTAGTGTCCGGCTGGCGAGCCCGCTTCGCGGTCTCTGGGGGATCAGGGGCGGACGGCTGCACGGCCGGAGTAGTGCGCCCCGGTGTGCAGCTACTCTACTACGATCTCGTCGGTGAAGATCCAGGACGGGCCGCCGGCGCCGATGTGCCAGTCGGGGCAGATCTGTCGGCTGCTGGCGCGTACGCGGATGTGGCGGGCGGAGCGTGGGGTGAATTCTACGGCGAAGCTCTCGGTGAATACTGCGCCCTGATGCTCGTCGGCGCTGGCCTTCACCAGCCCTACTGTCTCCCAGGTCGTGCCATCGTGGGACAGGTCCACTTCCAGCTGTAGCGGCAGCCAGATCCACGAGCCCGTGGACTGCAGGAAGTCCATACGAACTCGGGACACGGTTGCATCCTGGCCGAGGTCGATGACGGCCTCCAGATCTTCGCCTTCCCAGCCGAGCCAGGCGAAGCTGTGGTCGATGGGGCCGTGCAGGCCGTCCACCAGGGTGGCGGCGCCATCCGCCGGGTACTTGGGGCTGAAGGGGATGGTGAAGCGGATGGGGCGGCCTACGGCCAGGTGATCGACGGGGACGCGTTCGAGGACCTGTCGGTAGCGCTGGCCGTATTCGACCGGCGTCGTGTGCCACTCGTGGACGCGCGTGACGCCCTGTTGTTCGGCCAGGGCGACAAAGTCGTCGAGGCGGGTCAGGATTTCTTCGCGTGGTTGCCAGTTTCCGGCGGCATCCCGTTCGAACAGGCCGTCTTCGCCGCTGGCTCTCGTCTTGGCCTGCTCGAGCCAGGCGAAGTGCAATGGCTGTCTCGCCCAGTGTACACGCTGCAGATGGGTCGGCGCGCCGGCCACGGCCTGCTCGGCGTCGTCGAACTGCGCATTGTAGGTCGCCATCAGTTCCGGCGTGAGATAACTCTTCGAGGCGCCGATGGGATTGCCGAAGATGCCAAGGCCTGCTCCGGAGGCGGCCAGGGCCTCATGCTGGGTATCGATGTAGCTGCGCAGGTGCGGGGCGGCGGCACCGTAGTATCCGGCGAGGAAGTCGTCGATGAGAGCCTCGACATTCACCTTCGGATTCCACAACAACTTGGCGATGAGGTAGGCGCGCAGTTCAGCCCACTCGCCGCCGATCTCGCGGTTGCCCTGCTGGAAGTGGGCGACGGCGGAGTTGTCGACGAAATACTGAAGATTAGGTTGCAGGACCCGCAGGTTGGGGAAGGGACTGACGAGGTTGGAGAACTGGATGACGTAGTCCCAGATCAGCAAGCGGTCGGTGACCCTGGCCCAATCCTCGAGCTCCGCTCGGAAGGCGGCAGCAGAGGGGTCGCTGGCCACCGGCTGGGACCGGTTCAGCTCGATGGGGGCCAGCACGACGAGGACGTTGTCGGCAGGACGCAGGTGCTTCGGCGCCTTGCGGGAGTACTGATAGGCCAGCGTCGAGATCGTCCTGGTCGGAAACTGCGCCGCGACGCGATTGGTGAAGTCGATGAGAGAGCCGGAATGCGCCTCCTGCTCGGCATCGATGGCGGCGCAGCGGTCGCAGGTGCAGAAGCCGTAGGTGTCGTTCTGGCTCACGGACCAGTACTTCTTGTCCGGCTCGGCTTCGATCCGCTGTCGCAGGTTGGTGACGAGGACATCGAACATGGCCTCGTTCGTCAGGCACAGCTGGCCGTTCGGAATGCGCCGGCCGTCGACCTCGGCAAACCATTCGGGATGAGCCTCGAAGTGTTCGTCGGGTGGTACCAGGCCGGCGAAGGTGTGCACCCACAGTCCCCACTCTTCGACGTGCCGGTCGAGTTTGTGCCACTCCTGGTAGGCCGGGTCCCAGACGCCGCGGTAGAAATCCTCGCGAAACTCGATGGGGGGAATCCAGGTGATGTCGAGCCCGTCGGGGATCTCGAAGCGGTCGACATCCGGCGCGACGAAAGCATCCGCCGCGTAGAACCGAAAGCCCAGATGCTCCTCGAGGAAGGTCGCGGCGCCATACACGGCCCCTTTTTCCGAGCCGCCGATGATGACGAGCCGTCCGGCCACCGTACGCAGAAGGAAGCCGTCCTCGCCCAGCGAATCGACATCGATATCGACTCCGAGCTGACGTGTACGGGAACTGGGACCGATGAGGATTTCGCCATCCAGCGAGGGTGCGTCGACGCCGACGATGGGCAGGTCGGCGCCGAGCAGGCTACCGAGATGTTCGGCGAGCAGCTCGGCGGCACCCGTCTGGGTGGGCGAGGGAGAATCGGGTACGACGATCTGGGTGCGCGAAGCGCGCTCGGGTGTCAGGGTGAACACGGTGGGACCCATGCAGGCGACGAGGGAGAGGGCGACGACGAAAAGAAACGAGCCGACGAGCAGCCAGCGAGGGGGACACACGGAGGATTCTTCGAGCCGCGAAAGGTCAGCGGCCGGTGCTGGCCAGCAGGCGGTGGACCGTGTCCGTGATGGTGTGGCGCAGCAGCAGGCTGAAGGCGAGCCAGTCACCGGCGGAGACATCCGTCCACTCGACCAGATCCATCAGTTCGGGATTCTGCGCCGACAGCGCCTCGGAGTAGGCGACGGGATCTTTTTCCACGGCGTCCTGGGCGACCTCGATGAGGGCATCCAGGGTGGCCTTGCGGTAGCGGCCGGTCTCGACTTCGTCGGGGGTCAGCTCCAACTCGTCATACCCCTGCTCGAACCAGGTGGCGTGCTTGTGGAACAGCGCCGGCAGCGGGTTGGTGAGGGGGAACGCATCAGAGGCCGGGTACAGGTGGACGGAGCGATAGTCCTCCGGGATCGAGATGACCCGGGGGAAGGGGAACATGCCCTTCACGAGCAGGTTGGCCAGCGACACCAGGGCAGCCTCGGGAGCACTGTTCTCATCGATCTGGTGATGGTTGCGGATCGGCTCGATGAGACGGGGGAACACCTCCCAGCTTTCCAGCAGGGCGCCGGAGGTGACCGGGTGCTGCAGATCCCCGACGACGGCGCGTTCGCAATCGAGCAGGCGTGTCTGCCACTTGCTACGCTCGATCTCGTAGAGCACGAGAGGGTAGGTGTCCTGATAGCAGACGGTGTTCATCACCTTGCCCACGTCGTGCAGGATGCCGGCGGTGAACGGATCGAAGGCAGCGTGCGCATCCTTGAACTTCCTGTAGACACCAAAGCGCTTGAGCACATCGAGAATGAAGGGAGGCAGGGACAGCGCCTTGAGCACCTCCTGCTGCCGCGGCGAGGGGGACTCGACATCGAGCTGCAGCAGCTGCGCCATGTAGCCGGTGCTGACGCTGTGGGCGAAGAAATCCTTGGCGACAAAACCGGCCTGGTCCACCTTTTTGACCAGTTCGCTCATGGCGCGGCCCGTCAGGATCTGCCGGGTCTCTTCCATGCCGATCATGGCCAGCGCGTTCGGCAAGGTTTCGATCCGTTGGCGAGCGCCGTAGCGGGCAAGATTGGCGGTGTGCACGATGGTGGCCGTCAGCGGTCCGTCGGGTTGCACGATACGCGAAACAACCGTGTGCGACTTGTCGGCGTCGATGGCGTCGATGGCCTGGCGAGCCACGTGCGGGAAGCCGGGCAGCAGCTCCATGGTCTCCGGGTCGGAGTTGAGCGCCTGGGACGCTTCCTCCCGGGTCAGCAGTTTCTCGGCCGCGGCCAGATCGTCCCCGGTGAAGTTGGCCGCCTTCTCCCGGATGAGGGGGCACAGCTCGTCGTCGAAGAAGCTCTGCCAGAAGTCCCTCGTCTCGGCGTCGTTGGCGGCTGACGAGTAGCCGCGAACGTTGAGGTCGTTGCCGAACTGGCGCAGACGCTCGTAGCGGAACAGCGCCCGTTTCGGGTTGTGGCAGACGACGATGTAACGATCCTGACCCGAGGTGGCCCACAGACGGATCGTGGCTTCGGACAGGCGCGGGAAGTTGGGGCCGAAGATGATGGCACAGGTGGCCGTCGACAGGTCCCAGAGCTTGCGCGGGATGTCGGAGGTGCGGTCGATCATGATCAGCCGTACCTCGGCCGCCAGCTGGGAGTCCTCGATGAGTTTGTTGAGCTGCTTCTGGGCCAGGTAAATGCTGCGGAAATGGCGGTACTCCTCCGCCGTACGCAGCAGGGCCGTGTTCTTCGGGATGGGCTCGCCGAGGATGGCGTAGAATACCTGGCGCCCGGCCTCCTGTGTGGTTGTCTCGGTCACGATTGCTGGAATGTGGGCCTTAGGGCTCACGGATGAATAAGGGGTGCGTTTCATGGGTCTGCCGTCGGCCGGATGGTGTAGTTCCAGTCACCATGAAAGGCATGCCGACAGAGGCGGACACGGGACAGTTGCTCGTCCTTCACGGTGATGCCCTTG
>DASCMS010000130.1:0-32695 GCA_036011085.1 Candidatus Latescibacterota bacterium
ATCTGAGATCGAGGAGATCACCCAGGCCATCGCGGCGCTGAAGAACGTGACGCCGAAGATCATGGACCAGGTGCTGGAGGAGTTTGAGCAGCACCTGATGGCGGGCCAGTGGATCACTCAGGGCGGGGTCGACTTCGCCCGTGATGTGCTCGAGCGGGCGGTGGGACCGCTCAAGGCGCAGGAGATCCTGGACCGGGTGAACACCCGCACGACCTCGGGATTCTACATCCTGAAGAACGTGTCACCTCAGCAGATCGCCCCCTTCATCTCTCACGAGCACCCGCAGACTATCGCCCTGATCCTGTCGCAGCTCGAACCGGAACAGGGCTCGGGAATACTCGCCCATCTGCCTGAACGAATGCAGGCGGATGTGGCCTATCGCATCGCGACGATGGAAAACATCACGCCCAACGTGCTCAAGCAGATCGAGGAGAGCCTGGAGGCGAACCTGCGCGACATCCTCGGCGGCAACCAGGATGTGGGCGGACCAAAGGTCGTGGCCGACATCCTCAATCTCACCGGATCCAGTGTCGAGAAAAACGTCCTCGACCGCATGGACGGTACCGATCCCGATCTCGCCGAGGAAGTGCGCAACATGATGTTCGTGTTCAACGATCTGGTGAAGCTCACCGACCGTGAGCTGCAGGTGCTTATGAAGGAAGTGGAGCAGAAGGACCTGGTGATCGCGCTGAAGGGGGCCGAAGAGGAGCTCAAGGACAAGGTGCTGGGCAACATGTCCGAGCGTGTCCGCGACTTCATCACCGAGGAGATGGAGTTCCAGGGTCCCATGCGACTGAGTGAAGTCGAGGAGGTGCAGCTGCGCATCGTGCAGCAGTGCCGTCAACTCGAGGACCAGGGCCAGATCGTCATCACCCGCGGTGACGCCAGCGAGACCTTCGTGTAGATTTGGCGGGTGATGAACCCGCCTTTGCCCGACATACTGCCCCTTGAGCCCTACCTGCGCGAGATCGTCTGGGGGGGGCGCCGTCTGCAGGACTTCGGTAAGGATCTGCCACCGGACGTGCCCATCGGCGAATCCTTCGAGGTCTCGGCGCTGCCGGAGCAGGACAGCATCGTGCGCTCCGGGCCGATGTGTGGCCTCGGTCTGCGGCAGGTGCTGACGCGCTACGGTGAAGAGCTCGTCGGCGCGGCGATCACCGCCCGCTACGGCGACGATTTTCCCCTGCTGATCAAACTCATCGACGCCCAGGACGACCTGTCCATCCAGGTCCATCCCGACGATGTCTACGCCCGGGCCGAGGGCCTGGGCAGGTTCGGCAAGACCGAGGCCTGGTTTGTGCTGCGCTCTGACGGGTCGCGGCTGGCTCTGGGGCTGCAGGAGGGAGCAGACCAAGGGACCCTGCGCCAGGCTCTGACCGAAGATCGGGCGGAGGACGTCGTGCTCTATCAGGATGTCGGGGAGGACGATGTCGTCTTCCTCAAGGCGGGCACCGTTCACGCCCTCTGTCGCGGCGTCATGGTCTACGAGGTGCAGCAGTCGAGCGATCTGACCTTTCGTCTGTATGACTACGGCCGTCTCGGCCTCGATGGCCAACCGCGGGAGCTGCACATCGATCGCGGCCTGGCGGTGACGGCCTTTGACGGGAACATCCCGCGTCCCGAACCGGCGCCGGTCCCGGAACGGGGCGGCACCAGCCTCGTCGATGCCGAGGAGTTTTCCCTTGTCCTGCACGGGTCTGAAACCAACTCGCTGCAGACGACAGATGCCTTTGCCGCGGTCACCGTCATCGCTGGGGAAGGACGCTTCGCCGGTCTGGATCTCAGCCTGGCGCAGACGGCGCTGATCCCAGCCGGACGCGACATCGAGATTCTACCAGCAGGAGAAGACCTGCGTTTTCTGGAGGCGAGACCGGGATGTTGAAGTTCGTCATCCGTGCCGGCGGCGTCGGCACACGCCTGTGGCCCTACAGCCGCCAGACAAAGCCGAAGCAGTTCCACGCCATGGCCGGCGAGCAGACCATGCTGCAGCAGGCGGTGGCGCGCATCGCCCCCATCGCCGGTGTGGAGGACATTTACGTGTCCACCGGCGCCGGTATGGAGGGCCTCGTGCGCGAGCAGCTGCCCGATCTGCCCGAGGACCACCTCATCGTCGAACCTGCCCTGCGCAACACGGGTCCGGCGGTGGCCCTCGAATGTGCCCTGCTGGAAGCCCGCTGGCCGGGGTGTACGATCGCCAGTCTCGGATCCGATCACTACATCGGCAAGCCGGACGAGTTCAACCGGATGCTGACGGTGGCGGCGGGTGCCGTCGACGAGTATCCGGACTATCTGTTCACCGTGGGGGTCAAGCCGACGCGGGCCGAAACGGGATACGGGTACATCGGCAAGGGGGAGCCGTTGTGCCGCAGCGGCGCCGACGCCGTCTACCACGTCAGCGAGTTCACCGAGAAACCCGACGCCGAACGGGCTCACCAGTACGTGGACAGCGGTCGCTACCTGTGGAATTCGAACATGTTCGTGTGGCAGGCGCGCACGGTACTGGATCTGTTCGAGCGCTTTGTCCCCGAGATCCATCGCCGGGCCGACGCGATCGGTTCGGCTGCCGCTGACGGCGACTGGCGACCGGTGCTGGCACGTGAATACGCGGGTATGCCGAACATCGCCGTGGACAACGCCATCATCGAACCGGCGCCCCATGTGGCCACCCTCGAAGGTGACATGAACTGGGGGGACATCGGCAGTTGGGCGGCACTGACCGACGTGCTGGCCGCCGACAGCGATGGCAACCTGCTGCGGGGCAACGTTCTGAGCATCGATTCCCGTAACAGCACTGCCTACGGCCTGCGGGACAAGGTGGTCGCTCTCGTCGGTGTGGAGGATCTCATCGTCGTCGACACCGAGGATGCCCTGCTGGTGATTCCCAAGGATCAGGCGCAGCGGGTGAAGGAAGTGCTCGAACGCCTGCAGGCCGACGAGGATCTGCGCCGGCACACCTGACGAAGGGCTCGCAACGCTGCCCGGCTGAATCTCGGTGCAGCGGGTTGCCATTGTTCCATCAGTGAATGTTCGTTGATGCAGCATCGGTCCCCGACCCGATGTCGACCCCCAGAGCGAGTCTGAATGCCTTCTTCACCCAATCGTGTGCGCGAGATGCTCTCGCGCTACCTGCTCCCCCACCGCGGCCTCGTCCGTTCGCTCGTTTTCCTGCTGCTGGCCAGCAACGGCCTGCAGCTGCTTACCCCCAGGATTCTGCGCACCTTCGTCGACACGGCGCGCTCTGACTCTCCTCTCGACGAAGTGACGTACGTCGGGCTCCTGTTCCTCGGTGTCTCCATCGTACACCAGGTGCTGGCCATCGGTGCCAGGTACGTGAGCGAGAAGCTGGCCTGGACGGCGACGAACCAGCTGCGCGAAGACCTGGCCATGCACTGCCTGCGCCTCGACATGTCCTTCCACAACAAGCGCACCCCGGGGGAGATGATCGAGCGCGTCGATGGCGACGTCGGTCATCTGGCCAACTTTTTTTCCCAGTTCACGGTGCGCGTTCTCGGCAGCATCCTGCTGCTGATCGGTGTCCTCGTCCTGCTGTATACCATCGACTGGCGCATCGGCGCCGCCATGTCGGTATACGCCCTCGTCACGCTTTTCGGACTGGCCGTGTTGCGCAACACGGCCGTACCCGCATGGAAGCAGGCGCGCGAGGCCAACGCCGGCCTGTTCGGCTTTCTCGAGGAACACCTGTCCGGCACGGAAGACATCCGGGCCAACGGCGGCCAGGCCAACTCGATGAACCTGCTCTACCACCACGCGGCAAGCGACTGCGCACGGAACGGACGGCGAGCCTGAAGAACGTACGGTTGTGGGGTTCGACCACCGGGTTTCACCTGATCGGCCACCTGATCGCACTCGGGTCAGGTTACCTGCTGTACCCGGTCGAAATGACCGCGGGTGGCGTGCTCGAGCTCATCTGGTACACCGAGATCCTGTTTCGGCCGCTGGAGCGGTTGACGCGCGAGATGGAGGATTTCCAGCGCGCCGGTGCCAGTATCGGGCGAATCGATGAGTTGCGCCGGCAGTCGACGGCAATCGATGTGCAGCCAGGTGTGATGGGCGAATCGGCCACGCTGGCCGCGACCGGACCGCTGCGAGTCACCTTCGACAAGGTGACCTTCGGCTACGATCCGGACGAGCCGGTACTGCACGACATCGACCTCGACATCGCCCCCGGCCGTGTCGTCGGTCTGCTGGGCCGTACCGGCAGCGGCAAGACGACGATTTCACGTCTGCTGTTCCGCCTCTACGATGTGCAGCAGGGAAAGATCTGGCTCGGGGGGGCCGACATCTGCAGTCTGGAGCCGGCACAGCTGCGCCACCGGGTCGGCATCGTCACCCAGAGTGTGCAGCTGTTTCGTGGCACGGTGCGCGACAACCTGACTTTCTTCGACGCGTCCATCCCGGACGGCCATATCCAGGACGTGATCGACACCATGGGCCTCGGCGACTGGTTCGGCGCCCTGTCGGACGGTCTCGACACCGAGCTGCAGAGCGGTGACGGCGGCCTGTCGGCGGGGGAGGCGCAACTGCTCGTGTTCACCCGTGTCTTTCTCAAGGATCCCGGTCTGGTGATTCTCGACGAGGCCTCCTCCCGACTCGATCCGGCCACCGAGGCGCAGATCGAGCGCGCCATCGATCACCTGCTCGACCAGCGCACGGGGATCATCATCGCCCACCGTCTGGCTACGGTGGCTCGCGCCGACGAGATCGTCATTCTCGATGACGGGCGCATCGCCGAGAAGGGCGACCGTGAGGCCCTGGCCGCCGATCCGGAGACGCGCTTTCACAGCCTGCTGCAGACGGGGCTGTCGGAGTTGCTGGCATGAACCACTTCCGGACCGTGGTGCGCAGCATCAGTTACGTACGCTGGTACTGGCTCGGCAATATGGGAGGGATCACGGTCATCTTTCTCGCCTACCAGCTGCCCGGCCTCGTCAACCGCGAGTTCTTCAACCTCATCACCGGGGACGCCCCCACCAGCTTTGGCCTGTGGACACTGGTAGCGCTGATCATCGCCGGCGGTCTTGGACGTCTGGCCGGCATGATCTTCATCGTGACAACAAACGTACCGCTGGGCTACCGCATCGCCGCCCTGCTGCAGAAGAACATGCTCGGTCGCATCTTCCAGCTGCCGGGGGCCAGTGCCCTCGAAGGCTCTGCAGGGGAGGCGATCAGTCGCTTCCGGGGTGACGTGGACGAGACCCGCTGGTTCCCGTTGCGGGTCAATGACTGGATTGCCTCCATCATCAACGGGGCGCTGTCCATCGCCATCATGATGTGGATTGACCCGTACATCACGCTGATCTGCCTGGTGCCGATCATGGCCGTCACCGGCTTTGTCTACGTGTTGCGCATGCGTATCGCCGCCCTGCGAAAGGCCGCCCGCGAGGCGGCGGGCAACGTGACGGGATTCATCGGCGAGCTGTTTGGCGCCGTGCAGGCCGTGAAGGTAGCCACGGCTGAAAACTCGATGATCGAGCACTTCGCCACGCTCAATCAGCAGCGGTCCCGCACGGCCCTGCGTGACCGACTGTTCGACCAGTTGATGGATTCGGTCTTCCGCAACGCCGTCAACATCTCCACGGCGCTGATCATGATCCTGGCGGCGCAGAAGATGCGCTCACGAGAATTCACCGTGGGCGACTTCGCGCTGTTCGTCTACTACCTGCCCGGCCTGGCGGAGATGACGTGGATGTTCGGCTCCACGTACGCCCGCTTCAAGCAGCTGGCCGTGTCCTTCGAACGCATGCGCAAGATCATGCGCGGCGCCCCCGACGAGGATCTGGTGGCCCACGGACCCATCTACCTGAATGACGATGCACCCCCGGTGCCGCAGCCGGTACGTTCAGCCGAGGACCGGCTGCAGCGACTCGAGATCCGCGACCTCACCTTCCATCATCCGGATTCGGGGCGTGGTGTGGAGGGCGTGGATCTGTCCATCGAGCGCGGCTCCTTCACGGTCATCACCGGCCGCATCGGGTCAGGCAAGACCACTCTCCTGCGGGCTCTGCTCGGACTGCTGCCAAAGGACCGCGGGGGCATCCACTGGAACGGAGAGTCCGTGGCGGATCCCGCCTCGTTCTTCGTGCCACCGCGGTCTGCCTATACACCCCAGGTGCCGTGGCTCTACAGCGCCGCTCTGCGGGAGAATCTGCTGATGGGGTTGTCAGACGACGATGTCGACCTGGCGGCAGCGATTCACGCCGCTGTGCTCGAGGAGGATCTCGAGGCCCTCGACCACGGTCTGGACACCATGGTCGGCCCCAAGGGCGTGCGCCTGTCCGGCGGCCAGATGCAGCGTGTCGCCGCGGCCCGCATGCTCGCCCGCTCGCCGGAGCTGTTTGTCTTCGACGATCTGTCGAGCGCTCTCGACGTAGAGACGGAGCAGACGTTGTGGACACGTATGTTCGAGCGTCGCGGCACCGACGCCGGCCAGACCTGCCTCGTGGTCTCGCACCGGCGGCCGGCGCTGCGCCATGCCGATCAGATCATCGTGCTCAAGGACGGGCGGGTCCACGCTCGCGGGGACCTGAACGATCTGCTACAGCGCGACGAGGAGATGCAGCGCCTGTGGCGGGGCGATGAGGAGCCCGACCCGGCCTCGCCACCCCCGTCCCCGGGCTCCTTTGGCGGTTCGTAGGCGATCCACCGACGTCGACGCGAGCCGAGTCGAACCGCAGGCGGTTGCACTGCCTCCGGAGGGGCAAGTCCGATGTTAAGCTGTCGGCACCACCGTAGACGCTTTTTCCTGGACCATCTCGCAGATCCGTCGCACGCCTTCGCGGACGTTTTCTTCCGGTGACGCAATCGAAATCCGAACGTGATCGGCACAGACCTTGCCGAAGGTGCTGCCTGGAGCAACCGCCACCTTGTGCTCCCTGATCAACTCGTGGCAGAATTCGAGAGACTCCATGCCCGAGGCTGAGATGTCGATCAGCAGGTAGAAGGCGCCGCCCGGGGTATAGCGGTAGAGATCGTATTGCCGCAACACCTCGATGGCGACGTCGCGGCGGCGCTGGTACGCGTCACGCATGGCACCGACACAGTCCTGCGGGCCCTCGAGAGCCTCGACGGCCGCCATCTGGGAGAAACCGACGCCGCAGGAGACCAGCGGCTCCTGCAGCTTGCTGGCCATGTCGATGTATTCGGTACAGGCCCGTGTGAAGCCGACGCGGTAGCCGGTCATGGCGTAGGCCTTCGACATTCCCGACACCAGCAGCACTCGTCCATCCGGGTCATGGCTGACACAGCTGACGTGAGAGGACCCGTCGAAGACGATCTCGCCGTAGATCTCGTCCGCCAGCACCCACAGGTCGTGTCGGCGAGCGACATCCATCAGCGCTTTCGTCAGGCCTTCGTCGTGTACCTGCCCCGTCGGGTTCGAGGGGCTGCACAACAGCAACAGCTTCGTACGGGGCGTGATCAGTCCCTCGATCTGCTCCGGATCAGGCAGGAACGAGTTCTCCGCGCGCAGGTCGTAGTACACCGGGCGCCCCTGAAAGAGTGACAGGGCCATGGCGTAGTTCGGCCAGCCGGGATCCGGCAGCAGCACCTCGTCCCCGGGATCGGTCAGCGACAGGAAGGCGGTGGCCATGCTCAGCACGGCTCCCTGGGTGACGAGAATGTTCTCGGCGCCCGTCTCGACGCCGGTCCGGTCCTGCACGTACCGGGCGGCCGCTTCCCGCAGCGGGTCGACGCCGCCGTTGGGGACGTAGCGCGTGTGACCCTCGCGCGCGTAGCGACAGGTGGCTTCGACGATGTGCTCAGGTGTGTCGAAATCGGGCTGGCCCACCTCGAGATGGATAGCTCCCGGCGTGGCCCACGCCAGGTCCATGATCTCGCGAATTCCAGAGCGGGGGATGGCCGTCGGTGCGGCGGCGAAGGGCTTCACCGCAGGTGGATGCCGGATCCGGTGGAGCCGATCATCTGCACGGTGTTGTAGATGGAGGCCGGGGTGCTCGCACCGGTGACGCCGGTGATCCCTTCGATCCGTGACACATTGAGCTCGATCCCCGGACCTTTGGCATGGATCTCGACAATCGCTTCGGTCCACTCCGGATTGACGACGAGGATCGAGTGCGTGCGGTCGAATCCGATGCCGGCGTAGGCGATGGCAGCGTGTGTGTTGACATTGCGCGGAAACTTCGGGCAGATGCCGCGCGTGGGCCCGTCATAGAGGACCGTCTCTTCCTTGATGTCGTCCGGATCGAGGCCGACGGCCGCACAATCCACGTTCTTCGGTGGCTTCTTCATGACCACGTCGACGCTGTCCCAGACGTCTCGGTTTTCGAGCAGAGCGTCCATGCCGACGACACCGCCGTGCGGGACATAAGCGCGATGGCCGTGCTTCCTTGACGTCGCTTCGATGGCCTGCTCCAGCTCACGATCGGCCAGGGCCGTGACGGAGATGAACATGTAGTTGGTCTTCTCCAGGATCTTCGTACCCCATTCACGGGTCACGGCGGGATGGGCCATCTCGACGACGAGATCGGCACCGCGTTCGTCGAACTTCGACAGATCCTCGAGTCCGAGGTCCCCGAGATCCTGCAGCCTCGACGTGTCCTGATCGTGGATGAAGACGACCTCCATCCCGTTGTCATCGTCCTTGTCGATCATGTCGCGTACGGCGGAGCCGATCAGGCCGAAACCGATGAGGCCGACGCGTGTCGTGTTCTGGGTCATGGGTGTCTCCTTCTTATCTTCTTTGGCGGAAGGCGCAGAATATACGGGGAGGCGTCGAACGGCGTCGACCCCCGCATGGTGATCCCCACCCCCGGCGGGTGTTCCACCACATGTTGTATGGGGCTTGCCTTCCGGGCACTAAGGACTCGCGTAAACGTAAAGATTTCAAAGCCTTAACCGATATATGGGGCGAGGACGGCAAGGCATGACGGCGACAGATATGCAACGGGCAGCAGGCCGGGTAGCCGGCCTCAGCGGAGCCCTGCTGGTGGCGGTGTCACTGGCAGGACTCGTGGCAACACAACTGACGGATGTTTCGCCGGCCACGGCAGCGATGTCGCCGCCAGCCGTCACCGAGACGTCAGCCACGGTGCCGGAGGCGCCCTCGGAAGTGATCCCGGCGGTGGCCCCGGAAGTGGTCGAGGACCGGCCGCTTGCCGATCACTATCCGCTGCAGGTGGGCAGATTCTGGGTCTACCGTTACCAGGAGCCCGGCAGCGACGTGGTCACCGAGATCGAGCGGGTCATCGTACGCCGCGAGTCGCGGGATGATGGCAAGGAGTTGTTCATTTTCGACGACGACGGCGTCGTCTACCTCGAAGAGGGCAAGGTGTACGAGATGGGTTCGAGCGGCGGCGTCAATATCATTCCCGTGGAAACGGCAGGGGGATCCCCACCCGTCGTCTACCGCAGTCAGGGAATGCAGATTGAGAAGTGGGTCGGTGCCGCCGACACGTCCCTCGTGGTGGCCGGCCAGCGTTTCGACGACTGTCTCGAGGTGGTGACCCGGTTTCGCGCCCTCGAGGATACGGGCCTCAAAGGCCCTGTCTCCTATTCATCGTTCTACGCACCCGGAATTGGCATGGTAGGCCGCCAGACCTGGCCTCGAGACGAGCAGGGCAGTCTCGCTGTAACCCTCACCGATCACGGCACACGGAAACTCTAGACTATGAACCCAACTCTCCCCTCCCCCCGTCGCCGATGGGACCGCAGCTGGCCGCTCTGGCTGGCCGTGGTGACTATCGCCTGGGCCGGCTCTGCACTCGACGCAGGTGCTCTCGAACGGATGGCGATGACTGAGATCGTCGCCGTTGAGGGCACCGAGGTCGTGCTGGGTGCCGGTCGGCTCGCAGGCTTGAATGTGGCCTCGCAGGTCACCTTGCTCCGTGAGAGCGAGCCGATCATCCATCCTCTCACCGGCGAGGTCCTGGGCGTACCGCAGGAACCGGTGGGCACCGTGCACATCTTCGAGGTCAGCGAGCATCGGTCCCGCGGCGGCATCGTCAAGCTGTATTCCGAGCCCATGGCCGGAGATCTGGCCGAGTTCGAACCCGTTGCTGCGTCGGCGGTACCCGAGGTGTCGACGGTGATGCAGGAGATGGAAGCCCTCAAGGCAACGGTCGAGCGCGTCCAGGAGCGGGATGACGACCTGCGCAGCTACCCCGCCTTCGCACGCAAGGCGTGGGACGAGATCACGGCCATGCGCTCCTACCTCACCTCCATCGACCAGCGGCTGGTAGAGATGGAGGAACAGCAGAGCGAAGACCACTTCCGACTCTCCTCCGTTCTGAGCGGTGAGTATCGTCAGGACGACTACAAGGAGTTCACCGTGCGCTACGCGCCGGACACGGAGGTGCGGCTGCGTGCCGCCGGCAAGACGCTGCTGATCGAGGTAGTCGGCGATTCGCTGCAGATGGAGGAGATGGCAACGCCTGTGTCGATGGCGCAAGTACAGGAAGAGGCCGACTCACCAGGACTGCTGGCAATGTTCGGTTTCGGTTCGGGCGAGGATGACGAGGCGGAGGATGTCCTCGTCGAAGAAGAGCTGAAACCGGTTCCGGTCGACGATCTGACAGTGGACGAGGATGTCCCATGGTACTCGAGTGTCTATCATCTGGCAGCCGGAGTCGGGCTGACGCTGACGATGCTGATCATGGTTTTTCTGGTCATTCGCAAGCGCTACACCGACGTCATGGAGGGCCTCGAGGAATTCGACGATGACGAGTATGACAGCTATCTGGAAGATGAAGACGAGGACGACGACGATGAATAAGAGAACCGCAAAGGCCTACCGGCCCGTCGTTGCTCTGGTCGCACTGGCCGCATTGCTGCTGACGGTCCCGACTGTCGTACCGGCAGAGGAGCAGAGGGTGACCGACGGTGTCTCCGATGATCCTCTGGGAGCGGCGCATTACGTCATCAAAGTGACGCCCGCTCTGGCCTACCTCGACATCGGCTCGCCCGCCGGGGTCGCCCCGGGGCAGACCTTTGTCGTGCTGCGCGAGGAGATGGGACTCTATGTTCCGGTTGCCAAGGTCAGAGTCCTGCGTGTGTTCGACGGCTTCTCTATTGCCGAGACGTATCTCGTCGAGCCGGGAGAAGAGGTCGCCGTGCTGCAGCGAGCCGTCGCCACCGGAACGTGGGAGGCGGCAGCGCCGGGCCTCGATGCCCGGTTGCTGTCTCAGGAAGTCGGGGAGCCGCCAGAGATGGTGGATCGCAGTCGTTCGATCATGATCCTGGGCGGTCTCGATGGCGACAAGGGTGTCGACCTGCTGTACGTCAACAACCGTCTCACCGGCGCCGACGATGTCGGCGGTGCGGCGTTGGGGCTGCGCCTGTCCAAGGCTTTCACCCGGCGCCTCCGACTGGCGCTGACGTACCGCGTCTCGGGTGAACCCCTCGGCGGCGATGCGGACGTGACCCAGCTGTCGGTCGAACTCGACGGACAGTTCCTGTTCCGCGGCGTGGGCCGCGCCGGGCCGTACATCGGTCTGGGTGCAGGCATGCATCAGCTGGCCTGGGATTCTACCGCCAACCTCGACGACACGGCCTACAAAATGGGCTTCAACGCCGTCGGCGGTCTCGAACTGCCGTTGGCCGGCGGCGGCTGGAGTCTGCAGCTGGAGGGGGGGGTACCAGCGGGTGCTGGAATGGAATGGCGTGATCGACGCCAGCAACCTGCGGGCCGCCGCCGGGCTGGGCGTCAACTTCTGACCTCCGCCATCTGACAAGTCACAACACCACGCGTCCAGTCGCTCGTTGCGACTGGACGCGTTTTTTTTCAGTCGTCGAGTGTGTCGTCGTCGTCGGGCTCCGATTTGCGTCGACGTCCGGCGATGACCGCGACCCAGATACTGATCTCGTACAGGCCGAGCAGGGGCAGGGCCATCATCATCTGGGACAGCGGATCGGGTGGTGTGAAGACAGCGGAAAGTACGAAGATCACGACGACGCCATAGCGTCGAATGCCGCGCAGGTAGTCGGCTGTGATCACACCCAGGCGTGCCAGGAACAGGCTGACTACGGGCATTTCAAAGACGATCCCGAAGCCGAAGATGAGCCGCAGAACAAAGCCGATGTATTCATCCACCGCCCACTGAGAGGTCATGTCTTTCGGTTCGAGGCTGAGGAAGAACCGCAGCCCGATAGGCAGCACGAGACTGTGGGCTACGGCAGCACCCGCGGTGAAGCAGACGACACTCATGGCGACGATCGGCAGAAACAGCCTCTTCTCCGTCGACAGCAGGCCTGGCGCGACGAACTGCCAGAACTGATAGAACACGACGGGCAACGCCAGAATCAGGCCGCCGAGAAGCGCCACCTGCAGGCTGACGAAGAACCAGGTCATCACCTTCAGTGACTGCAGCTGGCGATTGTAGGGGACTTTGGATCGTGTTGCCTCCTCTACCGGGGCCTCCTCGACCTGCCGTCCGCGGATTTCCTCCAGCCAGCGTTTGATGGCCTCCACCGGTCCCGGCGAGCCCTGTTCCTGAAGGCTGTGGACGGCGTCCTCATACGGGGTCGTGAGCAGGTGGAGCAGCGGATCGGAGAAGGCGAAGCAGACGGCCGCACCGAGCACGATCGATGTCAGGGCCTTGAGGATTCGCCAGCGCAGTTCCTCGAGATGATCGAGGAAGGGCATTCCCGGTGTTTCCTCCCCGCCATCGTCATCGGTCGAGGTGGCATCAGCGGGGTCGGGAGCTTCGTCAGTCATGGTCGTCCAGGGAAGCTGGCGGCTTCAGGCGCACCGCCAGCAGCAGGAGGAAGGAAAGAAGCAGGTTCGCGCCGGCAAACAGATCGCCGTGGCGCGTGTAGAACGTACTGCCCTGGCGCCGGACCACCTCGCCGGTACGCACGGCCGCCACACCATGTTCTGTCTGCAGGCGGGTACGACCGAAGCGATCTATGAATAACGAGATGCCGTTGGTAGCGCAACGGGCGATGGCCGTGCGGTTCTCGACGGCGCGGATGCTGGCGATGCCGGCATGCTGGTACGGTCCCGCAGTGGCGCCGAACCACGAATCGTTGGTGATGATGACGAGGAAGTCGGCGCCATTGCCGACGGATCTGCGCACCAGGTCAGGAAACACCGACTCAAAACAGATCAGGACGGCGAACCGGGCCGTTGGCGCGGGTGGCGAGCTATCCGAGGCGGATGCTACCGGAAACAGCGTCCGTCGCGTTCCCGGGGCGAACTCCGCCGGTCCCAGATCTCCCGTCAGGGCGGACCAGTCGATGTCACGCAGCAGCGGCAGTGTATCGCGCCAGGGTGTGCGTTCGCCGAAGGGTACGAGGTGCGTCTTGGCGTAACTCGGCACATCCCGCGTGTGTGGCTGGAAGAGGAAGGCGGAGTTGTAGGGTTGCCGCGTTTCTGCATTCGTGTCCGGTCCGCCTGTCAGGATGGGCGTGCCCAGCTCCACCGTCAACGCCCGGAGGCGCCGTCTGCAATCAGCACTCCATGCCAGGTTGCATGGCACCGCCGTTTCGGGCCAGATGATCAGATCCGGCGAAGACTCCATACCTTCCCGGCTCAGAGCGCCAAGGGACGCCAGACTTGCCTCCAGTCCCCCGGCCTGCCACTTCTCCAGGCCCATGTTGTTCTGTACGACGGTGACACGTACGTCTCCCGGTGCTTCGGCTTCCATCACGAGGGCGCCGTACACGGCGATGCAGGCGGGTACTGCCAGACCGGCTGCCAGCCACCGTGGGCCTGTCGACCGTCGATGGAACGCCATGGCGATCAGCGTCGAAGAACCGGCGATGGCGAAGGACACACCGTAGGCGCCAGTGACGGTGGCCGGTTGCAGCAGGAGGGGAAAGGCGGCCTGGCTGTGGGCGAGCAGCAGCCAGGGAAACCCCAGCTCGCCCAGCGACAGCAGGTACTCCACCGATGTCCACAGGACCGGCGCGGTCAGCAGGGCAAAGAGACCGAACCGCAGCAGGAGCACAGACTGGGCCAGGGCGAAGGCGCCGGTGAACAGGCTCAACCAGGCGGAGCCCAGAATGGCACCGGCGATGACGGCGGCGCCCCCGCCCTGGGTGTTGCCGATCCAATAGAGACTGAGCAGGTGGAAGAGGAAACCCGTCGAAGCGCCCAGGCGGAAGGCACGTCGTCGACTGGTGGCGGTGGCGAGGACGACGAGCAGGGGTGCCAGGGCGATCCATGCCCACAGACCGCTGTAGAGAGGGGCGAGAGGATTGTCGGGGTGGCAGGGGAAGGCCAGGGCCAGCAGGACGCCGGACAACAGCGCGCCCGGCGTGCCCAGGGCGGTCGAGGTGTGGTTGGATGACATCATCGAGGCCAGCAGAATATAAGGGAGGCCACTGCGAGCGTCTGGTACGCAGACTGCTTACCACCGGGCATCGGTCCGCAGAAGACGGCACCGACGTGTACCGCAGACCACAGTCGTGTGGCCTGTGCCCCCCACGAGCAGCAGAAGGGCCGAGACTCATGACCGACACATACACCCTGGGGGTTCGAGAAGCGACGCCGGCCAACGGTCGACACGCGGACGTGGAAGATCTGCCCCGTGAACGGCTGTCCCGCCACGGTGTACAGGGCCTGCGTGATGATGAACTGCTGGCCGTCGTCCTCGGTACCGGCTACCGGGGCCACGGGGTCCTCGAAGTGGCACGCCAGATTCTCGAGGTCCATCCCAAGGAGGAACTGGTAACCATGGAGCCGGACATGCTGTGTCGACTGCGGGGAGTGGGGCGGGTGAAATCGGCCCTGCTCGTGGCTGCCTTCGAACTGGCCCGACGCGGGTTGCAGAAGGGATTGGGGGCGCAACCGGTGATCTCGTGCCCTGCAGATGCAGTGCCTCTCTTGGCGGAGATCCGTGACCAGAGGAAGGAGCATTTCCTCTGCCTCTATCTCAACGCGCGCAATCAGGTCACGCACAAGGAGGTGATCTCCATCGGTTCGCTCTCGGCCTCCATCGTACATCCGCGGGAAGTGTTCCAAGTGGCCATCGCCCGTACGGCGGCCAGTATCATTCTGGCGCACAACCACCCATCGGGGGATGCCACACCGAGTCGTGAAGATATCGATCTGACGCGACGTCTCATGGACGCCGGCCGCATCATGGGCATCGATATCCTCGATCACATCATCCTCAGCGAGGGCGAATTCCTCAGCCTCAAGGAGCAGGGATTGATGTAATCAGAGGCGCGACGCCTGCTTGATTCTCACTCGCGATCAGGTATATTTGGGACGAGCCGCAATGGTACCTGTCAAGGCGGCGCGCCCCAATGCGAAAAACAAAAAACGAACACCTCCTGCCCGTCGAGATCTGGCGAATCTATCCCTATCCGGATGTGACGCCACCCGAGTCTTTTCTTGTCGTGCTCAAGGGAGAGGAAGACAGGTTCGTGCCGATCTCCATCGGTTGCCCCGAAGGGCAGTACCTGGTGATGGCCATGCAGGGGGCAACCTTTCCGCGACCTCTGACGCACAATCTGCTGCAGAACCTGCTCGAGCGCGTGAAAGGCAAGGTGCATCAACTCGTCATTCACACGCTGAAGGCCGAGACCTTCCACGCCTATCTGCTGATACAGACGCAGGACGAAGTGTTCTACCTTGACTGCCGCCCGAGCGACGGCATGATCCTGGCCACGTTGATGGCGATCCCCATCTTCATGAGTCCGGAGGTGATGGAAGAAGCAGGGCGTGAGTTGAGCGGCATGCTGAATATCGCCGAGCTAGGCGAGGAGATGTCCGGCGCCGCAGTCGAAGATGATGACGAGAATCTGGAAGAAGGTGAGCCAGAGGAGGCCGACAGCCTGCAGAGCCTGCTGGAGCTGAAGATCGCCAAGGACGGAGCCCTGCTGCCGACGGGGCAGGCTGTGCCGGCGTCGCGCGACGGCACCCCGCCCAGCGAGCTCGAAGCCCTCCGGGCACAACTCGATCGTCTCGTGGCCGAAGAAGCCTATGAAGAGGCCGCGCGCATTCGGGATCAGATCAGCGACCTGGAGGAGCCGGGCCAGGTGGACTGATTCGGCCTCCATCCCGGCGGACGTCCCGCAGAATTGCCCTCCCGGCTTCGAGCAACAAGCTCGCCAGGAGGGTGTTTTTCTTGGCCGAAGGCGAGCGATGCGCCGTGGGTTGCGATGTCATCTGTCGGCGGGTAGACTAGCCGACGACCTGTAGCCGACACGAAAGGGGTTGGAGAATGAGTTCCAGACTGCTGCTTCTATGCACCTTTGCCGCCACGTTCATCGTCCAGACCGAAGCGCGCGCACATTGCGAGATCCCTTGCGGCATCTACGGTGACGACCTGCGATTTTCCATGCTCGATGAGGATGTCACGACCATCGCCAAGTCGATGAAGCTGATCACCGACCTGTCGGCCGATCCGGCGACCAATGCCAACCAGATCACGCGCTGGGTGCTCAATAAAGAGAAGCATGCCGATCACATGCGTGAGATCGTCACGCAGTATTTCATGACGCAGCGGATCAAGATACCCGATCCATCAGATGACGAAGCCGTCGAGGCATACCGGGATCACCTGGCCATGCTGCACAAGGTGCTCGTCTATGCGATGAAGAGTAAGCAGACGACGGACTTGAAGAACACGAAAGCCCTGCATGACGCTGTGCACGATTTCAAGGAGGCCTACAGCAGATAGCATCTGCATTAGCATTACCGTAGGCGCACGGCTCGCGCATGCAACCGCTGCGTCGACGAGCGGACCTCGAAGAAGTAGACTCCGGAAGCGACGGTGCGACCCGCGCGATCGTCGCCATCCCAGGACAGATCGCGGCGACCAGGGGGCCAGCGGAGCTGCCGGAGAAGCCGACCACGCACGTCGAAGATGTCGACACGCATCGCCGACTCCGGTGGCGGGCACAGTCGCAACAGGGCGGCATCGCGGAAGGGGTTGGGTGTCACCGCGAGAGCTTCCGTGCACCCGGAAGACCCCGCCGGGCGTCCGGCGCCCTCCACGACGTGCAACACGAAGTCAGCGGTAGTTGAGGCCTGTCCATCGCTGGCCCGCACGCGTACCGTGTGAGCCCCCACCTGCGCTGACGTCGGCGTCCAGCGAAGCTGACCATCACGAACACCGAGTCGCAAACCCTCGGGGCCCAGGTCGAGAGACAGGGCGACGACATCGTCGTCGAGGTCGGTGGCGCCGATGGTCGCCACGAATTCCCGCCCTGCGATCAGGCCCGTCGCCGTCAGTGTCGCCACCTCCGGGGGGTGATTCGAAGTCAGGATCCACTCACGCTCGACGCGCTCATCCTGTCCAAAGGCGCCACCCGGGCGCCACACGCGCACTGCGACCGTATCCGTCGTGGCGGTACTCCGGCGTACATGGAACTGTTCTCCCGGTGGGCCAACAGCCCGGGTCGATGCGCGCCATGAATAGCGCAGGACGTCCTCTCCCTGCAGGCGTACGCTGAAGCTCAGCATCGAACCCGCAACTACCTGCGTCCGTGTCCATGCCGGGCGGAAGGACAGTCGTTCCACCAGTGGGGGCCTGACCGAGACCTCGGCACTCGCCTCGAGGTCCCGGGCGAGGAAGGTGACACGTGCCTGCCCTGGTGTGATGCCGCGGAGCCTGCCCCTTTCGACTTCGACATCGTTGCTGGAGACGTGCCATGATCCGGCACCGGCGATTTCTCGTGGCATGGCGGCGAACACACCGTCGCTGAAGCGCACGACGGGTCGCACTGTCGCTGACCGACCCGCGACCAGATCGAGGCGTGGCGGAACCAGACGCAGAGCGACTGCGAGTGGTCGTCTGGCGCCAGGCGAATAAGGCAGGCGTCCCGGCCACTGCGAATGTGGTGATGGCGAATCCCGGCCCGATGGCCAGACGAGAGACTCATCGGGGTCACGAACCACATCGTACCGCGCCGTGGCCAGGGTCTCCGGCCCCGCGGGATCGATGACGAAGACCGCGTCCCGGCGGTTTCCCAGACCGTCACCCAGACGGCCGCCGGCGTCGCTGCCGAAGACGACGAACCGGTCAGTGGGTTCGAGGCGCGTACCGACCAGGAATCGGTACGGACGCCGACCGCTGGCATCGGTGAGCTCCCATCCGTCGAGCAGTACCGTGTCCGTGCCGTCATTCACCAGCTCGACGAATTCGTCCGCCCAGGTCTGTCTCGTGCCATCGCCGTCGGCATCCCCGGCGGCACCCGGCGGCGGATCGGCGAGAACTTCGGCAATGCGCAGCCTGGGCCGCCGCTGTGACGTCAGAGAGAAGGCCTGCGTCGCCAATCCGCCCTGGCCATCGGTAACCTGGATGACCACTTCGAAGCGACCGGGTTGCGGGGGCGACCGACCCGTCAGCAGGCCATCGTAGCGTCCCAGCCGCAGCCAGTCGGGCAGCTGGACCGGGGCGTAGGAAAGGGTTGTGCCCTCATCGTCCACAGCACGCGCCAGGTAGCGGAAGTCACCTTCCACCCACGTGTGCGTTGGCGGCGTGTCGAGGAAGCGCGGAGGGCTGTTGACCGGTGAGGGGTAGCGGACGAAGGCGGGAGCCCGGGCCACTACCTGGCCGTGAAGCCACGCCTCGAGAAGCGTCTCTCCCCGGCGCAAGGGTCGGGGCGTGCTGCCGTCAAAACGGAGGACATCGTCGTGGAGTGCCCGCCAGCGGATGGAGCTTGCATCCAGAGGCTCGCGGCGATGAGCGAACAACCCGTACAGCGCGGGTTCGGGTGGAGCCCGACCGAGGGTGATCCGCAGAGTATCCACGGCAAAGCCTTCGTACACGGGTCGTGGAGCCCCGGGCGAGTACGGCGTCCGTGCCGGCAGGGCACCGTGGGCGTGTGGCCGGACTCCCTCAAGGAACGCCAGAGATTGATCGCGTGCCGCAACCTTCCCGTACGACACTTCGGCTACGGTGTCACCGCGAGCGTTGAGTAGCAGGATGCGGTCGCCGCTGTTGGTCAGCCCGTTGCCGATGCGACCATCGTCAACGAAGATGAAGTCGCCGTCGACGGCGGGAGCGCCGCCGCCGAAGAGGGCGGCATATGCACCCGCAGGCAGAACTGTGCCCGGCGGAAATGTGAATCGCCGGGAGACAGAGGCATCGTCATCAGACAGCTGCCACCCGGACAGGACCACGGCGTCCGGGCCGGCGTTCTGGATCTCGACAAACTCGTCCTCGTAGGTGTCCGAATGGCCGTCGCCGTTGGCATCACCAGCCGCGGACCGGAGAGGCGCAGGGAAGACCTCGGTGATTCGTATATCGACGAGGTCGATCGACGGTGGCGCGGCAGCGGTCGTGTCCGCCGTCGACATCGCCATTCCAGGTGAAAACGGACCGGCACCCGGACCGGCTTCGTCATGGGGCACCCAGGCGCAGTCGGAGGGACAGCGTTCCGGCAGGCGGATACTGGCCCGATCCGCGGGCCAATCGCTGCCATGAACGGCATCCACCGTGTCACCCGCCGCATCGAGCAGGATGATCTCGTCACCGCCGTTTGACAGGCCGTTGCCGATGCGCCCGTCATCGACGTGGGCGGGCAGATCGGCGGCAACCGCACCCCCGCCGAAGAGAACCACGCGGCTGCCCGAGGCCAGAACCGTCCCCGGAGGGAAGCGGAACCGTGAATCGACACCGGTGTCATCGTCGCTGAGTGACCAGTCACCGATGTCGACATCGACATCCGCCACGTTGAGCAGTTCGATGAACTCGTCTCCGTACGTGTCACGGACACCGTCCCCGTTGGCATCTCCGCCATCTCCAGGCGGCGGATCGGCGAGGATCTCGACGATGAGGACAGTTGCCGCCACTCGACGGGGTTCGTCGCCTGCCCCGGCCGTGGTCAAGGCGGCGCGACCCGGAGAGAACCGCTCGGTCACATCTGCCGGTGCATCGTGCGGCTGCGGCGCCTCGCCTGCCGACTCGCGGACCACGCTGCGGTCGTTCCCCCAGCCGATCCCGTCGACGATATCGGCCGTGTCACCCGAGGCCGTGATGAGAAGAACACGATCGCCGCCGTTGGCCAGGCCGTCACCGATGCGGCCGTCGTCGGCGTAGGCCGGGGGGGGGATCGTTGTTGGCGTGCCGCCCCCGAACAGCACCGCCCGTGCTCCGGGGGGCAGGTATGTCATTGGAAACTCGAACCACCCGCTGATGGCCGTGTCATCATCGCCGAGCCGCCAGCCGGAGATGTCGACGGTGTCGGGACCGGCGTTGCGCAGCTCGACGAACTCGTCGGCGTAGGTCTCTCTCTCGCCATCGCCGTTGGCGTCGCCCGGCAAGCCGGACGGTGGATCGGCGAGTACTTCACTGACAAAGACGTCGACGGCCTCCGCGAGCACGTCGACGGAGACGCTGTCAGCGAGGCCCCAGCCCCGCAGGCTGGCCACCAACGGACCAGCTTCCACGGGGGTAACGTGAAGCAGGAAACGGAGCGAGTCCTGGCCGGCGAGCCAGCGGGCGGGGCCGGTCACAGGCGGCGCCGGAAGAGACAGGGAGGGATGGAGGGGGGCGATCCCTTCCACGAGTACCGGCGTGAGATCCGTGTTGATCAGTGAGAGGGGAACCACCCGCCGGGCGCCCACCGGCAGCTGGCCGATGCCGACCGTGTCCGGCACCAGGGACAACTGGCCCGCGAGAGGGCTGGCCAGCAAAAGACAGAGAGCGACAGGGCGGTGCAGCATGGTGTGCCCATCGCAAGCTCCGGTCCAGTGGTTCTCTGAACAGAGCAACTACATGTAAATCAGAGACTTATGATGAATGCTCACAGTTGAGGGGAGGAGCATCTCTGTCACCGTCATGACACGATACCGACGGCTGGCGCTCACAGATCCCGAGCGAGATTCCTAGATCCGGCCGCTGAGGCTGATGCGGTGCACATCCCCCAGGGCGGGGAACGAAGCGTAGGCGTAGTCCAGGCGCATGCCTTTGAGGTCGAGACCGGCGCCGCTGGACAGACCCAGCGCCTCGTCGCCGTCGAGACCGGACTGCTGCAGGCTGTACCCAGGACGTAACGTCAGCCCCCCGGCGAGCTTGACTTCGGCACCGAAAGTGAAGTACGGGTCGTTGTCGTTGGGGACAGTCAGGTCGGCCACCAGCAGCAGGGGCAAGGGGAAGTGGGCCGGCTGGTGGGCGATCCCGGCGCGCAGGAGCACGGGGAGGGAGTCGTCGTCTCCCTCGGAGAAGCCGGAGCGCACGGCTCCGAGGTTGGACATGGAGGCACCGAGGGTCATACCCGGGACAGGACCCCGGGCGAGCACACCCAGGTCGATGGCCCAGGCGTCGGCGGTGAAGTCATCGATGCCCGAATAGATCCACTTGGCCGTGGCGCCAAGGGTCAACCGGTCATTCCATACCGGTTGCGCCGCGGAGATTCCCGTGGCCACGTCGAAAGCACCAAAGGTGCCATCCGCCAGCCCGTCCTCGCCGGTGCGCTGCAACTCGCCATAGGTGAAGTAGTTGACGCTGAGAGCCCAGAGGCGGGGACCCGATGGCAGGGCGAGGCTGAGAAAGCCGGCCTCGGTGTCGACGAGATAACTGGTCAACGACACAGTGGCTGCCCGTTCGCCGATGTCGTAAACACCAGCCGGGTTCCAGGCCGTCGATTCCAGGTCTCCGGAGATGGCGGTATAGGCACCACCCAGGGCGGCAGCACGGGCGCCGACACCCACCTTGAGAAAGCTGAAGCCGGTGGTGCCGGCGTTGTCGTTGACAGCCTCAACATCGTTGGCGCCACCGGCAAGAATCGTGATGGCGAGAAGGGCGCAACAGCGCGGGAGACGCATATCGGTCGACTCCGATTCGGGTCAGCAGGAAAGCTCGAGGGCGCGGGCGCCCCGCAGCAGGACCTCTTCTTCAAACGGGCGTGCCAGCAACTGCGCGCCGATGGGGAGTCCGTCCGCCGCCTCGGCGACGGGCACCGAGATGCCCGGGATGCCGGCCAGATTCACGGACACCGTGTAGATGTCGTTCAGATACATCGTCAGCGGGTCATCCACCTGTTCTCCGACCCGGAAAGCCGTCGTCGGTGCCACCGGGCTCAGCAACAAGTCGCACTGTTCAAAGGCCAACTCGAAGTCCTGACGGATCAGAGTGCGCACCTGTTGCGCCTTGCGGTAATAGGCGTCGTAATAGCCGGCGCTGAGTACGTAGGTACCCAGCATGATACGGCGTTTGACCTCGGTGCCGAAGCCCTCACTGCGCGAGCGATGGTACATCTGCAAGAGGTCGTCAGCCTCGGCGGTACGGTGGCCGTATTTGACGCCGTCGAACCGTGACAGATTCGCCGAGGCTTCCGCCATGGCGATGACGTAGTAGCAGGCGACGCAGTAGTCGGGGTGCCCGGCCACCGGCAAAGATACGTCAACCAGTTCGGCACCCGCCCGGCGCAGATGATCGGCAGCTGTTTCTGTCGCGCTGCGGATCTCCTGGTCTAGGCCCTCGGCAAAGAACTCACGGGCAAGCCCCACTTTCAGACCCTCGACCCCCTCGTTGAGTTTCGCCCGGTACTCGGGGACCTCAAGATCCACCGAGGTGGCGTCCCTGACGTCATGGCCGGCGATGACTTCCAGCAGGAGTGCGGCGTCTTCGACATCGCGGGCCAGGGGACCAATCTGGTCGAGGGAGGAGGCGTAGGCGACGAGACCGTAGCGGGACACCCGCCCGTAGGTGGGCTTGAGGCCGACGACGCCGCAATACCCGGCCGGTTGGCGAACCGAGCCGCCCGTGTCAGAGCCGAGGGCCAGGGTTGCCTCGCAGGCAGCGACGGCAGCCGCTGAGCCGCCACTGGAGCCCCCGGGGACGCGTTCGGGGTCGACCGGGTTGCGGGAGGGACCGAAGTGTGAGGTTTCCGTGGACGAGCCCATGGCGAACTCGTCCATGTTCGTCTTGCCCACGAGGATGGCGCCGGCGTCCCGTACCCGGCCCACCACAGTGGCGTCATAGGGCGCCACGTAGTTGGTCAGGATCGCCGAGCCGCACGTTGTACGTCCACCACGGACGCAGAGTACATCCTTGAGAGCCAGCGGGATCCCGGCGAGCGGGCCCAGTCGCTCACCTGACTGGCGCCGCCGATCGACGTCGGCAGCGGCAACGAGGGCACCCTCGGCGTCGACGGAGATGTAGGCGTTGACCTGCGGCTCACAGGTCTCGATGCGTTCGAGGACGCTGCGCGTCAGATCGACGGAAGTGAGATCGCCGCCAGCGAGGCGGTCGAGCGCCTCATGGGCGGTGAGCTCGGAGGACACTGGGGTCCGGGCGACTACCGGGTTTCTTCCGACGCGGAGCTCGGTGTGGCAGGGGCAGAGGTCGGTTCCGCCACTGGTTCGCTACGAGCTACCTGCCCGGGTGGGGCAGCCGGCGCGGCGGCGGGTGGGATCGTGCTGCTCGGGCGGCTGTCGGCGCTGCCCGCGACATCGACCTCGTGCTGCACGTCCTTCACAGCCCCGCGGAACTCACGAATGCCCTTGCCCAGTCCCTTGGCCATCTCCGGGATTCGCTTGGCACCGAAGAGCAGCAGGATGACGAGGAAGATGACGAGGATTTCCCAATGACTTGGAAACATGATGGTTTCTCCTTCTCCGGTTACCCGTCGCGACTCTCAGTACGAATACTTGAAGTAATACCAGCCGACAAAGATGCCGAGCAAGGTGATGACGTTGAAATTCAGCGTCAAGGCGAACTGAAAGGACAGGATGATAAGGTTGAGCATATGCGGGCCGACGTCGTACGAAAAGTAATCGAGCAGGGCCCGTTCGACGATCGTGTCACTGCCGGCGACGAAGCGGAGGATGAAACGCAACGATTCACCGAGGACACTGCCGCCGATGGCGCTGATGAACAGGATGAGGATCAGATGGCTGACCGGTTTGTCGCGCAGCATCATCGGTCGGTTAGCCTGGCCTCATGCGTGCTGGGTTACCTCATCACTGAACATTCCGGCCACGGCGCGGCCGACACCGGTGACGAGGTAGGCCAGTACGAGGGGAAAGAAGAAGTCCTTTGACGTGGCCGGATGGATGATGAGTACAACACTGACGACGAAGAACACTTGCTTGCAGCGATCCCAGAGGCCAGCGGACCGGAAGCTCGGCATCGAGTCGTACTCGACACGGCTCACCATCAGAGCTGTCAGGGACATGGTCACCATGACACCGAGATGGGCGGCGTGTGATGTCTGCCAGGCGTGCTGGGTGAAGACGACGAACTGGCTCAGGGCGACGGCGGCAGCGGGGATCGGCAGACCGGTGAAGTAATCGGCCTTGCCGCTCTCATGGCTCATGACGTTGTACCGTGCCAGACGGTAGGCGCCGCCGAGAAGGAACACGAACGCGAGGGTGGCACCCCATCCGGAGGGGAGCAGGCTGTGGTAGATCAAGAAGGCGGGGACCACACCGAAGGTGCAGACGTCGGCGAGGGAATCGAATTCGATGCCGAAGGCCGAGTCGCGACCGATGAGGCGGGCGATGCGGCCGTCCATGTTGTCGAGGGCAGCCCCCAGGACGACGAGCCAGGCCGCCGATACGTATCTGCCTTCGGCGACATACCGGAGAGCCAGAAATCCGCACAGCAGATTACCGATGGTGAACAGGTTGGGAATGATGGCACGATTGATTGTGATCACTAAGGAGCTCCGATCAACGGTTCTCTTTCAGTTCCAACCCGTTCCGCCGGGCCGTTCGGCTACACTGAACTTCAGCAACTGGCGCTTGCCGCGACGAACCACTTCGAACTCACACTCCTGATCGACGCGCAGACCCTGCAGCAGGCTCCAGGTTTCGGTCGCGGTAGCCGCGGCTTCGCCGTTCACCGACAGAATCACGTCTCCTCGTCCCAGCCCCGCCTGTTCGGCGGGGCCATCCATCGTCACCCGCACTACCACCGCCCCTTCGGTACTGTCCAGCTCAAGATACTCCGCCAGGCGCGGTGTGAGGTCCTGGAGATCGGCGATCCCATGCCAGGGTACGCGGACGCGACCGTGCGTGCGAATCTCGTCCAGGAACAGACGAGCGGACGCTGCGGGGATGGCGAAGCCGATACCGATGGACCCCAGGCTGTATTCACCCCCAGTGTAGATGAAGCTGTTGATGCCCACTACCTCACCCAGGGCATTCACCAGCGGACCCCCGCTGTTTCCGGGATTGATGGCGGCGTCGGTCTGGATCATATCCCGGTAGAAATAATCCCCTTGACGCTCGGGAAAGTCTCGGTCTATCGCACTGATAACACCGATACTTACGGTCGGTCCGAGGTCGAAGGGGTTGCCGATGGCGATGGCCCACTCTCCGACCAGAATATCGCCCGATACAGAGAGGGGCGCAACCGGAAGATCGGGGCCTTCGATCCGTAGAACCGCCAGATCCGCGGCTTCATCCAGATGGGCGGCCTGAGCTTCGAAGACGCGGCCATCCGGAAGGGACACCTCAGCCCGGACCACGTGGCCCTGCCCCAGGACATGAGCGTTCGTCAGCACCGTCCCGGACGTGTCGATGATAAAGCCGGATCCCCCCGATACCCGATCGCGCTCCGAACTGTAATAGCGCTGACCGAAAGGAGATCCACGGAAGAACTGCTCGAAGAAGGGATCCAATTGGTAGAACACACGCTCCCTGTGGACGACGTGAATGCTGACGACGGCGGGCTGTACCCTCTCCACGGCGCGGACCACCGCAGTGCGCCTCGAGCCCTCAATGCTGTCATCAACGGCGCCAGCCGGCGTGTGGGCCAGCAGATGCGCCAGCAGCACAGACACAACCACGACTCCGCCCGGTGTGGATCCTCTTCTTGTCATCGTAACTTCAATATATACAACGTGTATGGCCTACTCAAGGCCTCTTGCCGGCCGCCATCCCTGAACGTCCGCCACAGGACTCATCGTAGTTCACATACAGCAGACAGAGGCCCCGGGCCGGAGCGGTCTGCCCCCCGTGTCCCCTGTCGGCTGCCGGCGACAGCAGTTGGCGGAAGGTCTCGGTGGACATTCGACCCAGACCGACCTGGACGAGTGTACCCACCAGGATACGAACCATGTGTCGGAGAAACCGATTGGCTTCGATTTCGAAGAGGAGCTCCCGCCCCTCCCGGAGGCACAGGGCGGTGTCGATACGACACTCGAAGTGGTCGGGGGGGGGCAGGGCCTTGCAGAAGGCCCTGAAGTTGAGGATTCCTCGCAGATGCTCGGTCGCAGCCGCCATCGCGCCCTGGTCCAGTGGGCGAAACACGGGCCACACGCGGTGGCGGTCGAGGGGGGTGCGAGCCGAAGAGATCCGGTAGCGGTAGCGTTTGCCCAGAGCGCTGTAGCGGGCGTGGAAGTCGCCATCGACGGCACGCACGGCGGACGCCGCTACGTCCGGTGGCAGCAGGGCGTTGACGCCGGCCAGGATTCGCTCCGGTGACAGCAGACTGTCCGTGTGGATATGGGCCACCTGACCCAGGGCGTGCGTGCCGGCGTCGGTCCGCCCCGAGCCCACGGGGGTCACCTCTTCCTGCAGCAGGCGGCGCAGCGCGCGCTGCAGTTCTCCCTGCACGGTGCGTCCGTGCGCCTGGGACTGCCAACCGACAAAACCCGAGCCATCGTACTCGAGATCGAGACGCAGTGTGCGTGCGGCCTGGACGGGGACGACGGTCATGGCATCGCCAAGCCAGAGATCCGCGACGTCCACCAGATGACCCCACAGCCACCAAGGCAGATTCCCGTGGCGACGCCATCCATGGCCAGAAAACGAAGCTGTCTGAACTGCGTGCGTCCCTCGCCGCCGCGGTAGCCGCGTGCCTCCATGGCGATGGCGAGCCGGTCGGCGCGGGCGAAGGCGGACAGGAACAACGGCACCAGCAGGGGGACGAGCTGGCGCGCCCGGGCGACGGGATGGCCGCCAAATTCGGCGCCCCGGGCCATCTGTGCCTTCTGCAGGCGTTCGGCCTCCTCTGCCAACACCGGGATGAAGCGCAGAGCGATAGAGACCATCATGGCCAGCTCGTGGGCTGGCAGGCCGAGACGCCGAAAGGGCCGCAGCAGGCGTTCCAGTCCGTCTGTCAGTTCCAGCGGCGATGTCGTCAGCGTCAGCAGAGAAGCCGCTGTGACGACGGCGCTGAGTCGGAGGGTGAACACCACGGCGGCCTGCAGGCCTTCCTCTGTGATGTTGACCTCGAGGAAGGGGACGTGCCAGAGCAGATGTCCCGGGGTCATGGCCGCGTGCAGCAGGGCGGTGATCACCAGCAGCCAGAGAAAGGAACGCAGGTTTTTCAGCAGCAGAGACGGGGGCAGGCGGGAGAGGCCGGCCGTGGCGACGATGAAAGTGCAGAACACGGCAACCGGTAGTACGCCGCGCGAGGCCAGTGCCGCCGACATCCACACCAGCACAATGAGCAGTTTCGTGCGCGGATCCAGGCGATGGAGGACAGAGTCGCCGGGTATATACCTGCCGAGGGTGATGTCGCCGAGCAGAGCCATCCCTTGCCGTCAGGGCAGGTCGGCACCGGTGAGCAGCGCGTGGAGCCAACGTGCCGGCGGGAAGATCAGGCGTGACAGAGGGTGCCAGCCGGTCATGGCGCCCATGACGATGAGTCCCATCAGTCCCCAGGACAGCAGGCTGGCGCGGCGCGCGTAGGCATTGGCAATCGGAGTTGGCAGGAGTCCCATCAGGACCTTCGAGCCGTCGAGGGGTGGTATGGGCAAAAGATTGAAGAAAGCCAGCAGGAGGCTCAGCAGGACCAGGGCCTGCAGTCCGAGGTAGATGGGCGCTCCTGTGTCCGATTCCCGCAGAGCTGAACCGGCCAGACGCAGGCTCAAGCCGACGACGACGGCGGTTGCGACATTGATGGCCGGTCCGGCAGCCGCGATCATGAGCATGTCGCGCTTGGGATTGGCCAGGTAACGCGTGTCCACCGGGACCGGTCGTCCCCAGCCGAAGTGCATGACGACGAGCAGGATTGTGCCTACCGGATCGAGGTGCGACAGGGGGTTGAGGGTCACGCGGCCCAGAGCCCGGGCCGTCGGGTCACCGAGGCGGTCGGCCACATAGGCGTGGGCGAATTCGTGCACCGTCAGGGCGATGACGACGGCGGGAAACCACAGAAGGAATTCCTGGAGCGTCGGGGACATGCGCCTCAGGCTCTGGGGTGGTAGGCTCGGTGCAGGGCCTGCAGCCGTTCGTCATCGGCGCGGGTGTAGATCGCCGTCGTCGAGATATCAGCATGTCCCAGCAGATGCTGCACGTCCTGCAGCCCGAAGCCGCCGTCCAGCAGATGGGCGGCAAAGGTATGACGCAAGGTCTGCGGGTTTACGGCGCGGTCGATACCGGCCGCCCGGGCGGCTCCCCTGATGATCTTCCACACACTCATGCGGGACAGGCCATGGCCCTGGGCGTTGACGAAGAACGGCGCGTCCTCGACGTCGGTTTCGACGGCAGAGGCGGCCGCCGTGAGGGAGGGACGACCGTGCCGGGCATACCGCGTGGCCGCGTCGACAGCGGCCCCGCCCACCGGTACAAGACGCTCCCGAGCCCCACGACCATGCACTCGAATCAGCGCATGTTCAAGGAGAAGATCGGCGCTGCGCAGGGCGGTCAGTTCGGAAACGCGGATCCCCGTGGCGTAGAGCACTTCGAGAATCGCACGATCGCGCATGGTCAACGAGTCTTCACCGGCAACAGCACTCACGAGACGTTGAGCTTCCTCCACGGTCAGGGGATCCGGCTCACGTCGCGTCACACGGGGGGGAGTCAGCCCCACCGTCGGATCGGTCTTGCTGACGCCGATGACACGAAGGTGATCATGGAAGCGACGCAGAGACGAAAGGCTGCGGGCGATCGTAGCGGCACTGCGCCCGGCTGCCCGCAGGTGCTCCACATGAGCGGCGGTGGTCTCCGCATCGATAGCGCCAGGCTCGCGGACGTCCCGCGAGGCGCAGAAGTCGAGATAGCGTTCCAGGTCGCGACGGTAGGCTGACAATGTGCTCGCCGACAGCGAGCTATCGCGGTCGAGGGCGTCGAGAAACGCCACCAGGGCACTATTCAGGGCGCCAGGGCGCGCTTCGGTAGACACCGGAGCAGACCGCTAGGCCGGCGGAGGGTTGACCTTGACCCGGTCGTTGTCCATCACAACCCCCTCATGCAGGAGCAGGGCCTTCTTCCAGTGAGGGCCGGCGGAGTACCCGGTGAGGGCACCCGTGGAGGCAACGATCCGGTGGCAGGGATAGATGAGGGGCAACGGGTTCTGGGCGGCGGCATTGCCGACGTTCCGGGCTCGACTTACCGGCAGTCCAAGGCGCAGGGCGAGTTCGCCGTACGTCTCAAACGAACCGTAGGGGACCTGTCGCAACGATTCCCAAACGGTCCGCTGAAACTCGGTACCGATATCGGGAGGCAGGGGGATGTCGAACTCTGTCGGCTTGGCGAGGAAATAACGCATGAACTTGGTGATGAGTTCCTGGCCTTCCGGATGTGGCGGCAGGAAGCGGCGAACCGTAACTCGGCGTTCCTCCGGATCGTACGGGCCGATGACGACGTTGATCACCGTCTCTTCGTGCCAGCAGATCCGTACCGTGCCGAACTGGGTGATCACGTCCGTCGAGGCTGTGAGCGTGTTGTTCACCTCCTCGTAGAACTTCGGTCGGTTGAACCCGCCCACATCGCGGCTGTCACTCACGTCGCCTCACCCCCCTCCACACTCTCGGTGGCCTCCGGCAGCAGGTGACTCTTGAGCTCGCGGGCCAGCTTCTGGCTGAATCCCTTGACCCCGGCGATCTCCTCCACGCCGGCCTCCCGCAGGCGCCGCATGGATCCGAACTCCTGCAGCAGGGCCTGACGGCGCTTGGGACCGATACCCGGCACGCCGTCCAGCCCTGAAGACAGTGTGCGCTTGCCTCGAAGCTTGCGATGATAGCTGACGGCGAAGCGGTGGGCCTCGTCGCGCAGGACCTGCAACATGCGCAGGCTGGCAGAGGCGCGGGGAAGGATGAGCGGCTGGGATTCACCAGGGCGGAAGATTTCCTCCAGGCGCTTGGCCAGTCCAACCACCGGAACCCCGTCGATGCCCAGCTCCCCGAGGGCCGCCATGGCACTGGACAGCTGTCCCTTGCCGCCATCGATCATCAGCAGGTCCGGATACTCCTCGCCCCGTTCGCGTAAGCCACGGAAACGGCGGCTGACGACCTCATGGATGCTGGCGAAGTCATCGGGGGAGCCATCGGCACTGCGCACGCGGAAGTGACGATACTCACTGCGACGCGGTTTGCCATCCACCATCACCACGAGGGATCCGACCGTGTCCGTGCCCTGGAAGTTGGATATGTCCACACCCTCTATCCGGTGGGGCGGTTCCTGCAGGTTCAGGTCGCGCTGCAGGGCGGTCACCGACTGCGGAACCCGACCCTTCTGGGCCTCCCGCTGCAGCCGACGCTCCTTGAGCAGGTGTTCGGCATTGCTGTTGGCCATGTCCTGCGTGCGCGCCTTCAATCCGCGCTGATAAGCGGCGACCTCGACGCGGGGTCCTTCTCCTTTGCTCGTGAGCCAGGCGGAGATTTCCTCGGCCTCGGGGATTTCCTGGCTGACGTGGACCTGTCGGGGGATGAAGTCGGTCTGCAGGTAGAACTGGCGCAGGAAAGCGGACAGAATCTCGGCGTCGGTGGATTCCATGACGCCGCCGAGAAAGTGGTGTTTTTCGTCGAGCACTCGTCCCTCCCGGATTTCCAGGACGGTGCAGCAGGCTTCGTCGTCATGTCGTGCCAGGCCGACGACGTCACGGTCGATCTTCTCCTCGAGAACCATTTTCTGTCGGGACTGATAGTGCTCGAGGGCACGGATCTGGTCGCGATGGCGAGCAGCCTGCTCGAACTGTTGCTCCGAGGCAGCCTCCTGCATGCGGGCTGTCAGTTCGCGGATCACGCCGGACTTGTCGCCACGCAGGAAGCGGAGGGCGTGCTCGACGGTCTGCCGATACTGCTCGCCGTTCACCAGATCCTCACATGGTCCCTCGCACCGGCGAATCTGGTACTCCATGCACAGTTTCACTTTGGCATCCGGCAGATCATAGCGACAACTGCGCACCGGGAAGACCTTGTGCATGACGTCGAGCATAGTGCGCATGTGACGCGCGTTGCTGTAGGGTCCAAGATAACGGGAGCCGTCAACGTCGACGTCCCGGGTCCAGAAGATCCGTGGGTAGGGTTCGGCAGTGATCCGGATGAACGGATACTTCTTGTCGTCCTTGAGATTGATATTGTAGCGCGGATGGTGGGCCTTGATCTGCGTTGCCTCCAGAATCAAGGCCTCCTGCTCGGTCTGCGTGATAATGCAGTCGATGTCGGCCACACGACGCGTCAGGGCGGTGAACTGGGGACGCCCGTCGAAGGCACCAGGCTGAAAATAGGAGCGGACCCGACTGCGCAGGCTCTTGGCCTTGCCGACATACAGAATCTTGCCCGTCTCATCGCGCATGAGGTAGACCCCTGGCTGGCTCGGCAGTGCGTCGAGCTTGAGCCGCAGAGGGCTGTCGGACAGATCGGTCAAAGTGGTCCCGGAGACGTCCTTGTGTCGGGTGATGAAACCCGTAATTCCATAGTTTGCTACAAGATACCGCTAAAGATAGGGTGGCTCTCAGTCACCCGTCCACCGTCGCAACCGCCGATTCCGTCCCGGTGATAGAGGTCACTGGTCTGGCAGCCACGGCGGGGTACATTATGGAACGTCACCGTAGAGAGGCGACTCATCCTGCCGCCATCTCCCGGCCCGCCGGCAGTCCAATCAGAAGGTCAGAGGTCATGAAGAGAGTCCTGCTGTTTTTCCTCGTTTCTGTGGCAACCTGCTAGGCGGCTTATGGACAGGCGGACCCATGCGACACGAACGCCGACGGCACCGTCGACAGTTTTGAGGTTGACCAATGTGACTGGCTCGGTGGCCCTGATGCCGAGGATCTCGACGGAAACGGCTTCATCGACGGCGCTGACTACAGCCTGTTCATCGGCGGCGTTCCCGACCAGACGCTGGAGGAGTGGCTGGCGGGTCCCGACGCGGCGGACCTGAACTTCGATGGCTTCATCGACGGCGCCGACTACGATGAGTTTCTCGGCGTCGGCGGCGTTCCCGATCAGACGCTGGAGGAGTGGCTGGCGGGTCCCGACGCTCAGGACCTGAACTTCGACGGCTCTATCGACAACCTGGACTACGAAGAGTTCTTCGATCTGCCGCCGGCACCGGAACCAGATCAGACGCTGGATGACTGGTTGGTCGGCCCGGACGCGCAGGATCTGAACGGCGACGGCCTTATCGACGGCGCCGACTACGACCTGTTTTTCAGCATCACCCCGGCGCCGGATCAGACGCTGGAGGAGTGGCTGGTCGGTCCGGAAGCGGCGGATCTGAACGGCGATGGCTCTATCGACAACCTGGACTATGAGGACTTCTTCGGTCTGCCGCCGGCACCGGTAGAGACGCTGGAAGACTGGCTGGCCGGCCCCGACGCGCACGACGCGAACTTCGACGGCTTCATCGACGAAGCCGACTACGATCTGGTGTTCTTCGGCTCCGGCACGTCGCTGGAGGACTGGTTGGCGGGCCCCGATGCGTACGACGCGAACGGTGACGGTATCATCGATGGCGCCGACTACGATCTGGTCTTCGGCTTCGGCCCGGGCATCTCGCTGGACGAGTGGCTGGCCGGACCTGAGGCCCACGATGTCAACGGCGACGGTTTCATCGATGGCGCCGACTACGACCTGTTCTTCGGCTTCGGCCCGGGCAAGCCGAGTTTCGACGAGTGGCGTGCCAGCGGCGAGGCCTTTGATG
>DASCMS010000131.1:0-33054 GCA_036011085.1 Candidatus Latescibacterota bacterium
GCTCGTCCGACGGATTGAGCGCTACACCGAACATTGGAACGCCCACGCGGTGCCATTCACCTGGACCGCCACTGCAGATTCGATCCTCGCCAAGGTTAAGAGACTTTGTGAGCGAATCTCTGAGACACGACACTAGCGCACAACAGGATAAGGCGGCACCGCCAGTGCCCATCCCGGCCGCTGTGGGAGTCGGGCCACCACCGGCCCGCGGGCGCGACCAGAGCGTCGTGGTTATCTTCCGGAGGCCCGGTCCCGGGCAGAAAGCGGAGACAGTGGTCACACTAGACCGAGACACCTTCATCGGGCCCTGGGCGGGCCTGCCGGTAGCCTGGTCGGAGGAGGATTCCTTCGATGAGGACATCTTTCGTCGCGATCTTGGGCGTTGCTGTGAGGCGGGGATTCCCGGCATCTACAGTGGCGGTACCACCGGTGAGTTCTACGCCATGGAGCTGGAGGAGTTCCGCCAGGTGACGCGGACGATGGTGGAGTCCTGCCACGCCTACGATCGGCCCGCCATGGTGGGCTGTACGTCGACCTACACCCGCGGTGCCGGACTGCGGGCCCGCTGGGCGGCGGAAATCGACGCTGACGCGATTCAGGTGGGCCTGCCATTCTGGATGGAGGTCGCCGAAGAGGAGGTGGTGCCGTTTTTCCGCGAAGTGTCTCGTGCCGCCGGTGGTCGACCGTTGTCGATCTACGACACAAAGCGGGCAAAGAAGGCCTTGACGCTGGCCCAGCATCAGGCCATCAAGGAAGCCGTGCCAAACTATATGATGGTCAAGGCAAACGCCGGTACTCTGGGCGCCACCGGCGAGGGCTGTGAGGCCCTGTCGAGCTTCGTCAATGTCTTCGTCTCCGAGCATAGTTGGGCCGAACTGGGGCCCCGAGGTGCTCGCGGCTGTTGCAGCGCCATGGTGTACTGGAATCCCCGCGTCGTGCTCGATCTGTGGGCCAAGATGAGAGACGGCGAGTGGGACGCGCTGCAGCAGAACGCTCTTCACCTGAAGGCGCTGAGCGAATTCCTTGCGGCCAACTTTGGCGTTCGTGGCTTCACCGACACGGCCTACGATCGTATGGGGGGCCGCGCCTCCGGCTTCCTGAAGACGAGTCTGCGCAACCGCGCTCCGTACGTTTCGGCGACACGGGAAGACGTCGAGCGTCTGCGCCGGTGGTACGCAGAGCACTACCCCGATATGCTTCAGCTGTAGGAAGAGAACCCGATGAAAACTGTGAAGTTCGGCGGCAGTTCGCTGGCCTCCGCCGAACAGGTGCGCAAGGTCTGCGACATCGTCACCGCGGACCCGGCCCGCCGGCTCGTCGTCGTCAGTGCTCCCGGCAAACGGCAGGACGGCGACACCAAAGTGACCGATCTGCTGATCGCCGCCGCCGAGGCGCGGCTGACCCACCGCACCGGTGATGACGAGCTGGGCCACGTGGTGGACCGTTTCACCGAGATCGCCATCGGCCTCGGTCTGGCCGAGGACGCGGTGGCACCGATATGTGCTGATCTGCAGCGGCGATTGGCAGCCGAGACCGGTGACGCCGGGCTGTACATGGACACGATGAAAGCCGCCGGCGAGGCCAACTGTGCACACCTCGTCGCCCATTATCTGCGGGAACAGGGCTTCGACGCCCAGAGTATCGACCCGGCCGAGGCCGGAATGATCCTGTCGGACGAGCCGGGCAATGCCAGGGTGCTGCAACAGGCCTACGGCCGACTCCGCGGTCTGCGCGACCGGCCCGGGGTCAGCATTTTCCCCGGCTTCTTCGGCTACGGTGAAAGCGGCCGTCTGGTGACGTTCCCGCGCGGTGGCTCCGACATCACAGGTGCCATCCTGGCCGCGGCCGTCGACGCCGAACTGTACGAGAATTTCACCGATGTCGATTCTGTGTTTGTCGCCAATCCCCGCCTGATCGACCGCCCCCGCGCGGTGGCGGAGATCACCTATCGGGAAATGCGCGAGCTGTCGTACGCCGGTTTCTCTGTATTCCACGACGAGGCACTGGAGCCGGTGTTTCACGCCGGCATCCCGGTGGCGGTGAAGAACACAAACAATCCCGCCGCTGACGGAACCCGCATCGTGCCGAAGCGACAAGTCGGCGACGTACCCATCGTCGGCATCGCCGGCACAGCCGGCTTCTGCAGCATCTACGTATCGCGCTACCTGATGAACCGCGAGGTCGGTTTCGGCCGCCGATTGCTGCAACTGTTCGAGGACGAAGGGATTCCTTTCGAGCATACGCCGTCGGGGATCGACAACCTCTCCGTCATCGTACGCGAGGACATCTTCGATCATGCGACCGAAGAACGTGTCCTGCGTCGTATCCGTACCGAACTGGCTGCTGACGAGGTCTCGGTGGAGCGGGGACTGGCGCTGATCATGGTCGTCGGCGAGGGCATGCGCCACACCGTCGGCCTGGCAGCAAAAGCCACATCGGCGTTCGCCGACGCCAAGGTGAATCTCGAAATGATCAATCAGGGATCTTCCGAGGTGAGCATGATGTTCGGCGTCAAGGATCACGATGTGGACGCCGCCGTGCAGTCGCTTTACGCCGAGTTCTTCAGCTAAAACACCCGGCCCCCGCGACGGGGTGCGGTCCATTTGTTACACTCACCAGTCATGTCGCCATCCTACGTGGTGCGCCAGCTCGCGCAGCTGTGCATCGACCATCCTCTGCAGACAAAGATCCTCTTGGTCCCCGGAGTCCGGGCCGGAAACGACCTGACCACGGCGCTGGCGCGTAGCGGGCAGGGCTGGACGAACCTGCGGGTGACGACACCGATCCTGCTGGCCGCCGAGGAAGCAGAGCCGCAGATGGCGGTCCGCAACGGCCGCCGACTGCAGCCGGAGGGTGGACGACGTCTCGTGGAGGGGCTGCTGGCGGCCTGGCCCGACGAAGAGCGCCGATACTTCCGCAGTGCCGTTGGTCAGGCGCAGGTCGACAGGGGTCTGGCACCCTCTCTGTACGCAACACTGGATGCCATGCGCCTCGCCGGCGTGCTCCCGGAGCACGTCGTGAATCTCGCGGATGGTGAGGGCAAGCCTGGAGACAAGGCAGCAGATCTCGCTACGATCTACAGACGATATGGTGAGTTGCTGCAGGCTGGATCGTGGTGGGATGACGCCGCCACATTTGCCTGTGCTCTGACGCTGGCGTCGGAGCATGCTCCCAAGGACATCCTCTGGGTGGTTCTGGACGAAGTGGAGCTGCCAGAGCTCGCGGCTGACTTTGTGGAGTGTCGGGCCGGAGGCCGGATGTACCGCCTTGGTCGACGAGTCTACGGAGTTTCTCCACCCCAGTTCAGCGCTGCGGCACGATTCCCAAGGGCACAGATTCCGGGAGCGCGGGAGGATGCTCCGGTGGCACCGGCACCGGAGAGGTCCCCGGGAAAACCACCGCCAAAGCGGCCCCGGCGTCCCACCGAGTCCGTCGTTCAGGGAGACCTGTTTCTCGATCCTCTCAGGGATGCCGATCCGGATCAGCCCGCCGAATCGCTGTTTGATCTGGGTCGCAAGGCTCCCGCAGAAGAATCGGTAGAGGTGTCCCCGGGCGGTCGCCTGCTCACCGCCGGCTTGACCCCCGAGGATGGCGATCGGGTGCATGTGCATCAGGCGATCGGTCTGGAGACAGAGGTAGGCCAGGTCCTGCGGGACGTGTTCGATCGAGGGCTTCGGTTCGATGATGTGGAGATCGCCTACACGGCAACGGTGCCGTACCTGTCGCTGTTATTCGATGCCGTCGAACGCTGGGACCTTCCCGCCGATTTCGCCGTCGGCGTGCCCAGCGTCCTCACCCGACCGGGACGCTCACTGCAGTGGTTCCTCCACTGGATTGCCGGTGGCCTCGACGGGGTGGAGCTGGCCGGTTGCCTGCAAGCCGGCGAGATCCATGCCGCCACGTCTCCGATCCGGCCCGGGGAGCTGGCCCGCTGGCTCCTTCGGGGTCGGGCCGGTGCCGGTCACCAGGAGACGCTGGCTGCCCTCGAACGCGTCGGCGCGACAGCACCGGCCGACGACGAACTGCAGCAGCGGCTGGCGGCGGGTCGCAAGCAACTGGAGGCTCTTTTCGACTGCGTGCCGGCCGACGGCGGATCTGAAGATCTGCTGCGTGGCTGCTGCCGCTTCCTGCAGCTGGCAGGATCGTACAGCGACGATGCTCGGTCCGAGCGTGATCTGCGTGTGCGAGATGGCCTGACAACCTGTCTCGAAGATCTGTGTCGACTGCCGGAGTCCCCCGGCTCACGGTCAAAACAGGCAGAACGCCTGCTGGCTGTGCTGCAACGCCATACCAGTGAAGCGGGACGAGCCCAACCAGGCCGCATCCGGGTGGCACCATTGCGGGGTGCCGGGTATTGCGGCCGCGGACATCTCTACGTCCTCGGCCTCGACGAGTTTCGCTTTCCGGGAAACGCCGCTCAGGATCCAATCCTGCTCGATGACGAACGCCGAGCTCTGTCACCGCAGATGGGATTGGCGGCGACGTCGCCGGGGAACAATGTCTTCCACCTGATCCGGGTCCTTGGCAGCGCTCCCGGGAGGGTGACCCTGTCGGCCAGCTGTCTACATCTGGCCGACGGTCGTGAGCCATCGCCGACACCGCTGTTCGAGCAGGCTCGTCGACAGTTGCAGTGCCAGCCGATCTGGGCCCGGCCGGCCCCCGGTCTCAGCGAGGGCGGTGCCGACGCCCTGGACGCCCTGCTTGGGCAACGTGGGCAGCAAGGTCTGGGCGCCGCCCTGGATCAGGCCTATCCCGATGTGGCCAGCGGCCTGACGGCTGTCCGCAGCCGAGCCCAGGCAGCCCCCACGCGCTTCGCTGGCTGGATCGCGCAGCCACAGACCGAAACCCTCGGCCTCGACGGAGATCGAGTTCTGTCGAGTCAGATGCTGGAGACTCTGGCCGCGTGTCCGCGCCGCTATCTGTGGCGCTACTCACTGGGTCTGGTGCCGCCGGACGAGCCCGAACGCGATCCTCGTCGTTGGTTACATCCGCTGGAGATGGGGAATCTGCTGCACGGACTGTTTCTCGATTTCATGCGGCAAGTGCAGGATCAGCAGGATCGTGTCGGACTCGGGCATGAGTCCCGATTGCAGGAGCTGGTCGAGTCCGCCATCGAGGCACAGCGTCAGCGGGTGCCGGTGATCTTCAAGGCCGCCTACCGCAGCGATCGACGCCGTATCGAGCGTGCGGCGCGCATCTTCCTGCACGCCGAAGCACACCGGTTTGCCGCCGACCCGGGGCTGCATCCGGCCGCCTTCGAGCTCGACTTCGGCTTTGCTCCGGAGCCGGCCGTTGAGGTGCGCCTGTCCCACGAAATCGCGTTCCGTCTTCGAGGCCGCATCGACCGTGTCGATGCTGTGCGTGATGCCTCCGGGGATACCACGGCCTATGAGGTCTGGGACTACAAGACGGGGAGCACCTTTAACTTCGGCGCCACGGATCTGGGACGGGGCGGGCGGATTCTGCAATGGGCGCTCTACGCCTACGCCCTGCCGCATCTTGTCGACGACGAGAGCCCCGTGCGCCTGAGCGGTTACTTCTTCGCCAGCGAACGTGGCGCCGGCCAGCGTTTCAGCGACGCCCCGCCGGCACGTCACGAATTGGCCGCGACCTTGCAGCCGCTGTTCGATCTGGCCCGGCAGGGCTATTTCCCCGCACTGCACAAAGGCGATTCCAGGGGAGGCGGTCCCTGTCGGTTCTGTGACTACCGGCGCGTGTGTGCCGGCGAGGCCATCGGCTCCACCCAGGTAACAGAACAGCACGAGGCGGCGGCCCAGCTGGCCGCCCTCGTCGAAGGCTGGGCGGAGGCGGTATCGGCGGATCGTGCCGGCTCCCGACAATCGCTGGAGCGGGCCCTGGCAGATCTGGGCCTGCGTCCCCAAGACGTGGCGCCCGAAGAAGCGGCCCGCTGCGCCCGCGACTGGATCGCGTCGTGACCACAGGGCCTCGTCAACTGGCCGATGCCGACGCTCGCCGGCGCATCGTTGAGAACCTGGACACCAGTCTGGTCTGTCTGGCTGGTGCGGGGGCCGGCAAGACCCACGCTCTGGTAGAACGAATGGTGGCCTGCGTTCGGGAAGGCAAACTCGACATCGGTCAGATGGCGGCGATCACCTTCACGCGCAAGGCGGCCGGTGAGCTGAGGGGCCGCTTCTTCGTCGCCCTGCAGGACGCGATCGACACCGTCGCCAAGACGGGCGAGGGACCGGTGGCAGCACGGCAGTTGCTACGGCTGCGCCGGGCACTGGATCGGGTGGACCAGTGTGCGATCGGAACCATCCACGCGTTCTGTGCCCGGTTGCTGCGTGAGCGCCCGATCGAAGCTGGATTGCCGCCGGATTTTGCCGAGGTTGAAGAGCGGGAGGAACAGTTCCTCATGCGCGCCGCATGGGACCGGTTTCTGGAGACACGCTCTGCCGCCGGTGACGAGCGTCTGCTGGCCATCGAAGACACGGGCCTGACAGCCGAACAGTTCTATCAGTTCTACCTCGACAGGTGTCAGTACAGCGACCTGCCGTTGAAGCCGACCCGCGGCGACCGGCCAGATCTGGCACCGGCGGTGGCTCAGGCCTGCGAACTGGTGCGTGAGGTGGAGGCGCAAATTCCCGACCCCTTGCCGGAGGGGCAGCCCGACAGGCTCATGACCACCGTGCGCGAGTTGCGTCACTTCGTGGAGTATGCAGGGCCGCCGAGCGATGCGGATCGCGAGCGCCTGCTGCGTGATCTGGCCTCGACCACCAGGACCGCTGTCACCCTCAAGCGATGGGGCCCGGCCGGAAGTCCCGAGCAAGCCCTGGCGCGGCGCTTGCGCGACGACGTCCTGCCGGGGCTGCGTGAGGGTGTCATCAAGCCAGTGCTGGCACAATGGCGTCGGCATGTCTACACGTTGGCAGGTGAGCTCGTCGACGAGGCCATGTGGCACTACCGTGATCGGCGACTGGCGGCAGCGACCCTGACCTTTGGTGATCTGCTGGAGCTGACGGCGGGGTTGCTGCGCGACCGGGCAGACGTGCGGTTTCACTTTCAGCGACGCTACCGGCGCCTGTTTATCGACGAATTCCAGGATACCGATCCGCTGCAGGCCGAAGTTGTCCTCTACCTGACCGGTGGGGAGCAGGACGTCGACGATTGGCGCCAGCTGACACCCGAACCGGGAAGCCTGTTCCTCGTGGGCGACGAGAAGCAGTCCATCTACCGTTTCCGTCGCGCCGACCTCGACATCTTCCGGCTGACACGAGACCGGGTCCTAGCAGGAGGCGGAGAGGTCGTCGAGTTGACGACTTGCTTTCGCTCTCGTCCCCAGGTGATCTCGTGGACGAATGCTGCCTTCGAGCCGCTGTTCGACAATCATGATGCCCGCTACCAGGCCCCCTTCCGCCGCCTGAGTGCACATCGCGTTGGGCAGGAGGGCGCGGGTGTCTACCAGCTGCGGTCCCACGCCGACAGCGGTCGTAGGGAAGAGCAGGCCAGGCAAGAGGCTGGCAGGATCGCGGACTTCATCACCGCAGCGCTCCAGGGCCGTACGGATCTCAACGGCGAACAGGCGGTGTTGGGTCGGCGCGCCGAACCCGGCGATTTCATGATTCTGACGCGCTCGCGTCGCCACCTGGCGGAGTACGGCCGCGCCCTCGAAACCAGGCAGGTAGCCTACGATATCACCGGCGCGGGCAGTTTACGGGATTCGGTTGAGTTGCGGGCCCTCGTCGACGCCCTCGATGTCCTGCGGCGTGCCGACGATCCGGTGCCTCTCGTGGCCTATCTGCGCGGTCCGTTCGTCGGTCTCGGTGACGACGAGCTCTACGTTCTGCGCCAGGCGGGTTGGGGGTTTCGTCTGTGGGTGGATCCTCCCGGCGCTCAGCTGTCGGCAGATCTGGCCGAGCGCCTGACCCGCGCCCTGGCCCTGCTGCGCCGACTGTGGGATGACGTCACTCAGCGGCCACTGGCCTCTGCCCTCGAACGACTCGTCGACCGAACCGGTCTGGCCGCGCACGCCGCCGTCGGCGAAGCCGGCTCGGCGCGCGCCGGCAATTTGCTGCGAGTGCTGGCCGTGGTGCGCGATGCCCAGAGCCGTCGGCTGTTGGGGTGGGTGCAGATCACCGACGAGCTGCGCCAGCTGCTCGAGGATCCCAGACAGCGCCTCGAAGAGATGACGCTGGCGACGGGCCGGACCGACGTGGTGCGGATCATGAACCTGCATCAGGCAAAGGGCCTGGAGGCGAAGGTCGTGTTCCTCGCTGACGCTGCGGATAGTTCGGCGCAGCGCCACGGCATCGATATGCACGTGTCGCGCGTCGCCGACACGCCGTACCTGTCGATGGCTGTCACCCGCCCGGCGCAGTTCAACACGATCGTACTGGCTGAACCGGAGGGTTGGGCAGCGGATGCCGCCGAAGAGGCACGTTTCCTGGACGCTGAGAACCTGCGGCTCATCTATGTCGCGGCCACCCGCGCCCGGGATGTTCTCGTGCTGGGGACGACGGGACGCAGCCGGGGAGCCTGGACCGCTCTCGAGCCGGCGGCCACGGGCATCCCGGAGTTGCCGGTTCCGGGACCGACACCTTCGTCACCGGCCACAGAGGCCGAGACCATCGACGTCACAGACGTGCAGGAACGGATCCGGCAGCAGTGGTCTCTGGCGCGCACCCCGAGTTACGCGCTGGAATCCGTAACAGCCGACGATGAAGAGAGTCAGTACCTCGATATCGACCCGGAGGCTAGCGGTCGTGGCCGACACTATGGGACGGTTGTGCATCGGTTGCTGGAAATCGCGGTTCGAGGCCGACTCAACGATCTGGCGGAAGCCCAGCAGACCACCTATGTGCGCTATCTGCTGGCTGCCGAAGGCATCGTCGCAGCAGCACAGATCGCGGCGGCGACAGGCTCACTGAAGGCCTTCCGCGAGTCGGATATCTGGCGGGAGCTGAGTCAGGCCACGGGAGCGGTACATGTGGAGGTGCCCTTTGCGTCAAGCCAACAGCAACGGGAGGGCGACACCGTACGACGCGGTGTGATCGATCTGATCTATCGCGTTGACGCAACAGGTGTGGGGGCTGGCTGGAAGGTCGTCGACTACAAGACACACCGGGATGTGACACCCGAGTTGATGGCGAGATTCACGCGTCAGGTGGACGCCTATGCCGATCACTGGGAGGCGGTCAGTGGCGAGCCGGTGGTCGAACGGGGGCTCTGGCTGGCGGCGTCAGACGGCAAGGACAGGTACCTCGCTCTGTCCTGACGCCTGGTGCTTACAACTGCCGGGCGACGCTCAGCGATGTCTTGCGGCCGTTTTCCTTGTGAAACTGATGGGCCACGACGTTGACGATCTTGCGTGCCGCTTCCGGCTCCATGTTGGGCACCTTCTTCTGGAACCGCTGGAGGGCCTCGCCCTGAACATCATCCCACTCGGCGCCCGGGTTCTCCTCCGAGACGGCGAAGAAGATGTTGTCGGCCAGTCGCAGAAGACTGTCTGAAGACATGTGGTTGCCGTTGGTGCCGACCGTCAGGGCGGGATCCGGCCCCAGCGAGTCTTCACTACGACCCAGGGCCCGCAGGATGCTGCGGGCCGACGTGGCCATGTCGAACAGGTGGGCCTCGATGATCTCCACGTCCTTACCGTCGCGCCGTACCTCTTGCGCTTTGGCGCGTACGTTGCCGGCCATGACGTAGAGAATCTCGGCGATGCGCAGAGCGGCTCGCTGCACGAGAAACTGGTAGGTGTTGAGCAGAACGAGAACGATGATGGCGCCAGCGAGGACACCATTCAGGACCGTCATGGGGAGACTCCTTCTCGGCCGTGGGGTGGAAGAGCGTCGGCCGGTGGAACTTCTGCAACGGGCGCCCTGGGGGGGGCGCGTATTCCGGGCAGGGCACAAATAACCGCAATCGGGACGTGACAAGCAACAATGGATTCGTTGTCCCGGGTTGGAAGTGGCGCGTACATTCCTGCCTTCGCCAACCTTCGCTTCCTTCATACCAAAGAATCCCGAGAGAGCTTTGTTCAAGAATGTGCATAGCGGCGTCTGGGCATTCGACGCCGAATGGGTTCCGGATGCCGACACCGGCCGACGTGTCTATGGGCTGCCGTCATCCATGTCCGACGTCGACGTCATCGACGAGATGTTCCGCCATGGCGGCGCCACCGACGAAGAGCCGCGGCCCTATCTGAAAACCGTCCTCTGCCGGCTGGTGTCGATTTCGGCACTGGCCCGCACCGAAGAAAGCGGCGAGATCCGTCTGCAACTGCACTCGCTGCCGACGGTGGCAGACCGGGACGCGCCGGAAGCCGCCGAGGGTGAAATCCTGCGGCGTTTCCTCGAAGGCGTGGGTCGAGCCAAGCCGCAGATGGTGGGCTACAACTCCTGGTCGGCCGACTTCCGCATCCTCGTGCAGCGCTCCGTCGCTCTCGGCGTGCAGGCGGCAGACTTTGCCAAGCGCCCCGACAAACCGTGGGAGGGGGTCGACTACTTCGGTGGCGGCGACTGGCACATCGACCTGATGGACCTGCTGGCCGGACGCGGTCGGGGTCGGCCGGCGTTGCACGAAATGGCGGCCTCCTGTGGCATCCCCGGGAAGTTTTCCGGTGCCGGTGACAGCGTCCTTGATTCATGGCTGTGCGGCGGGCTGGCCGACATCATCGCCTACAACGAGTTCGACGCCCTAACGACCTACCTGTTGTGGCTGCGCGTGGCCTACTTCGGCGGCTTCTTCAACGCCACGCAATATGAAGAAGAACAGCGCCGGGTACGCGATCTGCTGCAACGCGAGGGCGAACGATCGGATCGGTCGCACCTGCATCAGTTCCTGGCAGAGTGGGATCGTGTGCGCCGACCCGAAGATGGGGGAGGGGCACAACTGCAATTCGGTCTGACGTCATCATGACGGGAGAAACAACGGTGGAACGCATCATCGCGATCGACGATGTCTGTGCCTGGCCCAATCTGACCGCCTTGCCGGACGGGACGCTGACAGCGACGATCTACAATCGTCCCATCCACGGTCGCTGGCACGGGGACGTGGAGGTCTGGTCCAGTTCCGACGACGGTCAAAGATGGGATCGTCGCGGTGTGGCGGCACCCGGTGAGCCACCCGGTAACCGCATGAATGTCGCCGCCGGCTGTGCCGCCAACGGCGATCTCATCGTCATCGCCTCGGGCTGGACCCCGGTACTGGCGCCGGGAACCGAAGACCCCGAGTTCGCTTTCAGGCAACGGCGAGCCCTCGAGGCCAGGGTCTGTCGCTCCCGCGACGGCGGCCGAACCTGGGACCACGCCGACACGGTGACGCATCCGGTGGAAACCGATCGCTGGTTCATCCCCTTTGGCGACATCACCGAAGGTCCCCAGGGACTGGCGGTACCGTTCTACTCCGCCTCACCCGACGGCAAGCGGAATACGGCCTGGATCCTGCGCTCCACCGACGATGGGCAGACCTGGGGCAGCGGCAGTATGATCGCCGCCGATGACTTCAACGAGACCGACATCCTGCATCTGGGTGAAGGCCGCTGGCTGGCGGCCTGCCGCACAATGGCGGACGGTCATGTCGAGCTGTTCTCTTCGGGTGATGACGGTTACACCTGGGAGGGACGCGGCGCACTCACACTGCCGCGTCAGCACCCGCCGCATCTGACACACCTGGCCGACGGTCGCATTCTGCTGACCTACGGCATACGCAACGAGGGCCTGTACGGCATCGGCGCCCGCAGCAGTCAGGACGAAGGTGGCAGCTGGTCGGCGCCCCGTCTTCTGGTGCAGTTCGAGGGCGCCACCGACGGCGGGTATCCGTCGAGCTCACAGTGCGAGGACGGCACCATCGTCACCGCATATTACGCCAACAGAATCGCCGCCCACGGGCGTTACCACATGGGTGTGGTACGCTGGCAGGCGGACGACTAGAGAGGAAATCCATGGCCAAGGTCGTCTTCATCGGTGCCGGAAGTTTCGGCTTTACCCGCAATCTCGTGCGGGATCTGCTCACCTTCGACAATCTGAACAGCACCGAAATCGCTCTCGTCGATATCAACAGACAACGCCTCAACTTTGCCCGCCGGGCGTGCCAGAAGCTCGTCGACCAGGGGGGCTACAGGGCGACGGTGACGGCCACCACCGACCGTCGCGAAGTGCTCAAGGGTGCCGATGCGGTGTGCGTCACGATCCTGCGCGGCGCCACCAGCGTCTGGCAGCACGATATCCTGATTCCGAAGAAGTACGGTATCGACACCAACGTGGGAGATACGCGCGGACCGAGTGGCATTTTCCGGGCCCTGCGCACGATTCCGGAGATGGTCGCCATCGCCCGAGACATGGAGCAGTTGTGCCCGCGGGCGATCATGCTGAACTACACCAACCCCATGGCCATGCTCTGTCACGCCATGCAGCAGGAGACAGATATCCAGCTCACGGGCCTGTGCCATTCGGTGCAGGGGACGGCGGCCATGCTCGAGCGCTGGCTGGGACTGAAGCCGGGACAGATGGACTACCAGTGCGCCGGCATCAACCACATGGCCTGGTACACGAAGCTGGAGCACAAGGGCCGGGATCTGTACCCGAAGTTGAAAAAAGTAGTGAGCACGGACAAAGACGTGTATGACCACGAGCAGGTTCGCAACGAGATGTTCCTCGCCCTCGGGTCGTACGTAACCGAGTCGAGCGGACACAACTCGGAGTACAACTGGTGGTTCCGCAAACGGCCCGATCTCATCCGGCAGTACTGCAAGGACGGTACCGGTTGGAACCCCGGCCACTATGCCCACATCCTCAAGCAATATCAGCTGCGCGAAAAGACCTGGCAGAAATCGGTGAAAGACTGGCTGGGTCAGGACGAGGTGCCCCTGGGACGAGGCCACGAGTACGCCGCCTCCATCATCAGTGCGTTTCTGGGTGGCGACATCTTTGAGTTCAACGGCAACCTGAGCAACGATGGCCTCATCGACAATCTGCCCCAGGGAGCCTGTGTCGAAGTGCCGGTGGTAGCCAGTCGTAAGGGTTTCGAGGCGATTCGTGTCGGCAACATTCCGGCTCCCTGCGCCCTGTTGACGGGGTTGAGCGCACAGATTGAGATGCTGGCCGTCGAAGGCTGTCTGCAGGGCGATGCGGAACTCGTCTACCAGGCCATCGCTCACGATCCGTTGACCGCGGCGAAGCTGTCGCTGGCGGAGGCCCGGCAGATGACGAAGGAGATGTTCCGCAAGAACCAGAAATGGCTGCCTCAGTTCAAGAAGATCAATCTCTAGCCCAGGCCGGGATTCCCGGCTATATTATCGCTGATCAGAAAAAACAATCATCAAACTCCTGACACAGCGGTGCCATGGTCACACCAGCTCACTCTCTGCGCGCTGGTTATCTACTGGATCAACCCGGCGGCTACGCAACTTTTGAGCCGGCCTCATTGCCGCCGACTGATCTGGCGCTGGATGGGGCCACCCACCGCTGTCTGTCGGAGGCCGACCGGGAACTGGGATTCCTGCACGGCCAGGTGGCCGCCCGCCCTGGATCGGGTGCGACGATGGATCTGGCCTGCCTGCGGGAAGCGGTCGCCTCCTGCCGACTGGAGGGGAGCCAGGTCACTCTGCCAGATATGCTGTGGTGGGACTTCGACGGGGCCAACGCGGCCAAGAGCCTGTCGAGCCCCCGAGGAGATCTCAGGGTCTGTGCCAACTACGCCGCCATCCTGCGCCGGCTGTCAGAGCCTGACGGATCCGAGGCGACACCGATGTTGGGGAAGTCTCTCCATCACCTGCACGGCCAGCTCTACAGAGGTGTCAGGGGACGAGATGCCAGATCCGGGCAAACCCGCCGGTCGGCCATCTGGCTCGGCCCCCAGGGCAGCACGCTGAAGACCGCTCACTACGTTCCACCCGCACCGGAGCATATACCGGAGCACCTGGCGCGGCTGCTGGCTTTCGCCGTGAACGACGTGGACATGCCGCCCCTGGCCAGGATCGCCCTGATCACCTGGCAACTGGAGAGCATCCATCCTTTCGTCGATGGCAGCGGCAGGGTCACCAGACTGACCCTCGTCCGCCTCTTGAGCGAGACGCACGGAATCGCTTCCCGACTGCTCTGTCCCTCGATCCCGTTGGCAGAGGACGTCGGGGGCTACTTCCGCCGTCTGCAGAGTGTGAGAAGAGATGGGGACTGGGAAGGATGGGTGCTCCATTTCGGCACCCTCTTGCGAGACGCGGCGCGCGCCGGATCGGTACGGCTGGCACATCACGACGCCGTGCTCCGGGAGCACGAAGAACTGATCCAACGGGAGCAGCCCACCGTGCGGGAGACGGCGATCCGTCTACTGCACTGTCTGGTTGCCCATCCCATCACATCGGTGCAGCGCGTGGCCGAGGTCTGCGAGCGAACCTTCGCCAACGCCAATCTTCTCGTCGGCCGCCTCGAGGCACTGGGAATTCTCCAAGAGATCACCGGACGCCGGCGTCACCGCCGCTATATATACGCGCCCCATGCAGAGCTGCTGACACGCGCATAGGGCATGCCGGAGCCCGTCCAGCGGACCGGCGGATTTTTCCTGTGGCCGAGGTTGATCTAAAGCTTTACATTCACTGGTCCCCTTAACCCCAGGCCTCCCAAGTCTCCCCGATTTGAGAAGTAGAGGAGCGGGTTGGTAGGGAGGCCGGTTTCCCCCACACGCGGCCAAGGAGTAGAGCACATTGAACTACGAAAGCTGGACGGACGAGGATGTCAGTCTGCAGACGTATTTCAACGAGATCGCAAGTTCTCAGCCGCTGTCCCGGGAGAAAGAAGCCGAGCTGGCCGAGCGCATCGCGGCTGGCGAAGAACGGGCTCGTGAAGAGCTCGCCGAGGCCAATCTCCTGTTCGTTGTCACCGTAGCCAAGCAGTACCGCAATCGTGGTCTGTCGTTCTCGGAACTGATCAGCGCCGGCAATCTCGGGCTGATGACCGCCGTTGATCGATTCGACGCAACGCGGGGCTACAAGTTCATCTCTTACGCGGTATGGTGGATTCGCCAGGCCATTCAGCAGACCCTGGCTGAAGACAGTCGTACCGTACGTCTTCCTCTCAACCGTCTCAACCTTCTGCGCAAGATCGCGCGCACCGCCCAGCAACTGGGCAACGCCAATGAAGGGGAGCCGCATGACGAGGAAATCGCAGACGCCCTCGAACTGTCGATCAATGAGGTACGCGACACGGTGCTGTCCGGCCGCCGCGCCGTATCGCTGGATCGCGCCGTGTTCGACGAGGATGAGGATACGACCCTGCTGAAACGTCTTGCCGATGGCGAGCAGGAGTCACCCGACGAGAGCATTACCCGCTTCTCCAGCCAGAAGCAGCTTGAGAGGGTGCTGGACGGTCTCGACGAACGCGAACACGAGATCATCCAACTCTACTTCGGGCTAGACGGCGCTGAGCCGATGACGCTGGAGCAGATCGGAGACCGTATGAGCCTGACGCGGGAACGCATCCGGCAATTGAAGGAGCGTGCTTTTACCAAGCTGCGCCATCCGTCACGTCACGAAGAGTTGCGCGCTCTCGAAGACTGACGGTCACCGGCGCTCACAGCAGCACCCGGGAATCTGGCGACGGCCCGCATCACCAACCGGTGGTGGCGGGCCGTTGTGTTTCTCCAGATGGCGAGCTGGCAGATCAGCTCTCCCGCGTGCAGTGGGTTGCTCATACATGAAAGACGTACAACTGCCGGTCCACGCCCGGCAACGCAACCCAATCACCCCCGTTGCGGTGAGACTCGGCGACGGCGAGGCAGGCCTCGGTGGTATGGTGGGTGATGTCGACGTGACCCCGCGACGGCTCGCCGGATTCGTGAGCGCCGACGAGGTCTTCCAGGCAGCAGACCACGGTGCTGGCCGGCTCCACCGGCGGCAGATCTGCGTGCACCCAGCCACGGCCGTCGTCACCAGCGAGTCGCAGACTCGCCCCGGTGCCGTTGTTGAGGGACCTCACCGAGCCCTCGGTCCCCAAAATCTCGAACTCCCAATATGCAGCCGGCACCGACCAGGCCTGGACGCCGCCAGCAAACGACAGCTGGTAGGTCGCCTGCGGGTCAAACGGAATGTGCCCGTTCTCAATGACGAAGTCACGAGGCTGAAGCTCACCGCGAACGTGAGTGATCGTCGGGTCACCGAGGAGCCACGACACGGTGTCGATGGAGTGGATGTGACCGTGCAGCAGGCTGGAAGGTGCATAGTGCACGACCACCCGCGGCTCGCCGATTCTGCCGGCAAGGACGGCGTCGCGCACTACATCATAGCGATTGTCGAAACGTCGCAGGACACCGGTGTTGAGAATCGTGCCATTGGCAGTCACCGCGTCGCGGACCTCGTCGGCACGAGCCATGGAGCAGGCCATGGCTTTTTCGACGTAGAGCATGGGCACTTTCAGGTTCGCCAGGGCCACAGTAAGGTCGGCGTGCAGATCGACGCGGTACCCGGCATCCGGGGCCTCACGGTTGTCGGTGCCGGCGGCACGGGTGCAGACCGCCACGAGGTCCGGTTCTTCCTGCTCCACCATCTGCTGGAAATCCTCGTACACGGCGTCGACGCCCCATCGCTGTGAAAAAGCGGACCGCCTGTCGCCGTCGAGGTCGCATCCACAGACCAGTTCGAGTCGATCCGAGGCCCGACTGGCGGAGGCGACAGAGTACGGCAGCCGGGTGTGGCCTTCGTCGTCGATGGTGGAGCCCATGCGGCCGAGGCCGATGATGCCCACTCGATAGCTGGACAATGGACGTCTCCCGTACGAGTTGATGCGTGCGTGAAGGGACGGATGAGTATAGCCTATTGCCCAGCGACGCACGACACCGATCCCCGGAGCAAGGCGCTGAGGCATGACGAGATGGACAACTGGCATCGCTACCGCTGCGCTGGCTTCCCTCGCCGCTGCAGCCGAGTCGCCCGGTCCGACTCCGACGGAGCAGACAGAGGCCTGGCAGGCGAAGCGGAATGCCACGCTGAGTGACCCCCAGGGCTGGTTGGCTCTTGCCGGCCTGTTTCCTCTGCCCGACGGGGAATTCAGCATCGGCTCGGCCGACGACAGCAGGATCCGGTTCCCCGACGGCACGCCCCACCGCCTCGGTGAGATGACCGTAGCGTACGCGACGCTGCACTTCGACGCCGCACCCGGGACCGATGTCCGCCTCGGGGAGGCGCTCGTCACTTCCCTCGACCTGCTCGATGACTCTGCCGATGACGGGCCGACTCGACTGCACTCAGGCACCCTCTCCTGGTGGGTGATCGAGCGCGTCGGGCGTCGCTGGCTGCGGCTGTCCGACACCGCCCACCCGGCCCTGGTAGACCCCGCGCCGATCGAATTCTTCCCCATCGCCGACCAATGGCGAGCCCCGGCACGACTGATTACCGATGACGACGCGCCTCAACTTGCCGTACCCACCGTTCTCGGGTCGCCAATTCTCGAAAAACCCGCCGGCATGCTGACCTTTGAGCTGTCCGGGCGGTCCTATCAGTTGCAGGCCCTGGATGGCGGTGATGGCGAGTTGTTCATCATCTTTGCCGATAGTACAAGTGGAATCAGTACCTACGGTGCGGGGCGCTTCCTGTGGGTCGAGGCCGTGGACGAGACGGGTACCACGGTGGTCGATTTCAACCATGCCTACAATCCGCCCTGCGCCTTCACGTCCTTCGCCACCTGCCCGCTGCCGCCGCCCGGCAACCGACTCGACATGGCGGTGACAGCCGGCGAAAAGAGCTGGAGCGAGACCGGGCACTGAGTGGGCCGGTTTGTCGCTGTCAGCCACAGGTATCAGTTTAGGCGCCGTGACTCAACCTGGCCCAATCCATCGACGACCTGAGCGGCGCCGCAGTCGCATTGTTGCCGAGCGTGTGCGCGAAGCGATCTGGAGCATGCGTGGCTCCGACGATGTCGACGACCTTCTGGCCGCCATCGGTGACAATCTGCACGAGTTCGGCATTCCATTCCTCTATTGTGGTGTGAACGTCATCGACACGACGGACGGCGAAACGCACGTCACCGCCCACTCGCTACGGCGCGACAGCCGGGGGTTTCACCTGGAGGGACGGGGAGCGGAGGCGATCCTGTCGTTCCGCAGCGCCGGTGACATCGTCTATCGACGAGATCTGACGGTTGAGGACCCGTACGACGAGTACGAGCGTTTTCAGCGAAACGTGCGTAGCGTTCTCGATGTGCCGTTCTCTCACGGCACACTTGCCGTATCCAGCAAGGAACCGGAAGCCTTCGCCCCCGGCGATATCGATCTGCTGAAGACGGTGGCGGCGTGGCTGTCCGATGGCTTCCGGCGCCTCGACGACCTGAGAGCGCTCGAGGAGCGCAATACGGAACTGGTGCGCGAGGTCGCCGAACGCCGCCGGGCCGAAGAACAGCTGGCCACATCCCTCGAGGAGAAGATGGTCCTGCTGCGTGAGATTCATCATCGTGTGAAGAACAACCTGCAGGTCGTTTCGAGCCTGCTGAGCCTGCAGTCCTTCTTCACCGACGACGAGTCGGCCAGGGCGGGATTCCGCGAGAGTAGATCGAGAATCGAGTCGATGGCCCTGATCCACGAGCGACTCTATGAATCCGACGATCTGGCCTCCGTCGATGGCGGCGACTACCTGCGCGACCTTGTCGATCACCTGTTCTCAACCTACGGCGTCAATCGTGAAGTCATCGATCTGCAGGTCGAGGCCGAGCCCATGCCGATGGACGTTGACACTGCCGTTCACAGTGGCCTCATCGTCAACGAACTCGTATCGAACAGCCTCAAGTACGGGTTCCCCGAAGGACGCCGCGGCCGTGTCGATGTGCGTCTGAATCACGACGGTGAGACCACCGCCATTCTCGAGATCCGAGACGATGGTGTCGGTATGGAGACCACATCGGCCGGGCAACTCTGCGGCTCGATGGGCATGCAACTGGTGGCTGACCTGACCACCCAGCTCGACGGTCATCTGGTGCAGGAGGAGGGCCCGGGTACGACATTCAGGGTTCGCTTTCCCCTGGCCGCTGCGACCGCGAAGGCGACCCCGTGAGCGGGACAGGCCTCAACAAGGGGCGCGTTCTCATCGTCGAGGACATGATGCTCGTGGCGCGCGATCTCGAGCACACCCTGCAGTCCATGGACTACGACGTAGTCGGCATCGCCGCCTCGGGAACGCAGGCGGTGACACTGACGGCAAGGACCAAACCCGACGTGATCCTGATGGACATTCAGCTGAAAGGGGAGAAGGACGGGATCAAGGCGGCCGAGCTCATAGGCCGACGATTCGACACCCCCGTGATCTATCTGACAGCCCACTCGGACAAGTACACGGTGGAACGGGCCAGGATCACACGCCCCGCCGCCTTCATCGTCAAACCGTATAATCCCGAGCGTCTCGAGGAGACGATTCAGCAGGCTCTGCAGTACGGCCGCGGCGCCATAGGCATCGTGGCCCGCGACAGTCAGCGAAATGCCAACGTGTTGCTGGTGGACAACTCGGAATACACGCAGACGGTGATGATGAACCTGATGGGACGCGATCACCGGGTGAAGCTGTCGCCGTCTGTGGGACACGCCAAGGACATGATCCGCCAGGTGGAAACTCCTTTTGACCTGATCTTGCTGAATCTGGATTTGCCCGATGCAAGAGAAGGAGTAGCCGTGCGTGAAATGCGGCGTGACATGCACGTGAAGACACCGATCATCGTCATGGGCCGCGGGGTGAAGCAGGAGACAGTAGCATTTCTCAAGACGGAGCAGGTGTCCGGCTTCGTCGAAAGGCGCTCGGACTTTGAATTCCGCCTGCTCGAAGAGGTGGACCGGGCGCTGGGCTGAGATAAGGAAAGCAGGTAGCCATGAACACAGTCGCCATCATTGCCGCTCTGCCCGCCGCGGTGAATGCCCCCAAGGGCTATCTGTCGCTCGAAAGTGGTGCCATAGACTTCGGCGGACCGTTGAAGTGGATCCTGTTGTTGGCCGCACTCGGGGGCGTCGCCCACCTGACCTACTGGTATCTGACCAAGCAGCGGAAAGAGCAGACGCGAAGACGGGAACAGTCGAACAAACAGGAAGGCCGGGCCCAGGCGTTCAAGGAACGGGCGCAACAGCTCGGCTTCCGCCAGGGCGAGGCACGCACTGTGGAGCGGGTCGCGCGCCGGCTGGCGCCGAAGTCACCGCTGAATCTGCTCAACAGCGGCCAGGGGCGAGAGTTCCTGATCGGCGACCTCGAACGTCGCATCGGTCGCCGTCAGCGGGAGATCAAGTTGCTGGGACGCATCATGGAGCGGTTGCAGGTGCTGCGTACCAGCGACGTGCACGAACGCGAGTCGGTGCGCGTCGACGCTAATATTGCCGTATGGGTGTCGAAGCAGGGGCTGACGAATCAGGAGATGGCGGCCCTCGTGGACGACGAGGAAGAGGCCGAGGGTGAGGGTATGTTCGCCAATCTGGACTCGGTGTCCGGACGTCTGCTCGACATCAGCGAGGGCGGCGCCGCGATCGAGGTCGATATGGACGTGGATCGTGGCGGCCAGGTTCAGTTCTGGTCCGGTGATCCGAATGTCGTGCTCGGCGAGACCCGCTCCGGTGTGATCAGCACCGAGCAGACGGACACCTCGCGCATTCTGCACGTGCACTTCATCGATCCCGACATGCGCGAACTGCGTAGCGCCATCCTGCAGATCAAGGGCGAGGAACAGGAGTGATCGAAGCGTCACTGAGTGACGACCAGGTCGCCCACTTCGTGCGCCGTGGTTATCTCATCGTGCGCCGTGCCCTGAGAGCCGATCTGCTGGCCCGTGCCCGGGCACGATTGTGGGACGCGGCGCCCGATTCATTGAAGCGCGACGATCCTGCCAGTTGGATCGGCCCGTTTGAGCCCGAGGATGAAGATGAGGACCGCGGCAACTACCGCAAAGGGTTCCGGTGGCAGTACCGAGCTCTCGGACGCGAGCTCTGGATGGTGGACCTGCTGCCGAAAAATCCCGCCGTCTGGTCCATGGTGCAGCAACTGCTGGGCCGGGGGCAGGTGACCGAGCCCGAAGGGATCAGAGGCATCTACTGCACGCTGCCTCAAGGCCAGCATGAGGCCGGCCTGGATCGCTGTCATGTCGACGCTCACCCTTTCCACCTGGGCGTGGTGGGCTACATCGACGATGTCGATCCTGGCGGCGGGGGATTCCGCGTCTGGCCTGCCAGTCACCGCACGTTCTATCCCGACTTCGAATCAGCCTATCGCATGGAACCCACCGCCGGCTATGAACCGCATCGCGAGCGTCTCAGCCAAGAGCCGTCCGTCGATTGTTCGGGTCGGGCCGGGGATATCGTGTTCTGGCACCACCGGCTGGGTCACATGGCGGCGCACAATCACACTCGGCGCATCCGTCAGGCCGTGCTCTGTGATTTCCGCAAGAAGGATCTGGAACAGGCCCAGGAAGAACCACCCGCCGGCGACATGTGGAAAGACTGGTCGCCGGCGGTTCAGTCGGTTGCGGCGAAGCTCTAGGCGGCCCGGGGGCGGCGGCCGAAGTGAACCTTCGGCGTGGCCTTCGGCTCCCCACGGCGTTCGTCACGACTGCCGTTGCGGCGACTCTTGGAGGCACCGTTGGCACCACTGTCGTCGGTGCGTTTGTGGCGCTGTGGGCCACCGCGACGACCACCATTACCCTGCGCGTTGCCGGACGGTCGGCGGGGACCGCGAGACGTCCCCCCCTGTCCCGAACTGGACTGTGACTTCTTCTTGGCCGGCGCCTTGCCACTGTCGCGCAGAGCGGCGATGCTGCTGCTGCGATGGGGGTGGTCGTCGACCTCCTCCAGGCGCACGCCCGTGAGTTTCTCAATATCGGCGAGGTAGGCGATCTCGTCGGAATTGCAGAAGGAGAGGGCGATTCCGGCCGCTCCGGCGCGCGCCGTGCGACCGATGCGGTGCACGTAACTCTCGGCCTCGTTGGGGATCTCGAAATTGATGACGTGGGTGATACCCTCCACGTCGATGCCGCGAGCCACGATGTCGGTCGCCACCAGTACGCGGACACGGCCGCGGTCAAAGGCTTCCAACGCCTTCTGCCGTGCCCCCTGACTCTTGTCCGAATGGATCGCGTCCGCCTTGATACCAGCCTGGGACAACTGCCGGGCGACTCGGTTTGCCCGATGTCTGGTGCGGGTGAAGACGAGGGCGCTGGCAATGCTTTGGTCTTCCTTCAGCAGGCGCGCCAGCAGGTTGCGCTTGTCTGCCTGATCGACAAACAGGACCTTCTGCGTAATGTTGTCGGCCACCGTTGCCGGCGGTGTCACTTCAACGCGGGCCGGCTTGTGCAGCATTTCGCCGGCCAACTCCGTGATCTCCCTCGACATGGTCGCCGAGAACAACAGGGTCTGACGCTGATTTGGCAGGGAGTCGACGATACGGCGAACATCGCGGATGAAACCCATGTCGAGCATGCGATCGGCTTCGTCGAGGACGGCCATCTCGATGTCGCGCAGGCGGATCTTGCCCTGGCCCATCAGGTCGAGCAGTCGACCCGGCGTGGCGACCAGGATGTCGGGACGACGACGCATGGCCTGAATCTGCGGGCCGGCGGAGACGCCGCCGACGACGACGGCGTGGGTCAGCTTCAGGTGCCGGCCATAGGTGCGCAGGCTCTCGTGAATCTGCAACGCCAGTTCACGGGTTGGGGTGAGAATCAGACCGCGCAGGGCATCACCCGGAGCCCCGCTTTCATGCAGCAACTGCAGCATGGGTATGGCGAACGCGGCGGTCTTGCCGGTACCAGTCTTGGCTGTAGCGATCAGGTCACCGCCTTCAAGTACGATGGGAATGGCGGCAGCCTGCACGGGGCTGGGCTCTGAATACCCCTCATCCTGTACAGCCCGCAGAATGGGCTGCAGGAGGTCGAGGTCGTCGAAACGGATGGAACGATCGGTCTGCAAAGTGCAATCCTGTCCTGTACCGACCTGTCCCGTTAGCAATCTTGCGTGCGGGAGGCGGGGCGGTACGATAGAAACAAACATGAACCGAGATTCGGAAGCGCACCCACCATGGGTGGACTCCCCGCGACAATTTCTCGGACCACGCTCGGACTGGGAAGGAAGAACTGAGCAGAAGGGGCGGAGAACAGGCGCGGAAATCTTCGGAAGCAACCACAAGCGTTGGCGACCTGATGTCGCCGGGACGCTGACTGCGGAATGTTACAAGATACTAGGAAATCGATACTTACGCAACGGACTGGCGGAAACGCCTGTGAAGCCAGCGCCGGCGACCAACAAGCATCCATGCCGCATTGAAAGAGGCGATCATGCGAGTGGCTGGGTTTCAGATGCGGGTCACAGCCGATGTGGTGGCCAATGAGCAAGCTCTGCTGGGGGCGGTGGAACGAGCCGGCGCCGCGGGGGCCGATATCCTGCTGACCCCGGAAGGGAGCCTCAGTGGCTACACGTCAGATTTTGACCACGCAGCGGTCATGGCCGCCCTGTCCACCGTCACCGCCGCAGCTCGGGACCTCCGGCTGGGCCTGGCACTGGGCACCTGTTTCGTCGAAGACGACGACCTCTGCTACAACCAGATTCGCTTCCATGACCGTGAGGGGGAGTTTCTGGGTTTCCACGCCAAGACTCTGACCTGCGGCACGTTGACCGAGCCGCCCCGAGGGGAGGTCGAGCGTTTCTCTCTGAGGCCACTCTCGACCCGTCTCTTCGCCGGCGTGACCACTGGCGGGCTGATCTGCAATGACCTGTGGGCCAACCCGGGATGCACGCCGACTCACGATCCTCATCTCACACAACAGTTGGCGTCGGCCGGGGCACGCATCATCTTTCACGCTGTCAACGGTGGGCGCGACGGCAGCCAATGGTCTCAGGTTGCCTGGCAGTACCACGAATCGAATCTGCGCCTTCGTGCCAGGGCCGGCGATCTGTGGATCGTCACCGTGGACAGCTGTGAGCCAGTGGACATACCCTGTTCGTCCCCCTCCGGCATCATCGATCCGCGGGGGGAGTGGGTCTGCCGCACCGCCACCAAAGGTGAGGAACTGTTCGTGCACGACATCGACGTAGCAGAGCAACTCTAGCAGGGGCCGAAGGGATTTCAGTGGAATCTGCAACGCTGGGTGGCGGCTGTTTCTGGTGCCTGGAAGCGGTCTTTGAAAAGCTCGAAGGGGTCATTACTGTCGAGTCCGGCTACAGCGGTGGTCATGTCGAGTCACCGGAGTATGAGGAAGTCTGCACCGGGACGACGGGGCATGCCGAAGTCATCCAGGTCAGCTTCGATACAGAGCAGATCTCCTTCCGGGAAGTTCTGGAAGTGTTCTTCGGGGTCCACGATGCAACGACGAAGGATCGTCAAGGAGAGGATGTGGGACCCCAGTACCGATCCGCCATCTTTGCCCATGACGCCGATCAGTCCACCATCGCCCGCAGCCTCGTCGATGAGTTGACGGCTGGCGCCGTTTTCGGCGATCCCATCGTCACCGAGATCACGCCCTTCGAGCGGTTCTGGCCGGCCGGGGACACACACCGACAGTATTTCCAACGCAACCCGCAGCAGCCTTACTGCATGATGGTAGTCGGTCCCAAGGTGGCCAGGTTTCGCCAGCGCTTCGCCCACAAGCTGAAGTGATGGGCGGGATGGAAACACAAACCCGACCCCGTCGGCGACAGGTGGTGGCACGGGTCCGGGAGGCGATCTGGGCGATGAAGGATCCGCAGGACATGGGTGATCTTCTCAGCGAGATCCGCTCCGGCATGGTCGATCTCGGCATCCCGCTGCTCTACTGTGGTGTCAACCTCGTCGAACCGCAGACGAGACCGCCAAGCGTCGTTTCGCACTCGATGAATCCCCAGGGGCAGTGGCGACGGCTGCACAGCAAAGGCTCGCAGACCGTGCTCGGGTTCTGGCAGGAGGGCGAAGTCGTCTACCGCCGTGATCTGACGCACAATGATCCGTACGGCGAAGGAGCTATCTTTCCCCACGTGGGATGTATCATCGACGTGCCGTTCTCCCAGGGCACGCTGGCGGCCAGCAGTCGTCAGCCCAACGCCTTCAGCGACGCCGACCTCGAACTGCTGCAGGACATGGCTCAGTTGCTGACCGACGGCTTTCGCCGTCTGGACGAGCTGAAGGTCATGGCAGCCCGCCTGCAACTACGCGAGCAGGTATGGCAGATGCACCGCGCCGAGGACATCGTACAGGTACTGGTGACGCTGAGGGACTGCTTCGACACGCTCGGCTTGACCTACACCGGATGTGGTCTCAATCTGATACGGGAATCAGGATCATTCGTCACCCATTCGCTCGAGCGTGGGTCTGACTGGGTCGAGTCTCCGGTGGCGGGCCCGCATCCGGTGATCGAGCAGTTCTGGCGCGAGAAGCGCATCGTCTACCGCCGCGACCTGCAGCAGCAGGACCGGCTGGGTGAAATGCGCTGGATGGCCGAACTCTTCGAGACACCGGTGCGCTGTGTTATCGATGTACCCTTCTCGCACGGGACGCTGGCTCTCAATCACACCGAGCCGGACGCTTTTTCTGACGAGCAGGTGGAGTTGCTTCAGGGATTGGCTGACATCCTGGAGGAAGGCTTTCGTCGGATGGATGATCTGCAGGCCCTGGCGCAGCGGAACCAGGCGCTGGAGCAGGCTCTGGAGGAGAAAGTCGTGCTGCTGAAGGAGGTCCACCACCGGGTGAAGAACAACCTGCAAGTGATCCCGAGTCTTCTCAGTCTGCGGACAGGCACCATCGACGACCCGACGGCGCTGCGCAGCCTGGAAGACACGCAGTCCCAGGTCCAGTCGATGGCATTGGTTCACGAACGCCTCTACGAAACAGAGGATCTGGCCCGCCTGGACTGTGCGAAATATCTGCAGGCGTTGGCCGAAGATGTGTTCTCCTCCCACGGAGTCGATCCTCAAAGGATCCAGTTGGATGCGGCCGTCGCATCCCACAGCGTTTCGGTGGATACCGCCATCCATTGTGGTCTGATCGTTCAGGAGTTGATATCGAACGCTTTGAGGCATGCTTTTCCGGACGGGCGGCGGGGTACTGTACGCGTTGAGTCCGGACCACTGCCCAACGATGTCGGCAGGCTGAGGGTTTGTGATGACGGCGTCGGGCTGCCGGTGCACTTTGACCCGAGAACGGCCGATACTCTAGGTCTCCGCCTCGTAGGGGACCTGGCCCGGCAGATGAACAGCACGATCGAGGTGGGACGAGAGGGCGGCACGTCCTTCCAGGTGCAGTATCCCATGGATTCGAAGGGTGAGTGAGGCCGATGGCTGGTGAGAAGATCCTGGTGGTCGAAGATGAGGCCGTCGTCGCCCGCGACCTGGAGCAGACACTCATACGTCTGGGGTTTGAAGTCGTGGCGGTCGCTCAGTTTGCCGCTGAGGCGGTGGGCAAGGTGGCAGAGACCCATCCGGATCTCGTGCTGATGGACATCTCGCTGCAGGGAGAAAAAGATGGCGTGCAGGCCGCCGAGGTCATCGGTCAGCGTTTCGCTACGCCCGTGGTCTTCCTCACAGCACACACCGATCAGGCCACCGTGGCCCGGGCCCAGGCGACAAAACCGGCCGGCTTTATCGTCAAGCCATTCAACCGGGACAAACTGCACGAGACGATCGCCCATGCCCTGGGAGTGGAGGCGGTGGTCCCGGATGAGAAGCCGAAGACCAAGGCTTCCGTTCTGCTGGTGGATGACTCCAACCACACCCAGGCGATCTCACTCAGTCTGCTCGGCAAGCAGTATCGGGTGCGCATTGCCACCACCTGGGCGCGCGCCCGACAGATCCTGAATGAGACGAAGGTGGATCTGATCGTGGCCAACATAGATCAGGCCGACGCGGGACGCGGGCAGGCCCTGCGCACCTTGCGACGGGAGGAGAGGGTGGATGTTGCCGCCATCGTCATGGCCGACACGATCTCACCGCAGGATGTGCAACTGCTCAAGAGCGAGAACGTGGCTGCCTTCGTCGTGTTTGCCGAGGGCTTTGAGGAAAAGCTGACTACTGAGGTCGAAAAGCTCCTGCAATAGACCGGCCGTTTCCTTCTTACTGGACATCGCTGCGGAGGAAACTCACGAAGGCGGCCATGAAGAAGGTCACGGCAAACAGCACCAGCAACAGCACATCGACGATGCGGGCGTCGAGGCGGACACCGAGATCGTCATTGTGGTAGTCGAAGGAGGGCAGATCATCGACGGTGTAGTCATCGCCGCCGCCCCCGTCCCAGCCGAAACCTCCCTGGCCTTGTGTCTGCTCCGACACGTAACGGACGAACTCCCGCTGGTAGGTCCGCAGGTGGTTGACGAGACGCTCCTCGTGCAGCACGCCTGTGGCGCCGATGTCGGTGTTGGCGTAGACGAAAGAGGCCACCGGCGACACCCGTGTGAGCACGCGGGCCACATCGGTCTGTTGCGACAGGCGTGACTCGAAGTCACGCACGACCTCGGCCGTGACCTTGTTGATGTCCTTCTGCATGGCGTCACGCTTGGCTCGCAACTCGGCAAAGAAGGCGGATCGCTCCTGATCACTCATGTTCCGAATGCGCCCGCGGATTCCCCGCCAGTTGATATTGTACTGGTCGGCGATCTCCTTGGAGCGCAGGGCGATGTTGCGCTCCACCTGGCCGACATCGGGCACGGGGGAGACCAGTTCGGCCACGTACGGTCCCAGGTTCGGCACGATCAGCGCCAGCAGCACCCACAGGGCCAGCAGGCTGAGGATGGCTGTCGTCGATGAGCGGGAGCGTACGGAGACGAGAAGGCCGATGGAGAACATGACGGCAAGCAGCAGCAAGGAAACGACACCGGCCAGGACAAACGCCTGCCAGTCGGTCTCGGTGAAAGGCACGTCGGCCGACATGGAGATCAACAGGGCGCCAACCAGCAGGGAGACCAGAAACGGCAGGGCGAGGCTGAAGTAGCCGCCAAGCCACTTGGCGGCAATGATCAGATCACGTGGCACCGAGTACGACATGAGCAGTTTCAGGGTTCCGGTCTCGCGTTCTCCGGCGACGGTATCGTAGGAGATGAAGAACGCCAGCAGACTCAACACCACGGCGACGACGAAGAGCATGTCGGCTACCGGAAACAACAGCACGGTGGGATTGGTGTTCAGATCCCCCTGGAAGCCGGGCAGGAAATCGTCGCTGATGACGGCGGTACGGTCCAGCGTCTTCTCGACGCCGTAGAACAGGACCTGGAAGGACTGCGGCGGCCGATCGACGCGTATACCCTCGCGCTCGAGGCGGCGGAAAGACCCGTACTCTTCGGCTTGATCCTTGTACAGGGCCTGGTTCTGGCCGAATTCCGCCCGCCGCGCCTCGAGGTCGGCTCGCAGCACGACGACGGAGACGATTCCGAGCACGACACACAGGGTGGCGCAGACGACGAAGCGGAGCTCGAGCAGGCTGGTGAGCCATTCCTTGATGACCAGTATTCTCAGCATCGCTAATCCACCAGGTCGAACTTGAGAAAGCCCACATAGGCTATGAGGAAGAACACGCCGTTGAGAACGACGAGTACGAGCAGGTCGATGTCGTTGGCAGCGAGGATGTCTCCCATGGGCCGCCGTTGCGGGGCAAAGGCCGGCAGGTCATCGGGATCGACGGGGGCCTCGCGGATCTCATCTCTTTCCTGCCGGTCTTCGATGCCTTCCGTCTGTCGCTGTCGGTCCTGCTCGATGGTCTCGAGGGCGTCCAGGTACTGCACCCGATAGCGGTCGATGTACTGGCGCAGGCCGGCGTAGTCTTCGAGGCCGCCGCCAGCCAGCGACGCCGTAGCGTAGACGTAGCTGGATGAAGGCGAGATTCGCGCCAGGGCGACCCCGGCAGCCACCTGGGTCTCGAGGCGGCGGGAGTAGTCGTCGATGAGCCGCTCCGTCTTCTCTTCGATCTGTTGTTCGACTTCTTCGCGCAACGCATCCCGTTCCTCGCGGCTCATGTTGCGCCAGTCCCGGCCCCGCATCGCGGACCAGGCGCCGGTGCGGATGGCGTCGCGCTCGCCGGCAATGGCTCCCGGCGAGGGAATCTTCACCGCCGCACGGGCAACGATGGGGGCCACGTTGGGTACGGCGAGCACGAGCAGGACCCAGACGAGGAAATTGACGACCAGTGACGTGGACGACCGCCGGGTGTAGACGGAGATGGCGAGGGCCAGGGTAAAAAACACCGACAGATAGAGGGCGGCGACACTGAGCATGGCGGCAAAGGCAGTCCACTGGTCCCCGGTGAGTCCGAAGGAAGTGAAGGTCGTCGTCAACAGCAGTGCCGCCAGGACCGATCCGAGGAACGGCACAAGCAGCGCCAGGTACCCGCCCACCCACTTGGACAGCAACACCACGTGGCGGGGTACCGCGTTGGACATGACCAGTCGCAGCGTACCGTCTTCGTGGTCGCCGGAGATCGCGTTGAAGGCGAACAGCACAGCCAGAAGGGAGCCGACGATGTTGACGATGTAGAGCAGATCGGGGGGCGGGAACAACGTGTAGAGGGGGCTGGAGTACTTGGACCTGCCCAGCTTCGGCTGACGGCTGGAGATCGTGACCGATCGGGACAGCTCTCGTTCGAGTCCGACGGCGAAAACCGAAAGCGCGTTTGGCGGCTTCTCCTGCTGCATGCCCTGCCATTGCAGGCTGCGGAAGTCAGTCGACTCCGACAGCTTCTGTTCACGGGCGTTCTTCGATTCACCGAAGGCCGTCAACTGGCGATCATAGTTGAAGCCGAGAACCAGTGACGAGCCGACAACGAGGGTGAACAGCAACACCGCGCTGAGGCTGAATCGATAGGTCAGCAGATGCGACCGGAGCTCACGGCCGACGAGGGCGCCAAACATAGGCTCGCACTCCAGAAAGGCGGCAGAATGGATAGGGACCGTCTACAACTTGGACGCGGACAACAACGGAATCGTTTTATCGGACTCTGGCAAGTCCCACGCCGGCCTTTTGCGGCCTATACTTCTGTGCCATGAAGATCACCAGAGTCCATACCCATCAGCTGCGCTATCCGCTGCAGCGACCCTTCGCCAACTCCTGCACCTGGAATCGGGACCGTGCGGTCTGCGTGGTGGAAGTGGAGACAGACGCGGGAATCGTCGGCTGGGGTGAGGGCAGTGACCTGCCTGATACGGCCCTAATGCGGCAACACGTGATCGGCAGAGATCCCTTCGAAGCGGAGGCCATCGGGCGCAACGCTACGCCTGGATGCTCCCAGGCAGCATGGAGCGGTGTCGACATCGCCTTGTATGACATCATGGGCAAAGCTGCACATCGACCCGTCCATCAGCTGCTCGGTGGCAGGATGCGGGAGAAGATCCCGGTCTATGCCAGCGGTCTGTTTCTCTACAGTGCGGATGATCCCACCGAGGGCCTCGCCAAGGAGGCGGCGTCCTACGCCGCGGCCGGCTTCCCTGCCGTGAAGATGAAAATTGGCTTCGGAGCACGGACTGACGCGGCAAGAGTCGCCGCCGTTCGCGCCGCTGTAGGTCCCGACATAGTACTGGCGGTGGACGCCAACTGCGCTTATGATGCGGCTACAGCGATCGCCTCGGCGCGTGCTGTGGCGGAGCACGACGTCTATTGGTACGAGGAACCGGTCCCGCCGACCGAGGTCGAGGCCTACGTTGAAATCAGACGCGCGGCGCCGATGCAACTGGCCGGTGGCGAGGGACTGGAGGGACTGCTTGCGTTCCGAGATCTGTTGTCAAAACGGGCTCTTGATATCGTGCAGCCGGATATTTCGATAGCAGGAGGGTTTACGGAGTGTCGAAAGGTGGCGGCCCTGGCGGAAGCCCACGGTGTCCGCACGCTGCCGCATATGTGGGGCAGCTCGATCCGTCTGGCAGCGACGCTGCACTGGCAGGCCGTGCTCCCGGACGGACCGGGCCTCTATCCCGAGCCGTGTCTGTTCGAATTTGACATGACAGAAAACGGGCTGCGTACGGAGCTGGCCCGTGAACCTTTCGTCGCGCAGGACGGGTATGTACAGGTGCCGAATGCTCCCGGCCTGGGGCTGGAGATCGACCGGAGCACGCTGGCACGGTACACTGTGATCACACAGACGGCAGAGGAATGATGCCGCGGCTCACCGCGGGGGCGTGACGGGCCAATCAATTCAGGGCATAGAGGCGTGCCGCGTTGTCGTGGAGCAGCCGGGCCTGTTCGTCTGCCGGCCGGCAGCTGATGATGGCGCCCAATGCATGCACCCATTCAGCATAGGTGGCCACGAGCGTGCACACCGGCCAGTCACCGCCGAAAACGACCCGGTCGGGACCGAAGGCGTCGAGGCAGTGGTTGACGGTGGGGGCCAGCAGGTCGGGCAGGTTGTCGGTGGAAGGGGCACGGGCAACGATGCCGGAGATCTTGCAGACGACATTGGAGCGCTCGCCGAGAACATCGATGCTGCGCCGCCAGCCATCGGCCGAGTGCGACATGGGGCCGCCATCGGGCTCGGCGACACCGGCGACGATGCCAGGGTCAGGGATGCCGCAGTGATCGAGAATGAGGAGTGTGTCGGGACAGGCGGCAGCCAGCTTCTCGGCGTCCCCCAGTTCACCGGGACGCAGGCAGATATCGAAACGAAGGCCGGCCTCACCGAGCAGTCGCACGCCGTGGATGAAGCTGGACAGAAGGCATGTGCCAGGCGCGGCCTCAGCGACGTGAAGGACCTGGCGCACGCCTCTGACGGCCGGCTGTGTCTGCAGGAACCGAACCCAGTCGGCGAACCCGTCCTCGCCGGGTCGGCCGGAGACGACAGCGCCACCCATCGAGTTGCCCGCCTCGGCGCATCGCCTGCTGATATACTCGACCTCGGCACGTCGTTGGCCGGCGGCGACGTCGACCTCCATATACACAGATCGAGTGATCCCGAGACCCTTGGTGGCGATGGCGTAGTCGTCGAGGGTGAAACTGCGGTTGAGAGACTCGAGCCCTCCGAGCCAGGGCAGGTCGAAGCGGTCCAGCTCCCAGAAATGATGGTGGGTGTCAATGATGGGGCCGCTCATGACCAGGGAATATATGACGAACCTGCGGGGGCCGTGAGGAGCTACAGGTTCTCCGGCTTCCCCAGATCGCTGTCGGCGGGTCAGATCTCCTCAGCGCCTGCCGGGCCAACAGCACGTGCAGTGATCGTGTTCCATCGCGTCTCAGCCGCTCCACAGCAGCCGTCGGGCGTTGCCCCCGAGAATCTGCTGGCGCTGCTTCGTGGTAAGGAAATCAGCATGATGCTCCACAAGATCGACGCAGGCGCGAAAGTCGTGCTCCGGATCTGACATCTGCAGGGGGCCACCCAGGTCACTCTCCCACAGAATTCGCTCTGCACCATAGGCATCGGTGAGCTCCCGCAGCAGTTGCAGCGTGTCTGAGAAGGGTGAGCCATCATCGCCGAGCCCATGGATGGGACCGAACTTAACCCGGACCTCAGGAAGCTCAGAAAGGCTCATTAATTCTCGTAGTTCTCCTGTATCGATCGTATGATTGCGAATGCGGACACCCCCGCAGTGATCGAGCAGGACCCGAGTCTCGGGAAACAGGGCGCACATATGACCGATCTCGGCCAGATCTGCCGGGGCACAGAGAAAACTGAGGGTCAACTGATGCTCTGCAGCACAGGCGAACATTCGTTCGTAGGACTCGTGTGCGAGCCAGTGCTCCCCAGGGTGCTCCCGGTGGGGTTGCGTGGCCCTGCCCCGTAGCCGGAAACACCGGATTCCGCCTTTGGCCAGTTCGCGCATGGTGCGTTCCGGGCGAGGCAGAGACACATCACAGATGGCGGGAACGATGCCGGTGCCGGTGAACCGGTCCGGATCCGAGTCGATCAGGTCGAGGATGTAGCCGTGATCCAGTCCATACCAGGTCATCTGCACCAGGTTGAGGGGCACCGCGGATCCGGCAACGGCCTCGTGCTCGTGTGGGGTGCAGGATGGCAGCCAGAGGTCTCCGTCTTCGAAACCGGGTGCCAGAGGATAACGATTCCGGTCAGGGGACCAGACGTGAACGTGGGCATCGATCAGAGAGGTCATTATGCAATTCTTGCAAAAAAGACACCGGGGTCTTGACAGACACACCTATATTTTCTGAGAATGATGTCGAAAACAGTTGCGCGTCTTCCTCTCCCCGACTCCTGTCCGGAGG
>DASCMS010000132.1:0-4717 GCA_036011085.1 Candidatus Latescibacterota bacterium
CCGTGGCGAGGCGCTTGGTCATCCGCAGATTCTTTGCTCACGCGCAGCGCCGCCCCATTGCCGGTTTTGAGGCGCTTGGGCGACCGCCGATTCCAGGTGTTCCGATCAGCGCCGGCTCGTTCTGATCTCCCGCAGGCAACGCTTGCGTTGCCGACTCGAAGGCGCTTGGCCGACCGCCGATTCCAGGTGTTCCGATCAGCGCCGACAGGTTACCCGAGCATCGCCGGCTTGATCAGAGCCGTCATCAGTCCGGCAAGCATGCCGGTGAGACCGATCGAAACCCCAATAGACCAGTAGAAGCGCTGATCCATCGCCCTTCGCATTTCCGCAAAGCCACTGTTCATCTGGACGCTCATCTCCCCGAACCGGTCGTTGACCTGCGCAAACTGGTCGTTGACCTGGGTGAACCGGTCGTTGACCTGGGTGAACCGGTCGTTGACCTGGCCAAACTGAGCGTTGATCTGGCCGAACTGTGTGTTCACTTCAGCGCGAAACTCGCGGGCCTCGGTGCGGACCTCACGGATCTCCTGTCGCAGTTCATCCCGAACATTTCTGACGTCCTGACGCACTTCCTGCATATCCTGGCGCACTTCGTCGCGCACTCCCTGGACCTGCTGCCGCAGATCCTGGATGTCCTCGCGAAGGAAGCTGATTCCCCAGTGCATGTCTTCGCCTGCTGCCACGTCCTGATTTCCCGCTTCGGTTTCGGCCATCGGTCCTTCTCCGGTGAATGTAACGGCGTGATTTCCGCCTCACAATGCAACCGGAGTGCCAACGCTCCCGCTCAGGGAATCTGACTCGATCCCTGCCGCGCCTGTGTCACCTGTACCTCACACGACTGTGTCCCACCAGTCCCGCATCACGCGACCAGCGCCGGCCCCGGTCTGATTGCCCGCAGGCAACGCTTGCGTTGCCGGCTCGAAGGCGCTTGGTAAGCGCCGATTCTTGCTCACGCGACCAGCGCCGGCTCGTTCTCCAGTCGTGACAGCCAGTACCCCAGATCATACGTCTCATCTCCCGTCAGAAAACGCCAGAGCTTGATGCGGTTGACCACCTCGAGACGCGCCTCATTTCCGTACCACCGATGGTTGGCGTTCAGCTCGCCGCTTACAGCGGGATCATCGATGTCGTCCGTGTTCCACAGCCTCAACTGCCGCACCGTGGGATTGAGACGCAGCTTGAACATGTAGCGGGTACGATCCGTCAGGTTGGGTTGTGCGCAGTGCCAGATACCGTGGTGCGCCACCATCACCGCACCCGCCTTGCACACCATGGGCACCTGCCCGAGGAAATTCTGGTAACGGGCGATATCGGACTCGCTGATGCGACGGTAGTGGCTGCCGGGCAACATCATCGTCCCGCCCATCTCGCGGGGCGTGTCGTGGGCGAAGTAGAAGAACTGGATGTCGAAGGGAGTGCGGGTGTCGATGATGGCGTCGGCATGCCAGCTCTGTCCCTCCTCCCTGTTGGCTGGAACGATGTGTACGGCGTGGTGGTCGTAGAGCGGGTCCTCACCCACCAGGCTGGCCATGATGCCCTGGATCTTCGGCAGCCGCACCACGTCACCGATCGCGGTTCCCTCCCACATGCCTGTGAGGGGATCGCCACCCCGGGGACGCTCGATGCCGGCTTCCATCTCGGCCAGGGCGCGTTCGTTGAGTTCCGCCGGCACCACGTCATCAAACCGCAGGAACCCGTCGGCAACGAACTTTGCCACTTCTTTCGTCGTCAGCAGATCTTCCTTGTTCGGCATTGTCACTCTCCCACGTCTTCGAGCTGTTCGAGGATGTACTCGTACTTGAGATAGGCGGTGTTGTATTCCATTCCGGGATAGGCCGGGTGCTGCTGGGGAAACTGGATCACCCGCCAGCCGTCCCGCATGGCTGCCACGACGGATGAATAGGGCGCCTCCTCGCTGTCGCCGGTGGTGTGCTTCTGCTCACCCGTGCCGTCGTAGACGGACCAGGCGACAGTAGTGGAATTCAGATCCGGCGAGTGCGTGTAGAGAACGAGGAGCTTCTGGCGCAGCGCCACGGTGCAAAGCCTTTCTCCGGGAGTCGGTTCGCGGGCAAAGATAGGCAGCCCCCGCTGGTTGTGACCAACGCCCGACCACCTTAGCCTTGCCCCATGATCAACACCGACTTCACCATCGCCCGCATCGACACCTTTCATCTCGCCCTCAGCGATCAACCTTCCTATTGGGAGGACTACAAGGGCAAGGGCGGCGATGCCGCCGGAGCCCGCTTCGAATTCAGGGACGGCTGGCGGACCGTCTATCCGCTGACGGTGGAGACTTACCTCATCCGGGTAGAGCTCACCGATGGCAGCATCGGCTGGGGCGAGGGAAACTGTCCCATCGGCCCGGAGGTAGCCTGTCTCGTGGCTGAATCCGTGCAGCAACCCATGGTGCTGGGACGGGAGTTCGAGGGGGCCGTGCAACTGTGGGATTTCCTCTATGATGCCCAACGGGGGCGCGGTTACGCTTCCGGGTACTGGCTCGACTCCATGGCCGCCATCGACATCGCCGTGTACGATGCCCTCGGCCGTCGTGAGGGTGTGCCCGTGGCGGCCATGTTGTGTGAAAAGCCGCGAACGCAGCTCCCGGTCTATCTGTCAGGGCTGCGTCGTCGTACACGGGAGGAGCGGCTGGAGGACCTGAAGAGATGGCTCGACACGGGGTTGACGGGCGTGAAGCTCTTCGTCGACGGCGACCTCGACTCGGGCTCGGCGGAGGTGGAGTTCCTGCAGGCAGGCGTGGGCGACGGGGTCGATCAGTGGATGGTCGATACGTTGTGGATGGTGTCTCCCGAACACGGGCCAGAGGCGCGGCGCCGCTATGGCGAGATGGGTTGTCGCTGGCTCGAATGCCCATTGGAACCCGAGGACCTGGCCGGTCACCGCGAATTGCTCACCCATCCGGGTGCTCCCATCGCCCTGGGCGAACACTTCCGGACGCACTTTCAGACCGAGCCCTGGTTTGAGACACCCCGTGCCCTGGATGTGTTTCAACCCGACATCGGTCGCACCGGATTCAGTGATGGCCTGCGCCAACTGGCACAGGCGAGAGCTTCCGGTGTGCCGACGACACCCCACATGGGCAATGGTCTCGGACCGTTTCAGGCGGCAACACTGCACTTTGCCGCCGCCTGCGGCGACGAGTTGCTGCAGGAGTACCAGGCGGGACTCGCCGCCCGGGCGACTCTCGTGGGATCCACCGCCTGGACCTACGATGACGGCATATTCCGCGTCCCCCAGACACCGGGTCTCGGCGTCGAAGTCGACGAACAGGCTCTCGCCCGCTACGTCGTCCGCTGAGAAAGACTGTTGCCACGCTGGAGTTTCCGTATCTTCGCCCATGGTGCAACACCCGACAATTGTCGAGGCAATACCGTGATCAACAGCAGAATCGCTCCAGTCGTTGCCGGGCTCACCGTGAGCCTGTTCCTGAGCGGTCCCGACCAAGCGTAGGCACGCAACTTCCGCCTGGGCATGGTTCCCAATACTGCCGCCACCGAGGCCGGCTGCAATCTGTGCCATACCAGCGGCGGCGGCACGCCACGCAACTCTTTCGGGCTCGACGTCCAGAGCCTCGTCACCGCCAACGGCAGAGAGGTCTTCTGGGGTCCCGAGCTGGCCGCCCTGGACTCTGACGGAGACGGTGTGCCGAACGGCGTCGAGCTCGGCGATCCGGATGGCTCCTGGGAGGCGGGCGACGACCCACCCGGTGACGCGGCGTCCATCACCCATCCCGGGGACGAGACCAGCTTCATCGAACAGGTGACAGCGGTGAGCAAGGTCACCTGGGCGGCGGTCAAGAGGATTGCCAGCGACCTCGCCGAGTAACGCCGGACACAGTACCCGCTACAGCACCACCAGTAGTTGAGGCCCTCCAGGGGTGTAGACCTGGAGGGCTTCAGATTACCTCTCCTCGGCACCGGGGCAGACGCGACCACATGGACACCTGCAAGGCTGCACGGGCTGTTCTCGTCATCCTCGGCGTTGCCGTGACCGGCTGTGTCGGCACCGATACGATCGCGGACCCACAGCTTCTTGTGCCACCCCGTCTGGAACTGGCGCCGGAGACGACGGCGTTGCAGATCGGTCAGCAGATCCGGCTGCAGGCGGTCTATCATGATGAACATGGCGATCGGCCTTCTGGACTTGCCATCTTCTTCGCCAGTGCTGACTCAACCATCGTCAGCGTCGACGAGTCCGGCCTGCTCTCGGCTCAGCGTCAGGGCCAGGTGGGCATCGTCGCCACCGTGGCCGGCGTCAGCGACTCCGTTCTCGTGACTGTCGTGGAGGACATGACGACGCAGATCGCCGTCGTCCGGGTGTCCCCCGCGTCGGCCAGCTTGAGCATCGGTGATACGCTGCAGTTCGGCGCCAATGGCCTCAACGCCGGGGGCCAGCAGCTGAGTGCCGGCGGGTTCAGCTGGAGTTCGAGTGACACGGCCATCGTCCAGATCGATGCGGCTGGCCAGGCCATCGCCATCACCAGCGGCACGGCCTCGATCCGTGCCGCCACGGACGGCATCCAGAGCGCCGAGATCAGACTCACGATCATGGGCCACGAGCGTCTAGTGCTCTGTTAAAGAGTCGGCATTGAGTTTTGGACTTTGGCTAACTGGGTGTCTTCGGTGTTTCGGTTTCGCCATCGGAGGTATTCCTGCATGCGTTGGCCGACGTCGCGATGATCTGCGGGATCGCTGTTCTT
>DASCMS010000133.1:0-3654 GCA_036011085.1 Candidatus Latescibacterota bacterium
CCGAGCACTGCAGTCGTGGGATACGTGGAGCGCGGGCGTCCCCGAGGAACTACCCGCCGACGAACACACCTCGACTCAAGACGACCGAGGAAAGAGCGTGACGATCCGCCGGCGGCGTCCCGACCTGTGGGTGATCATCGATCGGTGCCTGGGTCGCGTCGGCCGCCTGGTTGAGCAACGGGCGCGCGTGGAGGAGGTGCGGGACCTACATCGACAGGTTCAGGAACTGACAGAACGCTTGGAGGAGAACTGATGATACAGCAACTACGATCGAAGCTGGGGCGACTGCAGATGCTGGCCCAGAAGAAGGTCGGCATCGATCCAAAGGAACTGCACGAGTTGCTCAGGGAGATGGACATCCGGTCGGGCGGTGACGGCGAATACTGGCTTTGCCCGCTCCCGAAAACACCGCAGAGTCGCCCATCTGTGTGGGATTCTCTACCTTGTCGCCAAACTGTCTGAGAGTGTCCATCAAGGGAAAGCCCTCGCTGACATCCGTATCAGCGAGGAGTACGCCAACATCAACACCGATCTGAGCGCTGAGAGTCTGACAACCGCCGGCATCACGCAGACTACGGTGTTCACCGCCACCTTCAAGGGGCGCCAGATCACGGCCCTGCTGGACAGCAGCTACTCCGATGTAAATCGAGGCGACTGGATCGCCCAGATCGAAGATGATGGCAACATGCAGCTGGCCATCAGTTTCGGCCATGCGGCGACAGAGTTGAACTGCAGCGTCGGCGATACGCTCTTCGTTCATCCTCCTCCGAGGTGATGCTGCAGGAAAGTTGCCGCCTTCGGCCAGTCTTCAGCGCCGAACCCGTGCGTTCGTAGACCGTCACCATGATGCCGATCTCGAGGAACACGTCACCCATCGTCGACACGAGGTAGGCCAGCCAGAGCAGCCGAAAGTTGCGGTTGCGCAGCGGTGCGAGGCTTTGCAGCATGATCAGAAGATCGGCCATTGTCGCCGGTTCGCCCCGTCCGAATGGACAGGAACCGCTCTGGACGATGAGCGGTCGGCTGGCTTTCTTCCCTTCATGGGTCAGAACTCCGCCTCACACCGCACGATCGCTCTTCTCTTACTGGTTGTGATCGCGTCGCGCGGTCTTTCCTGGTCGCGGGGGAATCTCAGCGACATCGGCGTACTCTGTTTTGCTCTGGTCCTTGCCGGCTTGCCCGTGGTGCTCCTGTTGGGTGACCGCTGGCAAGGCTCCAGCGATTCCAGGGGCGGGTTCCCCACCTGGCAGGTGCTGCTGCCGTGCGCGTTGATCTACGTCTTCGCCATCAACGCCGGCCGGCATCTTCTGGTTTTCTCTCCCGAGAACTGGCGGTCGACGCTGCGCGTGATTTCGGGCGGCGCCTTCGTCGTCGCCTTGCCGGTATTGCTGTTCGCCTCGCAACGGATTCGCGACCGGATTCCGGCGCGCTGGCAAATTGCCCTGCTGATCCTGCCCCTGCTGCCGGCGTTGGTCTTCTTTCTGTTGGTCCCGATCTTCTCGCCATCGCCGATCATCGATGTCTTCCTGTTCGAGACGCAGGCGGCTCGGGGCCTGCTGTTCGGCCTGAACCCCTATGCCATCACCTTCACCAACGTCTACGGCGGCGTCGAGCTGTACCCCAGCGGCGCCCCCGACAGCTACCCTTATCCACCGCTGTCGCTCGTCTTCGCTCTGTTGGGCTATCTGCTGGGGGATGTGCGCTGGACATTGATCGCCTGCCACATTGCCACCGCGGCGCTGCTCTTTGGTACCGCGCGACACCGGGGCCTGGCCACGACAGAGGCCATCGCACTGGGTGCGCTCTTTTTCTGGTTGCCCCACGCGCCTTTCGTCAGCGAGCAGGCGTGGACCGACCCCAGCATCGCCCTCGGCCTTGGACTGCTGTCCTTCCTGCTGGCCCGTCGGCAACCCATGGCGGCGTTGTGGGCGGCAGGCTTTGCCCTCGCTCTCAAGCAGACCATGATAGTTCTGCTGCCACTCCTCTGGGGCTTGTGGCGACGTCTCGGCCGCAGCCAGCTGGTGGCCGTCTTCGCCATCAGCGCGGCGACCTATGGCGCCTTCTTGCTTTGGGACGCCGGCGCGTTGTGGAACGACGTTGTCATCTTCCACACGCTGACACCCTTTCGCCCGCTGGCCATGACCCTGTCGGCTTACCTGGTACACTTTTTCCACTTCTCGCCCTTGCCCGCATGGATGTCGCTGGTTGGTCTTTCTGTTGGCGTCATCTCGACGGTCGTTTCCCTGCGGCCGGGCCAGGGCGAGGTCTCACCCTGCGACAGCCGTCGCGTCTGGCGTTTTTTCCTGGGAATGGGATTCGCTATGCTGCTGACGCTGGTGCTCAGCAAACACGCCTTCATGAACTACTACTATATGGTGCAGTTTTGCCTGATCGCGGCCCTGGTATGGTCGCGAGTGGCCGATCACGAGGTGACGACGTGATCCTGGGTAAGCGGGTCGTCGTCGTCATGCCTGCCTACAACGCGGCCAGAACCCTCGCCCAGACGGTCGACCAGGTCGATCGCCAGATCGTCGACGACATCGTTCTCGTCGATGACAACTCTCAGGATGACACTGCCGAGCTCGCCGCCCGGCTGGGTCTGCACGCCATCCGCCACGAACGAAATATGGGCTATGGGGGCAATCAGAAAAGCTGTTACGCCGCCGCTCTCAAACTCGGCGCCGACATCGTCGTCATGGTCCACCCCGACTACCAGTACACCCCCAGACTGATCCCCGTGCTGGCCAGCGCCCTCGCCGTCGGCGAGTTCGACGTTGCCCTGGGCTCCCGCATCCTCAGCGGCGGCGCTCTCAAGGGCGGCATGCCACTGTACAAGTACATCGCCAACCGTCTTCTCACCTTCGTGCAGAACCTGTTCACCGGCATGAAGCTCTCGGAGTACCATACCGGCTATCGGGCTTTCACCCGGCAGGTGCTGGAAACCCTTACCCTTGAGCACAACAGCGACGACTTCCTCTTCGACAATCAGATGCTCATGCAGATCGACATCGGCGGTTTTCGTATCGCTGAGATCACCTGCCCCACCCGATACTTCTCCGAAGCCTCGAGCATCGGCTTGCTACGCAGCATTCGTTACGGCTTTGGATGTCTGTGGAATTCGATTCTTCATGTGCTCTGCCGGACGGGGCTCTACCGCGCGACGATCTTCAGGCACAAAAAAATCGACTCCCCACCGGACTGCTGACTCCTGGCGCCGCGTGAGTCAGGCAGTCGCTCGCAAACGCTACGGCGGCAATAGCCGGTCCATCACGGCCCGGTCGAAACGGTCTGCCTGCACCTCGATGCAGAAGGATATACCCCGCGGTGGGGGGCCGCGAACTTGCGTTGGGATGCCGCGTGGACCGCACTACGATGACCCGCGTATGCCCGAGAGTCGCTTCGACGGCGAATCCCGCAGATGTGCCACGCGCTGCGTATCCCCACAGTCGCGTGTGCCCAATCGCGCTGGACTCTACCGAGCACGGTACCCAGCCAGGTGGCAAAGAGTCAACTATATCGTCGGTGTCGAGTTTGATCCGATACAAATACGCCCCAGGCGGCACCCGGCGCCGGTGGTCGTCCATCCCATCCCACATTGCGCCAGTCCTGCCGGTCCCCTTCCGTCTCCCCGGCAAACCACGACGCGAGAAGTTG
>DASCMS010000134.1:0-2839 GCA_036011085.1 Candidatus Latescibacterota bacterium
GCTGCGTCGGGCTCAGGGCGGCCACCGCCTGTCGCACCTGCAGTCGGAGCTCCCCGCGTTCCAGGGAGGCATCCGGTTCGGTGTCCGACGTCTGGCCAAGCCCCGCGGCAGCCGGTGCATCCGGGTGGTCTCCGGCGCCAGCCAGAGAGTGCTCGGCATGTCGTCCGTTGCGTCGCACCAGATCGATACACCGGTGCACGGCGATCGACCGCAGCCATGGTCCCAGACGGGCTGGGTCCCGCAGGTCGGCGAGTCGCTCCCAGCCTTCCACGAGCACACCCTGGGTGATATCCTCGGCATCGTGCACATGTCCCAGGCGGCCCATGGCGACGCCGAAGAGGGTGTCCTTGTAGCGCTCGATGATCGGCACGTAGGCCTCGGGACCCCCCTCGAGAGCGGCGGCCACGAGGGACGCGTCTTCAGTCATTTCCCTCTCCATCATCTGGCGCATAGTATAGTCGCGGCACCGAGTCCTGAGGTTGGGTTTGACTCAAAGAAAGTGGAGATCCGCCGTGGAACTGCTGAAGGAATTGTGTGAGTGCACCGGGATCCCTGGCCAGGAGCAACGCCTGCGCGAGATCGCGCGGCGCGAGCTCGAGCCGCTGGCCGACGAACTCACCGTCGATGCCCTGGGCAATCTGATCGCCCGCAAGAAGGCGTCGAAGAAGGGCAAGAACACCAGGAAGCTGATGATCGCCGCCCACATGGATGAGATCGGCTTCGTCGTGTCCCACATCGACGACAAGGGCTGGTTGCGCCTGGTGCCGGTGGGTGGACACAACCCGCGAAACATGGTCGCTCAGCGGGTGGTGGTGTGCGGCAGGAAAGGGGATCTGCCCGGTCTGCTCTATCCGGGCGTACGGCCACCTCACATCGCCACACCGGAGGATCTGAAGAAGGAGTTGAAGGTGAGCGATTTCTTCGTCGACCTGTGTCTGCCGCCGGCGCGGGTGAAGAAGGAGGTCGAACCCGGCACGATGGTCGTCATCCAGCGGGACTTCGGCGAGATCGGCGATGGCGTCAGCTGCAAGGCCATGGACAACCGGGTCGCCATGTACGTGATGGTCAGCGCCATGCAGGCGGCCACATCCTTCGGCTTCGAGACCTACGCCGTGGCCACGACACAGGAGGAAGTCGGCCTGCGGGGCGCGGGAACGAGCGCCGTGGGCGTCGCCCCCGACGTGGGGGTGGCGCTGGACACGACGTTGGCCGTGGACATTCCCGGCGTGCCGGACCATGAGAAAGTCACCGCTCTCGGCGAGGGCGCGGCGATCAAGATCATGGACAGCGCTTCGTTCTCACACCCGGGACTGGTGGCCTGCTTCAAGGGGCTGGCCAAGAAGCGCAAGATCAAACATCAGATGGAGATCCTGCCGCGCGGTGGCACCGACGCCGGCGCCATTCAGCGAGCCCATGCCGGCGTGCCCGTGATCACCCTGTCGATCCCGACACGCTACATCCACACGTCCATCGAGCTGGTGCACCGCAAGGATGTGGATGCCGCGATCAGACTGCTGACGGCGTTCATCGAAGACGGGGCCGCTGCCGACCTCGATCTGGTATGAGGGAGTTGCGGATCGGACTGCTCGGCGCCGGCGCGCACTCGGTGCAGAATCACGGGCCGGCCTGGCGGGACTATGTCGCCCGCCATCCCGGGACCGTCGACCTGGTGGCAGTGTGCGATCTCGACGGCGGCAAGGCTCGCGACTACGCGGACCGTTTCGGTTTTTCCGAAACCCACACCGATCTCGAGGGGATACTGGGTGAGGGGCTGGACGGGCTGGTGGCCATCACACCGATGGATGTGACCGAGACGGTTGCGGGGCGGATCTTGGAGGCGGGAATCCCCGTCGTCATCGAGAAACCACCCGGTGTGGGGGTGGCCGGCACCCGGCGTCTGCTCGATGTGGCTGAGCGCACGCAGACGCCGCACATGATCTCCTTCAACCGGCGGTTCACGCCGGCCCTTGAGAAGGCACGGGCCTGGATGGCCGAGGGGGGGCGCCAACCCCGGCACGTCATCTCCCGCATTCTGCGCCACAACCGCCTCGAGCCCGATTTCGCCCGCGACACCGGGCTGCATCAGGTGGACGCTGTACTGTCCATCATCGGCGCTCCGAGCCGGGTGTGCGGACACCAGGAGTTTCCAGAGGGTGCCAGGGCGGCCAACTACACAGCACGGATCGAGACCGACGCAGGCGTGACTGCCAGCATCGTACAGACGCCGGACGTGGGCGTCGCCGAGGAGTCGATCGAGATTCTTGGCGACGACTTCCGCGTTTGGCTCGATTTCCAGGATGGGGCAGTTCACATCGACGCCGCCGGCAAGCGCGTGCTGTCCTGGTCGGCGGCAGAAGAGGACATGGAACTGCACGAGGCGAACGGGGCGTACGGCGAGACAGCGGCCTTCGTCGCCGGGTTGCAGGCTGGTGGCGTCCTGACGCCGACGATGGCGGATGGTCTGGTGACGATGCAGGCCATCGTGGCGTTACAGGAGGGTACGACATGGGAGAGTGCCAACGGGGAGAAAGGCAGGTGAAACGACTGGCCAAGCCGGAAGGCAAGTACAACCTGGTGCTGGAGGAAGCACCCATGCCGGAGCCGGCGCCGGGTGAAGTGCGCATCAAGGCGGTACGCTCACTGATCAGCCGGGGTTCGGAGATGGGGGCGCGCTACACGCGGGAGCACGCTGTGAGCCATGAGATCATGGGCTACTCGATGGCAGGTACGATCGACAAGGTCGGCGAAGGGATCTCCCACCTCGCTCCCGGAGACCGGGTCGTGGCCCTGGCGCCACACGCCCAGTACACGGTGCGACCGGCCACGGTGGACAGCCCCG
>DASCMS010000135.1:0-77520 GCA_036011085.1 Candidatus Latescibacterota bacterium
AAGAACAGCGATCCCGCAGATCATCGCGACGTCGGCCAACGCATGCAGGAATACCTCCGATGGCGAAACCGAAACACCGAAGACACCCAGTTAGCCAAAGTCCAAAACTCAATGCCGACTCTTTAACAGAGCACTAGACACCCGCGCCGATGTTGCTGCGGCTGCTGGGACGCCTCGAGTTTTCATCGAGTCGTGCGGCGGCGAAGGTCGCTCTGTGTGCAGTCGCGGCTGCTGCCGTGGCCCTCGTCCCCGAATACGAGCTCCTGTCCAAACCGGGTCACTGGGCTCTCTTCATTCTCGTTCTGGCCGCTCTCCTGTGGACGACGGAGGCCATGCCCGCTTTTGCCGTCAGCCTGCTGGTTATGGGACTGGCCATCGTCGTGTTGGGAGAGCCGGGCACGGCCGAGGCCGATCCACAAGCCTGGGAAGTCTTTGTCAGGCCCTGGGCGAGTCCTTTGCTGTGGCTGTTCCTCGGTGGACTCGTCATGGCCGAAGCGGCAACACGCACGGGGCTGGATCGCTGGATGGCCGCCGGCGTGCTCGGCCGCCTCGGCCGACGTCCGGCACCCCTGCTGGCGGGCGTGCTGACCGTGACGTTCGTCCTCTCCATGTTCATGTCCAACACGGCGACGACCGCGATGATGCTGGCAGTGATGGCCCCCATCATCAACAGCCTTCCACGCGAGGAGGGCTTCACTCACTGCCTGTTGCTGGGCGTTCCGGTCGCCGCCAACCTGGGTGGCATGGGCACACTGATCGGCACTCCCCCCAATGCCATCGCTGCCGGTGCCCTGCATGCGACACCCATCGGCTTTGGCCAGTGGATGGTCGCCGGTAATCCGCCGGCGCTGCTGTTGATGCTGGCCAGCTGGTTCTTTCTGCGCTGGCGCTATCCATGGACGGTGTCGGCAGTGGATGTCGAGGCGATCCGCGCCGTGTCCTCCGAGACACGTGCCCCGCTGTGGCAGAAGTTGGAAGTGATGATCGTCTTCACTCTGACCATCTGCCTGTGGTTGACCAGCTCACTCCACGGCATCCCGTCTCCGGTGATCTCTTTCCTGCCGATCACAGTTTTCGCCATCACCGGTGTCATCGGCGCCGACGAGATCAGACGGCTTCAGTGGGACGTTCTGCTGCTGATGGCCGGTGGCCTGTCCCTGGGACTGGCCGTATCCGAGACCGGCCTCGCTGCGTGGCTGGTAGCCCAGCTGCCGACACAGCGTTGGGGAGCCTGCCACTGTTGCTGGCTTTCGTCGTCGTCGCCGTGATCCTGTCCAACTTCATGAGCAACACAGCGGCGGCAAACGTACTCGTCCCCCTGGCCATCGCCCTCGACACGGGCCAGGATGCCGGCACGGTGGTACCCATCGCCCTGAGTGCCTCGGCCGCCATGTGCCTGCCTATTTCGACGCCGCCCAACGCCCTGGCCTATGCTACCCGTCGGGTGCAGGCGACCGATTTCGTCCCTGTTGGCATCCTTGTGGGGTTGCTGGCGCCGCCGATCACCGTCACCTGGTGCTGGTACATTCTACGTTGAGCAACATGCGGGCTTGACCAGGACTGGCCAGACTCACGATACTGGGCCCTGTTGTACCTGCGTAGTCCTTCCTCGACACCCACATGTAGAGCAGCACCATGCGGTTCTTCACCTCCCTTCTCACCTTTTTTCTGTCCAATCGCCCCCGGCGCAGAAACTTCCTGCTCCTGGTCCGCTTCGTCGCCCTGTTCGCTCTCCTCGTGGGCGCCTACAGCGTGGTCTTCCACACCATCATGGCTCTCGAGGGGCAGGAATTCAGCTGGTTTACTGGCGTCTACTGGACCCTCACGGTGATGTCGACCCTCGGTTTTGGCGACATCACTTTCCATACCGATCTCGGCCGCCTGTTCTCGACGGTGGTGCTGCTCTCCGGCACGATCTTCATGCTCATCCTGCTGCCCTTCACGTTTCTCCAGTTTTTCTGGACGCCCTGGATCGAAGCACAGAACGCCGCCCGCATTCCGCAACAGCTTCCTGAAGATGTAGCCGACCACGTCATCATCACACAGCAGGACTCGCTGACCCACGCGCTCATCGAGCGACTCGACCAGTTCCACTACCGCTACGTACTCGTCGTGACAGACCCCGACGAGGCCATGCGGCTGCATGATCACGGGATGAGCGTGATCGCTGGCCATCTCGATGATCCCGACACCTACACTCGCGCCCGGGCCGACAAGGCTGCCCTGGTGGTGACCACATGCAGCGATCAGGTGAGCACCAACATCGCGGTCACCGTGCGCACCGTGGACGAGAAGGTGGCCATCGCCGCCATCGCCGACACGCCGGCCTCGGTGGACATCCTCGAGCTCGCCGGCTGCACGCAGGTGTTTCAGCTGGCGGAACTGCTCGGGGAAGCGCTGGCCCGTCGTGTCAGTGGCGGCGACGCCCTGGCCCACACCCTCGGACGATTCGACGAGTTGCTGATCGCCGAGGCCACGGCCGTCCGCACCCCCCTGGTGGGCAAAACCCTCGCTGAAGCTGGGCTTCGACGCGTCACCGGCGTGACGGTGATCGGCGTGTGGGAACGGGGCCAGTTCGAGTCGGCGCGCCCGGAGAGTGTGATCGGCAACGGCACGGTGCTCCTGCTCGCCGCCGCTCAGGAGCAGATCGACAGCTACAACCGGCTCTTCGTCATCTACAACCAGTACCCCGAGCCGGTCATCATCATCGGTGGTGGCCGCGTGGGTCTGGCCACGGCACGCTCCCTCGAGCGCCGCGGCGTCGACTACCGCCTCGTCGATCAGGACCTTTCGCGCGACACAGAGGACGGCAGGTTCATCGGTGGGTCGGCTGCCGAGTTCGAGGTGCTGCAGAGAGCCGGCATCGAGACGGCGCCCTCCGTGGTCATCACCACGCGAGATGATGACACCAACGTCTATCTTGCCATCTACTGTCGGAAGCTACGCCCGGATCTGCAGATCATCGCCCGGGCGAACGACGAACGGAACATCAGTACCCTCCACCGGGCCGGCACCGACTTCGTCATGTCTTACGCTTCCATGGGAGCCAGCGCCATGGCCAATATGCTCAAGGACAGCAGCACGCTGATGGTCGCCGAGGGTCTGGAACTGTTCCGGCTGCCCGTGCCGGCCGCCCTGACCCGGCAGTCGATCGCCGAGTCCTCGCTTCGTGCCCGAACCGGGTGTACCGTCGTGGCCAGTTGCATCGACGGCGGCATCACCGTCAACCCGGATCCCAGCCGGCCCCTGCCGGAGCGAGGCGAGATCATCCTCATCGGTACCGCCGAAGGCGAGCGTGAGTTCCTGAGGCTGTTCGCCTCGGAGGAGTGAGGCTCTGCGTGACGGTCTGCCATTCGACAGACAGTCGTTGTGGTCAACAGCCGTGATAGTCGTGAATGGCCCGCACGATCTGGGGAAAGCTCGTGCGCCAGCAGAATGGCGGCACGTTCTCGGAGATCTGGATCTGAAACCGGCCGCTGTCGCCGGCCTCCTGCAGAAAACCCATGGTCGTGGCGTAGACCTGCTCCGGCGGGTCGAGATGGACCGACGACGGAAAGTTGATCGCCACCCGCATGTGTGGCCACATTGCCAGCGCCTTCCCGGGGGACGTGTCGTTGTCAGGCGGGGGTGACAGTGAGTCGATACCGCTGATCTTCGATTCGCCGATGGCGTCGTAGAGCGGAGCCAGATCGCCGTCCATGTGTACGTAGACCGGTACGTCCACCATACCGGCGAGTTCGACGTAGTCGGGCAGACAGTACTGGCGGAACCAGCCTTCGCCGATGACCGGGGCCGTGATGTTGTCCGGAACATCGACGAAATCGACATCGAGGGACTCGACGATGGCGAACACTTCCCGGTGGCGCCGCTGCAGGGCGGCGATGCAGGTCGCCACCCGTTCGGGCTCGTCGAGCATGTGGCAGACCAGATCGTCGAGGCTGACCCACTGGATCCACAGTTGCTGAAAAGCCGTGCGGTCCACCCGCACCAGGGGCAGGCCATCGTCGCCCAGTTCACGGCGGGCACACTCGAGGGGCTCAGGGTCGGCGACGATGACCTCATCGTCGAGCCAGGCGGTGAGCACGTCATAGTCGGCCGGCGTCTTGATGAAGTGCTCCTCCGTCCAGCCCGTCTGGTAGGTGGGCTCGAAGAAGCGTACCGACTGCAGGCTGCCGCGCGGCGTCTGGATGACGGTGCGCTCGCCCCGCCGACCGTCGCGTTCGATGGGCTCCACGGTGCGCGTGCAGTCCCGGTGGTGGCGCCGGTAGGGACTCGTCCAACGCAGCACACCCATCTCCTGCCGCCCGACGACCGCCCAGATCTCGTCGTTGGGCGCAGCCAGGTGGTCGTACTGCACGAAGGGAACCCGATCGACGGGTTCCCCTCGTATCAAAGCCAGCATACGTTCACGCATCGTCATATTGTCACGCCTCCCATCGCCGCAAAGATGGGAGCCTGATCGCATGCCGCCAAGCTCATGAGCCGGTAAGGAGAATCGATGACAGCTCAGGTCCGTATTGCCCCGGTCGCTCCGTGGGATCAGGGGGAGCCAGCCATCCATGGCCCGAGCCTCTACGGGGCCGGGGCTGGCCGCCCCTTCCTCTACGCTATCCCGGTGACAGGCGAGAGACCTGTGAGCTACAGCGTCGAAGGGCTGCCCGAGGGACTGCAGCTGGACCCCGCCTCCGGTCACATCACCGGCTCAGCGCTGCAGGACGGCGACACCGAGGTCCTGCTGCGCGTCGAGAACCGCCACGGTCGGTCCGAGATGGCCTTCACCATCGCCATCGGTGGCGGCCTGGCGCGAACGCCGCCGATGGGCTGGAACAGTTGGAATGCCTGGCGTCACTGGGTGGATGATGCCCGGGTGCGTTCGGCGGCAGCCGGTCTGATCAGGACCGGACTCGCCGCACGGGGATACAGCTACGTCAACATCGACTCCTGCTGGCAGGGAGAGCGGGGCGGCCGATTCGGCGCCATCCAGCCCAACAGCAAGTTCCCGGACATGGCTTCTCTGAGCCGTCACATCCATGGACTGGGTCTGAAACTCGGCATCTACTCCACGCCATGGACCGTGCCGTGGGGCTGCACGGCCACGGAAGCGGCCGAAAGCTGGGGCGGGGGTCCCCTGATCGGTTGCTCCTCAGGCGACCCGGATCCCGAATACCGGCCCAATTCCCTCCCCGAAGGACGTTTCATCGGCATCGACAAGCACGAGGCCCAGGACGTTGCCCAGTGGGTGGATTGGGGGTTCGACTACCTCAAGTACGACTGGAACCCCACCGACGCGAGATCGCTGGAACGGGTGGGCTATCTCGTGCGGGAGGCCGGGCGGGATATGGTGCTCAGTATCTGTACGACGGCCCGCTTCGAGGATGCCAGCGCCATCAAGACCTGGGCCAACATGTGGCGCGGCCTCCCCGACACGGACGATGACTGGCCGAGTGTGCTCAAGAACGCGTTCTACCTCGAAAACGCCATGGTGGAAGACTGGCATGACCACATCGGCACGGGGTCGTGGCACGACCTGGACATGCTCGCCCTGGGCCCCCAGTCTGAGAACGCAGACCGCTGCCGGCCGAACAGATTGTCCGAGGATGAGCAGGTCACGGCCATGACGGCATGGGCGCTGTACCCGTCACCATTGCTGCTCAGCTGTGATCTGTCGACGCTGAGCGAATTCGAACTGCGGCTCTTCGGCAACGAGGAGGTGATCGCCGTCAATCAGGATCACCTCGCCGTGCCCTGTGTCCGCCTGCGGGAGGAGCGGCATCAGTCGCTGCAGGAGCCGGTGCCCCGCAGCAGCCATCGCGTCTGGGCGCGTCCCCTGGCCGATGGCAGCATCGCCGTCGGCCTCTTCAATCTGGGTCCGACCCCGGAGGAGATCACCGTCGATCTGAAGGACCTCGGCCTGCCCGGCAACGTCACCATGCGGAATCTGTGGGAGTGCCGCGACCTCGGCGGGGCCGCGCATCGCCTCAGCATCGCGGTGCCCGCCCACGGAGCGCAGCTGCTGCGGCTGACACCCGGGTAACAAGGTACTCTGCCGTCTACCAGACGCGGCGCTCCCACTCAGAAAGGATCCCCTCTGCTTCCTCCAGGGAGTCGGCCTGCGTGTCGATGTAGAGCCCTTCAGGCGACAGCGTCGGCAGGATCTGCTCGAGTTCCTCCATCGGGTACTTCCGCAGGAGCAGGCAGTGGTGCTGCTGTACCTGGCGCAGCAGGGGCAGGATCTGCTGCAGCGTCGGTCCAGCCGGGTGGTCGTTGACAACCTGCAGGCCGACCAATTTCGGGATGCGGAGGAACTCGGGTATCAGGTAGGTCCCGCCCGAATGGACATGCAGCCACGGTGTCTCGAGACTGGCGGCGATCTCACAGTCGAACTCGAACAGCTGCTGGCGGTACATCTCGGGTGAGACGACGACGCTGATATCATTGGCGAAGTAGGTGCTGCGGCCGGGCGTCCAGATGCCGTAGTTGTCACAGTATCCCCCGGCCAGGGGCTCGATGAGATCCATCTGGAACTGCTGCACGGTGATCCAGGCGTCGGTGCAGATGCGCGCCAGTTCGGCGACATGGACCGGCGCTTCGTACAGGTCGATACAGATCTGCGTCGGACCCCGCAGGGCGGTCATGATGTCGCCCGGGCCCGTCAGCATGGCGAGGCCGACCGCACAACGCCCGCGTCCCCGGTCGGCGAAGACCCGGATCATCTCGCCCAGTCGCGCCAGCCACGGATTGCTCTCGTCGAGGACTGTTTCACCCAGGGCCTCAAGATCGGCCCAGTCGGTCAGGCTGTGGGCACTCCAGCTGGTGCCGTGGTCGAAGATGACGGGGCAGCCCATGACGCCACCCATGAACCCCGGTCCCATGTCAGCGGCGGTGACGGCGCAGTCGTCATCGGGGAAGTCCTGTCGCTGACGGCAGACGTTTTCCCAGTAGGGGAAGTACGTCTCCGGCGTCTGCGACGCCTGTGGCCAGTCCTCATCGCTCTGTCCGGGTACCGGGTAGCGCACGTGCAGCGGCGGCCGGTCGTGGAGCTGTTTCTGCCAGAACGCGTCGAAGCGCTTGAGGACGTCGTCGATGTTGGGCTTGTAGAGCATGAGGCGGGTCAGTAGTACATGTGCTCCCGGTACACGTCGAGGGAGAAGCGGAAGTCGTCGAGGTCCACGTTCGACGAGATGGAGTGATCGGACATATAGACGTACCGGGCGCCGGCGGACTTCATCCCCTCTATGAGCCGGATGACCTCCCTGCGGATGTGCTCGCGATCCCCGGATTCGAGGATGCGCACATCGAGTCCACCGATAAAGGCCAGCTTGTCGCGGTACCTGGCGGCGATGCGGAGCGGATCGTTGCCGGCTTTGACCTCCATAGGATCCACGGCGCAGAACCCCGCTTCCACGATCATGTCCAGCACGGGCTCCTCGAAGCCGCAGGTGTGCAGCACGACGGGCAGATCGTGACCATGGATGTGGTCGACGAGTTCGGCATAGAACGGGAAGATCAGCTCGCGATACACGTCCGGTGAGCAGAAGGTCGCCTCTTTGTACCCCAGGTCTTCGTAGATCCAGATGCCATCCGGCCGGCCGGCCTCCTCCAGGAGAAGGTCGAAGCACTCCTTGTACAGATCGGTGTACACCCGGCAGAAATCACGGATCCAACCCGGGTCCAGCAGCAGGTTTTCGTAGAGCGAGATATCTCCCAGGCTGGCGCGCATGGCTTCCCAGATGAACATGTGTCCGAAATGGGTCCAACGGCCGGCTCCGGTGTGCCGTTGCCGCGTCTCCAGGGCCTCCCCAGCGCGCTCCTCCGTCACCCGCTGACGGGCGCTGCCTACCAGATGCGGACGGAAGTCCCGTTCCCAGATCTCGCGACTCGACATGTCGAAAGCCACGTGTTCCGGAGTACCCGACTTGTTCTTCCACCACCGCAGCGAAGCGCCGCTGCCATTCTTGACCAGCTTCCACTCGTCAGTCTCCTCGAGCGTCTCACTGGCGCCGATGCGCGCCTCCCACGGAAACCAACCCCCCACCCCGGCCAGATCGAAATCGAAATGCTCGACGGGGTCGACGGGTTCTCCCTTCTCATCGGTGGGGTAACCCTGGGTCACCCACCTGGCCAGAGTATCCTTCCAGGGGCGGTCCATGAGGGCCACCCGGTCGGGTGTGCCACCGCCCATGATCTGAGCTACGGTGGAACGTGCGTCGACCATTCGTATCCGCCTGCAAAGGGTGTACTGCCGTTCATAACAGGTTACAGCAATGTGGTCCCGGGAACCAACCGTTCGTCACCCCTTGCGGAGGTACTGCGTTCTGCCCTACGTCACGGCCCCCAGGCCCACCTGCAAGCCACCGGCACGGAGTCCATGCGAATGTCCAGTCTCCACTACTACGATCCCAGCTGGATCGAATCGACCAGCGAGACCATCGAGACCGACGTCTGCATCTACGGAGGCACGTCGGGTGGCATCGCCGCCGCCGTCACCGTCGCCCGGTCCGGCCTGCGCGTCGTCGTCCTGCAGCCTGGAAAGCACATTGGCGGCATGACCTCCGGCGGACTCGGCTGGACCGACTTCGGCAGAAAGCATGTCATCGGCGGCCTCAGCCGTTCCTTCTACCAGCAGGTCGGCAGGCACTACGGGTTGGCAGAAGAGTGGCAGTTCGAGCCCGGCGTCGCGGAGGCAGTCTACGGACGGTGGGTCGACGAGCACGGCATCGACGTCCGCTGCTGTCAGTTCCTCGACTCCGTCGAGTCCGATGCCCAGCAACTCAGGGCCATCGTACTGCTCGGCGGACTGCGCGTCACGGCTCGTCTCTTCATGGATTGTACCTACGAGGGTGACCTGATGGCCATGGCTGGCGCTGACTTCCACGTCGGTCGCGAAGCCAACGAGGTCTACGGCGAAACCCTCAACGGGATCCAGGTGCGGGACATGCATCAGTTCGGGTTGGCCGTCGATCCCTATGTGGTGGAGGGCAACCCTGCCAGCGGGCTGTTGCCCCAGATCGAAGACACCGACCTGACGCCGCAACAGGGTCGGGGCGACCATCGTCTGCAGGCGTATTGTTTCCGCATGTGCATGACCGATGACCCGACGCTGAAGATCGAGTGGCAGAAACCGTCGAACTACGATCCCGCCCAGTATGTCCTGGCCACGCGCTGGTTCAACAGCGGCGGGGGGGATCCCGGCAACACGAATCACAGCGCCGACCCGGTGGCACACATCCGGCAAAGCGGCGTTCCCGGCAAGTTCGATATCCTGCCGAATGGCACACCCGGCGGCTTCCACAAGACCGACACCAACAACCACGGTGCCCTCAGCAGCGACTTCATCGGCCGCTCGTGGGACTGGCCCACCACCAGCTACCAACAGCGGGAGTCCATCTTCCAGGCCCACGTCGACTACCAGCGCGGCCTTTACTGGCACCTGGCCAACGACCCCGCCATCCCTGCCCGCGTCCGTGATGCCTATAGCCGCTGGGGACTACCCAGTGACGAATTCACCGACACCGAACACTGGCCCCATCAACTCTACATCCGTGAGTGCCGGCGCCTGATCGGCGACTACGTCATCACCGAACACGACTGCAACGCCGTGTCCGTCGCCCCCGACTCCGTCGGCATGGGCAGCTACACCATGGATTCCCACAACTGCACTCGCTTCGTGCAGTTGGAAGATGGCAGGGCCCGCGTTCTCAACGAAGGGGATGTGCAGATTCCCCCGACGGATCCATATCCGATCAGCTACCGTTGCATCGTACCACGGAAGGGCCAGACTGCCAATCTGTTCGTGCCGGTCTGCTTCTCGGCTTCCCACATATCCTATGGCAGCGCCCGCATGGAGCCGGTGTTCATGGTCCTCGGTGAGTCCGCCGGCCTGGCTGCCAGACTGTGTCTCGAGGCCGGGTGCAACGTGCAGGACCTGCCCTACGACGAGTTACGGCCCGAACTGGAGAAGGCGGAGCAGATCCTGGCTCTGCCCGCCGGGGCGTAGAAACCTTCAGCGGCAGTCCCGGGTGATCTGCCGCTCCTTCAGCTCCGCCAGCGTCGCACAGCCGAGTTGGGTCATGTTGTTGACCAGATCCGCCTTCAGGATCTGTGCTGCGTGGTCGCCACCGCGTCGACCCAGCGCCCCGACGCCGTACATGAAGGCACGACCCAGCAGCACGAAGTCCGCCCCGAGGGCCAGGGCGCGGGCGATGTCGAGACCGCCGCGCACGCCGCTGTCGAAGAGCACCTTCACACGCTCCCCCACGGACGCGGCGATCGAAGGCAGGACCGAGATGGCCGCCGGCGCCCCGTCGAACTGTCGTCCCCCGTGGTTGGACACCATGATCCCGTCATAACCGAGGGACACGGCGCGCTCGGCTTCGGCCACGTCGAGCACACCCTTGAGCACGAGCGGTCCCTCCCACTCCTGGCGCACTGCCTGCAGATACTCCCAGTCGAGGGTGCCCCCCAGCTCCATGCCGATGAAGGACAGCATGTCCTGCATGTCGCTGCCGTCGAGGTACTTCTCCAGACCACGGAAGCGGGGGCTGCCGGCGAACAACGTGGCCAGACTCCACGCCGGGCGGATGGCGCACCGGTAGAGCATCACGGGTGTGATCTTCGGCGGTACCGTCACGCCGGCGCGCACCTGTCTCTCGCGCCGACTGGCAACGGGCACATCGGCGGTGACGAGCAAGGTCGTGAAGCCGCTGTCGCGAGCCCGCAGCAACAGGTCGCGGCGAATCTCGGCACGTCGCGGCGGGTACAGCTGAAACCAGCCCATGCCGTCGGCCAGAGGTCCGATCGTCTCCGGTGACTCCGTTGCCGCGGTGCTGAGGGCGTAGGGAAACCGATGCCTGGCCGCGGCTTGCGCCAGGATGCGCTCCGCCCGCGGCCACATCAGCGCCGTGAGCCCCACGGGCGCCACGCCGAAAGGCATATCGTAGTCGACGCCGAACAGACTCGTGGAGATGTCCGGCTGCAGCGCACCCTTCATGAACTCGGGGGTCAGCCTCACGGCCTCGAGGGCCTCGCGGTTGCGCCGCATGCACTCGTCGGCACCCGTGCCGCTGTCGAGATATTCCCAGGCGAAGTGCGGTATCCGCTGCCGTGCCTTCCGCCGGAGCTCAGCGATCGATGGGTATCGGTTTTCCAGGTCCACGCTCATATCACGATTCATGGGGCAGGAGTATAGTTACACCCCGAAGGTGGTGCCTCCAGTGCAGGAAAGAGACATATTAGGCCCTGTCCTTCCGCCGGAGTCGTCGCCTCCACCAGGGCCCTCGCGGCTCGCTCCATCAATCGGGTCTCCAACTGATGAACCACCGTCAACGTCTGCAGGCCATCGTCGCCGGCGAACCCGCCGATCGCTGCGGCTTCTGGCTCGGCAATCCCCACGCCGACACCTGGCCGATCCTCGAACGTCACTTCAACACCGACGATCACGAACAGATCCTGCAGCAACTGGGCGATGATATGCGCTGGATCCGGCCCACCGCCTACCGTCACCCCGAAGGTCGACCCATGTTCGACATGCAGCGCAAGGGCCGGGAGCTGGCCGCTGAAGGGGTCTTCGCTGATTGCGACAGTGTCGACGAAGTGGAGGCCTTCGACTGGCCAAACCCCGACTACCTCGATTTCACCGACACCCTGGCCCGGCTGCGGGAGGCCGGCGATGTCTATCGCCCCAGCGGCTTCTGGTGCCCCTTCTTCCACTATGTGGCCGACTTCTTCGGCATGGAGAACTACTTCGTCAAGATGTACACCCATCCGGACGTCGTACATGCCGTCACCCGTCACGTCGTCGACTTCCACCTGGAAGCCAACCGTCGCTTCTTCGCCGTCGCCGGTGATCTCGTTGACGCCTACTTCTTTGGCAACGATTTCGGCACACAGCGCGGCCTGCTCATCAGCCGCGAGATGATGGCCGAGTTCGTCTTCCCCTACTTCCGCCAGCTCACCTCACTGGCCCACGAATCCGGCTACCACGTCATCCTGCACTCCTGCGGCTCGATCCACGAGGTCATCCCCGATCTCATCGACATGGGCGTCGATGCCCTGCACCCATTGCAGGCACGCGCCGCCAACATGGAAGCCGAGCGTCTGGCCGGTGACTTCTCCGGGGCTCTGGCCTTCGTCGGCGGCATCGACACCCAGGACCTGCTCGTCAACGGCCAGCCGGAGGATGTGGCCGCCGATGTGCGCCGCGTCAAGGCCCTGCTCGGCCCGCGACTCATCGTCAGTCCCAGCCACGAGGCCGTGCTGCCCAACGTGTCGCCACAGAACCTGCTGGCCATGGCGCAGGCGGTGTCGCTGGATTGACCGGCCCTGCAGCTGGCTCGTGGCAGCGCGCCCGGCGCGTACTGCGACTGGCCGTGCCCTCCGCCGGCGAAATGCTGCTCGGCATGCTTGTTGGCCTGGTCAACACCTACCTGGTCGGCCATCTGGGCTCCGCCTCCCTCACCGCCGTCGGCCTCGGGGTGCAGTGGTCGATGGCGTCCATGGTACTGTTCACGGCAGTCGGTACGGGGGCGCCGGCGCTGACGGCACGCATGATCGGCGCCCGCGACCTGGCCGGTGCCAATCGTGTCGTCGGCCAGGCACTGGCCATCGCCTGCGCCTGCGGCCTGGTTGCATCCGCCCTGTTGATCGCCTTCGCCGAACCGGCGATGGTACTGATGGGAGCACGTGACGAGGCCCTGCGGCAGGGCGCTGTCTATCTGCGCATCGTCATGGTCGCGTCACCGATCTCGGCCATGATGTTCGTCGGCAACGCCTGTATGCGCGGCGCCGGTGACACCCGCACACCGCTACTCGTGATGGCGGTGGTCAACGTGGTCAACATCTCGGTTGCCTGGACCCTCGTGGAAGGTGTCGGTCCCATCCCGGCTCTGGGCGTGCAGGGCGCTGCCTGGGGTTCCACGGCAGGCCGTGCCATCGGTGGCCTGCTGGTGGTCGCCCTGCTGCTCAAGGGTCGCGCCGGCCTGCGCCTGCGCTGGCGCGGACCCGATGGCGATATCGCCCGACGCATTCTCCGCGTCGGTCTGCCCGCGTCCCTCGACCAGTTGATCTTCCGCCTCGGCATGCTCGTCTGGGTGCGCATCGTCGCCTCCCTCGGCACCGTTGCCTACGCCGCACACCAGATCGCCCTCAATGGCGAGTCCATCTCCTTCATGCCCGGCTGGGGCTTTGCCATGGCCGCCACGACCCTGGTCGGCCAGGGCCTCGGGGGACGAGACCACGACCGCGCCGAGAAGGACGCCATGCTCTGCTTCGGCATCGCCGCCGTCTTCATGTCGCTCATGGGGGTCGTGTTCTTCGTCGCCGCGCCGCAGATCATGGGTCTGTTCACCGAAGAGGCCGAGGTCATCGCCATGGGCAGCACGCCGTTGCGTCTGATCGCTGTCGTCCAGCCGCTGCTGGCGGCCATGATGGTCTTTGCCGGAAGTCTGCGCGGCGCCGGTGACACGCTGACACCGATGCTCGTCAACGGCGCGTCGGTGTGGCTGTTGCGCGTGCCGCTGTCCCTGCTCGTCACGCGCTGGCTGGGCTGGGGACTGACCGGTGTCTGGCTGGTGATGGCCCTGGACCTGACGCTGCGGGGCGTCGCCCTCTACTGGCAGTTCCGGAGGGGTCGCTGGAAGACGGTGGAGGTGTAGTTGTCTAGAGGAGAGGTTTGCCGACGGCGGTGAAGACCAGCTCGGTCTCCACCAGCGCGACTCCGGACTCGCCGCGTATGGGGGCGGTCAGGTCGTTCCGCGCCACACCGACATCGACGCCGTCGGCGCCGGCTCGGTGTACGAGGTCTCGCAGATAAGCTGTTGCCCGTTCATGGGCAATCCTGACGCCGGCCTCGAGAGAGCGTACCGCCACGATACCGTCCGGCAGCAGCACGTGGAAGATGCCGTCCCGCTCCGTGGGGCGTACCTGCACACGCAGATGCTGCACGACACCACCGGCCACTGCCCCCACGGCGTTGGCCACCGACGCGTGGGTCGGCACGACGAGTTCGGTGTGCAGGCGTTCGGCGGCGCCGGGGCCGTAGGCTTCTACGGGAGCCCCCACCAGAACCAGAGGACGGCGCAACTCGAAGCGGGTACTCAGGTCGGACCCCTCGTGCTCACCGAAGGCTCGTGCGATCAGCGCTTCGGCGCCCGCATCCTGCTCCCAGCCGGGCTCGGTGCCTTCGTCGGAGAGGGCTTTGGCCGCCACCTCGACGGCGATGCGTCGCGACACACCGTCGACAACGCGCTCGCAGAACGCTTCCGCCGAGAGACCCATCAATTGTCCCAGAAGTTCCGCGCCCAGCCGTGCTGCCTCGCCGTCGTGGGCGTGATAGCGCCCGAGCACATGCAGGGCATCGGTCGGGGTAAAACCGGCACGTACGACGAGCCGGCGACGTTCGAGCTCCTCGAGGCCCGCCAGCGCCAGGCGGCCGTACGTCGAGGCCTCGGCCATGGACGTCAGCGACCGGGGCACACCGCCGATTTCCTGTAGCAGGCGGCGACTCTGCTCACTCGTGCGCCCATCCTGGCCGGCCAGGGGCAGGACGAACTCCCCCGGGTATTCCTCGGCGCCGGCGCCGTGCTGGCGGCGCAGTTCGGCGATGACACCATCGTGCTCCTGGGCCAGCAGCGAAAGGGGCACAACACGCCGGGGTCCCACCTGCAGAGCCTCACTGATGCGCCGATGTTCGTCGACGCGAACGTGGCTGTCGCCTCCCAGACCGACGGTGTGCACGTGCAGGGTCTCCACCATCGTACGCCAGCCGCCGACGTGGGCGCCCTCCGGATCGAGTCGGGGCAGACCGTCGCTCAATACGGCGATGTCGGTGGTCGTGCCCCCCACGTCGACGACCCAGGCGTCACGTCGGCCTGCCAGGTGCCAGGCGCCGACGACGCTGGCCGCCGGGCCCGACAGGATCGTCTCCACGGGGCGCTCGAGGGCGAACTCGGCGCTGACCATGGAACCGTCTCCCTTGACGACCATCAGCGGCGCCTGCACACCGACCTCGTCGAGCGTACTGCGTACCGTCGTCACCAGGCCGCTCAGCAACGGGATGAGTCGGGCGTTGAGGGCCGCCGTCGTCGCCCGGCGAACCGAGTCGAGCTCCCCCGTCAGATCGCCGCCGCAGGTGACGGGCAGATCCCCTCCGTGGTCACGTATCAGTTCGCGGGCACGGTTCTCGTGAGCGGGATTGCGCACCGAGAAGTAACCGGATACGGCAAAGGCGTCGACCTTCCCATGGCGCCGAGCCACGGCGGCGATGAGGGCCTCCTCATCAAGGACGGCGGTTTCCTCGCCGGCGCCATCATGGCCGCCGGTGATGAAGACGACGTCGTCGGTGACGAGATGGCGTTCGAGATCGAAGCGGCGCAGCAATTCGATATCGTACCCGATGAGAATCAGGCACGCGGGGTTTCCCACCCCTTCGACGATGGCATTCGTCGCCAGCGTCGTTGACAGGCCGACAACACCGATACGACGGGTGGCACCATCGGGGGCATCTGCCAGAGCATTGTGAATCGCTCCGGAGACCCCCACAGCCAGATCGGCAGGTGTTGTCAGAGCTTTGGCACTGGTCACCACTTCTGTCTCGGGCCACGTCACCAGTGCGGCATCGGTGTAGGTGCCTCCCGTGTCCACGCCCAGAGCGAGATCGGTCTTCTGTGGGGAATCATTCATGCGGGGGAACTACGGTCTAGAACTGCCCGCCGGCAATGTACCTGGTCAGTGACCGATTCCTCGGCCTTGCCCTCCGGATACTCCTCGGCTATTCTCGCCAAATCGCTGCCTGCTGCGCCAGCATGGGACATCTGTGTCTCACCGGCCCGTGCTGTCGAGGTCAGCCCTCTCTGGCGCATCGGGCTGGGCATCGAATTCGCTTTTCCTGGCACATTCGAGCGCTGTCGGCAGCCACTACTCAATGAGAGATCCATGTCGATCAGGAATATCTATGTCTCCCTGGTGATCGGTCTCGTGCTGATCACGGCCTCTATATGGTGGTGGTCCGTACCATCGACGGGAGTCCTCGATCTCGCCGGACGCCCTGTGGATCCTCTGAATGGCGATGTGCCCGTGGTCCTGATCTTCGTCCGGGCTGACTGCCCCACATCGAATCGGTACGCTCCGGAGATGCAGCGCATTTACGAACGCTTCAGCCCCGAAGGCGTATCTTTCTGGCTCGTCTACGTGGATCCCGCGCAGCGACCGGATGTCATCGAGAGACATATGAAGGAGTACAGCCTGGGTCTCAACGCCCTGCGCGATCTGAGGCACGAACTGGTCGCCAGAGTGGGGGCCAAGGTGACACCCGAAGCCGCTGTCTTCCTGGCTGACGGTCAGCTCGTTTACAAGGGACGAATCGACAATCGCTACACCGACTTCGGCAAAGCACGGGCGCAGGCCACGCGCCGTGAGTTGGTAACTGTACTCGAAGCAGCACTCGCCGGGGGTCCGATGACCCCCTCCCGCACACCAGCCGTAGGCTGTTTCATCGCCGATCTGGAGCCGACAGGATGAGAATCCTTTCCGCCTTGCTGATTCCTGTCACCGCCATGGCGCTGCTGAGTTGCCAACCGGAGACCGAACCACCCGCACCGTCCGTCAAGGACCCGGGACCACTGACCTACAACCGCGATATCGCACCCATCGTCCACGAACGTTGTTCTCCCTGTCACCGTCCCGGTCAGGCTGGCCCCTTCGATCTTCTCACCTACGCGGATGTGGAGGATCGGGCCAAGCAGATCGTCAAGGTGACCGGTTCGCGTTATATGCCCCCCTGGCCGCCCGACGCCGGTTACGGTGATTTCGTCGGTGACCGCAACTTGCCGCAGGACGTGATCGACGCCTTCGCCCAGTGGGTGAAGGACGGCAAGCTCGAAGGTGATCCGAAAGATCTGCCGCCGGCGCCGAAGTGGACCTACGGCTGGCAGCTCGGCGAACCGGATATCTTGGTCGAGCTCGGGGAGGACTACCACCTGGTTGCCGACGGGCTCGACGTGTACCGCAATTTCGTCCTCCCCATCCCCTGGGACGGCACCGGCGGCAAGTACGTGGAGGCCATCGAATTCCGTCCGCAGAACAACCTGGTCGTGCATCATGCCGTCATCATGCTCGACGAGTCGGGCCGCGCCGCCGAGCATGATCGCCGCGAGGCCGGCCTCGGTTTCGGCAGCATGGACTTCGGCGACGTCCAGGGACCCAGTGGACACTTTCTCGGCTGGACCGCCGGCAAGACCCCTCGTCGCGATCCCAGGCTGGCGTGGCCCCTGGAGTCCGGCGTGGACCTGGTCATGCAGCTCCACATGCTGCCCTCAGGCAAGCCCGAGAAGGTGCGCTCCCGTGTTGGCCTCTTCATGACCGACAATCCGCCGACACACCAGTCCGCCCTCGTGCGCCTGAGCCGCAAGGATCTCGTGATTCCGCCGGGTGAGAAGAGTTACTACCTCGAAGATCGCTACGTGCTGCCCGTCGACGTCGAGGCCATCAGTGTCTACCCGCACGCTCACTATCTGGGCACGCTGATCTCCGCCTATGCGCTGTTGCCGGACGGCAGCAAGAAGTGGCTGATCCGTATCAGCGAGAACTGGGACTTCGCCTGGCAGGATGAGTACCGCTATGCCGAACCGGTCTTCCTGCCACGGGGAACGGAGCTGGTGGCCCAGTTCGAATTCGACAACTCGTCAGACAATCCTGCCAACCCGAACGAGCCACCCATCACCGTCTACTATGGCAGGGGCTCCATGGACGAGATGGCCGACGTGATGCTGCAGGTCGTCTCTGACGATGTGGACGACCTGGATTATCTCAAGCGACATCACCTGGAGAAATGGCTGGAGCAGGAGACGGCAGGACTGGAGACCATGCTGCTGGCGGATCCGGAGCACGCCGCCAACCACCATTCCCTGGCCATGTGTTACGTCCGGGAGGGCCGCGTCAGCGAAGGTATTTCCCATCTCGAGGAGTCCCTTCGACTACAGCCCGACTACGCCGAGGCCCACATCAACCTGGGCATCACGCTGAACTCACAGAGGGATCCGGTGCGCGCCATCGGCCACTTCCGCAGCGCGCTGGAGATCCGCCCCGAGTATCCGGATGCCCACTTCAATCTGGGCGTGGCGCTGCTGATGAGTGGTGACGAGGCGTCGGCCCGGACGCACCTGGTAAAGGCCGCCCGCCTGCGCCCGGAGATGGCAGCCGCCATCCAGAGCCGGGCGGAGCGGATGGGACTGCCGGGCCTGGTAATCGACCAGTAGGCTGACCAGCCAGCTGGCTAGTAGGTGGCGTCGAAGCGTAGACGTCCACCCGCTGCCCGGGCGAAGTAGGTCTCCACCTTCTCCCGCGTGCGCGGGAAGTAGCGCCGCATTTCATCCACCACAGCCTGGACTTTCTCGATCTCCGCCCCCGTGTCGATCAGTACCTGGGCGTAGAGAAAGAGCAGGCGCTGATCGTGACGCTCGGCCTCGAGAGCCATCTCGAGATACCTGAGTGCCTTGTCGGGCTTGCCTGCTTCGATCATGGCCTTGGCCATCAGCAGGTTCGACTCGGCGCGAGTCGGGTGGATCTCGAGCAGCTTCTCGGCCAACACCAGCAGATGTTCCTCCTGCAGTTGCGGCAGCGCCTTGACGTTGGTCCGGGGCACGATGTGCCCATGCTCACGGAGTTGGCCCCGCTCGACGAGGGCCATGATCCCGGCGGCGACCATGATGGCGATCACGATTGAGAGATTACGAAACCAGCTGACCATGATCGTCACAGACCTTTCTGAATCTCGGGTTGGCGGGTCTTCCAGATGAAGGCGTCAAACCAGTAGTGTATCATGGCGACAGAGCTGATCAGCGAGAAGCTGAAGAGATCGAAGTTCCCGCCGAACCCGACGAAGCCGAAGCCCAAGTCTCGCAGATGGCCCTCGGTGAGCACCACCCAGACGATCGTGCAGGCCACGCAGAGCAGAATGCCCACCACGATGTTCTGCGGTTGGGCCAGGTAGCGGAGCAGTGACGGGTGCTCGGGATTGCGCTCGGACAGGTGCTTGTTGAAGTAGTAGATCATGACGTTGTATTGAACGCCGTGCATGATGCGATGGGCTACGGCGTAGACCATCAGGTATTCGCTGGTGAAACTCGTGTAGTACCAGAGGAAGTAGCTGGCCAGCAGGAACAGGTACTTCAGCGGATTCAGCGAATGCCCCTGACGGACACAGTACACGGCGTGCGCAACGTAAACGAGGCCGTAGACGGCGGTGATCACCCAGGACACCGACTGGATCATCTCCACGCTCTCAGCGCCGATGGGAATCCGCCACTGGTGCAGCATGCTCACCCAGATTGTGGAGAACAGCGGCGACACGATCAGCATGTTGCCGAAGAAGATCCAGTTGAAAGCCAGGTCGAAGTTCTTCGTGGACAGCGACCCCGCCCCGGCTTTGCGGTCATAGATCCTGGCAAAGCCGTGCTGTTGCATGAAGCTGTGCTGGTGGTCCCACAGAAGGATGAGCAGCACCAGGGTCAGGGGTGCGTACTTGATCAGGACGAAGGCCAGTCCGATCAGCAGGACGGGGCTCCACACAAGCCGATCACGCCAGCGTGAATACTCCTCCGGCGTGCCATAGAGACGCACCCCGGTGAGCATGAAGTGGGGCACGGTGATCCACAGGGTGACCCCTACCAGTGCCCCCCCCGGGAGATTCTGCTGGGCAAAGACGGCGAAGAGAACGGCGGCAAAGGGCAACGCCAGGAACCACAGGATGTCATTCCTGCGGTCGATGACGTATGCGACTTGGAACGCGGGATTCGGCATGGGCGGCTTTCGATCCTGATGATTCCAGAATTGATGGTGATCCGATGATTCCAGAATAGGCGTGTTTCTCTTTGGGCGCAAAGCCAAATCGAACCGCCAATCATGTGCCCCAGGCTGTTCATTGTCCTTGCAGTGCCGCACACGGACCAACAGGCTCCACTCCCCCCGAAATGTGGGACAACAGTGTCCCACAAGAGGTCTTTCTGAGACTTCGACGTCGCGCAATACCGCAGACCCGGACACACGCGTATATTTATCCTGTTTTAGTCACAACGCCCGCGCAACCCGAACGAGACCTGAGACTTGGCCGGATTCCCACACACCGCAATTTCGTGGCTCTGCCCGCTGATATTGCTGGCCTCCGTGGTCGACGGGGCCACAGCCGAGAGCAAGCTCCGTCTCGATGTGGACGTCCGCTACTACTACGGCCAGTGGCAGTGGGGCGACTATGAGATGACCCCGCGCGCCGGTCAGGCCGGACCCGACGTACGCGTGCATCTGCCCGGAGGTCGCTGGTCTCTGGGGACTTCGTACCTCTCCGGGGACTTCAGCGCTGCGGGGGCGTCACCATTGTCGGACCCTCTGTTTCGCAGCCGGAAGAACTTTGCCGTCGAGGACGGACGCGAGGAGCTGGTCCTCGACCTTGAGTTCCGGCCACTCGGCTGGCTCGGCGTGGCCGCCGTCTACCGTTTCAGCCAGTACGAGCTCGTCTCCGATGTTCAGTTGAACTCCGATCAGCGACTATACGGCACCGGTGTCGAGCGGGTCGTCAATGAGGCGCGTGGCTGGGGACTCTCCGTCAGGCCCCGACTTCCGGTACATCGCCAAGTGACATTCAGCGGCGAGTTGTCCCTCTTCCCCGAACTGTCGGGAGAAGCCGCCGGTCGCTACCAGTACCAGATGCTCTTTGACGACAATGAACTGGACAGCCGCTGGTTCGGGCGCAGCTCTCCCCGTGGTTTCGCCGGTCGTGGTGAACTGACCTATGCGTTGACGGGGATTCCCATCTCGTTGTCGGCAGGCTTCTTCTTCGAGCAGCTGCACGATCGTGACCCCGCCGAAGCCGGCTGGCTGGAAGACCAGTTGGGAGGCCAGACGCCCGGGCGCAGCTGGCTGGACGACGACTTCCGCGGGATCACGGCCCGAGCCGGGTTCACGTTCTGATCCGCTCCATGGGCAGGTCCTGGCTGCTCCCGTTCGCTGTCATCCTGCTCGGGGCGATGTCGCCGGCCTTTCCCACCGAGCGCAAGCTGCTCTATCGCGAGGTCAACCTCGCCGCTCTCTATTCTCGCGAAGAAGCGCGACTCGATTTCCATCCCACGCCACTGAACAGCTCCGCCGGCCTCGAGTATCTGTACAAGGCGGCCGATCCCCATCCTGGCGAGTGGAATGTCGACGCCATCGATCTGTATCTACAGTTGGTGTACGATCCGCAGAAGGACCGGTCCGAGGTCCGGCTCCAGGATGCCTGGGTCCGTTACGTCGAGCCCGTCTCCGATCTGAGAGTGCGGCTGGGTCGTTTCCCCTTGCCCTTCGGTCTCAATCCGATCGCCGAACCGCGAGGCGAGACGCTGCAACCCCTGGCCGCTTTCGACCTCGGCTTCAAGAAGGACTGGGGCATCGCCATGCAGGCGGATTGGGGGGAGTTTGCCCTCGAAACGGCAGCAACCCTCGGCATGGCCCACGATCTTCGGCGCCAGCGGGGCAGCCATCTGTGGAGCGGACGGATCGGCATGCCCACCTACCGGGATGTGCAGTACGGCGTTTCCATGCTCTACGGCAACGTCGCCCGCTTCGGCCGGTCATCCGACCTGCAGCGCCGCTGGCGTATGGCCGGCGATCTGGTCTACATGTACCACGAACCGTTCACCGTGCTCAAGGCGGAGCTGACCCTCGGCGCCGATGAGACGACGCCCGTGGGAGGTGTCCTCGTCGGCTGGAACCAGATCCTGCCCTCGAACCCACTCTGGGGAATCGAGGCCCAGGCGCGCCTCTGGGACGAGGATCGCTCTGCCGACGATGCCGTGCGGGCACAGACCACGATCGGCGTCTGGCGATCGCTGGCGCGGCTGCTGACGGTGCGGCTGCACTGGCGGCACCACTTTGCCTCGGACATCCAGCCTCAGGACGACCGGCTGTTCACACAACTGTACTACTATGGGTACTAGGGGTACTAGAGGCCGCTTCGTCTGGTTGTGGGCCGTGCTGGCTGCGTCCCCGGCGTTGGCCGTTCCGTTTGCCGGACAGGTGCTCGATGGTTCGAATGACCAGGCGCTGGCTGCGGCGAACGTCTCCCTGAATGACTCCCTCGGCACGTTCTGTGACACCGAAGGCCAATTCGATCTCGACGTTCTCCCGGGTACGTATGATTTGACGGTGAGCATGATCGGCTATCGGCGTTGGAGCGAACGGATCGAGATCCCGCGGGAGGGATTGCGGGGGCAGGTGTATCGACTCGCCGTGCAGGTGCTGGAGATGGATGAAGTGGGCATCGTCAAGCTGCGCCCGAGGCTGCCCGTATTCGCCGACGTCACCCGACAGGCGGGTATTCTTTTCGAACACACCTATGGCGAGGGCTCTCTGCGGAACATCCTGCAGACGACGGGTGCCGGCGCCTGCTTCTTTGACGCCGATGGCGACGGCGATCAGGACCTGTACCTGGTGAACGGGTACGATTTGGCCGGAGCCCCCGAGGAACGCGCCGCCAACGCCTTCTATACCAACCGGGGGGGCGGCAGCTTCGCACCGGCCACGACAGCGTCGGGCACCGGCGACCGCGGCTTCGGCATGGGCTGCGCCGCCGCCGACTACGATGCCGACGGCGATGTCGATCTGTATGTGACCAACTATGGAGCCAACGTGCTCTACCAGAACCAGGGAGCGGGACGCTTCACGAACGTCGGCGCGCAGGCCGGGGTGGATCATGCAGACTGGAGCGTCGGCGTCGCCTGGTCCGACGTCGACGTGGACGGAGATCTCGACCTGTTCGTCGGCAACTATCTGGATTTCGACCTGGAGCAGGTTGCGGCGCGCAATCTCGTGTCCCTCCGCGAAGGCTTCCGGTTGTATCCGGGGCCGCGGGATTACGGTGCCCAGGCGGACGTGCTCTACCAGAATCAGGGGAATGGTGTGTTCGCCGATGTCAGCGACGAGGTCGGCCTCAACCCGAACCTGGGCAAGGCCATGGGCTGTGGTTTCGCCGACTACGACAACGATGGCGACCCGGATCTGTTTGTCGCCAACGATCGCACGCCAAACCATCTGTACCGGAACGATGGCGAGAAGTTCACCGAAATCGGCCTGTGGGCAGGGGTGGCGTACAACGAGTCGGGTGCCGAATCGGGCGCCATGGCCGTCGAATTCGGCGACTATGACAACGACGGCCGTCTCGACCTTCTCGTCACTGACTTTATCTTTGAATACAACGCCCTCTACCACAATGAATCAGACGACAGTTTTTCTGATGTCTCCGTCCAGGCCGAACTGGCCCTGCCCAGTTTCGGCTTCGTCGCCTGGGGGGCCGGACTCTTTGACTATGACAACGACGGCTACCTCGACCTGTTCGTCGCCAACGGACACGTCCATGAGAACATCGACATCCTTACCGAAGGGCTCGCCTTCGAAGAGCCGAACCAGTTATTTCACAACGAGGGTGATGGTCGTTTCGCCGACGTCTCGCTGCAGTCGGGGCCTCATTTTGGCGATGCCAGAGTCAGCCGGGGTGTGGCCGTCGCCGACTACGATGACGATGGCGATCAGGACATCCTGGTCATGAACGCCGGTGCGGCGCCCGCTCTGTTGCGCAACGACGGTGGCAACCGCGAGCACTGGCTGGGACTGCGGCTGGTCGGCAGGGGAGACAATCGCGATGCCATCGGCGCCCGGGTGCAGGTCGAAACCGGAACCCTGAGCATGATCCGCGAGGTACACAGCGGGTCGAGTTACTTGTCACAGAGCGACACGCGATTGTTCTTCGGTCTGGGCGGCAATGAACGCGTGGAGCGCGTGCACATCCGCTGGCCGGGCGGGGGCACGCAGGAGTTGCTCGATCTGGCGGCCGACCAGATGTTGACCGTCGCCGCCGCCGAGGCCGAGACGAACTAGGAGAACTGGAATGGGGACTGTCCCGAACTACCTGCGGGCCCTGCTGAGGATCGGCCTGTCCGGCTGGGTGCTGCTCGCCATGGCGGGCTGTGGCACCGACCTGCCCACGTCGGGTCAACAGGTCTGGGGCCGCAATGAGGCGGAGCTGGAGCTGATCACCATCGGCTCCCCCATCTCCGAGATCGTCGCCGATCCCAAACGACCCTACGTCTACGCCACCGACTTTGACAGGAGTGTGCTCTACGTCATCGGCCGCGATTCGCACCAGATCGAGAGGCGCCTGGCCCTGGGCTCGCGGCCGTCCGATCTGGCCCTGGATGCCAGTGGCAACCGGCTCTACGTGGCCCTGTTGGGGGCAGCCGAAGTCGCCGTCGTCGATCTCGATGCTGGCGAACAGGTCGACCGGATCCCGCTGGAGTTCACGCCGGCGTACGTGGTCACAGGCCCCGATCCGTCGCTCTTCGTGTCTTCCACTCTGGATCTGGCTGACAGCTTCAACGACGACGGCGAGACCCGGCGCTTCGACTTGGACCGACGAGTCTTCGACAAGGTGATCCCCCCCGTGGGTCTGCTGGAGGCGGACGGAGATCGTTCCCACTTCTATATCGCCACACGGGATCGCATCTTCCAGTACGACCTCACCGACCTGGCCAAGGTCCGCTACCTGCAGCAGCGCGAAACCCGCGGCCCCATTGTCGATCTCCACGTCAGTCGTGACGGACAACGGGTGTACACGATCAGCGCGGGCGAACTGGTGACCCCGGAGGAGGTGATCACCCACGGCCTCGTCGACAGCCGTGCCAACGTGCGCATCGACATGGTTGAAGTCTTCTCCGTGGACGGTCTGATCAAGATCGGCGAGTTGCCCACGGGTGCCTTTCCCCGCGCTGTCACCAGCGATGATCGCTTCATCTACGTGGCCGCCAGCGATGCCGCGGGGGCCTCCCACACCGCCGGCTTCGTCATGGTCTTCGATGTCGCCACCCTGAAGCGGGTGACCACCTACCGCCTGCTCGGCCAACCGACGCACTGCATCGATGTCGACACGCAGGCCGGCGTGCTGTACGTGGCGGTGGACAACCCGTACGACATTCGCGAACGCTTCGGCGACCGTCAGGATGTGCAGGTCATCCCCCTGCAGGAGTTCGGCTCCGTCGACGGCGACAACGTCGAGCCGGCGCCGGGCGCCGGCGCCGCGGCCCGCGTCAAGAGTGCCAGCTTTCCGATGCCCGGGGGCGAACTGGAGATGATCTGGATCGAACCCGGATCCTTCATGATGGGCGCCTCGGAGATGATGCAGGAAATGATGCCCTTCGAAGGACCGCGGCACGAGGTGACGATCAGCCGCGGCTTCCACCTGGGGACCTACGAGATCACCCAGCGTCAGTGGGAAGACGTGATGGGAACCAAGCCGTGGCTCGGTCTGCCGGGCGTGGTCGATCACCCGGATCATCCGGCGGTCTTCATCTCGTGGGATGACTCGCAGGATCTCATCGCCGCCATGAACGACTTCGAGGGCCTTCCCTTGTATCGCATGCCCACCGAAGCCGAGTGGGAGTACGCCTGCCGGGCACGGACGACGACGAGTTACTCCTACGGCAACAACCCCGAGCTGCTGGGCGACTACGCCTGGTACCGCACCAACACCTGGGACAGCGGCAAACACTTCGCCCAACCCGTAGGTGTCCTTTTGCCGAATCCGTGGGGATTGTACGACATGCACGGCAACGTCTGGGAGTGGGTCCATGACTGGAGCGGGCGGTACCCGGAGGAGCCTCAGATCGATCCCACGGGACCGGAGACCGGCCGCTTCCGCTCCACGCGCAGCGGTATCTTCATGGCCGGGGCCATGGGGCAGCGCTCCTCCTTCCGCTACGGCGGCGCCCAGGACTTTCCGGACGGAGGCGTCGGCGTGCGCCTCCTGCGCCAGGGTCGCTGACTACCGGCGCGTCTGCTGCACGATCAACCAGCTGCAACCGAGCACAGCGATGGCCCCCATCTGATGCAGTGAGGCGAGCCAGATCGGCACGAAGGTCAGGATCGTGGCGATGCCGAGAGCGATCTGCAGGTGCAGGGCACACAACAGTGCCGTACCTGCCCGTCGCAACGTTGCCGGGGATTTTGACTGACGCAGGCGGTAGTACAGGGCGAAGGCCAGCGCCAGCGCGACGAAGGCCAGCCAGCGATGCTCGAAGTGCAGGGTCAGCGGATTGGCGACGATATTCGCCCACCACGAGGGGTCGCGCCCCAGGCCTTCCGGTATCCAATGACCGTGAATCTTCGGGAAGGTCGCCGAGACGTAACCGGCGCGATGGCCGGCGACCAGGGCGCCGAAGAGGATCTGCACCACCACCACCGCCAACAGTCCCTGCGCCAGACGTGATATGCTTCTGTCGGCGGTGCCGACGGCCGGCGGCCAGCGTCGTTCGAAGATCAGCCACAGACACCAGGCCAGCAGCGTCAGGGCCAGAGCCAGATGGAGGGCCAGGCGGTAGGGGCTGACCTTGGGATCGTCCACCAGCCCGCTCTTGACCATCAGCCAGCCCATCACCCCCTGGGCGACAAAGAGCAGACCGATGCCGACCAGGTGAATCCGCAAGCGGCCCGGGAACAGACCGCGCAGCAGGCCGACGATCAACGGTACAGCGACGATGAGACCGACGATCCGACCCAGTATGCGGTGGATGAATTCCGGCCAGAAGATCATCTGGAAATCGGCCAGCGACATGCCGGCGTTGACTTGCTGATACTCCGGCGTCTGTTGGTACGCATCAAAGGCGGCCTGCCAGGCGTCCGAAGACAGGGGCGGCAGGACGCCACTTACCGGCTGCCAGTCCACCATCGACAATCCCGAATGTGTCAGGCGAACCAGCCCGCCAAGAGCCACCATCAGGACGCAGGACAGGGCCATCGCCCACAGCCATCTCAGCAGCCAGGCCGGCTCGTCGGTGTTATCGCGTCCACTCATATCCGTCAACTAATCTCGGCAATTTGTCCGGCGAGTCATATCAGCTCCGAATGGTGGGACCCCTATGTCAACCGCAGCGGTTTCCCCGGACGAAGCAGACATTGTTCATGTGGTTCCAGTACCTCATTCAGTCGGGGCAGGATATCTGAGGGCACTTGAGAGCTCCGGAGCAACGGCCTTCCTTATCAGGCCATGCTCAAACCCTGCAGAATACCCCTGGCAGTTCTCGTCGTCCTCCTCGCGTCTCTGTCCAACGGGTGCGCCCGAAGGACAGCCGCGCCCGCCGATCTCCTGCCGGACTTTGACACCTAGTGGGACTACTTCGATCCGGCCGCGACGCAGGCACGTTTTGAGGCACTGCTGCCGACGGCGGCGACGGCCGGTGATGCCGACTATCATCTGCAGCTACGGACGCAGGTCGCCCGCACCCTCGGCCTCCAGGGGCGGTTCGATGAGGCGCACGCGCTGCTGGACCAGGTCGAATCCGGGCTTGATGAGACCACCGATGTAGCCCGCGTCCGCTACCTGCTCGAACGGGGACGTCTCTTCCGCTCGTCGGGCAAAGGTGAATTGGCAGTACCCCAGTTCGAGAAAGCCTTCAGACTCGGACGGCGGTTCGGCGTCGACTACCATGCCGTCGATGCCGCCCACATGGTGGCCATCTCCGTCGACTCCACCGAGGCCAGACGTCGCTGGAGCCTGCTGGGCATCGACATCGCCTCGGCCTCGACCCAACCCCGCGTACGGCACTGGCTCGGGTCGATTCAGAACAACCTGGGCTGGGACTACCACGAGGCCGGTGAGTATGATCTGGCCTTGGACATGTTCAAGAAGGCACTCGCCGCCCGCCTCGAAGAAGAGGATGCCGAGGCCACCTCGACGGCACGCTGGTGCGTGGCCCGTTGTTATCGCTCTCTGAACAGAGTCAGCGAGGCGCTGCGGATCCAGCTGGCGCTGCTGGCAGAGGATGCCGGAGCGGAGGACGGCTACGTACACGAGGAGCTCGGAGAGCTCTACCTGCTGCAGGAGGACGAGAACAGCTCCGTCACCCATTTCGCCGAGGCCTGGCGGCTGCTGTCGGCCGACGACTGGCTGCGGGCCAACGAGGTGGAGCGCCTGGATCGGATCCGCCGTCTCGCCGGCATCGAAGCCGACTGAGAAGGGCCCGACGGCCGGCGGCCGCCGGGCCCTTTCTCACTTCACCAGCATCATCTTCATGCTCTGCCGGTAACTCCCGGCCTCCAGCACGAAGAAGAACACGCCCGGTGCATGGTTCGCCGCCTGCCAGACGATCTGGTGCCGGCCGGCGCGCTGGCGGTCGTGGAGCAGTTCCTCCACCTGCTGACCCAGGGCGTTGTAGATCGAGATGCTGACCTGCGCCGCCTCGGGGAGATCGTAGGTGATCACCGTCTCTGGGTTGAAGGGATTCGGGTAGTTCTGAATCAGCTCGAATCCCTCGGGCAGCGCCGGCTCCTCCCCCGGGCGGTAGACCGGGTAGGCTTCTCCCGACATGTCGAGGAAACGCGCTTCCTCCAGCAGGATCACAGGATCTTCGTCGGTCCGGCGTCGGAAGTGGACTTCCGCGAACCGCCGGTCCACCGTGGTGAACCCGTGCATGTCGAGACCCACCAGGCGGATGATCCCCGGCGTCTGCGTGTTCTCGATGACGAGGCCGGCGCCAGCCACCACCTCGATATCTTCCAACGTGGCCAGGTCCGGATCGTAGACGAGCAGCAGGTCGAAGGCGTTCACCGAAGCATCGCGCGAGAATTGTACCGGCACTGTGACGCCGCCGAATTCGTCGGTCTGCATCGGCAGACTCAGCGTGATCGGCTCGAGCACACCACCGGGCACGACCTTTGCCCGCGTCAGCCCGCGCATCAGGAACAGCGCGTCGTCCACCGTGACGATGCCGTTGCGATCGGCGTCCGCCGTAGCCAGCTCGAAAGGGGTGAGTGCGCCCGCCGTGCCGGCGACGACGCGCAGGATATAGACCACGTCTTGCAGGTCGATCACGGCATCCCCGTTCACGTCCCCCGGTTCCACGACTTCGATGCTGCCGTCGCCGAGATCTGGGATCACGTTGGTGAGCACCGTGCCGTCGTCGTAGACCAGCGTCGCCTCGGTGAGCAGGACCGGGATGATCTCGCCCACCGTCGTCGTCTGCCGTCGGATGTGGAACGGCAGATCGACGATGTTCCCGCCCCCGGGTGGCAGCGGCGTGTCACTGGCGATGCTCACGGCAAAACGGCCCGGGTTGTTCCTCACATCGGCGTCGACGATGAAGCTCTCGGTGAGTTCCGTCGTGCGCACGTCTCTCTCGGCCAGGCGGATCTTGCTGTAGTCGAAGGTGCCCTTGAAGGTGGCGGCCACCAGCCCGCCGGTGATGTTGAGGCGAGCCCCCACGGGGTACTTCTCGTTCTGGAACCCCGCGGCCTCCGCCAGATCGAGCAGTGCCGTGCCAGGCGGATCGCCCGCCTGAGCAAACTTGGCGGCACCCCAGAAACCGAGGAGCCCGCTGCCGCTGCCGGTAATCGATCCGGCTGCGGTCTGTCCCACGGTGAGATTGGCGCTACCGCCGGCCCCGGCCAACGGCTCGCCACCGTTGCCGAGCACGACGACACGCAGGCTGGCCAGCTGCGCTGACACGGCCAGAGGCAGCATCAGTGCCGCGGTGCAGATCGTCAGAAAGCGTCTCATGATGGTCGCTCCGTTCTCTCTGCCGCGTCAGCGCAACGCCGCGGTGCGCACGGTGGCCGAGCCGCTCAGCTGTTCTTCGACCGCCGCCAGACGAGCCGCGAGATCACCGGCCGTCACCAGCTGCGCCCGCAGACGCGTGACCTCGGTCCGCAGCGACACGATCTCACTCTCCTGATCCTGCACGATCCCATAGAGGCCCTGGATGGCTGCCAGGGCGACACCGTCGGCATCGATGGTGGAGATATGCTTGTCGTCGTGGCCGACCTGGAAGGCGGCGTAGAAGTCCTGTGCCATGGGGCCGATGTGACGTACGCCCTTGAGGGTTTTGTAGTTCCACGTGGACAGCGGGATGGCGGCGAGTCTGTCGAGAATCTCGCGTCCGTTGGTTGCTATGAAGTTCTCCTTGGCGTTGCGGTCGGACACCGCCTGCCAGGCGCTGTCGCCGGCGGGCAGGACAACGCCGGCGGTGGCGCCGCCCGTACCGTCGATCGCGGTGACGAAGCGCACGCCTCCGGTAGCGCGGGCGGCGAAGCGGTTGACGATGCCGACGTTGAAGTCGACGTCGTTGTTGTCGGCCCAGACGAACTGCCCGTCGTCGTTGGCCTTGGCGCGTTGGCCGGCGGCGAATGTGAAGTCACCGTTTGCTTCGTTGCGATCACCACCCGGGACAGTGGCGTCCAACCCGGTAGCCTTGTTGCCGCTTCCCCCACTGACGGTGGATTGCAGACCCTCTGAGCGGTTGTTCAGGCCACCCGCCACGGTGGTCCTCAGGTTGGCTGAGACGTTGTTCTGGCCACCGCCGATGGTGGAAAACGTGCCGGTCGACGAGTTACCCGTACCTCCCGCGACGGACGAAGTGTTCTGCGCTGTGTTGCCGTCCCCGCCGCCGACGAAAGACCGGGTGCCGGCGTTGTTGCCGGTGCCACCACCGACCGTTCCGTGGGGTCCGTCGACCGTGTTGCCCTGGCCCCCACCGATCGTGCCGTAGTTGCTGTTGTCCGGGTCCAGATCGTCGCTGCCGGTTTCGTTCCCCGTGCCGCCGCCGATCGTGCTGTAGCTGTCACGCGCCATATTGCCGGCACCGGCTGTACCGCCGCCACCGATGACCGCACCCTGGACACCAAACCCGGTGTCGTTGACATCAGCCCCGCCGATCAGGTTGAGGACCCCGGGCGTCGGTCCCGCCACCGGTGAGATACGGAGACCGACGATGCTGTTGGCCCGCAGCTCCAGCGGGAAGGTGTTGGTGGTGCCCACGAAGTCGCCAAAGGCGATGGAGTTGCCCTGTACCTCCCAGCCGCCGCCGCCGGGCAAGTTGGTCAACCCGGACCCGTCACCGACGAAGGCGGTGGCCGTCACGGTGCCCGTCACCTCGAGCTCCGTGGCAGGGCTGTCAGTGCCGATACCGACGCCACCCGCAGCGCGAACCAGGAACTGATCGTCCGCAGTGGTGGTGAAATCCAGATCGGTGTCGTCTGCCCAGACGAAGCTGCCGTCGTTCTGCGCCTTTGCCCGGCGGCCAGCGGCGAAGCTGTACGACCCGGCGGCTGAGTTCGAATGTCCGCCAGGCACAGTGGCCGAGAAACCACTCGCGACGTTCAGGGCGCCGCCACCCACGGTCGCGTTCACAGTACTGGCTTCGTTGCTGGCCCCACCGCTGATCGTCGAGTTGCTTCCGCTGGCCGTATTGGAGTCGCCGCCGCCGATCGTAGCTTCGACGCCACTCGCATTGTTGAACTGGCCGCCGCCCACTGTCGCCTTGTTGGCTCCGGCAATGTTGTTACTGCCACCGGATACTGTGGACTGGTTGCCCGTCGCCTGGTTGATGCCCCCACCGCCTACGGTCGCGCTAGTCGCCGTGGCCTGGTTGTTGGATCCGCCCGCCACGGTCGCGGAGCCGGAGAAGCCCGAGCCGGCGACGTTGTTGACGCCACCGCCCACGGTAGAATAAGCACTCACGGCAGCGTTCTGCGTGCCGCCGCTCACGGTGGCGAAGGTCTGTTGCGTGGGATCGCTGTCGCTGTCGTCGCCCGCTTGGTTGTCGCCGCCGCCTCCGATGGTGCCGTAGTCGTCGTAGACCTTGTTGGCCGTGGCCGCATCGGCGGGATCGGCTGTACCGCCACCGGCAACGGTGGAGTATGCCCCTCCAGCGAGGTTCGCCGATCCGCCGCCAATCGTGGCGTATGCACTCGCGGCGCTGTTCGTCTCACCACCGGCAACGGTCGATCCCTGGCCGTCGGTCTGATTCTGTCGACCCCCGCCTATGGTCGCAGCAAGGCCCAGAGCCACGTTGTGTCCCCCCTGGGCGGATCCGTAGGCGTCCGTTACGAAGTTTCCATTGCCGCCCGCGACGGTTGCATAGGCGCCGCGAGCCTGATTATTGATCCCCCCACCGACTGTAGCGTACCGGGCATCATCGACCCCCCCGGCGTCGTCGCCGGCCTTGTTTACCTGGCCGCCGCCGATCGTTCCGAAGTCGTCGGTGACGACATTGCCCTGGCTACCCTTACCGCCACCGCCGATTGTGGCTCCCGACACTCCAGCGGTAATGGCGTTGTCGGCGTGACCGCCGATCAGGTTGGGGATACCCAGAGCGGAATTCTCGATTCGGTATACCCGGTTGGAGTTGACGCGCAGCTCAAGCGGCTGTCCGTCCGTCGTGCCGAGGAAATCCGTCGTCGGATCCGTGCCCGCGTTGCCGGTGAGGTTCCAGCCACTCCCTCCGCCACCTCCCGTGGCTGTGATGGTGACCTGGCTGGATCCATCATCGCTGATGGAGATCCCCGTGCCCGCTACCAGGTCGACCGCATCGGTGAGTCCCTCGACAGAGGTGACGGCGGCGCCGGCAGCGAGCTCGTCCGCAGTCACCGCATTGGTGGCCAGCTCCGCGCTGCCCACGCCATCGGCCGCTATAGACAGCGTTACGTCACCGGTTGTGCCGCCTCCGGCGAGCCCGCTACCTGCATTTACGGCGGTGATATCTCCGCCGCCGCTGCCAGCGGCTGGCTGCCAGGTGCCGGTGCCGGCCGCGTCAGAAGTGAGCACGAGGCCGTCTGCCGCGCCCGTGGGCAGGGAGAGGCCCGTGGCCTGCACCGTGCCGTTGACGTCGAGTTGTGTGCCACTGGCGGGGGAGTCAGTGCCGATACCGACTCCACCGGTGGCGCGGATCAGGAACTGGTTGATGCCGGTGGAGGCCAGATCCGCGTTGGTGTTGTCGGCAAACACGACGGCACCATCGTGCTGGGCCTGGGCGCGCTGGCCGGCAGCGAAGGACAGCTTTCCACTGGCCACGTTATCGGAGCCACCGGGGATGGCCGAGAAGGTCCCGCTGGCCACATTGTCGCGGCCGCCTCCGATCGCCGAGCTGGTGCCGGCGGCCGTGTTGAACTGTCCGCCCGACACGACCCCCGTGGGCCCGGCCTCGTTGCCGCGGCCCCCGCTTACAGCTCCGAAGCTACCTGTGACGCTGTTGGGGTAATTCACCGGAGGAAGGCCGCTCTTGAATTCACCGCCACCACCGATGAAGGCGCCCCCCACGGCGTCAGCAACGCTGTTGTTTCTGTGCCCGCCGATGATATTGATCGTGTTCGGGGTCGAGATGGTCGGGTTGTTCGGGAGGTCGAGGTCCAGAACGTTCGAGTTCGCCACCTTGATGTGGAGAGGCCGGGAGTCGGTGGTCCCGAGAAAGTCGGTCGCCGGGTCCGTACCCGCATTCCCCGTCAGACTCCAGTCGCCACCCCCGCCGCCTACCCCCGAGCCATCGATCGTGACATCCTGTCCATTCGTCGATACGGCGATGCCCCCAGCGCCTAGCAGGTTTACTGCGTCGGTCAGTCCATTCACCGAGATGACAACGGATCCGGGAGCGATCTTCGGACCGGTCACGGCAGCATCACCGAGCTCATCCGTGGTTACGCTACCGCTGGCGATTTTCGCCCCCGTCACCGCATCGTCCGCCAACTCGTCGGTGCCCACGGCGCCATCCTCCACATTGCCCGCGGTGCGAGCGTAGGCGGCCGAAGTCAGGGCGATGCGCGGCGTCATCTCCGCATCGGTACCTACCTGCACACCGAGGAAGTAGGGCGCCTCAAAATCCAGGCCCGCTGGCGTCAGCTCCTCGCTGAACACGCCCCCCTGCACGACAGCACCGGTGATCGTCTCCTCGTGCACGGCGCTCGTGACCGGGTCGAGCTCGTCGAGATACAGCCGCAGGGTCAGATCGACGACACCGTCGATCGGGTCCCCCGCGGCATCCAGCAGCTGTCCCTGTACGGACAAGGTGGATGGCACGGCGCCCCACGCCGCGGTGGTGGCGATGAGGAACCAGACCGTGAGATGGAGCCGGAACCTGAGAGCATGCATAGGAACCCTCCTCTGAGTGGATGGCGTTTGCAGGTTTGGCATTGTCACAACCCTCGAGCCGGTCTGGCGCCGCTGTCGCCGCGGCTCAGGGAGTGCCAGATTCGCCCTTCGAGATCGGTCTGCGTCGCAACGCCGTCGACGTCGATGTCGAGACGCATGGCGACGCGGATCAGGGCAGCCACGACGTCGGCCTCACCGAGAGCGTCGTCGCGACCTGTGCGGGTCACCAGCCACTGCAAATACTGCCGTGACTTGGGTGGCAGGGGGATGGAGATGGAAGGCTCGTAGGCTGGCATGGGTAGATACCTGGGATGGAGTTGCGGATTCCCATGCAAGCTCCGGACCAGAGTCGACCCGGGCCGGGAAATGCGTTGTAACTAACTGTTAAACAGTAGATTACGGCAGAGGTTACTGATGTCTCCGGTTGCTGACGAGCGGTGAATGTAACACTGATGTTACGTACTGTTACATGTTACCCGTCAGCTTCAGCCCACTGCGACCGCAACGTCGATAGGGCATCTCGTCATAGCGTGATTCAGCTGGTGTATACGTCATTCCCAGATCTTCTCCCACTGTCGGCTTTCCTGCGAAAGGGGGGCCTCGAGGAGCAGTTCCTCGCCTTGCAGATGCTCTTTGGAGTACAGCAGCAAACGGCCCCCCTACCCTTCTCGATGACGATCTCGCCCGTGGTGCCCGTGACCCGGAACTCCTCACCCGGCCTCACGAAGGAGCCCGGCCTGTCCACAGTCACTATCTTGTTGCTCATGAACCGAACCGACCGACCCAACATCCTCATCATCCTGGCCGACGACCACGGCTACGGTGACGTCTCCATGCATCAGGGACCGCATATCCTGACGCCGAACATGGACCGTATCGCCCGGGACGGCATCCGCTTTCGCCACTTCTACGCCAACTCCTCCGTCTGTTCCCCCAGTCGCGCCGCGCTGATGACCGGCCGCTATCCCGACCGCGTCGGCGTGCCCGGCGTGATCCGCACCCACGCCGAAAACAACTGGGGCTACTTCCGTCAGGACGCGGTGACACTGCCCACCATGCTGAGGAACGCCGGCTACCACACGTCCCTCATCGGCAAGTGGCACCTGGGCCTGGACCCGGAGAATCACCCCTGCCGTCGCGGCTTCGATCACTTCCATGGTTTTCTCGGCGACATGATGGACGACTACCTCACCCATCTCCGCCACGACATCAATTACATGCAGCTGGATGAACAGGAGATCGACCCGGCGGGTCACGCCACCGACCTGTTCACGGATTGGGGCGTCCACTATATCGAGGAACGTGCCACTCAGGACGAGCCCTTCTTCCTCTACCTGGCGTACAACGCCCCGCACACGCCGATCCAGCCACCCGACGACTGGGTCGAGCGGGTCCGGCAGCGCGAGCCGGAGGCCACAGATGAACGGGTCCGCTACATCGCCCTCGTCGAACACATGGATCACGGCATCGGTCGTGTCCTCGACACACTGGAACTGTCCGGACAGCTGTCGAACACCCTCGTCGTCTACACCTCCGACAATGGAGGTCAGATGAATGTGGGCGCCACCAACGGTCCATATCGCGGCGAGAAGGGTGACATGTATGAAGGTGGACTGCGGGTGCCGGCGTGTGCCATGTGGCCGGGACAGATCGCCGCCGGCTCGGTGACCGACCAGGTGGCCATGCTCATGGACCTCTTCCCCACCGCCTGTGCCGCGGCGGGTGTCAAGGTCGAGCACCACATCGAAGGCCAATCCCTGCTGCCCACTCTGTGCGGCGAGTCACAGGATTGTGCCGACCGCATCCTCTACTGGGTCCGCCGGGAAGGCGGCGACCGGTTCCTCGGTCTGTGTCAGCACGCCGTCCGCCAGGGCGACCTCAAGCTGCTGCACAACGGCGCTTTCGATCCGCTGGAGCTGTTCGATCTCGGCGCGGATCCGTATGAGCAGGATGAACGCTCCGCCGACGCCGGATCGCTGAAGGCCATGCGCACCCTTCTGCAACAGGAGATCCAGGTCGCCGGCGGCGTACCCTGGCAGCGGGCTGACGCCGCTGGGTATCCCCCGATGTGAAGATCCGACTGGAGAGAGTCTCTTGTTCGTTGGAATAGATGCCGGCGGAACCCGGACCCGTCTGGTTCTGGCCGATGCCGAAGGTACTCTGGTGGGTGCCACCGAGGCGGGCCCGGGCAACTATCAGGTCATTGGCCCTGACGGGCTCAGCCAGTTGATCTGCCGACTGCTGGAAGAGGCAGGGCCCACGGACCTGCCGGAAGTCCTCTGTGCCGGGGTTGCGGGTGCCGGGCGACGGCCAGAGCAGGAAGAGCTGCGCGATGCTCTGGAACAGAAAGGGCTGGCGAGGACGGTTCGGGTCGTAACCGATGCCCGGGCGGCTCTGGAGGGCGCGCACCGAGGCGCACCCGGTGTGGTCTGTATCGCCGGCACCGGATCGATCGTTGTCGGCCGCAACGCCGAAGGATATGAAGCCCGCGCCGGTGGTTGGGGGCCGACTCTGGGTGACGAGGGCAGCGCCCACGGCCTGGTTATGCAGGCGATTCGAAGTGTCCTTCGCGCCGTCGATGGCTCGGGTCCCGACACAAGCCTGCAAGCCGATCTGCTTGTGGCGTTGGGGTTGGCAGACTGGCACGAGATCATCCAGGCCATCTACGGCGGCGCCTTTACCAGGGATCGAATCGCAGCAGCGTGTCCCGTCGTGTTTGCGGCGGCACGAAACAACGACGAGGTCGCCCTCCGCGTCGTGCATGATGGGTTCAGTGAATTGGGCGCAAAGATTGGTGCCGTCGCGCGCCGCCTGAAACTTGCCGCACCTGTGGTTGTCGCCTGCACGGGAGGCGTGTTTGGGGAACCGGATCTTCTGGAGGAGTCCCTGGCCGCCGGCGCCAGTGACATCGAGCTGGAGTTGACGGAGCCACAGTTCGAGGCCCGCTTCGGAGCGCTGTTGCTGGCCATGTCAGCCTCCTTCAGCGAGGCATCCGACGCGGCGATGTCCACGTGGTCGTAAGCAGTCAGGCTGCCGCACAACGGCCTAGGGCACGCTCCTGCGGATCATCATCCGCCAGTGCCTGAGCGACGTCCACCGAAGGACGTGGGACATCGACAACCTGCTTGTCCTGGACAGCCATCGGCCTCTCCCATCGGCTTCCTTAACTACATGTACCTCAATTTGCCCGGTCTCCGCGAGCCTCCGGAGGCGTCACCACCGACACACCACCCCCAGGATGGATCAACCCACCCCTGCGCGGGTGTGCCGCGACGGTAGGCCAACTCACGCAGGCTGCCTGTGCCTGCCCGGTGGTATGCTGCCTGCTCTTGCATTCGCACCGGCACGCCTTATCCTCGGTGAGGGCCTGCCAGCCGGCCTGGACAGCCCGACTTCCATTACTCAAGGATCCCAGATGAAAATCGCCCTCACCTTCCTGGCACTGTGCCTGGCTGCAGTCGCCCACGCCGAGGTCTACCGCGACTTCATCGTCGCCTCCGCCGACGATGTCGAGCCGGGGACCATCTTCGTCTCGCCCACCGAAGATCTGTCCCTTCAGGGCGGGCCCGTGCGGGGCATGGAGGATCGAATTCTGCGAGCCCCGGCGGGATTCCATGTGCAGACCTTTGCCACCGATGTCGGCAAGGCCCGGCTCATGGCCTGGGGACCCGACAGTGTCCTGCACGTGGTCAGCATGAGTACGAACCGGGGCAGTCAGTGGAGTCCCGATCCTGACACGACCAGTCGCGTGCTGGCCTTGCCCGACCGTGACCGTGATGGCCGGGCCGACGAGATCATCGTTGCCGCTGACGGCTTTTTCTGGCCCAATGACGTGGCCTTCTTCCGCGGTGCCATGTACGTCGCCGACACACATCAGATCGTGCGTCTCCACGATGAAGACGGCGACGGCTTCTACGAGAAGCGCGAGGTCTTCATCGACAACCTGGCGAGTTTCTCACCCGGGATCAGCCACGTGACTCACTCCCTCGTCTTCGATGAGGCCCGCAACATCCTCTTCGTCCACCAGGGATCCAGCTGTGATCTGTGTCGCGAGGAGAACCCGGAGCGGGCCACCATCACCGCCTTTGACCTGGATGGCTCCAACCGCCGCATCTTCGCCAGCGGCCTGCGCAATGCCATCGGCTACGATCTGCATCCCGTCACCGGCGAGTTGTGGACCAACAACAACGGCCACGATCGAGATCGGTTTGCCGACGGCCGCAACATGCCCCCGGAGTACGTGGGTATCGTGCGGGAGAACAGCTTTCACGGCTGGCCGCTGGCCTTCGGCTTCCGCACCTGGGTCGACTTCAGCGTCGACGAGTACCGTCGAGAGGTGTTCCCCCTCACCCGCCAGGACACGCTGCTGGTGGAAAGCATCCAGCGGCCGGTGGTGATGTTGCCGGGACACACCGGGCCCATGGCTTTGCACTTCTATACCCACAGAGCCTTCGGCCCGCGCTTCCGCAACGCCGCCTTCATCGCTCTGCGCGCCGGCGACCGCGGCGTCTCCGACGGCTACAAGGTGGTCGCCGTCTTCGCCAATCCCGACGGCACCGACGGCCGCATTGCAGATTTTCTGACAGGGTTCCGGCCCGATCCCACCAGCTCTACGGTCTGGGGTCAACCCGTCGGTCTGGAGAGTGACAGTGACGGCAACCTCTATGTCGGCAGCGACCGGTTCACCCAGGCCATCTTCCGCGTCACCGCCGGTCCGCTGCTTGCCCGGTGGGGACCGGACGTGCCCGATTCGGTGGTCGCCGGCCAGCGCCTGGCAGGCACGGTGGCGCTCACGCGCCTGGCACCCGACGGCGAAGAGCCCGTGCTGACAGCGGACCTGAGCGCTTTGGGTGGTGACACCGGAGTGCCGCTGCGCAAGGTCGACGATGGGCAATACCGCTTCGAAGGCCGTGTCGGCGAAGACGTACCTGTGGGTCCCGTCGAGTTGCGCATCCTCGTGCAACAGGGCTCACCCGCGGGCCCACTGAGCCTCAACCTGACCCGTCGTTTCATCGTGTTACCTTCGAGAAACCTGGTCCTGCTTGGCGACGATCTCGGCCGCGGCTGGGAGAGTACGTCGGGACGGGGGGCCGAACCCCTCGTCATCGATGGTGGTGGGCCGGTGTTCGCCGGCTCCTCGTCGGCTGCCATCACCGCCGCCCCCCTGCGCCGCAGTCGCGTGTGGCTGCTGGAGTTCCGGCCCGCGGTACCGGTTCGGACCCTCGGATACAGGGCTCTGCGGTTCGCTTTCCATCCGGGAGATGTCGAGCCCCAGGAAGGGGACCGATTCGATGTCAACGTCCGCAGTCTGACCACACGTACGGTGTCCCTGCTGGTCGACGCCGAGCGTGACTTCGGCCTCGATCTGGCCCGCAAGGAATGGCAGACCATCGAGATCCCTCTGGACGAGTTCGGCGACCTCGACAATCCTCTCGAGTTGCTGAGCATCTCCTCCAACCTGGCGGGTACGATGTTCTTCGACGAGGTCCACCTGGTGACATCAGCCCCTCCCCTACCGCCCGTGACGGCCGTGACGGAGACCCGCTCCGAGGCCGTGCCTCAATCGGTGAGTCTGGAGCAGAACTACCCGAACCCCTTCAACAGTGACACCATCATCCGCTTCGCCCTGCCTTCCTCGCAGCCGGTTACCCTGGAGGTCTACAACCTCGCCGGCCAGCGTGTGACGACCTTGCTGCGGGGCCTGCGCAGCGCCGGCACGTACAGCGTGCATTGGGATGGCCGTGACGACGGCGCCCAACTGCTGGCTTCCGGCGTCTACCTCTACCGGCTGACCACCGGTAGCCAGGTGATGACACGAAAACTGTTGTTGCTGCAGTAGTGGTTCGCTTGAGACCTCATCGTTGCCTCTGGTCGACAGTCTCCGTGCTCACCCTCTGCCTGCCGGCGTGGGGGCAGGTTGCCGGTGTGGTGGTGGATGTGGCAACAGGGGCACCCGTCGCCGGTGCTCTCGTCACTCTGCAGACGACGTCGGTGCAGACGACGACCGATGGGGCCGGCCGCTTCGAGCTGGCCGATGCCACAGGGGGGCCACTGATCATCGTTGGCGCCCGCAAGGGCTTCTACAACGGTTACGTCCGCCTCGAGGAACCTGCCGTGGACGTCACCATCGGGCTGGAGGCCGTACCGCAGGACGACGATCCCAACTACGAGTTCGTCGATCCCATGCAGTGCGGCGAATGCCATCCCGACCAGACGGACCAATGGACCGGATCGGCTATGGCCCGGGCAGGCTCGAACACGTGGGTGTACGATATCTACGATGGCTCCGGTACGGCCGGTGGAGAGGGGGGTTTCGTCTATCTCAGGGACTCCGCCTTCGCTCATGACAACCCCGCCTCGGAGTGTGCTGCCTGCCATCAACCCGAGCCCTGGGTAGCGGAGCCGTACCAGCCGTTGGATCCGTCCTTCGCCCTGTCCACAGGAGCTCTGCACGGGATCTCCTGCGAGATCTGCCACAAGATCGCCGACGTCGACGAGAGCAAGCCGAACTATCCCGGTCTCTATCCAGGCGCGGTGACACTGACCCGCCCCTCTGACATCTCGGATCAGGTTCAGTACGGGATGCTGGGCGACAGCAGCTTCGACCTCAACACGCAGCGCATGAAACCCTCCTATCAGCCGCAGCTGACGGCGGCCATGTGCGGCGCCTGTCATCAGGACAAGAACGACCCGGACGAAGACGGTGATTTTGAGGAGGAGGATGGGGTCATCTCCGAGCCGAGTTACCTGGAGTGGCTCGATTCACCCTACAGCGATCCGGAATCGCCCCTCTACGCAACCTGCGTTGACTGCCACATGCCCGCCAGCGGCTTCACCACCGCGGCCGGAGGCTGGTATGGCTATCGTGCCCCGGAACGCGATCCGGAGACCATCCGCAGCCACCGCATCGAGGGCACGACGGCGCGATACCTCGACAATGCCGTCTCCCTGGAGATGTTCAGCCACACCGTTGACGATGGTCTGCGCGTCGATGTGGTCATCACCAACGACCAGGCCGGACACCACGTGCCGGACGGCGTCACCGTGCGCAACATGATCCTGCTCGTGGAAGCCCGCAGACGCGACGACGGACAGCTCCTGCGGCAGAGCGCCGGTCCGATGATCGACGAGTTGGGCGGCGTCGGCGATCCGGCACAGGGGTACTACGCCGGCCTGCCGGGAACACTCTTCGCCAAGGTGAACCACGACGCTGCCGGCAACGGCCCCACTTTCTTCACCGACGCCGTCGGCATCCAGTGGGACAACCGTATCCCCGCTCTCGGTGTCGACGAAAGCTCCTACACCTTCGAGCTGCCGGATGACGGCGCCGGCGTCGACGTGCGCGCCCGCCTGATCTACCGCCGGGCCTTCCGTTTTCTCGTCGACGCCAAGGGCTGGACCGAAGACGGTCACGGTCAGCCCCTGGAGGATGTGCAGCCGCCGCACTTCGGTCACCTGATGGAGGAGGCCACCTGGTCATCCTCGCTGGTGACGGCGGTGACGGACGAAGCCTCGACGCCGGGCGGCTTCTCCCTGGGGCAGAACTATCCGAACCCCTTCAACCCGCAGACCCGCATCCGCTACGAGGTGCCGGAGTCCGGTCGTGTCGTCCTGGTCGTATTCAATATGCTGGGCGAGACGGTGCGCCGGCTGGTGGACGAACATCAGGCCGCCGGCACACACGCCCTGGAATGGGATGGTCGGGATGACGCCGGGAGACCGCTGGCGGCCGGCACCTACCTCTACCGCCTGCAGGCCGCAGCGGGGACAGAAATGCGAAAGATGTTGCTTATCAGATAATCGCCTGCTCCCGCACCGCCAGTTCCGCATCACCCCCTGCGCCGTCAACCCAGGACAGCTCCCACCGCGTCGTTGCCAGGTTCTGCAGAAAACTCTCATCGTGGCTCACCAGCAGCAGGCCACAGGGACAGTCCTTCAGCGCCTGCTCGAGGCACTCGATCGACGGCAGGTCCATGTGATTCGTCGGCTCATCCATGACGATGAGATGCGGTTTGCGGACGATGCCCTGAGCCAGCAGCAGCTTGCGCACCTCCCCGGGGCTGGGCATCTCGCTTTCCAACAGGCGGGCCGGTCTTGAGTTCAGGCAGCTCACCACGGTCATCAGCCGACCCAGTTCGTCGCCTGGCAGAGACCGCGCTGCCGTCAGCAACTGACGTGATCGTCCACTGTCGATCTCCTGCGGCACATAGACGATGCGACCGTCCGCTACGTTGAGTCCGTCGCCGAGCAGTGCCCGCAGCAGCGTCGACTTGCCGCCGCCGTTCGGTCCTGTCAGGGCGATACGATCCGCTGGACGCATCGCCAGAACGGGATGATGCAGTACGCGCCCACCGCCCACGGGTATCGTCCCTGCAGGCCGCCACAGCAACCGGTCACGGTGCGACCGCTCGCCCGCGACCCAGATCCCCAGGTCGTGCTCCTTCTTGACCTGAATCTCATCGCGAATCGTACGCGCCTGCTGGGCTCGTCCGCCCAGTTGATTGAGCAGTCGCCCGTCCTGGCTGTCCTTCCCCGTGGCCCTTGCCAGGTTCCGCTTGAAGCGCTCGTCATTGTCTCCCTTTCCCAGCCCTTTCTTCGAGCGCTTGATGTGCGAACGGGACGCCTCTACCCGGCGGCGTGCGACTTCGCGCTCCAGCTTTTTCATCTCCCGAGTGGCCGTGTCCCGGTCCCGCAGGGCCGTCTCTCGCTCCAGTTGCCCCTGCTCGACGCCTTTGGCGTACCCACCGGGGCGCATCGTGACTTCCGGGGGCTCGACGAAGGCGCATTGACGACAGAGCCCGTCGAGCAGCTCCCGGTCGTGGCTGACGAGCAGACCGACCCCGGCGTAGCGTCGCAGGGCTTCCACGAGCATGCCTCGCGCTTCCCGGTCGAGATGGTTCGTCGGTTCGTCGATGGCCAGTGCCGGCGGCTGCTGCCACAGGGCCACGCCGATCTGCGCCCGTTTGCGCTCGCCGTGACTGAGGCTGTCCCAGCGATCAGGCCAGCTCTCGTCGATGCCGAGGCGTCCACGGATCGCCCAGGCTTCCCCGTCCATGTCGGCGAGCAGACCTTCAAGATCACGTGGCGCATCGTCGGTTCGTTGGGCACAGTACACAGCGCCCTCCGTGATCTCGATCCGCCCTTCGGTGGGTACCAGAGACCCGGTGGCCAGCCGCATCAGGGTGGTCTTGCCGGCGCCGTTGGCCCCCACGATCCCGGACCAACCCATGGAAAAATGGGCGTTCGCTCCGCACAACAGCGGCGTCACGGCGCCGTCGTAGGTGAAACCCACATCATGGAACAGGATATCACTGCCGTTCATCTGACATTCTCACCACAAAAAAAGGCCACCCGGACTGCCGGATGACCGAGCGAGCGTGTTACCCGCTCCTCGCTGTTGTCGGAAGTCGCCGTCTCTCAGACTGGATACGGAGAGAACGGCGCGCCGAACGTGATGTGGCGTGACGTGCGGCCGACGTGGTGCCGGCCCGCTGTCTTTGCTCTACTCTCCGCTGTCAGTTGCGGCGACGACGAATCATGATGACCTCACTGAAAGATGAACAGAAACCCCGTGAATCCCCACCAGCTTGCTGGTCTGCCAGCTCCGCTGGCCACCCGTTGTCCAACAAACCGAACCGCGATACACAATGTCAAGGGCGGATGTTCTCGCCGTCGTCCTCGCGGTTCCAGGTCTGCAGCATCCAGCGCACGCCGATGCCCAGAACCACGAGCAGACTGACAGCTCCCATGACCAGGCCGATGACGGCTTCGAAGCGGCTCATGAATCACCCTCGGGGTCCGCTGCCGGCCGAGAGCCTTCCAGACGTTCGATCAGTTCGGTCACTGCCTGGGCCCGCTGCGAGCGCACTCCCACTTCCTCGTAGACGTTGCGCGCCTCTGACAGCGCCTCGAGGGCCTCGTCCCGTCGCTCCATTCGGGACAGCAGACTTCCCAGGTTCGTCAGTGCCGCCGCCCGGCCGTACGGGTTGCCGATCTCCGTGTGGATACTCAGGCCACGCTCGTACATGTCGAGGGCTTTCTTGTGCTTTCCCTGACGGAACAGGACGTTGCCCAGGTTGCCGAGGGCCGTCGCCTCGCCCAGGGGCACTTCGATCTGTCGAAAGATCTCGAGCGCCGCGTTATAAGTGCGCTGCGCCTCGTCGAACTTCTGCTGCCGAAAATGTACGTTGCCCATGTTGCTCAGCGCATTGGCCCGACCGACGGGGTTGCCTGTCTGCTCGTGGAGCGCCAGTGCTGCCCGGTGATGACTCATGGCCTCTTCCAGATCGCCGGTCTGCAGACTGAGGTCGCCCAGGTTGCCCCTGGCGTTGGCCCGGCCGATGTCACTGTCCACCGACTGGTGGCGCTTCATCGCCGCCTCGTAGGCTTTGCGCGCCGCATCCCGTTCGCCCTGGTGGGCGAGGATGTTGCCCAGCGTCAACGTCACATCGGCTTGCCCGCGACTGTCCCCGGTCATTCGGAAGAGGTCTATGGACTGCTCGCATACCTGCTGGGCTCCGGCCAGCCGTCCGAGACGACTGTGCACGACGGCAAGGTTCGCTGGTTCGCGTCCTTGAGGGCCACCAGGTCATCTACCCTGACGAATGCCTCGGACAGGACCGCCGCCAGCATGGCCAGGGCGTCGATATCACGCGGGCAAAAGGCGTCGGGTTCGGGACTGTTGATGGCCAGCGTACCACGTGACCATGGGACATCGAGAACTGAGCGAATCGGGGGCGTACGGTCGAGCGCCCAGATGGCCTCGTCGTACGGATCGTCTTCGGCCAGGTCCCTGCGGTAGGTCGGCGAGTCCGCGCCCTGGAACTGCGTGATGAGAGCCACGCCGACCATCGTTCGATACTCGACCCAACCAGAGGGCTCGCGGAAAACCTGCGTTACCGCACGGTCGCCGCGATTCAGCACATTCACACCGAAACCGTGGCAAGGTACTGCCAGCTCCGTCAGCGCCTCGAACAGCGCCTCCAGCACGACCTCATAGTCCTCGTCGGACAGACCTCCGATGACGGACCGTATGCGGTCGATGACAGCTCTTCTGGCGGCTTCAGACTCCAGTTGGTTGATGCGCGCCTGAAGACCGGCGATGTCCTGGTCTGTGCCTTCAGCCATGGTTCAACGGGTCCGAGAGAAACGCTGCGGCATGCGGACGGATAGGTTGGGGACGTGCCCATTATCGTGCGTCCGATGCCCTCGGGCAAGATTCCCTTGAACAACGGAGCTCGGCTGTCCTGGGTGTGGGGGGCTGGTGTGACGCCCGGAAGTGCCTCAGCGCTGCCTGGCCGAGTAGACGTCCCGGGCCACGCGCAGAATGTTGCCGCCGATGATACGCCGGATGTCCTCGTCACTGTGACCGCGCTGCACGAGGCCCACGGTGAACAGCGGCCAGTTCGTCCACGTCGTGCTCAGCGTCATGCCCTCGTCCTTCCAGGCGGCTTGATGCACCGGGTCGTCCTCCCACCACAGCGCTTCCCATCGACGGCGCTGAGTGCCATTCCGGGCCGGCACCTTCGCGTTCTCGTCCTGAGTCTGCACACCCACGTAGGGTCGGTCCGTACCGATCGTCACATGCTCAGCCCCCACCACACCTACCGCATGGTCGAGGTGATCGAGCATGGCGTCGATACAGCCCGAGCCACCGAGAAAAGCAGGCACGTTCGTAATGCCCACGGTGCCACCCGTGTCAGCGATGGCCTTCATCAGCTCATCCGGCTTGGCCCGGTGGTGATGGTTCAGCGCGTCGCAGGTGGCGTGGCTGGAGACCATAGGCGACGACGAGGCCCGGGCCGTCTCCAGGCACGTCTGCCAGCCGGAATGGGCCACGTCGATGATGATCCCCTGGCGATTCAACTCGGCCACGGCGGCGTGTCCGAAGTCGCTCAGGCCGGCATTGCCAGGTTCGGCACAGCCGTCGCCGATTGGATTGCGTCGGTTGTAGGTCAGGTGCATCATGCGGCAACCCAGTTCGAAGAACAGCCGCACGTAGCGTAGCTCCCCTTCCACGGTGCCTTGCTCCCCTGCCAGTGGCACGCCGTTGCAGGTCTGCACGATACTCCGTCTCCCCGCCTCGCGGACTGCCTCGACATCTTCGGGAAAGGCGGCGCGACAGACGAAGTCTCGCATCTGATCGGTGAGGTGGGTGTAGTGTGCCAGGCGCCCGAGCATGCGCAGCGGATCGTTGCCTTCTTCGCCGGCGTTCTGAAAGGCACAGTCCACGCCCGATGCCTCCCAGGCGTCGCGGTACTCGGCACGCAGATCATCGCTGGCTGCCCAGCGTGTCATGCGCATGCTCTCGGTGAGCAGCTGCAGTTCCGCCGACGACGCTCCCGACACCGCCACACGGGCCACGGCGTCTCCGTCGATCGGCGCCAGCAGCCCCAGGCTGTACGACTCGCACACCGTCGACTCGGCATGGAGCTCGAGACCGTGCTCGAGTTGGGACGCAGTCGGCTGCAGAATGTCGAGGGCGACTTGCCGCGCGGCTTCGGTGCGCTCCTGCCAGTTCATGCTGTATCGCCGGGAAACGGGTGATGATGGGGGCTATCGCAGAGGGGGAAGCTGAAAAACGGCGAGTTCGTCGTCGATAACAGCGTATCCGTAACCGTCCCTCAGAACGGGGTGCACTCTCACCCCGCTACGCGAATAGTCGAGCGTCAGCTCGAGAGTCGGGATCGGACGATGGTATGGGTCCTTGGGGTCGTACAGACGCACATTCCTGCTCCGCGCTCTGTAGATGAAGCCGGCCTGGCGCGGCCAGGTTTCCAAGCTGCGCCGATAGTGGGTTCGCGTATGGCGCGGTTGAACCGGGTCCTTCACATCGTATTCAAAGATCTCGGCCGGCCACAACCGACGGACGAAAACTTGATCGCCACGTCCGACGATGGAACGCGATCCGTAGCCAGCATACTGGACGTCTCCCAGATCGGTGCGGCTGAGCTCCCGTAGATTTCCGTCGGCATCGACGTCTACGATAGAGAACCCACTTCGCAGTCCCAGATAGACCTGGGTCTCGCCTGGTACGATCTCGAATCGGTGTCGTTGCACGAAATCCGCCCGGATGTATCTACGGTTCTCGTCTGAGACTTCCTCGGGGTACTCGTATCGTTCCAGGACGATCACGTCCCGCACACCAGGCTGCCCTTCTTCATCAACACCAACGGATATCAACTCACTCTGAGTCTCCGTGACATTGGGAATCAGCAGGGTACCATTAACGGCCTCGACGTCGATTCTCTGCCTGCCCATTTCGAAACCATAGTCCGATTCTCCACGGTAGTAGTCCGGCACGAGCAGTGCGGACCCGCTGACACCTGGAATGTCAGGCCCGGTAACGTCGAAGCAGACAACGCCGGCGCTGTCGGCCGGAATCCCTTCATGCCAGCCGCCAGCACACAGGTAAGAACCGACCGGAGTCATCCGGCTTAAGGACCACTGTGGATCGACGCTCACAGTGTGAACATTCCTCGGGGCCGCAGGGTCGGAAACGTCGATGACGGACAGGCTGTCATCGCACAACAGGAACGCGCGTTCGCCGATGAGGGCAAGATCTCTGACTCGATCGCCAACATGCAACGAGCCGATGGGCAGGATCCTCTCGCTGTCGTCCGGCATGAGACGTGGCACCGTCATCGCGAGGGTCACGAGAATGAAGCCGCTGACCACCAGCTGCCGACGATCGAACGTGATTTCTCGGAAACGACCGATGAGAAGCCATGCGGCGACGAGTCCCGCCCCCACCAATCCGCCGGCGAGTGCTGTCCGTCGAAGAATCTCGTCTCCTCGAGTGGCGATCCGAAACAGATCACCTTCGCGGCTGAAGACGACACTTACCAGATCCAGAATTGCGGTTCGCTGGTAGAGAAACCCGGGATAGAGCTGTACCACAAGCACGAGGAATATCAGCGCTACCACAGCGATTATACATCCGGCGCCCGCCGCTTCTGCTGAGTTCTCTGTCGCCGCAGAGGCGACAAAGACGACTGCGTAGACGACGAGAGCCGGGAGAAACCAGGCATAGACCATGGCCAGCCAGGGGACCTCGGCGATCGTCTGGACCGCCGATCGGGCACCGTAGGGCGAGAGGTTCAATGCGAAGGGTGTGGCGTACGCGACTACCCAGAATGCAGCGACGATGACGAACAGACCCACCGCACCCACAATGAACTTCGAAGCGACGATTCGCGCTCCTGACACGGGCCGCACAAGCAGAAACTCGAGAGTGCCCCGGCTTCGTTCCCCGGCGAAGGCATCCATACCCAGGACACCTGCGCTGAGACCTGCAATGACGGGGGCCCAGCCATTGATGTCGTTGTCGAACGACCGGTTGAAAACCTCAAACTGCCGCAAGATATGCAGCAACAGCACGACGCCCAGCCCGGTGGCCACCTTGTAGATGTTCTCGCGGAATTCCTTCCACAGCAGGGCACGCATCACAGTTCTCCCTGCCGGCGCGCGTAGGGCCGAACCATTTCGATGAAGCTCTCTTCCAGACTCATGTCGACAACGTCCACAACGTCTGCGCCTGCAGCACCGAGCGCCTCACGATGGGCCTCACCATAGTCCGCTACCGTCACCAGTCTGCGGTCCCCGCTCCCCTCGATCTCGCTGACACCGTCGACCCTTCTCAGACCGTCTTCGTCCCCACCGCTCAGCCGCACCAGGACCTTCTTCACCCGTCCCTTGAAGGCGTCGGTGTCATCGCAGGCCAGCAGCCGCCCTCCTTCGATCACGGCAACCCGATCGGCGACCCGCTCCATCTCGTGCACCATGTGCGATGACAGCATCACCGTGCGACCTTCCTGTTGAATGACCTGCACGATGCTCTCCAGAAAGTCGCGCCGCACAAGCACATCCAGACCCGTGGCCGGTTCGTCGAGTATGAGCAGCTCGGGCTCGTGCCCCATGGCCAGCACGAGAGCCAGTTGCGCCCCCATGCCGCGCGACAGGTTTTTCACTCTGCGCTCGGGATCGAGGCCGAACTGGCCGAGCAGTCCGGCAATGTGGCCATCGTTCCATCGATCGTAGAAACTGCCGGTGAAACGGACCATCTCACGGACACGCATCCAGGGATAGAGCTGCGGTGTTTCGGACACGTAGCCGATACGCTGCCTCAGTTCGACACCATCGGCCACCGGATCCAGTCCCAGAACCCGGACGCTGCCGCTCGTCGGCCGCAACAGCCCCAACAGCGTCTTGATCGTCGTCGTCTTGCCGGCGCCGTTGCGCCCCAGAAACCCGAAGACCTGACCCCGGTCCACCGTCAGGGTGAGTCCGTCCACCGCCACCGTGCTGCCGTAGCGACGGGTGAAACCTTCGGTCTGGATAACTGCTTCGGCCATGGGTTAGCCCTCTGCGTCCGGGTGATCCAACTGCTGGTCGAAGGCCTGCCGCAGCTGCGCCTCGGTCAGGCCGAGTGAACGTCCTTCGTCGATGGCTTCCCGCAGGCGTCGGCCGACGATGCGTTCCTTTTCCGCCGTCGCCATGCCCGCCGCCTCGTCGGAGACGAAGGTCCCCGTGCCGCGCTTCTTGTAGACCAGACCTTCCCGCTCCAGTTCCGCGTAGGCGCGCACCACCGTATTCGGGTTGATCAGGTAGCCCTCAGCGAGAGCCCGCACCGACGGCAGTTCGTCCTGAGCCCGCAGCCCACCACTGGCCAGCAGATACTTGATCTGGGCCTGGATCTGCGTGTAGAGCGGCTCTGCCCGGGACGGGTCGAGTCGGAGATGCAGGGAGGTTTCACCCATCGTGACCACAGCCAGGCGGTGTTACCCCCTGACCTGCTGGGCCTCCTGGCGGAGACGCCGCTTGCGCGCCCACGGTGTGTCGATGTCGTACTTGCGGCACAGGCGACTGAAGCTGCGCGGCGTGATTCCCATGGCCCGGCTGGCATCGTTGACGCTGTGGTACATACGCGCGACCCGCTCCACCTGTTCTTTCGTGAATCCTTTGTCCAGCATGGTCCGATCTCCCTCCCAAGCGGTGTATCGGTTAATTGACACACTGATACACTCCCACGGGAAGTGATCTCTGTCAAGAAGAAAGCTTGCGCCGGGCCATAAGGGTAGGAATATTACTGGTAATACCAAGGAAGGCCGCTATGCGAATGACCACCAAAGGACAGGTAACCATTCCCCAGCACATCAGGCAGAAACTCGGCATCGGACCCTCGTCCGAGGTCGATTTTATTGAAGAAGGGGGGCGTGTCTACGTCGTCAAATGCACAGATGATCAGGTGCGCGAGCGACCGCTACGGCGCTACCGAGGGGTCGCCACCGTCCGCATGGGCACCGATGAGATCCTCGCCCTCACACGCGGGGATGAGTGAACGGCGCACTCATCGACAGCAACGTCCTCCTCGACCTCTTCACAGACGATCCGGAGTGGGCTGGCTGGTCTCAGACAACCCTCGAGGCTCAGGGGGTGAAGGGGCCCATCTGCATCAATCCAGTGGTCTATGCCGAGGTGTCCATCGGTTTCGAGCTGATCGAGGATCTGGAATTCGCCCTCAATGGCTGCAGTCTCACCATGCTCTCACTGCCGAAGGAGGCGTTGTTCCTGGCGGGCAAAGCCTTCCTGCGCTATCGAACTGCGGGTGGCAGCCGCAGTGCTCCTCTGCCGGATTTCTTCATCGGCGCCCACGCGGCTGTGGCCAGCCTGACGTTGGTGACTCGGGATCGAGGCCGGTTCTCTTCCTACTTCCCCAGCTTGCGGATCGTCGCGCCGTAATCCGTCCGGGGGCGAACCCAGACGTGGCTGAACCAGTGCCACCCCGGCCCTGATGTCGACGGCGCCGTCACCGTATAGAGAGTGCGCCGTCCCTGCAACGGTTCGTGGCCGTGCACGCGCAGGGTCGCCGTATCGGCGTCAGCCTCAACCTGCAGGCTGCAGGCGGAGGCACCGGCAACGAAGCACTGTGCCCGGCGCAGGCTGATTCCCTCCCGTACCACGCGTAGTGTCAGCCAGGGCGCCGAATCACCTGCCACGACCGGTGATTCGGGTTCACGGGCGACTACCGGCAACGCCAGCATACGTGCCTTGCGCTTGAACCCGTCCACGGTGGCATACGGTCCTCCCATGGGGAAGCGTGGCAGGGCGAAGCGATCGGCGTGAGACGAGACAACACCCGAGTTCTGCGCCACCGCCGCGGCGAATCCGAGCCGTTCAACAGATGCCCGCATGTCCGGATCGTATTCTCCGAAGGGAAAGGAGAACAACTTCGGTGCCTGCCCCAGACGCTCGGTTAAGGTGCCCTGCGCCTGGGCGACATCTTCGCCGAACGTCAGGGAACGGCCTGCCGGTGGCAGATCGAGGAAGTAGTCGTGTGTGGCCGTATGGTTGCCGATCTCCATACCTTGTGCCAGCAGTTCGGTCAGGTCGTCCCAGTCCAGCATGCCCCGTCGACCGATACTGTTGGTGTTGACGAACAGGGTCGCCGGCATGCCGAACTCCTGCAACAGGGGCAGAGCGCCGGTGCGGAAGGAATCGTAGCCGTCGTCGACGGTGAGGACCGCCGTCGGGCCACCGAGTGAGCCGGCATCGAGGCGCACCAGGGCGTCGCCCAGCGTCAGGACGGTGAAGCCCTCATCCCGCAGGTACTCCAGCTGGCCACGAAAGGCGTCGACAGCGATGTTGGTCGACGGGTAGCGATCGTCGCCAAACCGGTGGTAGACGAAACAGACGAACTCCTCAGCCAATCCCGGAGAAACTGTGAGCAGGCAGATCAATCCCGACTGCAGGATGGCTCGTCTGAGCCTGCTGATCATGTTGGGCATGGCCGCCTGCTCCGACCAGCCCGTGCCGGTGAGCGAACCCGCGAGCCCTGCCACATCGTCGCCGGATGTCGGAGTCCCGGTCATCCCGCCCGCGCGGGACACCACAAATCCGGCGGCGCCAGCGCTGCCGGATTTCGGCTCGATCTCAGATGTACCGACCATGAAGCGCACGTTCTACGAATATCTCCATCCCATGGTGGTAGCCGAGAATGGTCGCATCCTGGCTCGACGGCAACGTCTGCAGAACCAGCGGCGTCATCCGGAGAAGATGGACGGGGAGGATGTGGACTGGCTCCGCCATCTCTCGGAAGAATACCGCCTGGAGGCGCCACTGGCATCCCTGGAGAACTACCCGGTCGATCACCTCGACCGGCTGTTGGCTCGTGTCGACGTCGTACCGGCCGCTCTGGCACTGGCGCAGGCTGCCATCGAGTCAGGCTGGGGGCGCTCGCGTTTCGCCCGGCTGGGCAACAACATCTACGGAGAATGGTGCTTCACCCCCGGGTGCGGCATCGTGCCGCGGGATCGCAACCCGGGTGCCGTACACGAGATCGCCGATTTCGAGACGCCCGCGGGATCCATCCGCTCCTACCTGCGCAACCTCAACACCCACCCAGCCTATGCGGACTGGCGGGCGCTCCGCCGTCAACAGCGCGACGCCAGTGCCCCCCTCGATGCCGCGGAACTGGCCGCCGGACTGACGAACTACTCCGAACTTCGTGAGGAATACGTCGAGCGCGTGCGTGCCGTCATCCGCCAGAACGCCCACCTCATGCCACGGTGAATCTGGCTACCAGCTCGTCGCTGTCGGCATAGCCGATGCGCACAGCCCGGGTTCGGATCGTCGTGGTCCCGGGTGGCAGGTCGATCGGCTCGGTGTAGAGCCGCCAGCGCCCTTCTCGGTCGCTGTCCGTCCTGTACGTCATGGAGGCTCCCTGCGTCGCGCAGTGGAGTTGCAGGCGACAGGGTGCACTGAAAGTACCCTCTGACAGCAGTTCGAGGCCGTGGGTCTCGGCCGCGATCGGTACACAGCGCGCCGGTGAGGTGTGCGGCTGCTCCCCGTCTGGCCAGAAGCGACGCATCATCTCCTCTTCCGCCACCTCACCCAGGTCCCCGGTCTCGTCCTGCCAGTTCTCCAGCGCCGTCCGCAGCCGCTCGAGCACCGGCCCGTACTCCGGATCGTCAGCCAGGTTAACCATCTCGAAGGGATCCGCCTTGGTATCGTACAACTCCTCGGCAGGTCGCGGCGTGTCAAACATCAGCTGCTGATCCCCTTGCAGTCCCCCCTCACGATACAGCCGCCACATCTCCTGCGTCACCGGATGCCGATTGCGGTACGGATTCCACAGCAGGTACGGTCGTTCGGGATAGTAGTGCCGCAGGTACTTGTAGCGGCGATCGCGCACCGCCCGAACCCGGTCGTGGGCCTCGTCGTGTCGATCCCTTGATGCATAGATGTATTGCCGTGGCTCAGCGTCCGGCCCAAGGAAAGGCCGGCCCTGCAGATGTCGCGGGCGAACGGTCCCGGTAAGGGACAGCATCGTCGGCCCCAGGTCGATGAGGCTCACGAGGCGCTCTTCCACAGAGCCTGCCTTCACCTGCCCGGGCCAGCGCACGATCAACGGGATGCGGATGCCGGCGTCGTACGGCCAGCGCTTGGCCCGGGGCAGCCCCTCGCCATGATCGCTCCACAGCACGACGATCGTGTCGTTGGCCAGCCCATCCGCCTCGAGTTGGTCGAGCAGTTCACCCACACGGCCGTCGGCTGTCTCCAGGTTGTCATAGTGACGCGCCAGCGCCTCACGGCAGACGGGGGTATTGGGCAGGTACGGCGGCAGTTCCACCGCCTCGACATCGGTGCGCAGAGGCTGACCCTCGTGTTTTTCCGGCCACATGCCGCTCTCGTGGGTCACCGTCGGATTGAACACGGCGAAGAACGGCGTGTCTTGCGGACGGTTCCGCCAGTGCGCCTCGTCCCCGAGTTCATCCCAGGCGGTGAGGGGTGGCTCGAACTGGTAGTCCGTCTTCCTGTTGTTCGTGCAGTAGTAGCCGGCGCCACGCAGATACTCGGTGAAACACTTCACGTACGGCGGCGGACAGGCTTGATACGGAGACGGTCGGTCCGGATCGACGTTGGTACTGGTGCGCATCTGATGGGCGCCGATGGCTGTGGGATACATCCCCGTGATGATCGCCGCCCGGCTGGGAGCACACACCCCGGCCACCGAGAAGGCCCGCGGGTAGATGCACCCGGCTGCTGCCAGCCGGTCGATATTCGGCGTGCGCGCCACCTCGTCGCCATAGCAGCTGAAGCGCGGGCTGGTGTCCTCCAGGGAGATCCACAGAATGTTAGGCCGGTTCATGGTTCTTTTATCCTGACATTAGTCCTTGGTGACCAGGGCGATGTGCGGCCCCGGCGGGGTCCGCAGATCGATCATGCCGCCGCCGGCAGCAAGCGAGACTCCGTCGAGCCAACGGCTCGCGGCGATATCCATGACGGCCACGGTGAGATTGACTCCCACCGGAACATCGCCTGCATCGAGCCGGACCTGGCCTCCATCCGGGAAGTAGACCGCGTACTGTCGTCCGGAGACAACCGCCGCATAGGCCTCGTTTTCGTCACGGTCGGACAGCAGCTGAAAATCGGCATCGGCTTCGGCATGAAACACGTCGAAGTGGGCCTGCAGCATTCTGGCGCTGCGCAGGTTCGCCTGCGCCGTCTCGCTCAACCCCAGACCGGAGGGCGGCCGGTGGAAGCGACTGGAAGCAAAGCCGCCGATGAGATTGCGCCAGAACACCTGCTGCCCGTGTTCGGCGCTCACCCCCCGATCGGTCCACTTGGACGTGTCGGCGCCGTAGATCTTCGTCGAATTCATCGGCCGCGGGTGATCGGCCAGGTAGGCACGCACCCACTGGGCCCGTTCCCAGTTGGTCTGTCCCGGGTTGTGCGAGTTCTGCGCGATGTCGACGAAGGTATACAGCTCCGGGTGATCGAAAGTCGGCCTGTGCGTCTCGTGGCGAACGTCCCAGTGGTCCCACATCTCCGTGATCTCTACATCCACTCCGGCAATGGCAGCAGCGTCACCGACGTACTTCGCCCAGTAGCGCCCCCAGGCAGGGTCCCCTGATGTTTCGTTGTCCATGCAGTACAGGATGTTGTCATACTTCAGCGAACAGGACAGCACCTTGTCGATGAAGGCCTGTTGAAACGGCAGAACGACCCGGTTGTCCCCCAGTTCAGGAACGGTGTAGAAAAAGGGCTGCCCATTCGAACCTGGATGGTCGGGATACTCGGCGGCCAGGCCGGATTCATCGTGGCCGTAGTTGATGTTGTTCGTCGGGTTGTAGGGATCCGACTGCCAGTTGTCCTGGCCGTGATCGAAGCGGTCCCACATCTCGATCTGCACGATGATGTCCCTGGCAGACGTCAGTTGCAGCAGCATCTCGAAGCGCTGCCAGTAGGCGTCGTTCCAGTGACTCAGATCGTAGCGTCCGTCCTCGCCTCTGGCGAAGGCCTTGATCTCGAAGCCCTGGTCGGGGCGATCCGACATCGTGTTACGGATGTAATTGCCTCCTACCGACACCAGCAGATCCAAATGAGCCTCGAGATCGGGGATCTGGAACAGATTGTCCTTCACCGATCCGCCCAGGAGCCAGACGGGTTTGCCGCCGTACTGCCAGAATCGGGGGTTCTCCCCCCAGGGCTGAATACGCCCGGCCCCTTTCTCGGCCTGTGCTGTAGCCGTCGTCATCACAATCCCTCCCGTGAGCACCCACAACAGGCGCCTGTGCACACCATGTGTCACCAACGGCCTGTGCGAGGCTGCCGCAGTGCCCGCTCCATCAACCGCCGGGCGTCGGCCTGTGGTTCCTCGTCAGCCAGCTGCCGGTAGATGCCGGCAAAGTACTCGACGTCGTTCTCGATCTCGGTTTCAAACTCGGGCAGAATCTGTCGCGTGTAATGGGCGGTCAGCCCCGCGTAGGCAGCGTTCGTCTGCCAGTCGAGCTCGCCCCCCTTCAGGTCGCGGTCTGACGCCTCCCGGTACAGATCGACGAGCAGATGTGTACCGATCTCGTGCACGATGAGCCCGAGCATATGCGCCTGATCCTGGTCGGCTGACAGCAGGCTGCGATCGTACCCCAGACTCGTGATCCCCCTGCCTGCCGGCGCCGCCGTGAGCGAAATCTCGTAGCGGTTCCCGCGAAAGCGCTGCCCGGTCATCTCCTCCCAGGTATCGAGCAACCGCAGCGACCAGAGCTGGCCATTGAGCTCATCGGCGGCCAGATCGAGGTCCAGTTCGGCGTCGTTCCAGACCTCCTCATCCCATCTCTGATAGTTGTACTCGTACACGTGGACGAGTTGCCGTACTGCTCGCAGGTACGTCTCGTAGACCTCGGAGCGACTGTAGAAGAAGCCCTCGAAATCGAACAGCCACCAGGTCAGGCGCGTCATCTGCCGCGGGTACAGATCCCTGATGGCGTCGTACTGCTGAGAGCCCATGGCCTCGTCGACAGCGCGCATGTACTCGAACAGGGAAAACTCATCCTCCAGGGGCAGATAGGCGGGAAGCAGGACGAAGAAGGGCGCCAGGTCTCCGGTGAACCCGTGGCCCCACTGCAGCATGGGCGCATGACGCCGCAGGATCTGATGGCTCTCGGCGTCGACGGTGTGGCCATAGGCGTCAGCGTAGGACGTGTGCCATGGCAGGCCGGCCACGGCGGTCAGATGCGTAATGTAATTCGGCAGGCGCTCAACGACGCACACCACTTCCTTCTCACGCTCGTTGGCGAACACGGGCGGTACACCACCTTGCGACCGGCCGGCGGGTGCGGCGCAGCCGGCCAGCGCGATGGCCAGAACACCCAGCTTCAGCCCTGTTGAGCACCCGCGGAGCAACCTGTGGTTCATCCCTCATCTCCGATGTACGGTACTACTGCGTCGATCACGTCCTGTGGTGAGTGCACCCACACGGCCGGCATGCCGGCGGCTCGAGCCCCGAGCACGTTTTCTTCTGTATCATCGAAAAAGAGCATCCTGTCCAGGGGCACACCCGTCTGGCGGGCGATCGCCTCGAAGGCCGCCGCCTCCGGTTTGCGCAGTCCGAGGCTGCAGGAGAGGAAAATGTGCTCGAAGGGCTGCAGCTGTCGGGCGTACATCGCCGACCAGGCTCGGTGATGGGTGACGTTCGTGTTCGTGAATGCGTAGAGTTGCCGGCTGCGAGCCATCGCCGGCAACAGCGCCACCACTTCGGGGATGAGCCCGGTGTAGATCGCGTTCCAGCCGGCGGCCAGATCCTCGTCGGCCAGGTCGAGGCCCAGCAGGGACCGCAGGGACTCGAAGTATTGCGCCGCCTCGATCTGGCCCCGCTCGTGACGCTCGTAGGCCTCGTCGAAGTGGAAGCGCTGACGCAGATCGCCGACGTCACGGTCGGCGGCCCGGGCCCAGTGATGCAGAGCGTGCTCGAAATTTATGCCGATCACGACGTTGCCCAGATCGAAGAGCCAGGCGTCGACATCCCTCAGGTTCTCTGAAACCACCAGTCCTCCCACTGCAGCACCAGCTGCGCCAGGCGTTCATACCCCGCTCCCGAAGGGTGGGCGCCGTCATTGCTTGCCGCCTCCCGCATCCAGATCTCGTCCGCTGCCAGTGCCTCGAACACGGAGAGGGCCGGCACTCCTTCCTGCTTTGCCTCCCGCACGAGTCGGTCCGACAGGGAGTCGATCCGCTCGTTCTGGGCGGCATCATCGACAGGTGGCGGGCCGATGAAGCAAGTGCGCCAACCCCGGCCGGCTGCTACTGCAAGAATGTCCCTGAGATTGGCGACGCTGTCATCTGCCGTCACGCGGCGGTGACCTGCCTCCTCCGTTGTGTCATTGGTGCCAAAGGCGAACACCACGCCGGCCGCCTCCAGTCCCTCTGGCAGCCGCGCCTCACACTCGGTCAGCCAGCGCCGCCGGACGTCGTCGCTCGTATCCCGTCGCACGCCCAGGTTGTACCCCGTCAACTCGAATCCTGCCCCCCGGGCTGCGGCGCAGACCCGCCCGGCCCAACCCAGGCAGGCCTCGTCCATGGTGCCCTGAACGAAGGAATCGCCGACGAAACAGACGCGCTGGTCCGGCGACAGCATCACCCTCCCTCGGGCAGGTACGAAGCGAAGAGTCTCTGAATGTCATCCAGCATGTCGGCGTTGAGGGACAGCAATATGATCCCGACGAAAGCATCGAGGCGCACCACGGCGTTGAGGCTCGCGTCCTGCTCCACTGACTGGCGCAGTCGCTCTGTAAAGCCCCGGTTGACAATCTGCACCTGTTGGTAGATATGCGGCAGGTTTGCCAGTTCCCAATCGGGAGTACCGCCGCTGCGAGAGACGAAATACTGCGCCACCAGATACATGGCCAGGGCACGGAACGTCGTCTCTTCGGCGGTTGCCAGAGGCAGGTGGAAGCGCACCATGGGGCGCAGCTTCTCCATCACCGGACAGCCACTCGTCACCATATAGATGCCGAGCAGGGAGCTGACGGCCTCCGACATGTGCGTACGCTTGACGTAGCTGCGCTCATCGGTGCTGATGCGCAGGTCGATCTCTTCGTAGGATGCGGCGTCGGAGAAGAACCCGACAAAGTCCGAGATATTCGCCGCAATCGGACAGTGTGGATGCGCCTGCTGCTGCAGCGGGCAGTTGTCGCACTGGCTGCATCCCAGCTCGGTCCATGCGGGCAGGGGTGCCGCTGGATCCACAGGCGCCAGGGCGAGGCTCGACCGGTCGAGGTGCAGATCGAAGGTTCGCTCCGTGCCTCCTGGCAGCAGAAAGTCGTAGCGATAGCGGATGGTGTCGGCCACGTCGGTCATGACGTCCTCCACAGACATGGTCTGGTGGTGGTGATCGCCGTGAAGCCCAGACCCTCCAGGATGGGGCGACTCGATGGCAGGGCGTCCACTTGCAGCCATGGCACGTTGCGGGCAGCCGCCTGCCGCGCCCGGTGTGCCACCATACTGCGGTACACGCCGCGATGGCGGTACTTCCTGATGACGCCGCCCCCCGCCATGCCGCTGAACAGGCTGTCGGGATGGAAGCCGTTGCGCGCTGATCCCACGGGCAGGCCATCAACATAAGCGACGCACATCTCGAGGGACGATGGGTCGTTGCGGAGTTGTCGGGCAAGGGACTCTCCGTACGCAGCAGGTGTATCCGGCCAGACCTGGACCCGGACCTGCATGTAGTCGGCCAGACCTGACTCATCGGTTACGGAGCGCACGTCATGGCCGGGATCCTCGGCCTCGATGACGCGACCAACGGGAGCCACGACGACGGCCTCTTCCGTGCCGATGTCGAAACCAAGATGTCGCAGTCGCTCGAACAGCCGTCCCGGTGGATCGTGCGCGTATGCTTTCCATTCGAAGTCGTGCCCCCTGTGCTCGAAATACGCGATCTCTTGCTGCACGGCGGCATCGAACTGTGCCTCTGTGTGCGAGGAGAACACGATGTCGCTCGATGTGCCGAAACGATCCACATGACGCACTACCCCTCCTTCCTGTACACGCAGGGCATGGCCCGGGAGCAGATCCCGGCGCTCCGCGTCGAAGCGCCGCAGCAGATCCATTCGCTGCGATTCTGTCAGGAGAGTCTCCCCTGTCTGTGTGTCGCCCATGGTCGGCAAGATATCACTCGACGTGACCTCCTTCCAACGGCCGTGTCGAGTGTCATCAGGTGAATATGCGCGACATGCATGAGCCCGCCCGCAGGGCCAGCAGAGGAAAATCCATGGGCAGCGAAGACTCCATCACGTCTTCTCTCGTCATATCCATGTCTTTCGCGCATATCGCTGGCTGCAGAAAACTTGCGCAGAATGTGGGAACCTGTCCGACGGTGACTCGTCTATTTTCGCGAGCTTGCTCACGTGATCTGGATCACAGCCCGAATCTTCCGACCAGGGGCGTCATTTTCAGTAGTTGTACGGATGCGCCCCCCAACTGTCGCGAGGTATATTGACCCCGACCACGAGTCGGGGGGATACCCCGCGAGCCTTTGTAGGAGTCGCATTCTGATGATTCTGACCGGAGTTCCCGTCGACATCCTCGAGCGGGCGGCGCGCGTCTACAAGACCAATAAAGACGCCGGTGCCGCCCTCGGCATGAGCATGAGAGGCTTCTCCAGAGCCTGTCGACGCTATGGGATCGAAACGCCGTACGCACGCCGCCAGAAGGACCGTAGTCCGGCCCTGTCGTCTGACTGAAAACTCGCTGTTGTCCCATCGCCGCGCCCGGATCGGGAATCCGTGATTCTACCAGCTCCTCCACCTGATCCGGGTGCGTGCACTTTTTTTCGTTTCCATGGATTTTCCCGGCATTTCCTGCGGAATAGTGCATCCGCTCCTGTGTAGAGCGTAGCAGAATATGCCTTGACATTGCGCCCGTCAGGGGAGTATCCTCCAGCGCAGGCCGGGACTCAGGTGGTAGCGCCCGCTTGGTCTCGGACGTTCTCGTACCTCTCGCGCAAGAAAGGGAGACAGATTAATGCCGAGTATCCGCACACTTGCGACAATGCTCGCGGTCTGCCTCCCATGGGAGTCTGAATCAGCCACCTGATCACGTGACCGGTTGGTTTCTGCTACCTCTCTCCGGAGCCGCACTGCGAGCCTGCAGTTGCGGTTTTTTTGTGTTTCAGTATTCACGAATATCCCCTCACGGAGAGAGGATCTTGTATAATCCTGATTTCTGGGAAGTCCAGCTCGACCCGGCCGATCTGGAACGCTACCCGGCGGCGGCGGCGATCTGGCACGAAGATGATGAAGACCAGCGTCTGCGACATCACGGGCGTGAGCGAACAGAGCAGTTGTTTCCCCCCGTCATGGACCTGGTAGGCGGCGCCCTGACGGAGCGCCAGCGCGAGGCGGTCATGCTCTATTTCCTCCACGACAAGACGCAGGAGGAGGTGGCCGAGATCATGGGGATCAACCGAAGGGTGGTCAGCCAGCATCTGTTCGGCATCCGGCGCAACGGTCGGCAGGTGGGCGGTGCCATCGCCCGGCTGCGAACCTTGTGTCGGAAACGGGGGATCGTCGCCGATGCCTGAATGAGATGGTCCAGCACCACGTGTGGGGGTGGCGGGCGGTGTTGACACCGTTCCGCCACCCCCGCTTTAGTTATGCCAACTGCATCGATGCGCAGGCGGCCCTGTGCAGGAGGGTGTTGTCCATGAATATGGACCGTCGTACCGGCTGGAAACACTGGTTCGCTGATGTCGGCTATATCTACGTCGTTGTTGCTGTCCTCGTAGGAGCCGTCCTCGTCCTGGCCGACATGTACGGCGGCCGCCAGCCCGTCAGGACTGCTGGCGAACCGACCAGCGAGGCGCCGGGTTACGGTCCGCCACAATAGCACCCGCCGGCAGCCAGATCGACGGCAACGTTGGCGACGACCTTAACGGTTCCATAGCTTGAGTCGCTATGACCGTGGAAGCACGCATCGCCGATCCCTCCCGGGGTGAACACGACGCCTGTACACTGCAGGTCCCCGACGTCGGCTACCGCGACAGCTTCATCGAGGGTGCCGGTGAGTTTGCCGGGGAAGGCCGGCTGGACTCCACCTACGCCTCTTTTCTCGGCTTTGACGTCCCCCGTCTGCAACGCGATTTCCCCACCTTCGTGGAAGATCTCCGACGCATGTCGGACGAAGACCGTGTGCGTCAGGCCGGCTACCGGGACTGCGTCTACTGGCTCGTCGACGCCGGCTGCTACGTCGGCCAGTCTTCGATCCGGCCCGAACTGGGCACACCCTATCTCATCACCTACGGCGGCCACATCGGCTACAGCATCCGACCCACTCGGCGGCGCCAGGGCTACGGACGACGGGTGCTGCAGCTGGCCCTTGAGAAGTGCGGCGAACTCGGCCTCGAGCGAGTCCTGGTGACATGCGATGAGGACAACGCCGCCTCCCGTCTGATCATCGAAGGCAACGGTGGCGTCTTCGAGTCGGGAATGCTCATGGACGATGTCGTCGCCCGCGCCGAGGGACGTGCCGGAGAAGAGGTCCGGAAGCTGCGCTACTGGTTCGAACTGCCCTCTTGCCTTTGACTGGCATGGACGATCAGCTGGTCCTCCCCGACTACGGTGGTGGCAGCATCGTCAACGTCGCAGCCTCGATCCTCGAGGCTTTTGGTGTCGAATCGCCTGCCGTGCCGCTGCGTACAGACCTGTTGCCGCCAGGTGGCCTGGTGGGTGCCAACGGCACGGTGTTGCTGGTCCTCGACGCTCTTGGCTGGTCTCAGCTCGAGGCCGCTGTTGCCTCCGGTCGCGTGCCCCGGCTGGCGGGACTCATCGAGGCGGCCCCCCTTGGCGTTCAGCGTCTCACATCGGTGTTTCCATCGACCACGACAGCCGCCCTCAGCAGCCTGGCCACGGCCTGCCCCCCGGCGATACATGGCGTTCTCGGACACATGCTCTGGTTCGAGGAGTTGGGTGCCGTCGTCAACATGCTCACGTTCTGTCCCCTCGGCACTGACGTGCCGATCACGGAGGAACTGGTGCGCCGCGTGCCGACGATCTATGAACGTCTCCGTGCTGCCGGCGTGTCGTCGACGCTGATCACAGACTTCGCTTTTGAGGGGACATCCTTTACCAACCTGCTTGCCGAGGGTGCCCGCTTCGCCGGCTATGGCGGCCTGTCGCAGATTTCCTACCAGTTGGAACAGGCGCTGGCGGGTGCCGAGGGACCTGCCTTCTACTCCCTGTACTGGCCGCTCATCGACACGCTGTCCCACTTTCATGGCCCCCACCACGGGGATTCGCCTTCGTCGGCATGCCTGGAGGAGATGGAATTCATCGATCTCATGCTGGGCAAAGTGGCCGACATCTGCAGCCGCTACGGATGCACTCTCGCCGTCGTGGCCGACCATGGGCAGACCGCCCTGCGTCCCGAAGCCGCCCATTCTGTGCAGGGGGATCTCAAAGCATCGTTGAACCGGCCTCCCGGTGGGGGCCGACGCGCGCTCTACCTGAGCGGCGTCGACGTGGATCGCGTGTCGGCCGATGCCGCGCTGGCAGGCTCCCTGCAGCTGGCCATCTCCACCGATGACGCCATCGCCGACGGTTGGTTTGGCGGATCCTGCGACGGTCTGTCCTCCCGCATCGGTGACACCATCGTGCTTGCCGGTGAGGGCGTGCAGTTCCTCTACGACTACGGTCGCGGCACCTATGCGCACTACGGCTGCCATGCGGGTCTGACGAGCCGGGAGATGCACGTCCCCCTCCTCGTCGTGCCTCACGTGTAACAAGCCCTGTCGGTTTCGCCGGTTTCCGCGTCCTTTATATTGCTACTTCTATGACAACTCGAATCATTGGTTTTCTCGCCGTCTTCTGGGCTCTTCCTCTAGCCGCCACCGGGGTCGTACAGGACACGGTGCTGCAGGAAGCCCTCGTCCTGCTCGACGCCCGCCTTGCCAGCGCCGATCCGGTGCACGCTGTCCGGCTGTTCGACGACATCGGTGATCGCACGTCCCGTACGTCGTCGCAGGTACGCCGCCATCTGCAGATACGCCTCGAGGACTTCGCTGACCTGCACGACTCCAATCCGGCTGCCTGGCAGACCGCTCTGGGGCTCCGCGCCGACACCATGTCCGAGCGCCAGGTGAAGCGTCTGGTCCGCGAGCTGTCGGGCATCTCCAGCCGCATTCTGCAATCCGACAGCGACTACCTGGTCGGTACCGGCATCCGCTGGGCGGCCCATGAGGCACGGGTGCCCGAGACGGAGGCCGAGTTGTTCGCCAGACGCCTGGTCGCCCACGGTGTGATCGACACGACCACGGAGTGGGCACCGGAACCGGTGGGCCTGATGGTCAGTGGCTGGACCGATCCCTACGAGTTCAACCTCGACCCGCTCTACATATTCTTCGACACCGACGAAGAGGCCTTTGTGCGCGAGTCCGTGCGTGACGTGCAACGCTTTGTTGTGCCCCGGGTCGTGCGCCGCCTGCCGGCCTCACGCGGGGTACAGTATGCCGTCCGGGACCGCAACGTCACGCCTCTGATCGACCCACAGTACAACCTGCGGATCAGCGTTCTGAGCCTGCGCTTCGGCGGTACGAACGCGGATCTCATGCCCTGCATGGATGTCAACGCCAGCCTGCTGGCCACCGAGACCGGGGGCAGCGTCTGGCAGAGCACGCTGTCCCATTGTACCCGTGAACACGGTTCGGCGTCGACGAACGAACTCGACGATTTCTTTGAAGAGATCTCCGATCTGATCTTCGAGCGGGTCGACGGGCACTTCGAAACGCGGTGACCTGGCGGGCCCGTACCGGTCTGCTGGAGAGATTGGCGTCCCACCCGGACGCCTGTGAAGCCCTCTGGTTCACGACGAACCCGGGGCTCGAGGACGTGGTGGCCGACGAATTCTGCGAGCGACTCGCCGCAATCGGCATCCCCGCCGCCGACCTCGAAGTCGAACTCAAGCCCCTGGGCTTCAGCGGCAACATCATCACGTGGCTGCCACGAGTGGGCACCGACATCGAGGCCGCCGCCCTTCGCCTGCGCTCCGTGCACCATGTCGTTCGTCCGATGTACGGCTTCGACCTGTCCCCAAACGGCGAGGGTGATCTCGACAGAATCGCCGCCCAGCTGACACTTCACGGTGTTCCTGCTCTCGAGGCAGGCGACGGGAGCTTCCGCATCACCACGCGACGCTCGGGGAACCACCCGTACGGCAGTATGGATGTGCAGCAGCGGGCGGGCGCCACGTTGGTGGCCAGGTACGGACTGGCCGTCGACCTGGACGAGCCTGATTGCGAGGTCCGTGTCGACGTCATCGGCGCACAGTGCCTGGTAGGGATCCAGCTCACCGGCGAGTCCCTGAGCCGACGCAAGCAGCGGTGCTTTAACCCGCACGGGGCGATCAAGTCGAACGTGGCCTACGCCATGCTGCGGTTTGCCCGCCTGTCCTGCGGCAGGATCCTCGATCCGTTCTGTGGCTCAGCCACGATCCCCATCGAGGCGGCCCAGGTGTTTCCCGACCTCGAAATCGTCGCCAGCGACTACTCCGCACGCGCCGTCGACGGCGCCCGCCTGAACGTGACCGCCGCCGGCCTCGATCAGCGCATCGATGTGCAGCACCTCGACGTCGCCGACCTGGCCGGGATCCACTCCGAGGCAAGCTTCGACGCCATCGTCACCAACCCACCCTTCGGCGTGCGTCTCGGCCGCGGCATGGATTTCCTCGCCTTCTACAGCCGCGTCCTCGACGCGGCCTCCCACCTGCTGAAGCCCGGAGGTCTGCTGGTGTTTCTCGCCTGGAAGCGCGGCGTCATCGACCGGGCGAACCACCCTCACGACCACTTCCGGCGCAACCACGTCCGGGTCGTCGAGACGGGCGGCATCTTTCCGCGCGTCTATGTCATGGAGCGGCGCAGTGTCGTGGATTTGACACTGTAGCAGTCGCTGTGCAACCATTGGCTTCATGGCGGTTTTCTACCATGGCACCACGCGCCGGCGAGCCCGGCTCATCCGTACCAACGGGTTTGAACCGCGTCCCCCATCCAAACGTGTCTGGTTCGCCCGCAGCCGGTCCATCGCCGAACGCCGGGCACGCCACAAGTCGTCAGGCGGCTCCGCCGAAAAGCCTGAGGTCCTCACCTGTGAAATCGACATCGGCTCCCTGGCGGGCCTCATCGGTGGGGGCCGGGTCTTCCACGCCCGCGGTATCCTGTCGATCCGTGGGCCCGTGCCGGCGGCGGTTCTGTGTGACTCGCCGAGCGACCTGCGGCGCTCTTCCTTCTCCGTCAACCTGCCCGATGAACCGGCCGGTCTGGCCCGCTGGATCAACCGACTCCTGGAGCTGCCCGCCCATCGGGGGGTGAGCCGCAGGCACCCAGGCGTGCGGCGCCTGTCCGGGTGGATCCAGAGCCGGGTCGCGGCCAATCCCAACAGGGAGATCTCCGCGGCCGAAGTCGCCGAGGTCGCCTCGCGCTGGCTTCCCGACTTCTTCGATGGTGTCGCCGTCGATCCCACACACATGCGCAGCCTCCGCTACCGCGGCTCCGCCGCCGGCGACCTGTCTACACTGATCCCGCACACAAAGGCGGCGTCTGGCAGTGCATCTGATGAAGCCGACGAGGATGTGGAGGCCGAAGCGCTGGTCTGCCTGGCCTCCCACAAGCCCCGCCGGCGGGTGCGCGGACTGCGTCTGCTGACCTCGATCGAGGCTCCCGCCGATCTTGTCGAGTGGTGCCTGATGCTGGTCGACGACGAGGATGTGGACGTATCGGTGTCAGCCCTGCAGACCCTGGCGGCTCACTGTGAGAGAGTGAACCCCTTCCTCGTAGAGGATCTGGCGGCCGACGGTGACCGCAGGTTGCGGGCAGCCGCCCTGGAGGTGCTTGCCGTACATAACAGAGAAGGATGCAGCCGCTGGCTCTGGGAGGGGCTGTCAGATCCCGAGGTCCACGTGCGGATGGCTCTCGTGCGACATCTGGACCGCCTCGACCCGGCGCAGCACCCCCACATCTTCGAGACGGCTCTCACCGATTCCAACCAGGAGATCGTCAAGCTCGCCCGACGCCGCAGCGAAGGCCGGGGGATCGGCGTTCCCACCTGGTAGCCTGCATCTGCTCAGTCGCCGACGCACGTCTCGCCGACCATGGGCTCCACCTGCAGTCCCCCCTCCACATCGATGTACAGACTCACAGCGCCACAGCCGTCGGTACGGTAGACTGCCGTGCCACGCTCGGCGAGGCGCGCCAACACCTCCGCCGCCGGGTGTCCGAACTTGTTGCGGGCACCCACCGAGAGGATGGCCAGGCGGGGATCGACAGCGTCCAGAAAGCCTGGCCCTGATGACGTGCGCGAGCCGTGGTGAGCACCCTTGAGAACATCTGCCCGCAGACGCTCCCGCCACGCCTGCATGGCCGGTTCCGTTTCCGCCTCGATGTCTCCCGTGAACAGGATACCGGCGCCGCCGTAGTTCAGGCGCAGAGCCACAGAGCCGTTGTTGAGGCCATGAGGAGACCGTCCCTCTTCGGTGACGAAGTCTTCGGTGGGGTGCAGAACGAGGCCGGCCACACCGTTCAGGCCCGCAAGACTGTCGCCGGCACGCACGCGATGGTAGCTGATCCCCCGCTCCGCGATCAGCTCGTGTACCCGTCTTGCCGTCCACGTGTCGTACTGTTGGCCGCTGTCCACGTAGTGTCCCACCTCGACTTCCTCCAGAAGGTGCACGAGGCCGCCGATGTGATCCGCATGCGGATGTGAGGCGATGACGACATCCACGCGCGTGATCCCCCGATGCCGGAGGAAGGGTGTCACGACCCGTTCGCCGAAATCGATACGGCGACTGCGGATCCCGGCGTCGATGATCATCGTGCGCCCGCCGGGAAAGTGGAGGAAGGCGCTGTCCCCCTGGTCGACGTCCAGGAACACGATCTCCAGCTGCCGCGGCCTCAGCAGCTGCGACCACAGTGACAGATTGGCCCAACCCAACAGCAGCAGGAGCAGGGCCACACGGGCGCGCCGGCTGGTTGCCGCGCGGGTGACAAGAACCAGGGCTAGCGCCGCACATCCGAGAAACAACGGCTCCGGCCGGGGTGTCGTCAGGGGCGGCACACGGGCGAAGGCGTCGACGGTCTCGATCAGCGCCGTGAGCGACACGTAGTTGGCACCGGCAAAGGGCAAGGCGATGGGTGGCCAGATCGATCCGCCGAGGACGGCGAGCAGCCCGAGACCGACGCACAGACCCAGCAGAGGCACGACGACGAGGTTGGCCAGCAGAGAGATCGGTGCGAACTGCTGGAAATGCCAGGCGATGAAAGGACCCGTACCCAGCTGCGCCGCCAGGGACACGCAGGCAGGCGACACGATCCAGCGTCCGACGAAGCGCTCCTCATCACTCCAGCTTCCGGGCAGACAGCGCCGCAGTGGACCGTGGAGCCCGACGATGGCCAGCGTGGCGCCGAATGACAGCTGGAAGGACAGGGTCAGCAGACTCGCCGGCCACAGTGCCAGAATCACCAACGCCGCCAGCCCGAGAGAGTTGAACACCTCGCCGCGACGTCCGCTGACCCGGCCCACCATGATCACGGCGGCCATGACCGTCGAACGCACCACGGGCGGCTGCAGATCGGTGACGAAAGCATAGAGCACGAGAACCGCTGTCGTGGCCAGGTACGCCGCGGCGGGTGGCAGGCGCAGGATGCGGAAGGCGGTGAAGAAGAAGAGTGCCACAAGACCTACATGGAGACCGCTGATGACGAGAGCGTGGGCCAGTCCCGTCCTACGGAAGAGCGTTTCCACTTCCTCCGGAATGGCGTGGCGGTCTCCCAGCAGCATGCCGCGCAGCAGTCCTGCCGGCGCGCCTGAGAGATGGGCCACCAGCGAACGGCTGGCGGATCGACGCAGCGGGGCGATGATCTGCTGCCGCCACCATCGGTCAGGCAGCGCCTCCACCGACAGTGCATCTCCACGATAGACACTCGTGGTGGCATGCACGCCCTGCAGGGCCAGGAAGCGTCGGTAGTCGAAGGCCCCTGGGTTGCGAGCCGGCTGCGGACGCGTCAGTCGGCAGCGCAGCTGCAGCCTGTCATTGCCGTCAACGGAGATCGTCGGCTCGCGGAGCGAGACCAGCACCTGTCCGCTCAGTCTCCGTCTCCGCCCTTTCTCCGGTTGCCAGGATTCGGCCCGCAGCGTCAGGCGCAGACGCTGGTTCTCCCCTTCCCCGCGCAGCTCTGGACTGCCGTCCACCCGTCCGATCAGCAGGCCTCGCTCCCCCCATGATGTCAGGTGGCGTACGTGGTGTGGGGGCAACAGCTTTGTGGCCTGATGGCTACGCAGACCGCCGGCGGTCATCGCCAGCAACAGCAGCAGTCCCGTCCTGATCCTGGGATGGTGACTGGCAAGCAGGACGACGGCAACCAGCCACCAGGCAGAGAGGGCGACAGCTGCCCACAGGCCGGGAGATGGCGCCAGCAGATCGTCAGCGACGATACCGGCCCCCATGGCACTGGCAATCCAGAGGGCCGGGCGGCGACGGGATGGCGGTGACATGAGAGCTCGAACCGCAATCGCCGTGCCCGGGTGCGGCGCATCTCGACCGGGACCGGCCTCACGGGTATATTCGCAGGATCATGTTATTCAAACTCTTCCTGCTGTTCGCCCTGGTCCCCGTCATCGAGCTGGCCCTCCTCGTCGAGGTGGGTGGCCGCATCGGGGTGGCGCCGACCATCGCCGTCGTTCTGGCCACCGGTGCGGCCGGTGCCTGGCTGGCCCGTGCTCAGGGTCTGCGCGCCCTGCAGCGGCTGCAGGAGGCGGTACGGTCAGCTCAGTTCCCCGGCGAGGAGATCTTCGACGGCGTACTCATCCTTGGCGGCGGCCTGCTCCTGCTGACTCCGGGGTTCCTCACCGATATTCTCGGTTTTCTCGCCCTCGTGCCCGGTACCCGACACCTGCTCAAGACGCTGGTGAAAAGCCAGGTTCGCGGGCGCATGCCGAACGGGCGGGACGGCGCCGTCCACGTGCAGTATTCGGTTGACTGAGCCTGGCGTGGGTGACGATCTGACAGGTAAGCAGCGACGGCACCTTCGCGCTCTGGGGTACGGCCTCAAGCCGACGGTGTCGGTGGGCAAGTCCGGCGTGACGCCCGCGGTGGTGCGCTCCGTCGACGACGCCTACAGCTCTACCGAGCTCATCAAGGCCCGTCTGGAGCGTTCGTGGGAAGTGGACCGCAAGGATGGCGCCCAGCAGTTGGCGGCGGCCACGAGTTCGCACCTCATCCAGGTTCTCGGCCGCACGGTCCTGCTCTATCGGCCTGACCCCGACGAGCCTGAGATCGAGCTGCCCGGCTGATCACGGGCAAAGAGGTAGAACGACAGAGGCCTGGCGGAGAGAACACTGCACTCCGCCAGGCCCTTTCTGTAGCAGTCGTAATCCCTCAGGTCAGGCGGCGATTCTGTCCTTCAGCATTTCCAGCACACGATCCTTGCCGACGAGCATGACGAAGCTGCCGAAACGGGGGCCACGCGCCTGACCGAGAACGACCTCGTAGAAGCTGCGGAACAGGTCCTTGGGCTCGGCGCCGGCCTCACGGGCCACATCGAAGGGGATCGATTGCAGCTGCGACTCGTCGGCCATGTCACTGGCCGCCAGCACCTCGTGCACGCGCTGGAGCATGGAACGCTCATCCTCGCTGGGATCGCGGAACTGTTTACCCGGCAGCACCTGTTCCCGGTAGTAGGTCAGTCCCTTGTGCACCAGCGCCGCCAGCACTTCGGGATACCTCTCCACCTCGGGGTCGTAGCGGCGCAGGTATTCCATCAGCAGATCCTCGTCATCGGAACCTAGAGCTGAGATGAGGTTCGTGACAACGCTGAAATTGACGCTCGCGCCATACTCCGGCACATCCCGTCCGCCTCCGGTGACGTGCCACAGAGGCTGCGCCGGCCGTTCTGGCTCGGCCACGTCCGGCCAGCCGCGCAGCGCCGCCAGATAGTCATCCACGGCTTTGGGAACCACATCCCAATAGAGCCTCTTGGCCCGCTTGGGATTCTGATAGAGGTAAAACAGCAACGACTCGATGGGGGCGTAGTCGACCCAGTGTTCGACACTGAGCCCGTTGCCGACACTTTTCGAGATCTTCTTGCCCTCTTCGTCGAGGAACAGTTCGTACGTCAGCACTGCCGGCGGCCGCTTGCCGAGAACGCGGACGATACGGCTCGACAGCTTCACCGAATCGATCAGGTCCTTGCCCGACATCTCGTAGTCCACATCGTAGGCAAACCAGCGCAGAGCCCAGTCGACCTTCCAGCCGACCTTGGCGTTGCCACCGAGAATCGATGTTTCGCCGGAATGGCCGCAGCCCTCGTACCCCTTCTCCTGGCGGTCGCAGATGAAGGAAACACTGTCTCTCTCGGGATGGTAGGCCGTCACGCGCGTGGCGTTGATCGAGCCACAGTTGGTGCAGATCGGGAAGAAGGGCGACCAGCCCTGGCGATTCTCCTCGCGCAGGGTCGGCAGGATGACATCGAGAATCTCGTCGACCTTGTGCAGCAACAGCGACAATCCGGCGTCCAGCTCACCGGCGCGGTACGCCTGCTTGGCTGACTTGAGCTCGTAGTCGAACCCGTAGGCATCGAGAAACTCGCGCAGCTTCGTGTTGCCGTGACCTGAGAAGCTGTCGCAGCAGCCGAAAGGATCGGGGATGGCGTGCAGCGGTTTTCCAAGGTGGGGCGCGATGGCGTCCCCGTTGGGCACGTTCAACGGCACCTTGCGCAGTCCATCCATGTCGTCGGAGAACGCCTGCAGACGCGAGGGCAGACCGGTGGCCTGCTCAAAAGCGCGTTGGACGAATGTGGTGCGCGCCACCTCGGCGAAGGTGCCGATGTGGGGCAGACCACTCGGGCCGTAGCCGGTCTGGAACAGTACGGGCCGATCTGCTGATGGCGAGCGCAGTTTGCTGATCTGCTGGGCCTCAGTGAAGGGCCAGGCGTTGGGCGTTGCCATCGGTGTGGGGTTGTCGCCTACCTGTTACGGAACGTGATGCGGCCCCGACTCAGGTCATAGGGAGACAGGGCGCACGTGACCTGATCTCCGGGAAGAACACGGATGTAGTACTTCCGCATCTTGCCCGAAATATGCGCCAGGATCTCGTGGCCGTTTTCCATCTCTACCTTGAAGAAGCCGTTGGGCAGGGCCTCCTTCACCACCGCCTGGACCTCAATCGCCTCTTCCTTCGCCATACACTCTCTTTCGGGTGACAGAAACCGCGGAATATGATAATCGGAAAAACCTACGCACCGCCCCTGCCAAAGTCAACGATCATGGCGCTCACGCCGTTGCGGCGCAGTCACTTGGAGCTACTCGAGAAGCACCTTCACATCGAAGGTCGCTTCCCGTGCCGCATCGATCGTATCCAGGTGCGGCGTCAACCGTGCCACGCGACTGTAGTAGCGCTCCGCGTCCTGGGGACGGCCTGTCGCGTCAAGCACGTGGGCCAGATTGTGCAGGGCCGGCACGTGATCCTTGTCCAGGCGCACTGCGGCGACAAAGGCCTTTTCGGCGGCCACCAGATCGTCGAGGCGCAGATGGGCGAGGCCCTCGGCGTAGTGGACGTTGGCCGCGTCCTGCCGCAGCGTCCCCGACTTGCGGAAGTAGTCGAGTGCTTCAGCCGGCAGTTCCGCCTGCAGCAGCGTCAGGCCGCGGGCGAAGTAGGACTGTGCCAGACCGTGGCCCAGCCCGGGGTAGCCGGGCTGACGCTCATGGAGTCGCTCGAGATGATCGGTGGCCTTGCGATAATCGCCAACCTTGTGGTAGGCGACACCGAGGTTGAAGCGGGCGTCGTCGCGACGCCCGTCGTGTATGAGAGTACGCTCGAGGAACTTGATGCCTGCAGCGCGGCGGCCATTGGCGCACAGCAGTGTGCCCAGCCCGGCCATGGCGTCCACCAAGGTCGAGTCCATCTGCAACGCCTGGCGGTAGTGGCCTTCGGCCTCGGTCACCATGGATTGCGCGTGTCGCACGATACCCAGATTGCAGTGCGCTTCCGGATAGTCGGCATCGAGCTTCAGTGCCTGCTCGAGTTCCTCAGCCGCCTCGAAATACCTGCCGTCGGAGTAGTATGCGTTGGCCAGCAGTACCCGCAGTTGGGCGTTGTAGGGATCCTGCTTCACCCGATCGTGGTGGTACCGGATCTTCTCTTTCGCCCAGACGTTGTAGCGTTCTTTGGCGTCACCTGGCAGCGCCAGGAGGGGCAGCAACAGCAGGACAGCCAGCCAGCGGCTTCTCACGGTGCGAACTTCTGGATCCGTCCGTTGAACGTGTCGGCCACGTAGATGAAACCATCGTGGTCGCGGGCGATGCCCCCGGCTACGACCTCCTTGTTCAATGGCCTGGAACCGCTCACGTCCGCCAGTACGGGTGCCGTTCCGCGAAAGCGAAAGGCGGATGATTCGCCACCGGCTGTCCCACCCCACCGAGTCAGGTAGCGGCCTTCGCGGAAGACCTCGATGCGATCGTGACCGGCGTTCACCACGAATACCCGATCGCCTGCCGGATCCAGCACAAAATCAGTCGGCCGTTTCAGCAGACCAGCGCCGCGGTCATTCGAGGACAGGGGGTCACGGCCAAAAACCCTGTCGACATCGCTGCGTGCCGCCGTGCCGTAGACGACGAGCCGTGGCGCCTGCCAGCCAGCGGTGTCGTAGCCAAGGGGCTCGACAAGGGCGGCAAAGGCGCCGTGCCAGAAGCCTACACTCGACACCATCAAGGGTGGCACCGGGTAATGCTCGACCATCTCGCCGTCCACATCGAACTGCTGCAGGTGACTGATACTCTCGATGAAGACGCGGCGGTCGTCGATGGCGATATGCCGTACGAATACCGTCCGCAACGGCCGGGTCCACAGCAGGTCACCGCCTGCCCCGATCTTCGCCCATTGGGGTTGGGGGGCCTGCCCTTCCTGATAGACATTGTAGACCACGTGTAGGTTGCCGTCGCCATCGAACGCCGCGGAGGGGCCATCGAGGGTTGCGGTTTCCAGACAGGCACTGGTCTTGTCGGTGAAATGCCAGCGCTCCAGGGCATTGCCACCACGGTCATAGCGCTCCACCCAACCGCCGCCGACACCTAATATGTATACCACGCCATTGGCATCGAACAGCAGGCGGGTGGGCAGCAACCCCTCAGACACCTGCCATTGGTCGGCGAACCGGTGAATGCCACCTTCGACGACGGTACTCGGCAGGCGGTGCTCCTTGTCCTTGTCCCCCGCTCTGAACACCGAGGATACGCGATAGCGGTAGGCCCGGTCGCCGAGTAGTCCGTCATCGGTCCATGTCGTGTCCGACCCGTTGGCGATGCGCGCGACGACGTCGTAGTCGTCGCCCTGGATGCGCTCCACCTCGTAGCGCAGAAATCCCTTCAGCGGCGGACGCTGCCAGGTCAACCGTGCCGACGCCGTGGCACTGTCGAAGTCGACCTGGAGAGAGGGTGGTCCATCGAGCCGCGGGGCCCCCGCCCCGAAGGGCAGACAGGCGGACAGAACAACCCCGGTGAGCACTAGACTGAGACTATGGCGGGTGCGTATCATCGGTCGGCTACGGTACGTGCCCTGACCACCCTGTCAAGAATGGCGCCCTGTAACAGATACAAAGTGGAACGCGCCGCCCGGGGCTGTTACATTTGGCCCGTGATGCGATCCGGAGTCCTCTTCCTCATCCTTCTGGCATTTGCCTTCGGTGGCCTCGGTTGCCGGTCTCTCGACCGGGACAATGCCGTCGATCCGGCGGTTGACAACGGCCTTGACGCTGAAACGGGGGCGGGTCTTTCCCTCGTCGTCCCCCTGCCCAAGGCCCTGGCCACGGTCGTCGACAGTCTGGTGGCCCGTCTTACCGGGCCGGACATGGTGCCCGTCGTCAAACCACTCGACTACCCCAGCCCACTCGGCCCGGCGACCCTGACGATCGGCGCCGTCTCTCCCGGATCGGGACTTACCTTGACGATTGAGGGATACGACCTGACGGGTCGTCTCATCCTCTCCGGAGAACGTGGCGACATCACCATCGTCACCGGTGATACGACCCGGATCGCCATCGACCTGCGCCTGGCCATCGACGCCTCCGAACTGGACGAACCCGACACGACCGCCGCCGCTGGTGCGGACACGACGGTCGTGGAGACTCCGGACGAAACGCCGCCAGAGGAGGAAGGGGCGGAGGATGGTTCTGCCGAGACGCCCGCCGACGAGGGGGCCACATCCGGCTGAACGGCCGGCCCGCCGTGCTCGGTACCGTCACCCTGACCACCGACTTCGGTACGGGCGATCCTTACGTGGGCGCCATCAAGGGTGTTCTGCTCTCCACCTCGCCGCAGATACAACTGATCGATCTCAGCCACGATGTCCCGCCACAGGACATCCTCGCCGGGGCGTACCTGCTGCAGCACGCCGCCGTTGAGTTTCCTGCTGGGACCGTGCACCTCGCCGTCGTCGATCCCGGAGTTGGCAGTGCCCGCCGTGCCCTCGTCGTCGACGCTGGCGGATACCACTGGGTGGGCCCTGACAACGGCCTCTTCTCTTTCGCTCTCGGATTGCCCGGGGCTCGTGCCTTCGAGATCACCCACCCCGATCTGCAACGAGATCGGTTGAGCGCCACCTTCCATGGCCGCGACCTGTTCGCCCCGACTGCGGCACGGCTGGCCGCCGGTTTCTGTGTGGTGAACGTAGGTCCTGCCATCGACGACCCCGTACGCCTGGCACCGACACGGACCGTCGTCAACTCTACCCTCATCGAAGGCGCCATCGTGCACCTGGATCACTTTGGCAACGCTGTCAGCTGTATCTGCTCAGCGGATCTGGCCTGTCTCGGTGACCCGAGCCGGTTGCGCGTCACCCTCGGCAAGGAGAGGGTGGGCCTCGTCGAGACCTATGCCGATGTCGAACCCGGCAACCTGACGGCTCTCATCGGCAGCGGCGACCTGCTGGAGATCGTCGTGCGCGATGGCAATGCCGCACAGCGACTCGGCCTGCAGCGCGGAGACCCGGTCTCTGTGGAGCGCTGCCCGTGACCGGGCCGGCACCATTGATCGTCAGCGTCTCAGGAATCCGTGGCATCGTCGGCCAGTCCCTGACCCACGACACGGTGCGTCGCTTCGCCCACGCCTTCGCCGCCGAGCTGCCGATGAACGCCCGCATCGTGCTGGCCCGCGACACCCGGCCTTCGGGAGAAGAGTTCGCCGTCGCCGCCGCCGAGGCTCTCTGCGCTGCCGGTTGTCACGTCTTCGACCTGGGAGTCTGTGCCACGCCGGCCGCCAAGCTGATGGTGCTCGAGCTCAAAGCCCAGGCGGCTCTCATCCTGACGGCCAGCCACAATCCGGAACAGTGGAACGGGTTGAAACTCGTCCGCGGCGACGGCATCTTTCTCGACGCTGCCACGGGCCGCCGCGTCGAAGCCGCCTACCACCGGTCGCAGCGCCGCACCGGTGATGGACAGGTCGAGACCGTACCCCGCGACGACGTCGAGACCCGGCTGCTGCAGCGGATTCTCGACGTTGTCGATGCGGATGTCATCCGCAACGCCGGACTGCGCGCCGCCGTCGATCCCTGCAACGGCACGGGTGGGTTATTCGTGCCCCGTTTGCTCCAAGCCCTCGGCGTCGACATGCATCTCATCCACGGGGAGCCCCACGGCCGCTTCGCCCACGAACCGGAACCGGTCCCGGAGAATCTCATCGATCTGGGACGGGCCGTCGTCGATGGTGACTGTCACGTGGGTTTCGCCGTCGATCCGGACGCCGATCGTGTCGCCCTTGTGGGCGAGACCGGACTGCCCATGGGTGAGGACCTGACCCTGGCGCTGGCGGTCCAGGCCGTCACCGAGTCGCGCCAGGGCCCCGTTGTCACGACGCTGTCCACTTCACAGGTCGTCTCCGATGCAGCCCTGCGCAATGGCTGCCCGGTGACTCTCACACCGGTGGGAGAGGTCCATGTTGTCGATGCGATGGTGACTGAGGGCGCCGTCATCGGCGGCGAGGGCAACGGCGGCGTCATCCTCCTCGACGTGGATCCGGGTCGGGACGCCGCCGTCGGCATCGCCCTCATTCTGCAGGCCCTGGCCCGGGGCGGCCAGCCGCTGTCGGCACTGGCAGGGAAGTTGCCTCAGTACGTGATCGAGAAACGCAAGGTCTCCTGCTCGAAACAGGATCTGCAACGCGCACTGGACGGGCTTGTGGTCCGATATCCGGAGGCGCTGCAGCATCCGGTGCAGGATGGGGTGAAGCTGTACATGGATGGTGTGCTGCGTTGTCCCTGGATCCACCTGCGGCCGAGCAACACCGAGCCGGTGGTACGTATCATCGCCGAGAGCGGACACGGCGAAGAGGCGGTGGAGCTGTGCGACGTGGCGGAGGGTTTCCTGCGGGGCGAGTAAGAACGGGGTCGAGAGCGGTTACTTGAGATGCATGCCGGTGATGAACACGTCCGTGGCGCGAGACTTCTTCAGGACCTTTTCGTTGACCAGGATCATCAGCTGCTGCCGCAGGTTCTCGGCGCGCAGCGGATCTTCCAGTTCGGTCGTGCTCTGCCGGCTGAGCAGGCTGATTACCTCATGACGCAACTCGATGCGTTTGCGCTCAATCTCGGCCAGACCCTCGACAGGGGGACAGACACGAAAGGCGGCCTGCACACGCAGATGCCGATCCGGAGCGCCAGCGGGATTCACCTCGATGGCGCCGAGACCCTCATAGGTGGAACACTCGCTGGAGTTGTACGACGGCGTGGAGGCGCAACCGAACAGGCTGGCAGCGACGACCATCACGGCCGCCCCGCGCCGGGAAGACTGCCGGGTCATTCGATCGGAGCGGACTCAGGCAACCGGACAGTCTGTCGGTCCTGGAGCCTCTCCCCCAGGCGAGCGTTTGCACGGTCGGTGACGCGTGGCACGTCCTCCGCCGGCACCTCGCGGTCTGTGAGGGTGGCCCGGTCTTCGACGAGGCGGGTGAGACGCTCCACACTCTCGTGGGCCCGATCGGTGAATACCTTGCGCTCCGACATCACCTTGAACAGATCAGACGTGACCTCCATCGCCGCCAGCATCGCCACCTGAGCCTTGGGCATCCGCGGGTTCTTGTCGGCGATTTCCTTCATCTTGGTATCCACATAGGCGGCCACCTGCTGCACCTGATTGGGGTCGCCACCGATGCGATACTGCTCGCCGAAGATCTCGACGAGGACACCTTGTACCTGTGTGTCTGATTGTGCCACGGATGACTCGCTCCCAGGCCCTGTGGATGAAGCGGAGAGGTCCAGCGTAAGTGGTTGCAAAGGTATGGCTTGCG
>DASCMS010000136.1:0-20851 GCA_036011085.1 Candidatus Latescibacterota bacterium
GTTGCAGCCGGCGTCTTCTTCTATCGGCTGGAGGTCAGCTTCGAGACTGGTGTGCCCGCCTTCACGGAGGTGCGGAAGCTGACGCTGGCTGAGTAGCGGTTCGGTAGAGGTAGAGGAAGGGTCGTTACCCGGAGTGGGGTGACGGCCCTTTTTTTTGGGAGACAGATATGAGCGCTTGTTCTCTGCTGTCGGCTGGACTGTCGGCTGGACCGGTGGTGTAGAGCTGGATTAGCGTACCACGTGGACCAGCGCCGAGGTAAGATACCGCCCCTCGGGGAAGGCGGGATCGACGGGGTGGTCGGCGGGATGGTGGGTGCGCGCCACCATACGCGCCTGCACGCGGGCTCCGGAAGCGGCCCGACGTATGATCTGGAAGAAGTCCTCGTCGGTGATCCGGGTGGAGCAGGAGGAGGCGAGCAGATACCCCCCGTCTTCCACGAGTCGCATGGCGTTGCGGTTGAGCTTGGTGTAGACACCCATGGCGCTCTTGACGTCCCGGGCCTTGCGGACCAGAGATGGTGGATCGACGACGACGATGCCGAATCGTGGTCCGTCGGTCTCGGACATCGTGTCGAGAAGGGCGAAGGCGTCGGCGGCGATGGCCCGGGAGGGAGCATCACCATTGGCCGCCACGTTGCGTCGCGCCAGCGCCAGGGCCCGAGGGGCGATGTCAACGTCGAGGGTGGACGTGGCGCCACCGCGCATGGCGTGGGCGGAGAAGCCGCCTGAGAAGCCGAAACAGTTGAGGACCGAGCGGCCGGCGGCGAACTCTCCCAAGAGCAGCCTGTTGTCCCGCTGGTCGAGGAAGAATCCCGTCTTCTGGCCGCGCCTGACGTCAACCAGCAGTTGCACCGCACCTTCACGAAACTCGATCAGAGCGGGCGGCTCGTCGCCGGCCACAGGACCCGTGGGCCGGTCCATCAAACCTTCCGCCCGGCGCGTGCCGACATCGCTGCGCTCGAACAGGCCCTGCGGATCGACGACGTCGAGCAGAGCTGCGACGATCGGTTGGCGCAGTGCTTCCATGCCCGCCGTGTGGATCTGGAACACGAGCCAGCCGCCATAGTCGTCGACGATGAGTCCCGGGAGGCCGTCACTCTCGCCGTGGACGAGACGGCAGGAGTCGCTGCTGGCCAACAACGGGTTGTCGCGTCGCAGGCCTACGGCACGCTCAATGCGGGACCGGAGGAAGGCGTCATTGATGGCCTCATCAGTGCGACGAGTGAGGATGCGGACGACGATCTCGGCACCGGGATTGCAGGTGCCCCTGGCGATGAAACGGCCAGCGCTGTTGTGCACATCGACGATGGAGCCACGGCCCGCATCCGGGTCCCGGTGAGCGACGGCGCCACTGAAGACCCAGGGGTGGCCTTTGATCAGCAAGCGTTCGGCGTTCGGTCGCAGTTGGATCTTGGGGTAACCGCTCACGGCGTGGTCCGTATCTGTGCGGAGTCTGTCCTGGCGAGGACCGCCGAAGATCGGTGGTCAACTGGCAGAAGGTACGCCCCGAGGGAAGATCTGTCCGGGCGGACGACCCCGGAGTACTAATTCAGGGTGTCGACTTCACCGAAACGGCGCAGCGAAAGCCGATGTGGTCGGCGCCGCGCAGGGCATTGTGGAAACCCCGAGCCGAGACACGCAATTCATCTGCCGGCGAGGAAAAGCCGCTGCCGCGGATGACCCTGTAGTCGCCGAGGTCGGGTCCCTGCGGATTGCGGTCGCCACTGCGGGCATAGTACCGGGGGTCGTACCAATCGGCGACCCACTCGGCGACGTTGCCGGACAGATTCAGGGCTCCCTCAGCAGAGGCCCCGCCGGGGAGCTCAAACACCGCCACGGGTCCTTTGGCGGAGAATCGAGCGGTCCGCGGAGACGGTGCCGCTGGGCCCCAGGGATAGGCGTTGCCAACCGGACCGCGCCCTGCCCGTTCCCATTCTGCTTCTGTAGGCAGGCGTCGACTGACCCAACCGCAGTAGTCGGCGGCGTCCTGCCAGTTGACCCGAGTGGCGGGCAGATCCGGATCTTCAGGGAAGATGGCAGGACGCCCCCGTGACTCGAGCCAGGCGAAGAAGGCGCCCTGACTGACCTCGGTGCGGTCGATGCGGAACGCGTCGAGACGCACCTCGTGTACCGGCCCCTCCTCCGGGAATCTGGTGGATCCCATGGGAAAGACGCCGGCAGGGATCAGGACATCGTCGGCCGGCAGGCCGGCAAGGGCCAGCGTCACCAGACGGTGGGCACTTTCCCGCACCCGCCGGTCGAAGGTGTTCCCGTCGCGATCGACTGTGGTTTCTTCGACTCGCAGTACGCGCCCGGTGGCGACGTCGACGATGCGCAGGGCCAGGTGGAACTCTCTGGGCGCGCGCCGGGAGGCCTGGCCGAAGACGAGCAACTGCACGTTGTGGCCAACGCCAATTTCGGCGGCGCCTTCCGGCATGGTGATGCCGGACTGTTGAAAGCTGACTTCCTCGAGTAGATCGGCCAAGCGAGACCGTTCGACCAGCACCAGGCGGGCATGCCGGCTCAACTGCTCTTCGACCAGTCCGCGGGCAGCGGCAGCCACGCCATCGGCGCCGTAGCCTTCGTGGTCGAACTCGGTGACGCCGACACTGATGGTCTCACCGTCGGTGCCAGAGGCCAGAGCGGCGCCGGAGATGAGCACGGCAGCCAGGGGTGTGAGCAGGCGGTTCATTGGACTAACAGACGCCTCAGTGCAGCTGGCGTTTCGCCTGTTCGGCAGCCAGGGGGAGAAAACCGTCGTCATCGACGCAGAAGACACGGAAGATCTTGGCCTGATCCTCGAAATTGTCGACCAGGGTGTCGCGCAGATGAGAGACTTCAGGATCGTCGAAACTCAACGGTTGCGGCTTGTCGCTCGGCACATCGGCACCATAGAAGACCTTGAGGTCCACCTCGGGTGTCTTGTCGAAACGCGGAATGTCGATCAGGATTTCGTCCCCCGTTGCCTGGCGCCCCAGCTGCTCGCCGAACCGATGGCTGATCTCCACCTCTTTCTGCCGGCGCTTTTCTGGATGCTGGTAGAGATCGTAGAGGAAATGTAACAATCCCTGCTTGCGTTCTCCCGGATGGACGAAGGTGGCGACTTTGTGCAGTCGACGATGCACGACGCCGTCGAGCAGCGTCCGGGCTCCCTGCAGGCCGAGGCGATCCTGCTCGTCACGCAGAACCATGAGCAGTTCGCCCTCGGTCACGCGGTGGAAATCCTCCACCTGCAGGCGTCTGTCGGGATGCATGAGGATGTCCTGCACGGAGCGCTTGAACATGGCGGTCGCCGAGCGCACAGCGTGGTGCCAGTACACGTTCCGATACATAAGGTAATTGGTGAAAACCAGTGACTCGACAGCGGATACGCCCTTGCTGGTGATGGCCAGCCGCCGTCGTTGCGGATCGTACTTGATAGCCTTGATGAGTCGGTCACGGTTGACGGACTCGCCAAAGGGTACGCCGCAGAAAAGAGAATCACGCAGCAGATAGTCGATCTTGTCCGGGTCGAGGGTGCCGGACAGGATGTTGGCCAGCAGGAGGTCGCGCGGGGGGATGTCGCGCTGACTGTCCCCGGTATCGATGACGTTGGCCACACGCACCGGATCGACGCCCAGTTCGTCGCGCAGGACTCTGGATATGGGGCCTGTGGCGTCCTCGATCAGTCGGCGAGCCCGTTCCTCGTGGCTGACGAAGAACGGCATGAGTTCTTCGAGGGTGTGGGAGAACGGATAGTGGCCGATGTCATGCAGCAGCGTGGCGGCGAGAAAGACGCGCACATCCTCGTCCTCGAGTTCCAGGGGCGGATCGGACTTGAGCAGCCGCAGAAGGAACTGTTTGGCCAGGTGGTAGACGCCGAGGGAGTGTTCGAAGCGGGAGTGACGGGCGCCGGGATAGACGAGATGGACGAAACCGAGCTGGCTGATATTGCGCAGTCGCTGAAAGTCTTCGGTGTCGACCAGAGCCAGCAGCGGCCCGGGGAGGTGGATGTACCCCCAGACGGGGTCGCGGATGGCCTTGCCATCGTCTTCGAGCAGAGGGTGGGAGATGGGCATCTGGCGGCAAGCTACCCAAGGGGAAAAACCCTGTCAAGAAGAGCTGTTCCCAACGTTGACACCTCTCCTAATTGCCCCTATTTTCAGCAGCTTATCTAAAATCTGACCAAGTGGGAGGAGACCCGCCGTGAGCGCGGAGCGTACGCTCTTGATCATCAAGCCGGACGCCGTGGCCAAGAACGCCATCGGCAGCATACTCATGCGCCTCGAGGCCGAGGGTTTTGTCATCAATGAGATGAAAAAGCTTCGGCTCAGCCAGGAGCAGGCCGGCCAGTTCTATGCCGTCCACAAGGAGCGCCCCTTCTACGGCGAACTCGTTGAGTTCATGACGTCCGGGCCGGCGGTGCCCACGGTACTGGAGCGCGACGACGCCGTCGCCCACCTGCGCCAGTTCATCGGTGAGACGGACAGCACCAAGGCCGCGCCCGGGACCATCCGGGCCGAGTTCGGTACCGATGTGCAGTGCAATGCGGTGCACGCGTCAGATTCGCCAGAAAACGCCAGCAACGAGATCAGCTTCTTCTTCGGCTGAGATCGACTGAGATCCATCACCATGTTACGTGCGCAGAAGCGGCAGCGGCCACCCACTGTGCTGGCCCTCGACGAGATCGAGGAGGGCGTGAACCGGATGTCCTTTGAGGTGGACGCCCGGGCGCTTGACCTGGGGACGACCGATGTTGAAGTCGCCGCCCCCGTATCGGCACAGCTCACGGTGAGCAGGACGATGCAGATGTATACGATCAGAGGACAGGTTCGGACCAGCCTTCAGGGGGCGTGTTGTCGCTGTCTGTCGCCTGCGGTCGCCGATCTCGAGACCGAGATCCAGTTTCTCCTGCAGCGCAAGGAGGCCAGCGACGACGAGATCGAGGCCCTGGAAGATCAGGATGACGTCGACATCGTCGATCCCGGAACGAAGGAGGTCGATCTCGTCGACCGCCTGCACGACGCGGTAGTCCTCGAACTGCCGTTGAGACTGTACTGCAAGACGGACTGCAAGGGGCTCTGCCCCCAGTGTGGCCAGGATCTCAACGTCGACAGTTGTTCGTGTGCCGACGACGCGATCGATCCGCGCTGGGAGGCCCTGGCCCAACTCAAGAACTAACGAAGAGAGAGAAACATGCCTGCCGTACCGAAGAGACGAATCTCCCGCACCCGCCGGGACAAGCGCCGCACCCACTGGAAGCTCAAGGCTTTCGCCATGGGAACCTGCGCCAACTGTGGACAGCCCGCGCGACCCCACCGCGTGTGCAAGAGCTGCGGCCACTACAGAGGCCGTGCCTACGTCGAGCCTGCGGACTGACGTGAAGGCATTTCTGTTCCCCGGCCAGGCGTCACAGGATGTCGGCATGGGGCAGGATCTCTACGAGAGGTTCGCCGAAGCCCGGACGATGTTCGACGAGGCCGATGAGGTCCTCGGCTTCGGGTTGACCGAGCTGTGTTTCTCCGGCCCCATGGAGGAACTGAGCCAGACGTCGGTAACGCAGCCGGCGGTGTACGTGCACAGTGTGGTCGCCGCCCATCTGCTCGGGGCCCGCGGTGTCACGCCGGATATCGTCGCCGGCCACAGCCTCGGCGAATACTCCGCCCTGACCGCTGCCGGTGCTCTGAGTTTTACCGAGGGCCTGTCTCTGGTGCACGAACGTGGCCGGTTGATGCAGGAGGCCGGACGTGCGCAGCCCGGGGCCATGGCCGCCATCCTCGGTCTCGAAGACGATGTCGTCGTTCGCCTGTGTGATGAGGCCGGTCCCGGCGTGGTTCCCGCCAACTTCAATTCCCCCGGACAGGTAGTCATCTCCGGCGAAGCCGCCGCGGTGACCATCGCCAGCGAGTCAGCCACGTCGGCGGGCGCCATGAAAGTCGTACCGCTGCCGGTGAGCGGCGCCTTCCACTCGCCGCTGATGGCGCCTGCCGCCGCCGCTCTGGCGGAGCGGCTCGAGGGCACAGAGTTCACCTCGCCGAGGGTCCCCATTGTCACCAACGTCACCGCCGCGCCCGAGACGGAGCCGGAGAGCCTGCGTCGGCTCCTCGTGGAACAGGTCACGGCACCGGTGCGCTGGGCCGAATCGGTGCTGACTCTTGCCGGGCTGGGAGTGGACCGGGCGATCGAAGCCGGTCCCGGGTCCGTACTGCGCGGTCTGGGCCGGCGAATCACGCGCGACATCAAGATCTCCACGGCAGGAACCGCGGACGAGATCGACGGCCTGGCTCAAGCCGACTGAAAAGAGGGGTTTCATGGCTGAATTGGAAGGCAAAGTTGCTCTCGTCACAGGTGGTTCCCGTGGCATCGGTCGTGCCATCGCCCTGCGGCTGGCACAGGAGGGCGCCGACGTGGCCGTGTGCGCGCGCACGGAAGGCACGGCACAGAAGGCTGCAGACGAGATCAGCGCCGTCGGCGTACGGTCTCTGGCCCGGGCCGCAGACGTATCCGATATGGCGCAGGCCGCGGAGGTCGTGAAAGCCACCGTCGACGAACTGGGTGGCATCGATATCCTGGTCAACAACGCCGGCATCACCCGCGACAATCTGTTCCTGCGCATGAAGGAAGAGGAGTGGGATGCCGTGCTCGACACGAACCTCAAGGGTGCCTTCGCCTGCAGCAAGGCGGCGGCTCGCCCCATGATGCGCGCCAAGGGGGGACGCATCATCTCCATCTCGTCGGTGGTCGGCCTCGTGGGCAATGCCGGGCAGGTGAACTACGCTGCCAGCAAGGCGGGCCTGCTGGGTCTGTCCAAGAGTCTTGCCCGGGAACTGGCGTCGCGGGGGATCACGGTGAACGTTGTGGCCCCCGGGTATGTACCCGATACGGGAATGACGACACAGCTGCCCCAGGAGGCGGTGGAGCATCTGCTGTCGCGGGTGCCTCTGGAGCGGGCGGGCACTCCCGATGAGGTAGCCGAGGCGGTCACTTTCCTGGCTTCGCCAAGGTCCGCCTACATCACCGGGCAGGTACTCGCAGTAGACGGCGGCATGACCATGTGATGCACCGGGTCGGCGATTTGAAGTTGCGTCATGCCAAGCCCGTTCATATATAGGTTGTGCATCACCCGGAACGTGGTCCCATCGAGCTAGAGCCGCGCGGCACAAGTCCGGCGGCATATGGGCGCCGATGCATCCCGGCTCATCTTAAACCGCCGTACCTACGCCGCGCGGCTCTTCAATGACCGTCTGCTGGAGGAATCTGCATGCCATCGATCGAGGAACGAGTTCGCAACCTCATCGTCGAACAACTCGGCGTCAACGCCGATCAGGTAACCAACAACGCGTCGTTCGCCGACGATCTGGGTGCCGATTCACTCGATACCGTCGAGCTGGTGATGGCCTTCGAGGAGGAATTCGGTCTCGATATCCCGGACGAAGACGCCGAGAAGATGATCTCCGTTACGGACTCGATTAAGTACCTCGAGGAGCACGCCAAGTCCTGACGTCGGAGCGGCCAGCGGTGGGCGGGTACCCATGACGCGGCGTCGTGTTGCCGTCACGGGAATGGGTGTGCTGGCTCCCAACGGCAACGACGCCGTCACCTACTGGGACGCCCTGACCAACGGACGCTCGGGGATCGGCGCGATCACGCGCTTCGATGCCTCGCAGCACAAGGTGCAGATCGCGGGGGAGGTGAAGGACTTCGATCCCCTGACCGTTCTCGATCGCAAGGAGGTCCGCCACAGCGATCCCTTCGTCCACTATGCCGTCTATGCCGCCACCCAGGCTTTCGCCAATGCCGGTCTGGACATGGATGAGGCCGACGCCGAAAGGGTCGGGGTCATCTACGGATCAGGCATCGGTGGTATCACTACCTTCGAAGAGCAACACACCGTTGCTGTCGACAAGGGGCAGGCACGGGTCAGTCCCTTCTTCGTTCCCATGATCATCTGTGATATGTGTGCCGGCATGATTTCCATCAAGCTCGGTGCCCTGGGACCCAACTATACAACCACCTCCGCCTGCGCTTCGGCGGCACACGCCATCGGCGAAGCCGCACGCAAGATCCAGTACGACGAGGCCGACGTCATGGTCACCGGCGGCACCGAGGCGAGCGTGACGATGATGTCGGTGGCCGGGTTCAGCGCTGCTCGGGCGCTGGCGCTGCGCAACGACGACCCCGAGGCGGCGAGCCGCCCCTTCGATGCCGAACGCAACGGATTTGTTCTCGGCGAAGGAGCCGGCGCCATCATTCTGGAGGAGTTGGAGCATGCCCGTGCCCGCGGGGCGAAGATCCTCGGCGAGTTTCTCGGCCTTGGGTTTACTGCCGATGCGCACCACATCACCGACATGGCCCCGGGAGGGGAGGGGGGGGTGCGGGCGATGAAGATCGCTCTCCGTGACGCTGGCATCGAACCAGAGCAGGTGGACTACGTCAACGCCCACGGTACGTCGACAGTCAGCGGCGACAGCCACGAAACGGCGGCGCTGAAGACCGTCTTCGGGCCACACGCCCGGCGGCTGGCTGTGAGTTCCACCAAATCGATGACCGGTCATCTGCTGGGTGCGGCGGGGGCGGTCGAGAGTATCGCCTGTGTGCTGGCGCTGCAACATGGGGTGTTGCCGCCGACGATCAACTATGACACTCCCGATCCCCAGTGCGACCTCGACTACGTTCCCAACCAGGCGCGCGAGAGGCAGATCGACTTCGCCCTCAACAATTCCTTCGGCTTCGGCGGACACAATGTGGCCCTGCTCTTCGGACGGGCGGCTTGAGCCCGGATATGGCCACGATAACGATCTCCGTTCCCGTGACAAAGACTCCCGCACGTCGGGTTGACGGATGGCTTCGAACAGCCCTGGCGTACCTCGCTCTGCGACCGTCCATCCCCGAACTCAACCGCAGACAGATCCGGGACGTTGAGAGACGTCTGAACTATCGCTTCCGCAATCCCAGCCAGCTGGCGCAGGCGCTGAAACACCGCTCCTGGGTCTATTCTCACGATGGCGACGGCATCGACTCCAATGAACGTCTGGAGTACCTGGGCGATGCCGTCCTCGACGTGGTGGTCGCCGACTTTCTCTATCGCCGCCACGAGGATCTGCGTGAAGGGGATCTCACGCAGATGAAGTCAGTGGCTGTGAGTCGTGCCGTTCTGGCGCGTCGGGCCCGGACGATCGATCTGGGACGACACATTCTGTTGAGCCCCGAGGAGCGCGACGCCGGTGGGGCCGACCAGGACTCGATACTCAGCGATGCCTTTGAGGCCGTCATCGGTGCCATCTACCTGGACGGGGGGCTCGGTCCCGCCCGCCGGTTCATCGAGGCCGTCGTACTGCACGACATCGACGAGCTCGGGCGCCGTGAGGACTTCATCAACTTCAAGAGCAAGCTCCTCGAGCATGTCCAGGGCATGGGTGCCGGTCATCCGCGGTACCTCGTCCAGGACGAGCAGGGACCCGACCACGAGAAGGTTTTCAGCGTCGAGGTCAGCGTCACCGGCGAAACCCTCGGCAGCGGCCAGGGACGGTCGAAGAAGGAGGCCCAGCAGATGGCCGCCCGCGACGCCCTGCAGAAGCTCGGACAGATATAGCAGCCCTCGTCTCCGGCGCGCTTGCCACGGATATGACCTCTCTGCGCCTCGTGCACACCAGCGCCATGGGTGCAGCGATGAACATGGCTGTCGATGATGTCCTGCTGGATGCGGCGCGTGCCGGCGGTGGGCCGATCCTGCGGACGTACGGCTGGCACCCCCCCGCCGTCAGCCTCGGGTATGCGCAGTGCGCCGAGGAGGCCGTCGATGTCGAAGGCTGCCGATCCCGGGGCTTTGATCTGGTGCGCCGGACAACAGGCGGACGTGCCGTGCTCCATTGGAACGAACTCACCTACAGCTTCCACTGCGCTGACGGGGAAGGCCCGGCGGCACACCCCCTGCAGGAGTCCTCGCGGATTCTCGGTGAATGTCTGGCCGACGGTCTGCGCCGCTTCGGTGTGGATGCCCGCCTCGAGCGTGGTTCCGCACCTGCGCCGGTTCGTCTCGGGGCCTGCTTTGCCAGTACCGCCCGCTGGGAGCTGACCTGTGGCGGACGCAAGCTCGTGGGCAGCGCTCAGCGTCGAACCCGGGGGGCGCTGCTGCAGCATGGGTCGGTCCTGGCCGGACCCGAACACCTGATGCTGGCGGACCTGTTGCCGACTCCGGCGAAGATCGACCTGGAGGCGGCCAGCACACATCTGGCCGAATGCACTGGTGGCTCGGTGGATACCGAGGCCCTGGCCTCCTGCCTGGCGCAGGCTTTCGCCGACGGACTCGACCTGCAGGCTCAACAGACCCCACTGACCGACGCTGAACTGCGGCTGGCTGCACAGCGTGCCACGGAGATCTATGCCAACGACAGCTACACGTTCCGTATCCGTTCACGCCGCACCGACGTGGTGTCATGAGCGCGGCTGACGCCGCCAGGGCATCCATCATGGAGGTCCGTGATCTGCGCACCAGTTTCCACACGGCCGTCGGCGAGGGGCGCGCCGTGGACGGCGTGTCTTTCCATCTCGACCGGGGCGAAACGCTCGGCCTGGTCGGCGAGAGCGGTTGCGGCAAGAGCGTGACCGCTCTCTCGATTCTCCGCCTGGTCGCGCCGCCTGGCCGCATCGAAGGCGGCAAGGTCGTGCTGTCCGGTCGAGATCTGCTGGGCCTGACTGAGAAAGACATGCGCCGGGTTCGTGGGGACGAGGTGGCCATGGTCTTCCAGGAACCGATGTCGAGCCTCAACCCCGTGCTGACGTGCGGGCGCCAGATCGAGGAGGCAGTACAACTGCATCAGGGCGGGTCGCGACAGGACGCCAGGTCGCGAGCCGTTGAGATGATGGATCTCGTCGGTATGCCGGCGCCGGAGCAGCGAGTTGACGAATTCCCCCACCAGCTCAGCGGCGGCATGCGTCAGCGTGTCATGATCGCCATCGCCCTGTCCTGCAATCCTCAGGTTCTGATCGCGGACGAACCGACGACGGCCCTCGATGTGACGATTCAGGCGCAGATCCTGGAGCTGCTGGCCCGGTTACAGGAAGAGCTTCATATGGCCATTCTGCTGATCACCCATGATCTCGGGGTAGTGGCGGAAGTGGCCGATCGCGTGGCCGTGATGTACGCCGGACAGATCGTCGAAACGGCGACGACGAAGGCGCTGTTCGCCGATCCCCGACATCCGTACACGCGTGGACTGCTGCGCTCGATTCCCCATCTCGATGGCGAGCAGAGGCGGCTGGAGGTCATCCCCGGTCGCGTGCCGGAGGCGACGGAGTTTCCGCCGGGCTGTCGTTTTCACCCTCGCTGCCTGTTGGCGGAAGAGGCGTGTGCGGCGGCGCCACAGAGCCTCGAGGAGTGCCTGATCGGGCATCAGGTACGGTGCCGCAGGTGGGATGTAGATGGCTGAGAGCCTGGCCGTCGAGCCCATCGTCGAGACGCGGTCGTTGACCCGGCACTTCCCTGTGCGCCGCGGCGTCTGGGGTCGGCCGACGGCTCACGTACGTGCTGTGGAGGACGTCAGTCTGCAGATTCTGCCCGGCGAAACCCTCGGAGTCGTCGGTGAGAGTGGCTGCGGCAAGACAACCCTGGGTCGCCTGATCCTGCGACTCCTCGACGCAACTTCCGGCGAGGTGTATTTTAGGGGACGGAATCTCGGGGAACTGGAGGCGCGGCAGATGCGTAACGTGCGCCGCAGAATGCAGATCGTATTCCAGGATCCGTACAGTTCCCTGAATCCGCGAATGAGAGTGGGCACCCTGATCGGTGAGGGGCTCAAGGTCCATGGGATGGCCCGCGGACGTCAGGTAGCGGACCGGGTCGAAGAGTTGCTGGCCATGGTCGGCCTGTCAGCGAGCGCCGCCGAGCGCTTCCCGCACGAATTCAGCGGCGGGCAGCGCCAACGGATCGGCATCGCCAGGGCCCTGGCCGTCAAGCCAGAGTTCGTCGTGGCTGACGAGCCGGTGTCCGCCCTTGACGTATCCGTGCAGGCACAGATCGTCAACCTGTTGCAGGACATCCAGCAGGATCTCGGGCTCACCTACCTTTTTATTGCCCACGATCTCAGCGTGGTGCGGCATATCGCCGACCGCGTCGCCGTGATGTATCTGGGGCGGGTTGTGGAACTGGCGACCCGGGATCAGCTATACGGAGCCCCGTCCCATCCCTACACGCGGGCACTGCTGTCAGCGGTACCCGTGCCGAATCCGGACGTGCGCCGCCAGCGTGTGGTGCTCACGGGAGATGTACCGAGTCCTTCGCGGGTACCCTCGGGGTGCCCGTTCCACCCGCGGTGTCCGGAGGCGATCGACGCCTGCCGCCGCGAGGTTCCCGAACTGGCCGACCCCGGGGACGGGCGTCGAGTGGCCTGCCTGCTGCGCGTATCATCCCCTGAAGATGGTGATTCAGGCGGGGGTTTCGCGCCGGCACCCAGCCAAACGCACCAGGAGAGTTGACGCCTTATGATGACCAAATTGCGCGAGAGCACGGGCCTGATCATGTGGTTCGTCATCATCGCCTTCGTGGGTCTCATCGTTGTGGAATGGGGAGCCGACTTCTCCGGATCCTCCGGCTCCCGTGGTTCCGACACGGTGGGCTCCATCAACGGTGAGGAGATCCCCCTGCGCCAGTTCCAGGCGGCCCTCAGCAGTGCCGCCCGCCAGCAGCGCGAGGCGGGGCGCAAGGATGGGCAACTCGTGCGTGAGGTCTGGGACTCGATGGTTTCTGAGGCGCTCATCCGGCAACAGGTCGAGCAGATGGGAATCCAGGTCTCCGACGAGGAGCTGGCCTACTTCACCCGTCTTGCGCCTCCGCCCGCCGTACAGCAACTGCCGGCGTTCCAGAACGAGGACGGTGAGTTCGATCCCGCCCTCTATCAGCAGTTTCTCACCGATCCCAATACGCATGCCGACGAGAGCAACCGTGCCTTCATCCTGCAGGTAGAGAGCATGCAGCACAGCATGCTGCTCAATCAGAGGCTGCAGAGCCTGCTGCTCGAGACGGTTCGAGTTACACCGCAGGAACTGCGCCAGTTCTATGTCGAGCAGAACGAGAAGGTCACCGTCGACTACGTCTACGTGGCGGCGACGACGGTCGACGAATCCGAGGTCACACTGACCGAAACCGGGCTCCTGGCTCAGTATGACGAGATGGCGTCCCAGTTGCAGCACCCGGAACAGATCCAGGCGTCCTTCGTGTTGTTTTCCAGAGTGCCCAGCGCCGCTGACTCGGTAGAGATAGAAGAGGAGGCCCACCGCCTGCGGCGCGAGATCGTCGATGGCGGGGCCGACTTCGCCGACATGGCGGTGGCCGTTTCCGAGGACGAAGTCTCGGCGGCCAACGGTGGCGAACTCGGGGCCTTCGGTCGGGGCTCCATGGTCCCGGAGTTTGAGGAGGTGGCCTTCGCCCTCAGCCCAGGGGATGTGTCGCAGCCGGTGCGCACCAACTACGGCTGGCATCTGATTCGCACCGACGAGATCCTGCCCCCCGACGACGAGTCCCCGGAAGAGCGGGTGCGGGCGAGCCACATCCTGTTGAAGTTCCGGCCTTCTCCCGAGACCGAGGAGCAGGCACTGGAAACGGCCGAGGCCTTCCAGACGCTGGCAGTCGAGCGTGGTCTGAGCGCGGCCGCTGCCATCGAAGGGTTCGAAGTCCGGCCGGCCGGCTGGATCGCCGAGGGGGGGGGACTCAGCGGACTCGGCGACGGTACACAATGGATCGTGAGCCGTTTCTTCGACAGCGAGATCGGCGAGATCGGCCCGGTGGGAAGCACGGACGCCGGATACTACGTCGCCGCGCTGGATGGGAGTCGCCCTGAGGGGACCGTGCCCCTGGAGGAGGCGCGCCAACAGGTGGAGTGGACGCTGAAGTCGCGCCGTCGCAGCGAGATCGCCGGCCAACGGCTGCAGCCGATCCGTCAGGCTGTCCAGAGCGGCCAGGACTTCGCCAGCGCCGCCGCCGAGGCGGAACTTGAGATTCGTTCGGGGGGGCCCTTTTCCCGCACCGACTTCGTCCCCGGCGCGGGCAGGGGGAGCCGCTTCATCGGCGCCGCCTTCGAACTGTCCGACGGTCAGGTCAGCGATGTGGTGGTGCAGAACAACGGCGCCTACCTGTTGCGCCTGTCTCAGCGTGATCAGGTCGACGAGTCCGCCTTCGTCGAGTCACGGGCCGCCATCGAAGAACAGCTGCTGCAGACGCGCCGCAGTGAAGCGCTGCAGGTATGGTTCGCGCAGATCTTTGAGAGTGCTGACATCCAGGACCACAGACACCTGTTCTACTCGTTCTGATAATCAACCAAGGGCAACAACCGATGGCAGCTCAACCTGGTAGTACACAGATCGGCTTTGTCGGCCTGGGGATCATGGGCGCCCCCATGGCCCTGCACCTGATCAAGGCGGGATTCTCGCTCAAGGTCTACAACCGCACGGACCGGCCACGCGTGCAGGAAGTCGTCGACGCCGGTGGCCGGCGTGTGGATACACCGCGAGCGGCCGCCGAGGGCAGCGACGTGATCATCACGATCGTCACCGACACACCCGATGTGGAGAGCGTCATCCTCGGCGAGGACGGCGTGATTCACGCCGTCCAGCAGGGCGCGACCGTCATCGACATGAGCACCATCTCACCCAGGGTGACGCAGGAGCTCGCCACGACGCTGAAGCAGAAGGGCGCCAACATGCTCGACGCCCCTGTCAGTGGGGGTGACGTGGGGGCGCAGAACGGCACGCTGTCGATCATGGTGGGAGGCGAGCAGCAGGTCTTCGACGACTGCCTGCCGGTGTTCGAAGCGATGGGCAAGAACATCAACCTCATCGGCGGCAATGGGGCCGGGCAGACGACGAAGGCCTGCAATCAGATCGCCGTGGCTGGCGCCAACCTGGCCATGGCCGAGGCGCTGATGCTGGCGGCAGCGTCCGATCTTGACGTGAGCAAAGTCGTCGAGGCCATCAGTGGCGGCGCCGCCGGTTCGTGGCAACTGACCAATCTCGGTCCGAGGATTCTCGCGGGGGATTTCGCCCCCGGATTCATGGTGCGGTTGCAGCAGAAGGATCTGAAACTGGTCATGGAGGCGGCCAATGACGTCAAGCTGGCCCTCCCCGGTACCAGCCTGGCGCACCAGTTCTTCAACATCGTCGAGCGTCTCGGTTGCGCCGACGAAGGAACGCAGGCGCTGATCAAGGCCTACGAGGCCCAGGCGGGCAGGGAAGCGCGCGCCCGCTGAGGGCGGACCAGTCCCGCAGCCTTTGCCAGACACGACTGCCGTGCTCTCCCTCCAACATATCGGCGTTCTGCTGCGGGACGAAGGACAGCCGTTTCCGCTGTCCGAGATCCGTCGCCTCTTCGATTCTCACGGCATCGCGCTGACGATCATCGAGGATGGCGTGGCGCCACCTGCCGATCTTGATCTGGTGATGGCCATGGGCGGGGACGGCACCGCCCTGCGGGCCCTGGATCTGTGTCCCGATATACCCGTACTGGCGATCAACTTCGGCACGGTGGGCTTCCTGACGGCCGGTGACCGCACCGATCTGGAGACCATCCTGCAGCGACTCGTCGCCGGCGACTACATCCTCAGCGAACGAGTGTGTCTCGAGTGTCATCATCCGGGTGGTATGGTGCGGGCCGTCAACGAGGTGATGGTGCGGTCCAGCAACCGCCTCGTCTTTGTCGATGTGTACGTAGATGACACGAAGATCCGGACGATCAGCGGCGACGGAGTCGTGCTGGGTACGCCCACGGGCAGCACCGGCTTCCTGCTGTCCGCCGGGGCGCCGATCGTGATGCCCGAAGTGCGGTGTCTCATCCTCGACGGAATCAACGAGTATAACTTCAGCTCACGCTCGTTGATCCTCACTCCCGAGGCCAGAGTCAGACTCAGCATCGGCCGCGAGACCCGCGAGCCCGAAGTGATCCTCACTGCAGACGGACGACGCATCACGACCCTGAGTCCGGGTGTCGATCTGGAGGTCGTTTCCTCCCCGAAGACGGCCCGTCTCGTCTACTTCGATCAGAACTACTTCTTCCACAACCTGACGTCGAAGCTGTCCTGGTAGGCTGGCGTTGAACGTCGCTGTCACCGGGGCGGATCGCCCCATGGGTGCGATGCTGTGCCGTCGTCTGGCCACCCGGCACGAGGTGATCCCCATCGGGACGGCCGGTAAGAGTGACCATGAGCTGGGCTCCTCGGGAGCGTATCGCCCGACAGATCTGAACCAGCCACCGGCGGCTGCCGACGGCATCCGCGGTGCCGACATCATCGTCCACGCCCAACCTCACGATCCGGCCATCGGGGACGGTGCCGCCGGCGAGGCACAACTGCTGGAGCGGATCAGCCGCGGCACCTACGTACTGGCGCAGGCCGCCGTCGAAGCTGGAATCGGCCGCCTCATCCTGATCAGCCAGATCAGCCTGTTTGATACCGTCTCGGTGGACTTCGTGGTGACAGCGGACTGGCAGCCACGGCCGGCCCCCCAGGCCACGTCTCTGGCCCCCTACATGGCCGAACTTGTGTGCCGCGAGATCGCTCGTGTCGGTCTCATCGAGGCGGTGGCCCTACGCATGGGCGAACTGGACGAGGTCGGGGGCACGAGCGCCGATGATGCTGTCGCCGCGGTAGAGGAGGCTCTGGCTGCGGATCCGGCTTCCGGCGGATATCTCTGGAGCCAGAGGCACGTCGTCAGCGGCGGCTACGGCGCGCCCGGGAGGGATTGACGATGGCAGGCGTGAGCAGCGGCAAGGTGGTGATCTTCGGCGCCGGGGGGCCAGTGGGTGCGGCGACGATGACCGCCCTCAAGGATCACTACACCCTCCGATGCACAGATGCGACAGCTCTCGACCGGATCGTCTCCGAGGAACGTCGACAGAGCGCCAAGGCGCCGTTGCCCGAGCTGCTCGAGGCGCCCCACGAGCGCACCGTGGTGGACGTGACCGACTATGACCAGGTGCGTGAAGCCTGCGACGGCATGGATGGGGCGATCAACCTGACCGTGCTCCGTGGCGAACTCGACAAGGCGTTTGCCGTTAATACCGTGGGCGCCTACAACGTGGCCAAAGCCGCCGCCGACGCGGGTGTCAGGCGCCTCATTCACACCGGACCGTTCCACGCGCGCATGGCACATCATGCCGATCACTGGCAGGATCACCAGGTTCCCGATGACGTACCGTTGCATCCCGGCGACGACCTCTACGCCCTGAGCAAGTACCTGGGTGGCCAGATCACGCGAGTCTTTGCCGAGGCGAGTGATCTCGACGTGCTCACATACCTGTTCTGCGGCTTCCGTCCCGGCGAGGTTCAGCCCGCGGAGCGCGGGCGCGGGGCCGGACCCTTCACTGTCAGCTGGGAGGACTCGGGCCGGTCATTTCTCTACGGCCTGCGTGCCGGCGACATGCCCCAGCCCTACGAGGTCTTCTTCATCGCTGCCGATACACCCGATCGCAAGTACCCCGTCGACAAGGCGCGTCGTCTGCTTGGCTGGGAAGCGGAGGACACGTTCGAGGAACTCTTCCGGCATCCGGGACACTGATCCATTCTAGAGTATTCCGACGCGATCCTCGTCGCTGGCGACGATCCGGTCTTCCGGAACCACCACATTGAGCTGTCGCACCTCTTCAGGAGACAGCTCCGGCAGGCGTTCCACCAATCCGACAAGGCGGTCGATCTCCTCCGTCTCGGCGACGCCTTCCGCCAGCGTGCGCAACTTGAGTACATAGTCGTCGCGCTCGAAGGGGCGGGCGCCGAGCGAATGGGCATTGGGGTTGTCTAGCCGCTCGCTGACCGTCGATCCATCCTTCATGGTGACAACGACCTCGGCGCCGAACTTCTTGCGCTTGAAGTCACGTTCGTGATAGGCCAGGGTCCACTCCTCCACTTCCTCCGTGCTGATCTTGTGCCACAGAGAGACCGTCGAGGGACGGTGGGCGCGTTCAACTGTGTAGCTGTCGGCGTGATGCCAGGCGCCGTCCTCCCAGGCGACGGCCAGGATGTACATGGCACTGTGGTCGAGGGTTTCGCGCGAGGAATCGGGATCCATCTTCTGCGGATCCTCGGAGCCGGTACCGATGACGTAGTGGGTGTGATGGCTCGTGCGGATGACGACGTGGTCGACTTCGTCGAGGTCGATCTGTCTGCCGTGCAGGGCAAAGCCGATATCGATCAATGCCTGTGCCTGGTACTCGGCGGAATGCTGCTTGGTGTACGAGTCGAGGATGGCGCGCAGGGGTTCACCGGGATCTGGCAGAGGCACGTGGTAGATGGCCTCGGTTCCCGACAGCATCCAGGCGATGACGGCATCCCCTCCCTCATAGATCGGTGACGGTGACCGTTCCCCGAGTCTGGCCCGGCCCACCGCTTCCAGGGCGGTCTTGCCCGACTGTCCGGGGGCATAGGCCTTCCAACTCGTGATGTCTCCCTTGCGCGACTGCCGCGTCGAGCACGACAGGTGCAGACTCTGGTTGATGGCCTGGTAGATCATCTCCGCCGGCAAGGCGAGCAGAGCGCCCGTGCCTGCGGCCACGGCGGGAGCCAGGTGGGCCACGTGGTCGATCTTGTGCTCGTGCAGGCAGATGCCCGAGACCAGTGCCATCTGCGTTTCGTAGGCCACAAGGATGCCCCTCAGCAGGTCGGACCCCGGCTTGGCCGACTGCTGGGCGGCGGCGAGGACTGCTGGGATCGTGTCTCCGGGATGTGAATAGTCGGCCGCCAGGTAACAATCGTGAAAATCGAGCTCACGTACGGCGACGCCATTGGCCAGGGCCGCCCACTCACAGTGAAAGGTGCGATCCGCGGGAAGGCCGAAGAGGCTGGCGCCCCGGTTTTCAGGGTGGGCGTACCCGAGGGCGAGTCGTCGGGCGTTTGCTACGGGCGTCCGGTTGAGGGCGGCCAAGGCGACGGCGGCGTTGTCGATGATGCGGTTGCCGACCATTTCCAGGGATCTGTCGTCGACGGGCGCTTTGCTGGCGGCGATGGCGGCGATCTTCCAGGAGAGTTGCTCTTCCCGTGGCAACATCTCACCTTCGGCGTGTGTACGCACTTCGTGAATCTGCATCGGTTCAACAAGCTCCGTGATAGGGACTGAAACATCATGTCAGAGAATCTGTTGGGCCCTTACGGCCCGTGGGCGGCAGCGCAACTGGGTACCGACCTGCCGCGACTGTCCTTTCGCCGGGAGGAGTACCGCCAAGTCAGCACCTGGAAACGTCGGGCCCGGCACGCATGGACGAACTGCTGGCGGCGCCGGAACTCGGCGCCATACCGGCGCTACGTGTGGAGCGGCGCTACGAGCACGATGGCCTGCACGTCGAGGAGCTGTCCTGGCAACTGCCATCCGGCCCTCGAACGCGGGCCGTGTTCCTCAAACCAGCCAGAGCCCGCGGCCGGTTGCCGGCCGTACTGGCTCTACACGACCACGGCGGCCGCAAGTACTTCGGCACCCGGAAGATCGTGCGCCTGCCGGGCCGCCGCCATCCCTTGATCGCCGAACATCAGAGGGAACACTACGGCGACCGTGGCTGGGCGAACGAGATCGCCCGTCGCGGCTACGCTGTCCTGGTCCATGACGGTTTCCTGTTTGGCAGCCGGCGAATCCGCTACGCCGACGTGCCGGAACGATCGAGGGCTGGCCTGAGCGAGCGCCGTCCGGAGTCGTCGAAGGAGGTGCGGGCATGCAACACGTGGGCAGGAGATCAGGAATCGGTGGTGGCCCGCTCGCTGTTCTGCGCCGGCACGACATGGCCGGATACAGTACTTGCCGAGGATCAGGTGGCGCTGGACGTGTTGTGCGCGCGGCGCGACGTGGATGCCGACCGAATCGCCTGTGGCGGCCTGTCCGGCGGCGGCCTGCGTACTGTGTTCCTCGCGGGCATGGACGACCGCATCCGAGCGGCGGTGTGTGTGGGCTTCATGTCCACGTGGGAGGATTTCCTGTTGCACAAGAGTTTCACGCACACCTGGATGACCTTCCTGCCGCTGGCGCCGAATGATCTCGATTTTCCGGAGGTCCTCGGTCTGCGAGTGCCGCTGCCGACGCTGGTGCAGAACTGCTGGCAGGACAGCCTGTACACACCCGATGGCATGAAGGACGCAGATCGGATTCTTCGCGGGGTGTACGACAAGGCGAAGGCGGGGGATCGGTACGACTGCCGCTTCTACGAAGGGGGACACAAGTTCGATCTGGAGATGCAGGGCGAGGCGTTCGAGTGGCTGGATCAGTGGGTATGATCCGTGGTCTGATCAGTGGGTGTGAGGGGGCGCGGCCGGGCGGGTGGGCTTACGGCGCTGTCGGCTCTGGTTGGCGGTGTGGCTGGGTCGGTTGCAGCGGGAAATCGTTAGCTGTCGAGCCCCGGCTGGACGGCGCCGGGTCTCTGGGGATTCGGAGTCGAGTGGGGATTCATCGTCGCCGAACGCGCCGACACCCACCCGCCCGGCCACTGACGCCTCGAGCCCACGTGGGGCTGAGTATTCTCTGGTCGGTATGTCTCCGGGGACAATGCCTGGCCATATGGCCCCCAGCGCGGTGGGGGGTATGGACATACGGCATCTCCTGGGCGTGCCTGTAAACTGCGTTAGGAGGCGGCGTCCGCAACCTATTGTTGCGTTAGATTGGTCCGTAGAATAATAGTTAGCATGATGAATCTGTTATTTCGTCCGCCGACATGAGGAGGAAACATGACGTTCCGAGATGCAGCATGCATCGCCGCCGTAGTGTTGGCTCTCGCGGCACCGAGTGATGTTCGCGCCAACTGGGAGAGCGTGGAGGCGGCTCTAGAGAACGACAGATTTGCTCACGCCTCCTTTTTGCCATTCGACGGGGACTCGAACTTCACCAATGGCGCGAGAGTTTCCTGGTGGCATGAAGG
>DASCMS010000137.1:0-7740 GCA_036011085.1 Candidatus Latescibacterota bacterium
GCCGAGAGCGTTCCGTCAACTCCGGCGACAGCGCTTCGTACTTGGCTCGAATCGTCTCTGCGTCCACGCACTCAGTGTACCACTACCCAGACAGGAACGCTAGCTATTTCTACCCCTTATTTCCTGACAATCCCTTAGGTCGTCAGGAGACGGGTCTTCGGGACGGGGCTCAGTTGTGGCTGCAACAGGTGGCTCGCGCAACCGATTCAGCAGGACGTTCAGATCCGCGGCAAGGGGCGATTCGAAGCCGACGGTGCGACCCGTGCGAGGATGCAGAAAGGACAGTCGCCAGGCATGCAGAGCCTGGCGGCTCAGGAGGCGTTCCTGTTTTTCCGCCTCTTCGTAGTGTCTGTCGCCCATCAGCGGATGCCCGGCGGCCTGGAACTGCACTCGGATCTGATTCTTCAGACCCGTTTCGAGACGGACCTCCACAAGGGTGATGCCCTCCAGTCGCTCCCGCACATGGAAATGTGTGATCGCTTCGGTGCCGCCACGGGGCACCACCTTCTGGCGGAAGCCATCCCTTGTCAGCTGCAGTTGATGGCGCAGTGTGCCCTTGTCGGCTTCGACGATCCCCCGGACGATGGCCAGGTAGAGCCGATCCGGCGTGCGGTTGCGGAACTGCTCCACCAGCATCGTGCGGGCCTCCCGGTGGCGTGCGAAGACGACGAGACCGGAGGTGAAACGATCGATCCGGTGAACCTGCAGGGCCCGGCCCTTCCGCTTCATCAGGTAGCGGTCGAGGAGTTCCTTGAGATTGCGCGCCTTCGACTTGGGGATGGGCACGGTCAGCAGCCCCGCATCCTTGTCGACGACGACGATGTCCTCGTCTTCGTGGACGATCCGGAAGGGCCCGGTGTGCCGGCGACGGCTCTTCTTGTGTCTCACCATGCATATATAATAAGGATGGTTGCCAGCCGATGTGCTGGCGGTCGCCCCACTGATGGAGCATCTTGCATGGCATGCGTTTCCCCGATATCGCCCTCGAGGTACCCCACATCCTGCTGCCCCGTGACGATGTTGCCGTCGACACCTGGGCTGTCATCGCCTGCGATCAGCACACCTCAGATCCAGGCTACTGGGAGCAGGTCGCCAACCGGACCTCTGCTGTACCGTCCACACTGGATCTCGTGTTCCCCGAGGTGTACCTGGAGGCCGCTGACCGGACTCAGCACCTGGCTGGTATCCGCGCGGCCATGTCCGAGTACTCCACCGGCGGCATCCTGAGGGAACTGGCCCCCGGTTTTGTCCTGGTGGACCGACAGACGCCCAATGTACCCTCTCGCCGCGGTCTGCTCGTGGCCCTCGATCTTGAACAGTACAGCTATGAGGACGGGGCCCGGACCCTGATCCGCACGACGGAGGGTACCGTCGTGTCGCGCCTGGCCCCGCGTATTGAGATCCGCCGCGACACCCCCCTCGAAGTACCGCACATCCTGGTCCTCATCGATGACCCTCAGCGCACCGTCATCGAACCTCTGTTCGATGCCGACCTTCCTGCCCTCTACGACACCGAGTTGATGTTCGGGGGCGGTCGGGTACGTGGCTGGCAGGTCAGCGGCCAGCCGCTGCTGGATCAGGTCGTGTCCGCCCTCCGGGCACTGGTGGACACCGACGACGATCCCATGCTCTACGCCATGGGCGACGGCAATCACTCCTTCGCCACGGCACAAGCCGTGTGGCAGGAGATCAAACAAGCCGCCGGTGGACTGGCGGCTGTCGCCGATCACCCGGCCCGGCACGCCCTCGTCGAACTGGTCAACGTGCACGACGACGGCCTCGTCTTCGAGCCCATCCACAGGGTGCTCCTGGGCTGCGACGTCGACGAGGTACTGGTGGCGCTGCGGTCTGCGTGTCAGCAACTGGGATCCGCTGTATCGGTAGAGGACTTCGACTCGATGGAGTCCTGGGAGCACGCCCGTCAGGCGCCGTCGAGTCCGGATCGGCACCGACTGCCCTTTCTCGCCGGCCAGCGGCGGGGCGTCTTCACCATCCACGACCCGGCAGGCAGCCTGCCTGCCGTTTCCCTCCAGGAGCTTCTCACGCTTCTTGAGGGGACGCACCCGTCGATGGAGGTCGACTACATCCATGGCGAGGACGCCGTCCTCCGACTCGGGACGGAAGAGGGCAACATCGGTCTCTTCTCCGAGGTGATCGACAAGCATGCGCTGTTCCCCACGATCCGCAGGGACGGCCCCCTGCCACGCAAGAGTTTCTCCCTCGGCGAAGCGGCGGAGAAGCGCTACTACCTGGAGTGCCGTCGAATCGCGTGACGGAAACGACCCAGATGACGCCGCTGCAAGCCATCATTCTCGGCCTCGTCCAGGGACTGACCGAGTTTCTTCCCATCTCCTCCACCGCCCACCTGCGCATCGTCCCCTACTTTCTGGGTTGGGACGACCCCGGTGCCGCCTTCTCCGCCGCCATCCAGCTGGGCACACTGGCGGCGGTCTTCGTCTATTTCGCCGGCGACGTACAGCGGTTGACGCTGGCAGCCATCGACGGCCTGCGTCATCGCGATCTGCGCCGCACACCGGACACGCTGCTGGCCTGGTCCATCGTGCCGGCATCCATCCCCATCGTCGTGCTCGGCCTCGGATTCAAGGACAGCATCGAGAACGAGGCCCGCGCCCTCTGGATCATCGCCACTGCCCTCATCGTGCTGGCACTGCTGCTGCTGCTGGCCGAACGTGTCAGCCGTCGCGACCGCAGTCTCGGTCAGCTGACGTTCTGGCGTATTCAGATCATCGGCCTGTGCCAGGCGTTGGCCCTCGTCCCCGGGTGCTCACGCTCCGGTTCGACGATCATGGGGGGCCTCTTCGTCGGCCTCGAACGAGCCGAAGCGGCGCGGTTCTCCTTCCTCCTCGGTCTGCCCGCCATCGGCGGTGCCGGCCTGCTCAAGCTGCTCGAACTGCTGGCGGCAGAACCCGGTGCGGATGACCTGCTGAACCTGGCCCTCGGCATCGCAGCCGCGGCGGTGAGCGGCTACGCCAGTATCGGTCTCCTGCTGCGGTTTCTCCAACGCCATGGCACCTACGCCTTCTCCTGCTACCGGATCGGGCTGGGTGCCATCCTCCTCTGGACCCTGTACTGACAAGGACGGACCACTGTATGTACCCCAACCCGATCAAACAGAAGCTGGCCGCCGGTCAGGTCGTACTGGGCACCGGCCTTCCTGCCTTCTCGCCGCACATCGCCGGTCCTACGATCGATGCAGGCATCGATTTTCTGTGGATCGATACCGAACACCTGCCGTACGGTGTTGATGTACTCGACACGATCCCGGTCCTGGCCCGACAGCGAGGCGTAGCCCCCATGATCCGTGTCGCCCACAACGACCCCGGTCTCATCAAGAAGGCCTACGACGTGGGCGCCGTGCTCGTCATGGTGCCCCAGGTCAACACGCCGGAAGAGGCGCAACGGGCCGTCGACTCGGCTCACTACCCTCCCGAGGGCAACCGCGGTCTGTCGCCCATGTGGACCCGCATCGCCGGCGTCGACTGGCAGACCGTGCTGGACACGGCCAACGACGAGACCCTGCTGATCTGTCAGATGGAGAGCCAGCAGGCCTGGGACAACCTCGATGAGATCGCCGCTGTACCGGGGATCGACATCATCCTCGTCGGCCCCCTGGATCTGTCCGCTTCTCTGGGGCTTGCCGGTCAGACCGGGTCGACCCAGGTGCAGCAGATCATGGAGGAAGTGCCGAAGCGCCTGGAAGGCACGGGGATCGTCGTCGGCACGACGCTGGTCAACCCCGAGGAGATCCGGCAGAAGATCGACTGGGGGTACCGTTTCCTGAACGTGGGCAACCCGCTCGTCTATGGCGTACAGGCTGTCACCGATCACATCACCGGCCTGCGCGAGTACGCGGCAAACCGCTGATGGCGGACGCGACGCACGTCATCGACTGGGACGCTGCCGACCGCTGGCTCTTCGGCGAGGCCTGGACGGGCGACCGCATCGCCGAACACGCACGGCAGCTGTGTGATGTGATCGGACCACGGTGGTCGGGAACCGAGGCCGAGTGGCGCACCATCGAGTACGTGCGTGATCAGCTGCGGGCAGCAGGCCTCGACGAAGTCGAGGTAGAAGAGTTCGACATGGCCTGCTGGTCATTCTCCAGAGCGGCTGCCAGCATCGTCGGCGGACCCGCCCTCGATGTGCTGCCCTTCATCCGTTGTCCGTCCTTCGCCGTCGAAGCGGATGTCGTCGACGTCGGCCATGGAACGACGCGGGAGATCGCCGCCGTAGGCGAACGGCTTGCTGGGGCCGTGGCGCTGATGACGATGGCAGCCGAGCCCTTCACGACACCGGTGCCCCACGCCTATCGACTGCGTGACGTCGCCACTGCCGGGGCCACGGCCGCTGCCGTCATCGATCCGAAGAGTGGCGAACGGCGTGAGTACCATTCTGCCCACGACGCCCGCGACCCTGATTTTGTCTCACCCCCGTTGCCCTGTGTCACCATCACCCGCGAGGCGGGCGCACGGCTGCGTCGTCTGCCGCAGCCGCGGCTGTGTTTCGATGTCGTCACGGCGGTGGAGACGAAGCGAACCGCCAATGTGCACGGAGTCCTGCATGGCCGAGACTGGCCGGAGGAGGATCTCGTCCTCGGCGGTCACCACGACACCGTCTACGGCACCCCTGGTGGCAACGACAACGGCTCCGGCACGATCGCCACGCTGGAAACGGCACGCGTGCTGGCCGGTTTGAGACGGGAGAATGGCGCTGCGCCCGGACGAACGCTGCGCTTCGTCACCTACGCTGCCGAGGAGCAAGGCTTTCAGGGCTCCTTCGAGTTTGTCCGGCGGCACTATGGCGCCGGCCGGCGACCCCGGCTGGCGATCAACCTCGACGAACTGTCCGCCGGGCACATGAAGGGCATCGTGCTGGGCTTCGATCACCTGCGATCTCTGGTGCAGGGACAGCTCGACAGCATGGGAGACGGACTGCAGTGTCACGTCATGTCACAGCTGGACAATTCCTCCGACCATTTCCCCTATCTGGCGGATGGTATCGACGCCGCCCATCTGTGGCGCTGGCGCTTCCGCGGACGCCATGCGGATTCGGACTACCATCATGAGTCGCCAGACTCCGCCGACAAGGTGAACGTGCGAGAGTTGAAGGAGTATTCCGGGCAGTTGTCACGCCTGCTGCTGCGCCTCTCGTGTGTGCTGCCGGAGGACTGGCCCCGGCTCGGCGTGGCCACCGAAGAAGCCCAACGGCGCGTCAACGCAGAACGGGGCAGCGTGGTCCGGGTGTACTGATAGCGGGGTGCGGGGCGTCAGAGCACCCTGTGCCCCTTGCCGAAGAAGAACACCCAGTCGACGACGAAGGACATACCGACGCCGAGAAAAAAGCCGGCTACGAGCCCCAGGAAGAAGGGCCGCGCCTTCAGATACGCGCCGACGCCCCCGTAGCGCAGCACGGCGCTCTTGATCGCCCAGGCCAGGAAGATCGACAGGGCGATATCCCGCATCATCCACAGGGTGCCTACGGGAAACCCGGCCGGGTGCAGGGGCCACCAGTGGAAACGGTACTGGCAGACTGCCAGGGCGGCGTAGACCAGAGCACCGATACCGAAGTACGAAAGCTTGACCCAATCGGTGGGGGCCGGGTTGAGCAGATGCCCGGCGACGCTGCCGAACGCTATGCCGCCGGCTCCCGCCCCGGCCTGGTAGATCCACGAGACGAAGTTGCCGCCGCCGTATTGGTAACACAGGTGGAGCAAGGTATAGATCGCGGCGGCGAACCCCAGCACGACGGCCAGACCGATGGCCAGACCGAGCCGGCGGCTACCCGTTCCCGTCCTGTCGAGGCGAGTGGCATGCACGGTAGAAGCCATGAAGATGGTCTGCACATCTCCGAACCAGCTGTAGGACAGCGACAGGGCGACCAGGTTGGAAGGGGCGATCCCGGTGCCGGTGATCGCCAGGGTGAAAGCTTGGCTGACCACCGGCGAGGTGATGTAATAGAGCCCGGTCTGCACGACCAGACGGGTAATGCCGACATAGGCGACCAGAACCCCGAAGATGAAGAGGCAGGCAATCGGCATCTCCATCCCCAGTCGCCACAGCCACCAGAGGATATAGATCAGTCCCGCCAGGAGGCCGAAGACGGCAACCCGATAGGGTAGCAGTTCGCCACGGTCGTCGAGCCGAACACCACGCCAGAAGGCGTGTCTGACCACCGCCATCAGATGTTGCCTGGCCATCCACAGACTCACCAGAACCATGGCCATGAAGGCTCCCCACGACTGCCAGGACAGTGACTGCATACCCCAGACGAAGGGATCGGCAGAGCTCACCTCGTAACCGATCATGTTCGTCACGCCTTCCTGGATGAAAGCCACCACGTAGAACACCCAGATGCTGAGGGAGATCTGGGTGCTGGCCAGGAAGGCGAAACCCAGCACGGGCAGGCGCAGGCTCATGTGGAACGCGGGAAAATCCGGATCGATCTGCAGCACCCGGCCGCGACCGATGTCGAGTTGTGGGAAGCCTGGATAGAAATAGCCGACGATGTCGTAGAGAATCACGGCCATGGACAGGGCGCACCCCAGGTAGAAGGCACCCGAACGGAGCAGCGGCGCCGACCTGCCATCCTCCTCGTCGACGAGACCACGAGGAAGCTCCATCAGGGGAAAGGTCAGCTTTTCGCGTTCGACCCATTGGCGCCGCAGGATGGTCACCAGGCAGAAGCAGACGAAGTACACCGTCAGAATCAGACTCACCCACCAACCGAGAGGCCCGAGCCAGACCGCCCAGGGGATCGACTCGCCCGCCGGCACGCCCTCGTAGAACCAGCGCATGGCATCGCCGTCGTTGGCCGGTACCGCCCACGCCGACAGATAGGGGTGAACCAGGTTGGCCCAGTCATTCTCGGGAGTCGCTGCGTAGAAGGGGGCCGAAAGGATGGCCAGCAGGTAGCCGACGATCCACAGGGGGATGCTGGCTGTAACCAGACCCATCGTCAGGACGATCAACAGTTCCGCCGGCTGCAGGTATCGGCCCAACAGACGCTTGCCCAGGGCGTTGACCAGGATCAGCAGCATGAACGGTGTACCGACAGCGACCGGGAAGTACGACCAGGTGATCTCAGCGGCGCCGACGATCCAGGGAGAATAGAAAGCCCCCATCGCCACCATGAGTACCATGCCGGACCCCACACACAGAGACCGCGGCGTCACGCCCTCGGCTGCTGTGGACTGATCGTCCGCTCTCCGGAAGCGAGGCGCAGTATCTAGAATGGTGAGATCAACTCGACGAAGAGAACGCCCTGCTTGCTGTCCGGCCTGCCTGGAAGGGTGTAGTTCCGCCGCGTTCGCTGGTAGCCGATGAAAGCTGAGTTGTCACGGATTCCGAAATAGTCGGAGGTGAGTCTGAACATTACAAGGTAGTCGGTCTGGGTGAACGTCCCCTCCCTGCGGGCACGGTCCCAGTGCTTGTACGGTAGCATGGGCAACCCCTGCGCCCCCAGCTGCAAACCGGTCCGGGGCGTCAAGTGGTAGTGAGCCAGTACGATGGGGATGAAATCGCTGTAGGAAGTACGCGGGGTGGTCTCGTTGTCCACCTCCTCGAAGATCGTCCGATGCTTGAACTTCGGCGTGACACTGAAGGGGCCACGTGACCAGGTGTAATCTATCCTGTCAACCACCGAGAAGCGGGTGTACACTGCCGCCGGCTGCAGCAGACCGATGCCCTGCTGCAGCTCGATTTCGGACTGACTGTTGCGGAA
>DASCMS010000138.1:0-27890 GCA_036011085.1 Candidatus Latescibacterota bacterium
CTTCAATACGCTGAACTCAAACTAAAAATAGTCGAAGAGGAGAAGTCATCTCAAGAGCAGGACGCAGAAGGCAACACAAGAACTTCGGCCGATGCGCTGACTATACTGCAGCGGCGGAAGCTAATTATCGATCAACACCTACTCTCTGCCGAGAAGTACAGCCAGAGCATCGTGGTGATGGATTCCATCACGGTGCAAGAGGAAATCCTCAAGCGGCAGATGGAATACCACCACAGGCAGTTTCTGTCTCTTAGCGATTCGCTCGATGCCATAAAGGGAGAACTGGCTAACAGAACGCAGTACGAGCAGAGGCTCGTCCGCGATCGAGACAATTACAACAACACCATTGCCCGTTTCTCCAAACTTCTCGAAGAGGCGCGCATAGCCTGGGAGAAGTCTGCCGGCGACATGCGCGTCCTCACCCGGGCGCTGGAAGTACGGCCGATTCTACAAGACCGGGAACCGCATAGAGCAACCATCGCCATCGGCGCCGGTCTTCTACTGTCTACGTTTGGATCCCTGTTGATCGAGTACGTACGCCAGGCGCGCCGGCGGCGCGCGGCGGCAGCCGACTTGTAGGTCGCGCAAGATGTCTGCTTGGAAACACGCACGCAAAATGGAGCCAGCCGCAATAGCCTCTCTGAGCGCCTCAGGCCGCGTCTCGGCGTATCTCCGCGTCATGCCGATGTCTCGATGCCCGAGGATGACCTGCACGCGGTCTGCACCGACATATGGTCACAGATTTAACTTTCGGCACGGGTCCGATTTCCCTCATTCGGACCAAGAAGCCATCCTCTGGTGTCAGATGTTCGTCAGATGCAGCCAGACGCGGCATCATCTGCACGCGGTGCCGTCAGGGCAATATCCCCTTCGACACCACCGCTCGCGTTGTCACGGGAAACTCCCCCGGCTCGCAGCACTGACAGATCTGCACGTCGATGGCGGCGCTCATGAGCATGTAGGCGTCCTCAAAGGACAGGCCGAGCCGCGCCTGCAGCAGATCCACCATCTGATCGGCCGCCAGACGGGCCGCCGCTGCCAGAGACTCGCCGTCTCCCGTGGTCACCCAGTGATCGGCCGTCTCGATCAGCGGTCTCCGGACACCATTGCCCTTCTGCAGTTCCACCCGAACTGTCACCTCCGCCTGGATCTCCAGGCCGATGAAGGTGATCTCGCCGTCTCCCATGGCGCCGTGCACGTCCCCCAGCGCGAGACCGGCACCGGGGACGGTCACCGGCAGATAGACGGTGGCCCCGGGACCGATGTGCTTGTTGTCCATGTTGCCCCCGTGGGATCCGGCATATCCTGTGGAAATGCCCTCACCGGCAGGGGCAGTACCGATCACGCCAACCATAGGATGGGCGGGGAAACGCAGGTCGCCGAAATGCACGGTGCCATCAACGATCGGCACGATGCGTGTGGCAAACTCCTCCGCCCGTGCCGCCAGCAGACCCTCGCCCTTCTTCACTGCCAGAAATCCTGAGGGTGCCAGGTCGATGGCTTCGATGTGAACGGCGAGGGCGTCACCCGGCTCGGCGCCACGGACATGAATGGGACCCGTCGCCGGATTCGATCCCACAGGATGGGGCCGGAGCAGGAGATCCGCGTCGGAGTTGATGGTGCCACTGCGGGCGTCCCAGGTCTCGAGCACGATCCGCTCACCTGGATCAATTGCGAGGACGGGTGCATGCTGCCGGTCGAGGCTGTAAACGATGTGGTCGCGCGAGATGTTATGCATGACCCACATAATAGAGGATCCCCCCGGCGAGGGCGCGCCGGGGGGATCCTGAGGGAGACGTCGTCCGCAACTCTGTGGTGATCGAGGACCCGTCGGCCTGTGACGGGTCCCGGATCAAGTCGTGAGTAGCAACGGCCGCCGCCGGGAACGGCGGATGGTCCAACTCGGTGCGGCGCCGGACCGCGGGAACGATTCCCACCACCGCGCCAGCGGCAGACCGTTACGATCCTCTCGACGAACGCCTCCTGCCTCTATCGATGGGAGACGGCGTTTTCAGTTGGGATCTTTGCAAGCCCCGTGCCACCGGTTCGAGAACGGCACTGATCCATCCGGATCTCGTTGCCCTGCAGTCACATATGCTCACAGAGGAACGGGCTTTCAGTAGACAGAAGCCACCGGCTCGGCGCCGCACATCCGCGCCACTGCTGTATTCGAATCCGTATATTTAACTGTTTAATATGGAGTTAGACACAGTTGCTCAAACCGACGTCACTGCCGCATAGTTGCGGCACCTTGTAGTCCTCGTCAGCTGCGGAAATCCTCCGAACGGAGGCCGTTGCGGCGCAACAGTCTCTGTAGCGTCGATCGGTGCACGCCCGACGCCTGGGCGGCACGGGACACGTTTCCGCCACATCGTCGGAGCAACGCCTGGAGGTACTCGCGTTCGAACTGTCGTCGGGCACTGTCGAAATTACCGGACGTAGCATGTGGCGAAGGGCCGCTGTCGGCGTGGACCCTCGCCGGCAGATCATCTGACTCGATGACGGCCCCGCGACACAGGCTGTGGGCACTTTCCACCGCGTTCTGCAGTTCGCGGACGTTTCCTGGCCACGAATACCTTTCCAGCACGTCGAGGGCGCCCTTCGCCAGCCCATCCACGTGCTTGGGACCGGCTTCGTTCAGTCTCGTGACAAAGTGCTCCGCCAGCAGCACCACATCGCCTTCGCGCTGGCGAACGGGGGGCAGAGCCAGCGTGACGACACTGAGGCGGTAGAACAGATCCCGACGGAAACGCCCGGCATTCATCCCCTCTTCGAGGCTCTCATTCGCTGCCGTAATCAGCCGGAAATCGACGTCGAAGTCCTCCTGCCCGCCGAGACGGCGGACACGGCGTTCCTGCAGCACCCGCAGAAGCTTGACCTGCAGGTCCAGCGACAGATTGGCCACCTCATCGAGAAACACCGTTCCTCCCTGGGCGGCCTCGAGCAGTCCGTGCTTGCGCCTGTCGGCGCCGGTGAAAGCGCCGGGCTCGTGTCCAAACAGCTCGTTCTCCAGAAGCGTCTCTGGCAGTGCACCACAGTCGATGGGCAGGAAGGGTTTGCCACGACGGGGACTGTTGGCGTGCAGACTGCGGGCGATCAGCTCTTTGCCGGTGCCGGTCTCGCCCTCGATGACTACGGAGCTGTCGCTCTCGGTGAGCCGCTCCACCAGATCGAGAACGCGCATCATCGCTGGCGACCGAGCGATAATGTCCTCGAATCCGCTGCGCAGCCCCAGTGCCCGTCGCAGACGCTGGTTCTCTTCGCTGAGCCGCTTCTGCTCGATGGCCCGTTCCATGGTGATCAGCAGCTGATCAGGCGAGAACGGCTTGGGCAGGTAATCGAAGGCCCCCTCTTTCACCGCCTCCACGGCGGTGGAGATGGTCGGAAAAGCGGTGATCATGACCTTCTTGACGTTGCTGTCGAGGGTTTGCAGCTCGCGCAGGACATCGAGTCCGCTCTTGCCCGGCATCTTCAGATCGAGGAGGACGACGTCGAAGGCCTGCCGTGAAGCGGCCGCGATCCCGTCCTCAGCACCATCGCAGAGCGTCACTTCATACCCATGATACGTCAGCGTTTCCTCACAGGCGTCCAGCATGGCCAGTTCGTCGTCGATGACGAGAATCCGACCTTTCATCGGTCGACCCCCGGCTCTGTTGACGCCGGCAGGCACACCGTCATCGTTGTGCCCTCCTGCCGCCTGGAGGCAACGGTGATCGTCCCCCCCAGCTTCTGCACGATCCCACTGGCAATCGCCAGACCGAGTCCAGTGCCCTCACCGCCCTTCTTGGTGGTGAAGAAGGGATCGAAGATCCGTTCGCGGAAATCGTCGGGGATCCCCGGGCCGTCATCGGCAACCGATACGGTCACCACACCGTCGGCAAAGCTGCTGCCGACGACGATCCGCCCGTCCGGACCAGCCGCATCGACGGCGTTGCTGATGAGGTGGACGAAGACCTGTTCGAGCTCGTTGGGATCGGCCTCGACGACGGGCAGATCGTCCCCCGGGTGCCAGGCGCAGGCCGGTTCGGCATCGGCAGATCTGTCAGCTACCAAGTGCAGGGCGCCATGAATCACATGATTGACGTCGAGCCGGCGGGGCGTGCCCTCGGCGGGGCGGCTGAAGTCCAGCAGGCTCTCGACGATGCCGTCGATACGCTCCGTCTGTTCCACAGCGACGTTGAGAGTGGCTACGGCCCGTTCGGAGAGTCCCTCCGCAGCGGCGATGGAGAGGAGGAACTTGAGCTTCATCATCAACACGCCGGTGGGGTTGTTGATCTCGTGGGCAACGCCTGCGGCCAGCTTGCCGATGGCCGCCACCCTTTCCGTCTGCCCCCGCCGGCCCAGTACTCTCTCTATCTCCTGCGTGCGCTGCCTGACCATCTCTTCGAGGAGTCGAGTCTGTTCTTCGTGCTGTCCATCAACCATACGATCGTGCTCCTGCCGGGATAGCATGATGAATACACGTCACCCCGGGGAGCGTCAAGAAGGTGTGGACCACCACCGGCGACATTGCGCGTTTCGCTCCCCCGTCGTATTCAATAGAGATGAGCACCGAACGCAGGCCTCAGCGCATCATCCACAGCGTCGCTCCCATCCGCATCTGTGACAACGGCGGCTGGACGGACACATGGTTCGCGGAGCACGGGACGATCTTCAATATCGGTGTCTATCCGTACGCCGAAGTACAGATTCAGGTCTTTGACCGCGGCGAAGTGGAGAATCGTGTCGTCATCCACGCGGAGAACTACGGAGAACGCTTCGCCGTGGCCGGGAACGACGGGGACTGGACCCATCACCCGCTGCTCGAGGCCGCGGTGGAATACATGAGGGTACCCGAGGACGCGGCCTTCGAGTTGACCATCTACTGCGACGCACCCGCTGGCTGTTCCACCGGTACATCCGCAGCGGTTACAGTCGCCGTCATCGGGGCCCTCGATATGCTCTCGCCGGGGCAGATGACGCCGTATGAGGTCGCGTTGACGGCGCAGAAGATCGAAACCGAGATGCTCGGCCAGCAGTGCGGCATCCAGGATCAGCTCTGTTCCGCCTTCGGCGGCATCAACTTCATCGAGATGTTCCAGTACCCCCATGCCGCCGTGTCGCAGATCCAGGTGAACAACAGCGTCTGGTGGGAACTGGAGCGGCGTCTCGTGCTCATCTTCCTCGGCAAGGCACATTCCTCGTCAGCTGTGCACGAGAAGGTCATCGCCGAACTCGAGGGTGCCGGGCCGGACAATCCCAAGCTGGACGCCTTGCGCCGCACGGCGCACGCTTCCCGCGACGCCGTGTACGCCGGCAACTTCACCGCACTCGGTCAGGCCATGGTCGACAACACCGATGCCCAGGCCCGGCTACACGCCGATCTGGTGGGGGCCGACGCCCAGACCGTCATCGACCTGGCTCGTGACCACGGAGCTCTGGGGTGGAAGGTCAACGGCGCCGGTGGCGACGGCGGCTCACTCACCCTGCTCACCGGGAGCCTGTCCTGGCAAAAGCGCGAGCTCGTGCGCGCCATCGAGGCTGCCAGACCGGGTTTTCAGAGCCTGCCCATCTACTTGAGCCGCCACGGGTTGCGTCTGTGGGAGGCAGCTTGAGCCAGGATCGACGCTGGCCTATCTTCAACGGATTGGCTGCCGCTGCCGATAGAATATGCGTCAGAGGCATATTCCCGCATTCCCCTTCGTCACCGCACGACCGACCCGGAGAATCTCGTTGAGCAAAGGTCGCACCGCTCGTCCCTGGTATGCGGGCCGCACGCCTCCGTCGGAAGATGTTCTGTCAATCTTCGAGGACGCGGGCGAGCCCGAGGTCCTCTACAATCAGGCGAACCCGGATGCCATCGAGGGTGACTTTGCCACTCTGGTGCGCACCATCTACGGTAAGATGGACACCCTCAAGCGGAGCCCGGACGACTTCCGGACATGGGCAGAAGAGGACGGCTACGTCACGTTCTATGAGGCGCTGCTCGACATGGGCCCTCCCGAAATCAAGGGCCGCGTCAGCATGCTGCAGCAGTTGGGCGCCTTCAAGTTCCGCAGTGCCGCCGGTCCCGACGAAAAGAAGAAGCTGATCTCGGACATCTTCGCCGAACAGCAGGAAGGCGAAGACGCCAACATCGTAACGGCGAGCCGGGCCCGTCGTCTGTCACAGATCTGGTCACCCACCGCCGACAGCCTGCTCGACTTTATCGTTGCCCGCCCGGCCCAGGCTGGCCGCGTCGTCTCCGACCGACTCAACCCGACGAACACCGAACCCTTCCGCCTCATCGGCCACCCCTTCAAGGACGTGCGCTCCACGGTCCTGCAGCCCATCGCCGACGCCCGGGTGATCGCCTTTGAACGGGAGGGCGACATCAACATCGTACCCGCGGTACGCAAATCATGCGATCAGTGGGACGCCGACGCCGGCGCCGTGGGTGGCGTCGAGCAGATCAGCCTGATCGAAACATTGCTCATGCACGAGCTGGTGGAACTCATCGTGCATGAGCAGCAGCCGGACTTGCCGCCCGTCTGCGGTCACATCGTGGCAACGACTTTCGAGCGCTACCTCAAGGCTGACCTGCTCTCAGTTGCCGTGGAGGACTTCTTCTTTTCCTAGCCGGTTCTGTCCGAGGACGAAGAGGCGGAGCGCGCCGAGGAGCAGCTGCAGCTGGAGATGAACGAGGCGGAAGCCATGTTCGCCGAAGAGGAGGCACCCGACGACCTCGACGATGACATCGGCGACCTGCCGATGGACCCGGCGGCAGCACCCAAGAAAAAGGTCAAGAAGAAGGTCAAGGGGAAGGTGCAGAAGAAGGTCGGGACGGTGAAGAAGAAGGTAGGGACAGGGACGGTGAAGAAGAAGAAGGTGGTAAAAAAGAAAAAGGGGTAGACCTTGCCGTGGCCCACCCTTTTTGAGTCCCCTATCCCGCCCTTGCTGTGGGCGGGTGGTCACGTACCGAGGGGTGACCCCTCCGTTTCTGCGGGGTCGGAGTCTTCCGCCTGCAGGTCGCGACGCACCTGCTCGAACTCCTCTTCTGAAGCATCGAGTGCCGCGGCGGCCTCGCGGATGCGATCACACAGGTCCCGAATCTCGTCGTCATCGCCGATACCTGCTCCCTGTCCCGCCTCGATTCGATTGAACACGGTGGTTCCCAGTTCACCCCTCAACCGAGACATGCGTGTTTTTGCCGCGGCAATGTCGAGGCGCGCCCGCCCCACCTGGGTGAGTCCCTCCGCCTTGTCGAAGGCGATGGCGGCACCGTCCTGCAGGCTGCGTTTGATCGAATCCCACATACGTTCCATGCTAGCTCCTGTCACTTTCTTGCCAGGCGCCGCCGTAAGCGGCTCCCAGTGCGTCGAGCAGTTGGTTCTTGTTGGCCCGGGAGATCTCTCGTCCCTGGAGAGAGATGCCAGCGGTCTGACGGGCAAGCTGCCGCAGACGCGTGACCGGAAGAGACTCAAGGTCCTGGGGTGGAGCGACGGCGGGTGTCGGTGGTGCTGGGGGTACCGGTGACGACGATCTCTCGGGGAACGTCCCTTCGACATCGATCGCGGGCGACGGAATCACGTGCGCGCTGACGAGTTCAGAGACCTTGAGCACGGCGGCGCTGGCGGCACTGACTGCGGCCTGTACCGACGCGGTGTCGCCGCGAAACCGGACCGAAACGAGACCGCCGCCAACACGCTCGACACCCAGCAGTTGGACGTCGGCCGCTTTGGCGGCGGTATCGGCTGCTTCGAGGGCGCCGATCAGGCCGCGCGTCTCGATGAGCCCGATGGCGGAATCGGACATATGGGCGCCGACCTCGCGGCGCTCAGCGGTTCAGCGTGTGTCGTTGATCGTGTACGGCAGCAAGCCGAGATAGCGGGCACGCTTGATGGCGCGCACGATACGTGTCTGCTGGGTGCGGCTGGCACCCGTGCGGCGAGCGGGTTCGATCTTGCCGATTGGCGTGAGGAACCGGGACAGCACGTCGAGACGCTTGTAATCGATCTCTTCGGGCTTGAGCTTCGCCGTGAATTCTTTGCGATTTACCCTGGCGATGTCGGACACTCCTGCAGGACGTGGAACAGATACTGAAGCGAACTGGAAAAGGTAGGCGAGATCGGGTGCAAAAGCAACGCCAGGCACACACCGGGCGGCTCGGCCTGGCGGTCGGGGCAGGGCTCTGCCTGGTGGCCCTGGCCCACCCGGTGTTCGTCGACAGGGCCGAACTGGCTGTGGCCGTAACCCTGGCGATCCTGTCCGCCGCGGCGTGGGCCGCCATTGGTGAGGGATCAGCCTCAGGCCTGCCTCGTGTTGCGTGGTGGCTGGCGATTTCCTGGCTGCTGGGCCTGCTGGTGTCGGCGTGGATGCACCAGTCATGGGAGTTCCATGCCCTGCTTCCACCGACCCTTTCGGCAGCACTGCTGTGGCTCGGTGCCCGCGTGGGAAAATCCGGAAGTGGGACCCGGGTCGGCCACTGGCTCGTGGGGGCCGCCACCATCACCGCACTCCATGCTGCCCTGCAGCATGTCAGCGCCGATCCACTGGGACGACTGGACGAGTTTCCCGGTCGTGTTGTGGGCCCCTTCGACAACCCCAATCACCTTGGCAGTTTCGCCGCCCTCGCCCTGCCCCTGGCGCTGGCCGGCTATGTGCGGTTGACGTGTCGATCCGCCCGACGGCACTGGGGCCTCGGGCTGCTGCAGGGCGGTTTCGTCGTGACCATCTACACCGGTTTGCTGCTGGCAGGCAGCCGGGGCGCGATCTGGGCGGCAGCCGCAGGCAGCCTCGTAACCATCGTCTGCTCTGCCCGGGCACTGCATCTGCGATCGCAGCGGCCAGCCTGGCTGCCACTCCTGCTGCTGGCACTGGCATCGACGGGGGTCACCCGGCTGCTGCAGGAACAGCCGATCATGCAGGGCCCCACAGGCCAGGTATCCGTCGGCCAGCGCCTGGAAGCGCTGCCGAACATCGCAGGCGAGGCGGCGAAGTCTGATGTGACCGTCCTGCACAGACGAGTTCTCTGGCGTGCCGGGTGGGAGATCTTCCTGGCTCGACCCCTGTTCGGCGTCGGCCCGGGGGGGTACCAGCTGGCCTGCGCAACGGCGGTGGCGGGAATGTCACAGGATCCTCGAGTGGCCACGCTTTCCCGCCTCGATCGGCTGGACATCACCCGCTTCGCCCACAACGAATGGCTGCACTCGCTGGCCGAGACCGGGCTCGCCGGCACGGTCCCATGGACGATACTGGTATTCTATTGGGTGTGGATCTCTGCCCGTGCGTTCTGGAGGGGAACCGGCTGGCTTCACTGGGGTGCCCTTGGCGCCTGCAGCTCGGTGCTCATCCATGGTCTGGTGAGTTACCCGTTCTTTTTGCCTGCAACTGCGGGATGTTTTTGGATACTACTTGGTATCACTATATATTGTGGTTCTCGGGTCCCTGAGCCGTGCGAAGATACACGGTAGACACCTCTCTTACGGTGCACGTGTCCCTGTCATCAGAGGTTCTGGTAAAGGAACTCGAAGGATCACCGATAACACTTACTAAGACTACTTGTTACTACGTCGAACCTTGACACCCTATTCCGATCGACTGGCTCAATAGTCTGCTTGCCGGAACCCACGGAGCTACCCACTCCGCCGGCGACATGCCTCAAAGCCCGCAATGGCGGGCCGCGCCCCATCCAGGCGCTCTTGTTCTTAACGGTTTCTAGTCGAACCTGGCGACGCCCCGTCGGATCCTACCGGCGGGGCGTCACTTTTTTTGTCTACCGGCAATGGCTGCCGAACTGCCGGTAGTGACGGACGGGAAGACCGTGGTATTGGCGCGCCAGGGCTTCGAGCCGGTCGCATGCCAGGTCGTAGATACGCTTGCCCTTCTCCGCCGATGCTGCCAGAGCGTCCCCCATGATACCGGTCCCCGCCGCCGTATCCCGCCGTCGCTCGGCAAACTGGGCGAAGGCGAGATCGCCGGTGAAAGGTGCGGTGAGGGTATCGTCCGCCTGGGCTCGTGACATATCGATCAGGTGGGCTCGCAGATGCAGCTGCACCGCCGTCTCCCACTCGCCCCCATGGCCGACACCCTCGTCGGTGGAGCTCCAGGCCTGCAGCTCCGCTTCCACGGCGTCCCACCAGCTGAAGCTCAGGGTGAAGATGTCCTCTTCTGCGAGTTGCCAGCTGACCGCCCTGCAGGGGGCCGCGTTGCCGCCGTGGCCGTTGACGGTGATAATGCGCTCAAAGCCATTGGCGTGAATGCTGCGACAGACGTCGGCCACCAGGGACTGGAACGTTTCCAGGCGCAGGGAGATCGTCCCGGCGAAACCCATGTTGTAGTGGGTGAAGCCTGACCAGATGGGTGGGGCCACGATGACGGGCCATTCTTCGATGCGCCGCGCCACTTCAACCGCCATGTGGAACGGCGCCGAGATGTCCACGTCCATCGGACAGTGGGGACCGTGTTGCTCGACGGAGCCGATGGGTATGATGACGACGGGCGCCTGCTCGAGGGCGGCCTCGAACTCGTGCCGCAGCAGCTCCTGCCACAGCACCTTCTTGTTGGAGCCATCGTAGGATACGGAATACATCAGCGTCAGCCCTCGGCAGCTTCTTCCATCTCGCCGTGGATCTGTCGCATGATCTGGTGATGCCCCTTGCCCTCGTCGGCCAGTTCCTTGTAACGCGTCGGATCGACACCATCCCAGCTGAGGAAGCCGCGAATGTCGTAACGGCCCTCGATTTCCACCGGCAATCCACCCTCGGCGATCATCGACTCCAGAGGATAGGCCTTCTCCTGCAGCGGAAAGTTGACGATCTGCTTGCGCCGTGCCGATTCGTACAGGCCCATCATGATCTCCACGGTGACTCTCGCCTGGCGTCCGCAACCTCGGTGCTCGTCGACGTCACCCTCCAGCCATTGCAGCAGCTCCCGCACCTGGGCGGCGTTGGTGTTGCCGCCGATGGCGCGGTCACCCTCCCCGGCGCCGAGTTCCACCTCGTGCCAACCTTTCGAGGTCGCGTTCATCAACCGCACGCTTGTCTCGCTGACCTCCATCATTCCCTCGGTGCCCTTGATCTGGAAGGATCCGGCCGTGGCGCCTTCGCGCATCAGATCGGACTGAATGAACAGTTGGATGTCGCCCTCGAAGTGGACCAGGCCGAGGCAGGCGTCCTCGATGGCCGTGTCACGTTCGTAGCGATCGGTGCGGCGCTCGACGGCGCCCATGACCCATTGGGGCTGTGGGTCACCGAGGACGAAGCGCGAGCCGTCGATGGAATGGGTGCCCCAGTTCGTCAGCCCCTCGGCGACTTTGTTGGTCACCAACTGAGGCTGACCGATGGCGCCGTCCTGCAACAACTCCCGGGCCTTCTCCCAGCCCTTGGTGAACCGCCGCTGGTGACTGATGACGAGCTTCGTACCGCTCGCTTCGCAGGCTTCGACCATGCTGTCTGCGGCGCCCATGCCGATGGCCATGGGTTTTTCACAGATCACACCTTTCACTCCCGTCGCGGCGGCGGCGATGGTCGGCGCCGGGTGCAGCAGATGCCAGGTGCAGACGCTGACGATGTCCGGCCGGGCTGTATCCAGCATCTGCTCGACCGTGGCAAACTGCTGCAGATTCAGCTCAGCGTATTGATCGATGTACTGAGACCGAGCGTTGGCCACGGGGTCGGCGATCGCGATAACTTCGATGTCCTCGACGAGGGCGTAGCCATCCATGTGCGCGTGCGCGATGGAACCGCAACCGACGATAGCTGCAGTGTATTTGGCGGGCATGTGAACCGTCTTTCCTGTGGTATTGATTGGGGGGCGTAAGTATACTGCCTTCCATGTCCTCTCTCCATCTTCCAGACGCGGTCGAATTACCCGGCGGCGTGCGCATCCCATTGGCCGAACTCGACTTCGCCTTCGTGCGCAGTCCGGGGCCAGGAGGACAGCACGTCAACAAGACGAGCACCCGCGTGGAGCTGCGCTTCCACCTGACCGGCAGCCCCTCTCTTCCGGAGGCCCTGCGTGACCGCTGTCGGACAAGGCTGCAGTCGCGGCTGAATGCGGACGGAGAGCTCGTCATCGCCTCCTCCCGGCACCGATCCCAGACGCGGAATCGAGTGGACTGCATCGCCCGCTTCGCCGAAACCATGGCCGCCGCTCTGAGACCCCCCGCGCCCCCGCGACGCAAGACCCGCCCGGGCCGCGCCGCCGTGGCGCGCCGCCTGGATTCCAAGAAAAAGAACTCTCAGAAGAAGACTCGGAGACGTCGTCCGGGTCTTGATTGAATCCTGAACGGCGTTCCGGCGTCTGATAATCGGAACTCTGCTTGCCAAGGTGCGGCGGAGCTTCTATATTGCACCTTCACGTTGACGTTAAAGTTGCCCTTTGGGTGATTGATCCTCCGCAGAGGATCTTAACTGAAGAATAATCAACGCGTTACAGGAGGCGAGTATGGCCGCTGTCAAAACCCCGAGTACGGTAGAGGCCGTGGAACTCTACTGGAAAGAGATCAAGAATACCGAGCCACTGAGCCGTTCACAGGAGTTCGACCTGTTCACGCGGACCCGGGCAGGTGACGAGGCGGCACGCCAGCAGATCATCACCGCCAACCTCCGCTTCGTTGTCAGTGTCGCTCGTGGCTACAAGGACTACGGCCTGTCCCTGGTCGAACTGATCTCTGAGGGCAACGTCGGCCTCCTCGAGGCGGTGAAGCGCTTCGATGAGACCCGCGGTTTCAAGTTTATCACCTACGCCGTGTGGTGGATCCGTCAGGCGATCCTCAAGGCCCTGGCCGAGCAAGGCCGGATCGCCCGCCCGCCCATGAGCCAGATCAACGACCTGCAGAAGATCGAGAAGCAGACCAGCGCGTTGTCGCAGGTCCTGGGTCGGAACCCGACGTACGCAGAAATTGCCGAACAAGTCGATATCAGCGCCGAGCGGACCCACAACGCCATGGTCGTCGGCCAGCAGGATCTCTCTTTCGACGCACCGGCCTACCCCGACGAAGACACGCCTCTGCAGGCCGTCTTTTCCGCCCCGGGAGAAGCCGGGATCGAGGACCGCTTCGATGAAGACGAGATGCGCAGCACGATCTCGTCGTGTCTCGGCGTGCTGGATGATCGAGAGACCAGGATCGTTCGCGCCTACTTCGGGCTGGGGGACGGCGAGCCGAAAACCCTGGAGGAGATCGGCGATGATCTCGGCGTCACCCGTGAGCGCATCCGCCAGCTGCGCAATCGCGCCCTCGACAAGCTTCGGGACAGCTGCGGCGACCGGCTCGGGGAATTCTCGCGGAATTAGGGCGGCGCTACTGGTTGCGAGGGACCGGCCCCACCGCAACCAGTAGCGCCGGATCCAGTCCCTACTTCAGTGTGGAGATGAACGCCGCCATGTTATTGATGGCAGCTTCATCTATCAGAGTCATGGCCATGGGCCGCATCTGCATACCGAAGGTATCCTCCGGCTTAGACCCGCGGATGCCGGCCTTGAAATTCGCCAGTTGCCGCGCCATATACCAGTCATATTGTCCGGTCAGACGCGGTGCATTGAAGGCGATGTTGCCTTCACCCTTGGCGCCGTGGCAGGCGACACACAGGGCGAAACCCGCCTTACCTGCTGCAACGTCCCCCTTGATGGTGGTCGGCGGAACCGGCGGTTTGAGGGAGGTCACATAGGCGGCGACATCGGCGATGGCCTGTTCACTGGTCAGGGTCATCGCCATCGGACGCATCTGGGCGCCGAATACGTCCAGCGAATCGGTCCCCCGGATCCCTGTCTTGAAGTACTGCAACTCTCTCGTGACGTACCACTCTTCCTGCCCGCCGATGACAGGTGAGTTCAACAGGGTGTTGCCCTCGCCGTTGACACCGTGGCAGGCGACGCAGATGGCGTAGAGGGCCTTGCCGGTCTCTGCATTGCCGGCAGCCTCGGTATTCGTCGCCGCGGCAAGGCACAGCACCAGAGTCACAGAGGCAATGATCGGGTTCTTCATTTCTTCTCGCTTTCTGAGAGATCTTTGAGGACGGTCACAATCGCGTCGGTCGGCTGTCGCAGCCCGACCTGTTGATGACGCACGATGCCGTCGGCATCGAGTACGGTGATGATGTTGGAATGCGAAAAGCCGCCGTAGCCGTCTGGCTTGTACCTGACCCCCAGGACGGCTGCAAGTTCAAGTATGTCATTGGGGGCCCCGGTGAACAGTCTCCAGTTCTGCGCGTCCAGACTTTGCTGGATTCGGTAGGTGGCCAGAGCAACCGGTGAATCGCGCTCAGGATCGAAGGAGAACAGTGCGAAGGTGATTGCCTTGCGTGCCGCCGGCTCGAGCTGGATCTCGATCTGCTTCATGTCTTCCAGCAGCATCGGGCAAACGTACTCGCAACTGGTGTAAACCATCGCCAGGACCACGGGCTGACCAGAGAGCGTATCGATGGGACATGCCACAGACCGATCATCGCGCCAGGTTGATCCGAGCTGGTAGATGGACATTTCCGCCATCCCTGCCGGTCGCGGATCCGGGGCCAACTCGGACGGCGCCTGCTCGTGGTGGTCGTGCCCGGTCTCCGCCATCGCTCCTCCCGACAGGCTCAGGAGACTGAGCATGACAAAGAGCCGCGGTGTGTCACCCATGGGCTTGCCTGGTTTTATCATCTGACGTTTGCTCCTGCCCGGGCGCAGCGAAAGCCGAGACTGGAGACCGTATAGTCAGCCTGCAGACTGCTGCGGAAAGCGTAGCGCATGAAGGCGGCGTAGTCGCTGGTGTCGGCGGCCCCGATCGACGCCGCCCCACAAAACAGGTTCCGCTCCAGCCCCGAATCCCCTCGAGACTCACCGGAGACCAGCGCCGTGTTGAAGTCCAGAGTCCATTCCCAGATGGATCCGTGCAGGTCGTGCACTCCCCACAGGTTGCGGTAGACGGAGCCGACGTCGGTCGGGACCTCTGGCGCGGGTCGTCCGTACCAGTCGAGGATGCGTCGTGTGAAGCCGGGATCTCGAGTCCCATCAGGATCGGTCTCCGATGCTGCCGCGGCAAGCTCCCACTGAGCCGTGGTGGGCAGCTGCTTGCCCTGCCACTGGCAGTAGGCCTTGGCAGCGAACCAGGATACGTGCACCACCGGCGAATGTGCCGGCGCTTGCGGACCTGGTGCCAGGTCCTCCTTCCAGGTCGCCAGATACTGGGAGTCGGCGAAGAGCCGCACTACCTGTGAGCGCCGCCATCTGGTCTGCTCCCGCACGAAGGCCAGGTAGTCGGCGTTGGTCGCCTGATAGGCATCAAGATGAAATGACCCGACCGGCTCCTGGCCGGGGGGCAGACCCACAGGGGCATCGTCCAGCGGCCCCTGTGGGTTCAGTTCGCTCGAGCGATACAGAGACCGATACACGCCGGCCGGGATGGCGATCATGCTGTCAGACGCCGGTATCTCAGGCTGTGTCCCGATGTGCGCGCAGGCAGCCAGTACCAGAATGACCGGCACCAGGAGCACCAGTAGACGGTTCTCCTGGTGCACAGCCCTGTACCCAGCCTGGATCAATCGGTCTTGCGTTGCCTGGCCACGTCTTCCGGCGTGACCTCATAGCCGGCATTCCCCCACGAGTCGTACACGAAGGTCAGCACGTTGGCGATGTCTTCATCGGCGAGCTGCCAAGCGGGCATCTGACCGTTGTATTCCTTGCCGTTGACCGTGACAGGCCCACTCAGACCGTTGATGACGATGTCGATGGCGCGACCCTTGTCGGCATTCAGGTAGTCCGATTCAGCCAGCGGCGGGAATGCTCCGGGAACACCGAGTCCGCTCGTCTGATGACAGGCCGTACAGATCTGGTTGTAGACACGCTGACCGAACTCGACGCGTTCTGCCTTGTTGCTGGCTACTACGGGGTCGCCGGCAACCTGGATCGATTGTGCTGCACCGCCTTCCGGCTGGTAGATCTCTTCCATCACCTTGCCGGAATAAACCGTCTTGTTGTCCTCTCCCGTGACGGTCATCACACCCAACGCGCCCTTGTTGAAGGCACGGAAGATGGAATGGTCCACGAGGATGTAGTTCCCGGGAACCTGAAGCCGGTACTCCACCATTGCGGATCCGCCGGATGGGATCAGCGTCGTCTGCACGTTTTCGTGGACACTGAAGCCGCCCTCCGGGTACACCCTGTCGAAGATCTCACCGATCACATGGAAGGACGAGACCAGGTTCGGACCACCGTTGCCCACGTAGAGGCGCACCGATTCGCCCACCTCAGCATGCAGAGCGTTGTCCCCCATCATGGCTCCCACGGAGCCGTTGAAGACGACGTAGTCCGGCTGTTCCCGCAGCGCCTTGGCCATGTCGAAGGGCTGCAGCCCGGCGTCGCCATGGGCGCCCGCGGTGTAGAACTCGCTCTGCATCACATAGTATTCACGGTCCACCTGAGGCATGCCCTCCTTGGGCTCCACCAGAATCAGCCCGTACATGCCATTGGCGATATGCATACCCACCGGCGCGGTGGCGCAGTGGTAGACGAACAGACCGGGATTGATGGCCTGGAAGGAGAACACAGAGGTGTGTCCGGGTGTGGTGAAGGAGGAAGTGGCGCCACCGCCCGGGCCGGTCACCGCGTGCAGATCGATATTGTGCGGCATTTTGCTGCTCGGGTGGTTGCTCAGATGAAACTCCACGAGATCGCCTTCACGTACGCGGATCATCTTACCCGGTACGCGCCCACCGAAGGTCCAGAAGGTGTACTCCACACCATCGGCCAGACGACCATTGACCTCGACGGTCTCGAGTTCCACGACGACGATCGAGTTGTGTGCTCGTGTGATGGGTGGCGGCACCTCTGGAGCATAGGTGGTGATGGCCACCTCGCGCCCCTTGATCACGCTGCTGATCTGTTGCGCCTGCGCCATCGAGGCGAAGGTCAGTGCGGCTGCCACCATGCCCAGAGGCAGGGCACGATGCAACGAGCGAGCGAACTTCATGTCATTTCCCTCTCAACTTCTGCCATGAAAAAAAACACCCCATCTTCCTGACGGGATTTCGAGATGATCAGGTTCAGCGTCCTGGATTGTCCATCAACTGCATGGTCTTTGCCTGCGGATCGTACCCCACCAGATAGATCGCGCCCGCTTCGACGACGACCTCTGTTTCGAAATCCATCCGTGGCGCTTGTTCCAGATCCTCATCCTCCGGTCTGAGATCGACGACGAAACGGTGTGTGCCAGGTGGCACGGCCACCTCTTCATCCAGGAACAGCGGGCGGTCGGAACGCACCCCGGCGTGGTAGATCTCCCGGCGCACCACCAGTTCTCCGTCTACCTTCACGGTGAGGATGTAGGTGGGAGTGATCCTGACGCACTCCTGCGGTCGACGCATGTGCAGCGGCCGGCTGGCCAGTTCCTCAGCACTGAGCGTGCGGCAGTCTTCGATCACCAGGCCCGGGATGTGAGCTCCGAGGCGCAGAACTCCCTCGGTGGGTTCCTCACCCATCGTCACGCGGCTGAGTGCCCCCGTCGCAGTCAGCAGAAAGACCGTGGCCAGAGCGGCCTTGAGATAGCGCAGGCCTCTGGCCGGCTCGCGGTAGGCAGTCCCGGGGCTGGCCGGGCTCTCAAGCTGGCTCTTGAAGGCGTCCAGCCTGGCAAAGACCTGCTTGCGCTCCGCCGACGAGTACGGTGCCAGTTCCAGGCGGTTTTTCTCGATCCGCCTCGACACGGAGGGTGGACGCTTGTGAAAGGTGCGCAGGTTGAGCAACTCCACGCCCTCGCGCGTCAGACAGTTGCGCGTGGGACATCCCCAGACAAACACCCCACCGCACTCGTTCAGCAGTTGCTCCAGGATCCGCGTATGTAATGTGCCGATGCAGCCTGTCGGGTAGACTTGCACCCCGTCGTGCCGGGCGGCATAGCCCTCCAGGTGACGGCGCGCCCCGGGATTGTGCTCGCAGACGATGGCGATCACCCCCGTTCCGTGAGTCCCTTGCGCGGCGGACCGGGTGAATTCTCCGAGGGACAGCATCTGAGTTGCCCCGATGCTGTGCGGAGGGCCAATTGCCAGCTGATCGCAGGAGGCCGAACAGATACCGCAGCTGACGCAGAGCTTGGGGTCGACACGGGAATGCGGCAGCCGGCCGTCGTCGCGCGGCACCATGGAGATCGCTTCGTACGGGCAGTCCAGTGAGCACTGCCGACAGCCGGTGCATCTGTCCTCGTCAGAGACGGACCGTTCGGGCTCTCGCCCCTTGCGCGGTCGCCACCACCACGGCAGCGACAGACCGATCAGGAGGACGACGCACATGAATACCAGCGAATGCTGGGGTGACAGGGCCGAGAAGACGGGCAGCCAGAAGCCGAAAAACCAGTCGACTTCGACCACTCCGGTCACCTTGAACAGGTCGGCCTCTGGCAACATCGGCGCCGGCCAGAAAACGGACAGTGCCAGCAGGGCCAGCCCGGTGACCCACATGATCGGTCTGAGGGGAAACCAGACACTGCGAGCCAACCGCGCCGTGTGCACCCAGAGGCCGAAGATCATACCGAGGGGCAGCGCGATGTGCAGGAAGAGATTCATGAAGAAGAATGATGCTGACACGGGTGTGCTGCCGTTAAAGGCTTGACCGAGCGAATCGCGCAGGAAGGGTACGCTCTGCATCATCTTCGCCCCGGCGAGGGCCAACAACTGACCCTGCGTGTCCCAGACCATCACGTAGCCGGTCCACCCGGAGATCCACAGAACGATCAACAGGATGACGCCGGTGACCCACGCCAGCATTCTGGGTCCCCAGGTCTTGTCCTGTACCTGACCCTGCAGGATGTGATAAGCCACAGCTACGACACAGGCATCGGTGGCGTACCGGTGCAGGGCCCGCATCCAACGTCCGATCCAGACTTGGAGTTGGATATCCCGTACCGACTGGTAAGGCGCGGCCACGTCGTAGAAGAAGAGCAGATACAGACCCGTGACGAAGACGATCGCCAGCAGGCCCACCGCCAGGGTGCCACTGCGGTAGAAGGGATTGTATCTGGACTGATAGGCCCGGTCGAAGATGTGGTTGATCGGGACTACAAGGCGGGCCAGCAGTTCTGTCATGCCCGGGCGCTGCGTCGATGCGTCCTGACTCAGACCCGCCTGCTGGAAAGGGGACTCTTCGTGTGCCGCGCTCATCGACTGATGTCAACCGCCAGATCAGACGGCTCGAGCAGCCGTTCCACTGCCGTGCTGAGCCACTTGACGCTGGGATTGTTGAAGCCGTAGGCGATGACCCCTGTCGTATCGAGCACGTAGACCAGCGCCGGATGGGTGACATCCCCCGTCTTGCCATCGCGCTGTCGGGGAACCTTGTGGCCGTCCAGCACGGCGACGACATCGTCGACGGATCCGGAAAGAACATGGGCGTTTTCGCCCAGGCGCCAGTGGCTGGCCAGAGCCGGTAGCGAACTCGGGGTGTCACGCCAGGGATCCAACGTAACCACCAGCACCTCGACCTTCTCGGGCGGGAAGTTCCCGGCCGCCTGCAGCACGTTTTCCAGAATGACCGGACAGACCGTCTTGCAGTGGGCGAAAGCGAAGGTGAGGAGAACTACCTTGTCACCCAATGCCACCGGAGAAACCTGTGCGCCGTGCTGATCCGTCAGCAGAAAGGGCGCCACATCCAGATGCATGCGCGGGTAATCCAGCGGCAGTTCGTCGATCGTTTCGAACCGATACTCTGTCGCCGCCACCCGGACCCCGGCATCGATCCGTCCGCTGACCCAGACCCCCTCTGCCAGCAGGGTGGCCAGTACGACGCCCAGCAACATCTTGCCACTGGCCGAGGCGATCAGAGCCTCTGAGCCCTGGCGCAGTTCCCCTCCCAGGGCGACGAGCAGTCCTGCCAGGAGGGACACCGGCCCGAGTACGAGCACCATCCAGCCGTAGGTGTCAGGCAACCCGGTTTCGCTCGTACCGAAACAGGCTGACTGTGCCCGCAGCAACCATTCGGGCGTAGCCGCGGGGGCGTGGTAGAACGCCATCGCCCACAGAGTCATGCTGATGGCGGCCCAGAACAGCAGCAGGATAACAGGCAGGATGGGCGCCGGCTCGCGCGTTGCGGTCATAGTCTACTGCCTGCTGCAGGGCGCTGAGGTGGCTCGTCTGGCCCGACGAGCCACCTCATCTCGCGCCCTTTCCTCAACCGATTTTCCAGAGGAAGGAAAGCATCTTCCAGTTGGCGAAGTAGTAGATGACGAAACACGCCAGGAAGATAAACACCAGAATCACTGTACCTGGAGCACCCTTGGTGTGTACGCGCTCCATGTCTTCCCCCTCGTGCACCTGGTTCGGCAACGAGAGTACGCCCGAAGGCAACCCGGCGACCTTGTTGGCGATGTCCTCCTCGGTAAAGGTCTTACCGAAGAACACGGTCACCACGGCGATGGCGATAAAGATCAGCGCCCCCGTGGCCGCAACCATGGCGCCGATTCCGAGTCCGGCTTGCAGCAGATTGACTACCGGATGGAAATCGACCGAAAACGGGGCACCCGAAAAGCTGGTATCCCAGTGCCGACGCGGTATGCCAAAGACACCCATGAAAGTCATCGACATGGCCATCGTCGTGATGCCGCCGGCAAAGAGATACGGCTGTATGCGGGCAAGCGGCCAGAAAGCGATACGCCTGCGGAAGATCAACGGCAGGACGTAGTAGGTGACGGCCATGAAGGACAGCGCCGTACCTCCCACTACCGTGGCGTGGAAATGACCCGGCAGTCGCATCGTGTTGTGGGCGATGATGTTAATCTGCTCGGTACCGATGGTGACTCCGGTGATACCACCGAAAAAGCCAAAGATGATGACGGAGAAGATCATCCCGGAGAAACCGGGGTCACCCCACGGCGCCTTGCGCAACCATTCGAACGTGCCGTTGACGTAACCGCGCAGGCGTTGGCCCATCTCGATTCCGGCAGGCACCGTGAATCCGTGGATCATACTGGCCAGCACCGCCAGGTACATGGCGTAACTGGTATTCCACACCTTCCACGCCGGTCCCATTCCGGGATCGACCAGCAGATGGTGCGCCGAGGCCAGCGAGATGAAGAGCACGTAGAGCACGAAGGCCGTACGACTGATCTTCTCGTTGACCACCACGCCACCCACCGTCACGGCGGCCAGGAAATACCAGACCGCCACCATGGCTGCTACGTTGATCTGCTGCGCACTGTGACCCAGCGCCCAGAAGATCAGCCGGTAGATCTGCGCGTCCATCGGCATCAGATCCATCGACCACAGCAACGTCGGGACGTAGATGAGAGCGCCGTGTACGAGTGTGATCACGGCGATGATCGCCGCCGTCAGGGCCCCGAAGGTGACCAGCGGCATCGAGCCTTCATAGCTGCCTTCCTTCTTGGCGATGATGATGGTCGCGATGAAGTGGAAGGAGACCAGCAACGCGCCGACAGCAAAGAGGATGATGCCCAGGTAGTAGAGCGGGTGTGCCTTGAGTGGCGGGTACGAGGTGAAGAGCACATCCGCCTTGCCGATGAAGACCATGGTGTTCGTCATCACCATACCGATGATCATCAGCACGAAGCAGACCCAACCCAGCTTGGGCGCCGGCAGACGGCTGTTGAGCAGCACCGGCCCGGCGAAGTAGAGCAATGCCATCTCGAAGAAGACGATAAAGAAGATGAGCATGTTGAGGCCGTGGGCGGTCAGGAATCGATAGAACAGATCCGCTGGCAGCAGGTGTACGGCCTCCCAACGGGTCAGGGCGATTCCGACAGCAGCCAGCGAGCCGATGAGCAGACAGACAACGGCGACAACGGCGTTGATCTTGATGAGGTTCTCGGCATTCCTGTCGACCTTGAGTCCGGTCACCGAGCAGACGCGAAAGCGATCTGCCAGAGCTTGCACGGATGCGCTCATTGCGTCCCCCCTTCCTTTTCGACGATGATCTTGCCGACCATCAGATGGTGGCCGATGCCACAGAATTCGTTACAGATGATTCTGAAGTCACCCGCCTCGTTCGGGGTGACGCGCAGGCCGTAGTCATACCCGGGGACGACCTGAACATTGATGTTGAGCGGAAAGAGGCTGAAACCGTGGTTGAGATCCGACGACGACAGGTGCAGCGTGTAGTTGGCGCCCTCCTGCAGCTTGACCACCGGATACCACTGCCACATGCGAGCCACCAGATACACATCGCTGCCGGGCGGCGGGGCGACTACGGGTATGCCCTGCTCCTGCCCGACCTGATAGTCGGCAACGAACTGGTTCACCCGGGCCGTAAAGGCCTCGGCTGTGACCTTGGCCCGGATTCCCGAGGGGTTCTGCCCACCCTTGATGTGCCAGAGGGGCATCATTGCGAAAAGGATCATGCACCAGACAAAGGCGATCGTGACCCAGAGCTTCTCCTGCTTGTTGGCGGGGGTCCACCATACGCCTGGAGGCGAGAGAATCCCCGACTGCATACGTCCTACTGCCATCGTTATCCTCCCTCCTTAGGGTAGTGTGGCCTGGGGCAGGCTGGTGATCTCGATCATGCCCCAGATGGTGTAGAACCCCAACATGACGACCATCCCAACCACCAGGAGCAGGATGGGCCGTTCATACAGCCGCTGCCCCAAGGGAATCTCCTCGCGTTCGTCTGCCATTATTACCCTCCCGTTGGCTGACTTGAGACGGGTACGTGCCAACCAGCACGGCCAGCCTCCTGTACAGGAATCTTGTTCACCCTATAAAAGGATCTCTTTATCTGTTTATGAGCTACAGTATATAGAAAAAAAGCCGTATGCGCTACCTCGAGCGCAGGCGTTGAGCCCGCATTTTCGAGAAGGTGGCGAAGTGAACAACCCAGCCCTGTTGGCCGTAGCCCACCTCCAGGCGGGTCATGTCGACGGCGGGCAGCAACAGACGCAGACCGCCACCAGCGCCGAATCGGGCTCGATCGAAGCTGAACTCGTCGCTCTTCGTCCACGCCAGTCCGCCGTCGACGAACAAGGTACCACCGAGGCCGAGGTCGGCACTCATGCCGAACACGGTGATCTCCGTCGGCTCCACGAGGGGCACTCGGTACTCCACGGTGGACAGCAGTTGCTGCGGTCCGAACAGGTCGTGGCCCAGATCATCGACGGTATAACCGCGTAGAGTGTTGGCCCCACCGAGGTGGTAATCCATGTATTGCGGCAGTTCCTTGTTGATGCGACCGGACTGCAGCGTAAGCAGTTGGGACAACACGATGGTGTGACCGGAAAACGACGGCTGGAAGCGGCGCCCGTCGAGGTTCAGGGTCCAGAAGTCTCCATCTCCGGGCAGCGGTCCGCCTGTCTTCCAGGCGTCCGCCTCCGCCCACCATCCCTGAGAAGGGTTGGACCAGCCGTCGCGCGAATCGAAGCCGAGGCTGCCTCCGACACGAAACAGGTAGTCCACGTCCGTTGGGGACAGGGTGTGCCCGGGCAGGTCAGACTTGAATTGCAGGTACGAAAATGCGATCGAGGCGCGGCCGCGTGAGCCCAACCACGTGCCCAGCCGTGGCGTGAGCTCTGTCGAGGTCTCTTCGAACCCGTCGAACTCGTTCTGCCGCACGATGCGCGACGCATCGAGGTCGAGGGACACATGGTCACCGATCATCCACGGGTGGACGAGATCGACCAGATAGCTGGTGCGGCCCCCGAAGAGAGCGTACCCGGCGAGGAAGATGTCTCGGCCGAGAAGGTTTACTGACTTGACGGCCGGACCGAAGGACCAGCCGTCCTGGTCGGTGACGTCATAGCTGATGTACGGCACGACGGGCGGCAGTTCGCGCAGATGGTATGTGACGTGTACGGCGTCGTCACCCTCCGCCAGGAGCTCGACGCGGACGGAACTGAAGATGTCGAGATTCTCGAGGCGCTGCAGGTCCTGGGCGAGCGTCGTTGGGGCGAGGGGTTGGCCGACGCGGGTACGCAGTTCGCGCTCGATGATGTGGACCCGCGTGTACCGGTTCCCCACCAGATCGACGCGCTCCACGCGCCGACCCGACAGCTCGTCGGCGGTGGTGTAGGGTTGGGCCGACAAGGAACCGGGCAGAACGACACCCGCAAGACACAGCCACACTCCACAGCTTGAAAGTCGCAGCCTCTCCACTCTCAGATCTCCCTGGTGACGGCACTTGATCTAAGAAAAAGGAGATGCAGCGATCAAACTCGCGCAGAACGAGAAACGGGGGAATGACGCAGCTGCCCCATTCCCCCGTTCCCTTGCCGGCTGCAGTCGCTCAGCCGAGTAGATCCAGTAGGAGGCCCGCGTCCCCTCCCTGGGAGGGAGTGCCTGAGGATCCTGTTCCCGGATAGCCCGATCCGGCACCCTGTTCTGCCACTGCCTCGCCACCCGCCGCTCCACTGGACGCGTCACTTCTCTGTGAGTCTCCCGACCCTTCCTCCAGCTGTTGCTTGGCCAACTCCTGCCGTGCCTCCATCTCCATGCTCTTGGCCTGCGCGGCGATACTGCGGTCCTGACTCGAAGGTTCAGCGGGTGCCAATGCCGCTCGGTACACGATCTGAGCCTTGCGTATCGTCGCCTGGGGATCCCCGGACACCTTCGAGGTGTCAATGCTGACTTCGCCGCCAACGGCGTATCGCTTGCCGTCAGGGCCCGTCTGGTATTCGTAGGATGGGCCACCGCGAGCGTTGCCGCCGGCAGCGGCCATGTGGGCCTGCTCGTGTTGACGCACCTCGCGGTCTCGCTGTTGCAGTTCTTCGACCTGGCGCTGCTCGTCGTCGGAAAGCTCGCTGTCGGAGGATCCCGGGAGAGCTGTTTCCACCGGCGCCGTGGCGTCGGCCACCACGGTCGCATCTTGCGTCGACCCGGTCACTGCCCCCTCAAGGATCTCGGCGGCGGGCACCACCGTCCGGGGCAGTAGCGACGGCGGTGGCAATACGGCACCGATGGCGGTCAGAGGGGACAACTCTCCGGCCGCCGCGAAGGCCGGATCCAGGCCGGCCGAGATCACCTGTGCTGATGAGGGTCGACTGTCCTGGCCGGACTGGGAGAATCCCGTCACGGGCAAGAACTGGGAGCTGCTGGCAGGATCGGTACGCAACCGGCGGCCTCGCGAGAAGAAAGAAAAAGATGCCTTCCCTTCTTCTATCGGCCGGCGCAGGGGTGAACTTTAACGGCTCGGCGAGTTTTTTTCGGGACTCGAGAAAATGGCCTCCGGGAGTTCGTCGAATACGGCGATCTCCGTGTGGCGCTTCGCGCCGAAATCGTCATTCAGCAGGATGTGGCCAAAAGACTGCCAGTTCGCCCAGGGCATGATGAAGCGGGGGTCTTCGTCGGACGCTTCCCGGTAGAACGACCACTGACGGACGAGGCTGTTGTCGATGTCCACCCACACCTGGTAGCGGTTCTGTGGCGTCCTGCCCACATCACGGAAGGTGAGCTCGAGGATGTAGGCGGGCAGCCCCTCCTCCGTCATGCCTTCACCCTGGTAGGTCAGCGTCACCCCGGAATCCTTGAGTTTGTATGGCATGACGAGCCAGTACGAGTCGTTGATCCAGGCGCCATGGGCTCTGTGCAATCGTGCTGCCAGGGTATCGGCGTCCGTGATCTCCACGCCTGCCTGCCAGGCACGGCCGCTGCCATCATGGATGTTTGACAGGACTGTGAGGTCACCGGTCTCGAAACGGTGATCCCCCGTCCACTTGTCCCACACGTGGCGGCGACCGCCGAAGAAGCGCCAGGTCACGTACCGTGTGCTGTCCCACGCGGCCCGTCCCCCGAGACGCGCCATGACCCGGTCCGCCAGTTCGACGGCGCGGTGGTCGGAACCGGCTGCATCGAACCCAGGCGCCGCAGGATTGCCGACCACTGTCGGCGGCGGCTGGACACTGACCACCGGTGCAGTGGGTAGCTGTGCCGGAGCCGCCTCGGGCACTGTCCGAGGGGGAGGACCGCAGGCTGCAAGAACCAGGCCGAGAATCAGCAGGACTTCGGTACGCATGGAACCCCTCATGAGGTTCGCTCCTTTCCCGCGGCCCCTTTGCCGAGGCGGCCCCAGAGGCCTTCCAGTTGCTCCACCGCGTCTCCCAGAGTGTCGATGGCGTCGACCCAGAACTCGGGAGACTCGATATCCACACCGAGCGACTCGCGTGCCACGTTCTCCGCCGTGTCCGAACCGGTGCTACGCAGAAACTCCTCGTAGCGGGGCAGGAAGGCGTCCCCCTCCTCGCGGAAGCGGGCGAACAGACCACGGCTGAGCAGGAAGCCGAAGGTGTAGGGAAAATTGTAGAACGTGACGCCTGTTATGTAGAAGTGGAGCTTCGACGCCCAGAACAGAGGGTCGTCACCCCCTTCCTCGAGGGTATCGCCGAACAGACGCTGCTGGGTCTGCGTCATCAGCTCGCGCAGTCGACTCACCTCGACCTCCCCCGCCTGACGCTCCTCGTGGAAGGCCCGCTCGAACTCGAAACGCACCGGTATGTCCATCAGGTAGACGGCGCCGTGGGCGGTCTCCATGTCGAGGACGCGCAGCTTGTCCTCATCGCTCACGGCCGGATCGGACAGAATCCCTTCGGTGAGGATCATCTCGCCGAAGGTGGAAGCCGACTCGGCCAGGGTCATGGGGTAGTCGTGGCAGTAGGGGCGAGTCTGGCGCAGGACGTGATGATGGAAGGCGTGGCCAGCTTCATGAGCCAGCGTGCGTACATCACCCGGGCTGCCCTGGAACGTCATGTAGATGCGCGGCTCCATCGTCAGCAACGATCCTGTGCAGAAAGCGCCAGGTCGCTTTGCCTGGCGGGGTTCCCATTCGATCCACTGCTTCTCGTACATCTCTCCTAGGAACGATCCCAGCGCCGGGTAGGCAGCCGAAAACGCATCCTGCACCTGGGCTTTGGCCTCATCCCAGGAGAGAGTCCGCTCTTCCCCTGGCATCGGCAAGGGGGCCTCCAGATCGTACCAGGCCACCCCCTGGGTGCCCATGGCATCGGCTTTCAAACGCAGGATTCGCCGTGCCAGATCGGCGCGACTGTGGATCGCCTCGAACATGGCGTCGAGGGAGCGCCGGGTGATCTTGGCCTGGAACAGGGCGATGTCGAGAAAATGATCGACGCCGCGATGGCGGTTCAGCGACAGTCGCGTGCCGGCGATGGCGTTGAGTGCTGCCGCGGTGGTGTCCTGCACCTCTTCCCAGGCGGCATTCCCACCGGCAAAAGCGGCCTGGCGGACCGCACGATCGGCGCGCGCCAGCAACGAACGCCGTTGGGCGATGGGCAGTCTTTCGGTGCGACCGTCAGGCCATTGCATGTCGAACTCGAGGCGACCGGACAGCGTGTCGTACAGCCGCCCCCAGGCGTGCAGACCATCGACGCCGAGATCGGCCGACAGGCGTTCCTCGGCGGGACTCATCGTCTTCTGTGCATCATCACGCAGACGCCGCACATAGAACCCACATCCTGCCAGCGTCGGACGTCCCGTAAGTTCGTCGATGGCGTCGTCGGTGGCCGCCTTCAGACCGCGCATCAGCTCGACATCCAGCTTCTCTGCCTCGGCGTATACCTGGGCGAAGGCGGCCTCCTCCTTCTTGTATTCCTCGCTGGCCGTGTCCGCCGCCGTCAGGCAACCCAGGTAGGCGCCCATGTGATAGAGACGACGCATCAGATCCTCGCCATCCACCAGGATGCCTTCCCAGCTGTCGGCGTTGTCGGAGTCTAGAGTGTCGAGGGCTCCGGCTCGTGACTGCAGGGCCTCGAGGTCGGTGGTCAGTGCCACCTTGAAGGCGCGCATCTCGTCACCACCGAAGGTGGGAAAAAAGCTGGCAAGATCCCAGTTCATCATCTGCTCCCTGGCGTAGACTTCACGATACAGAAAAAGGGGACGGTCGACTGCGCGTCAACCGCCCCCCCTCGGGGCGCATGGTTCTCACCTGTTACTCAGGCCATACGGACGGACTTCACATCCTTCTTGCTCAACTGCACGCCACTGGCCTTGGCCCCCTGGATGGGGTACTCGCTG
>DASCMS010000139.1:0-66761 GCA_036011085.1 Candidatus Latescibacterota bacterium
CAAGAACAGCGATCCCGCAGATCATCGCGACGTCGGCCAACGCATGCAGGAATACCTCCGATGGCGAAACCGAAACACCGAAGACACCCAGTTAGCCAAAGTCCAAAACTCAATGCCGACTCTTTAACAGAGCACTAGGTGCATACGATTCACACCCAGATTGGCCGCGATCAGATCCAGGTCCCCGTCACCGTCCACATCCCCCAGCGCCATACCTCGGGTGAAGTTGGTCGCGCCCGTCTCGACATTGAAGCCGCCGGCAAAGCCGCCGCTTCCGTCACCCAGGTGCACCCGGTTGACGGCGCTGTTGTTGCCCGTGACCAGGTCGAGATCGCCGTCGCCGTCCAGGTCTCCGAGTTCAGCCGTCACAGTTTTGCTCGTCGTCGCTTCGACGTCGTTGCCGGCGGCGAAGGACCCACTGCCATCGCCCAGATACACGCGGTTGACGGCGCTGAAATTGCCGGTGACGAGATCGAGGTCACCATCACCATCCAGATCGCCCAGCGGCGCGGACCGCGTCTTGTGCGTCGTCCCGGTTTCAACATCGCTGCCAGCAGAGAAGTGGCTCGTGCCGGTGTTCAAGTACACCCGGTTCACCTGGGAGTAATTGCCGACAACCAGGTCGAGATCGCCGTCGCCATCCAGGTCGCCGAGCGTCGTGGCGCGGGCGTTGTCTGTCGCCGAGTCGACATCGTGCGAGGCGTTGCTGAAGACGGCCGGCCCACCCGTCGTCGCCGCACGGAACTGAAACACCCTCGCCGCCGACAACGCTTGGGCACTGCCATTCTGCAGCCCCGTCGTCAACGTCACGCCAACCAGCTCACCGGGGGCGAAGTCGGTGCCGGGATCGAAGGTCAGCGTCGTGCTGCCGCCTCCGGTCAGCGTCGCATCGCGATGGGTGCTGGCGGTACCTCCCGTGCCATGCTGTCCGGTGAAGCCCCCGTGCACGACGAAGGTCGACGCCGACACCGTGCCGCCCGCGATCGCTTCGGAGAAGGTGGCGCTGATGTTGTTGCCGACGGCGGTGGCATGCGTCGCGTTGGCGGGGGAGGACGAGGAGAAGCTCGGCTGCGCCTGTGCCGGGGTGGCCCACAGCTGCAGCATGAGCAGAGCGACGAACAGCGCCCGCGTGACGGAGGCGACAAGAGAGGCGAGGAAGGAGCGGTCGTGGCGGTGAGGCTTGAGGTAGCGGCGCACCATACGGCGTAGCTCGCCACGTCGGCCGCGGAAGTGGGTGCGCGCCGCCTGGTAGAGGGCCTCCTCGCTGCGCCGGTAAAGAGCGCGGTGGGGCAGGTGGTAGGAGTCTGTGAGACGCGAGCTACGCACGGAGATATCGATGACTGCAACGCTTTGGGGTGCAGTGTACTCGATTGCCGTTCTCCGCCAGGTGTAGTATGTTTTTGCCGTGATCAAGACCTGGCGCAACACCTCGACTCGTAGAGTGTGGGAAGGCGAACGGCCCAGCAGCTACCGAGGGGTTGATCTTGAGACGGCTATCGATTTGTTGCTGGCGCTGAACGTTGCCAAACGCCTGAGTGATCTCAGCCCCCTCCGGAGCGTGGGTCTGCACAAGCTCAAGGGAGATCGAAGAGGGCAGTGGGCGATGACCGTCAATCAGCGCTGGCGTATCTGCTTTGAGTTCAGCGATGGTGACGCCTACAACGTTGAACTCGTCGACTATCACAGAGGATGATGACATGGCAGCGATAGCACATCCCGGCCGCTTGTTGAAACGCGAACTCACAGCCCGCGATCTGAGTGCGAATCGGCTGGCCCTGGATGTGGGCGTGCCTTCGGGGCGCATTACAGACATCCTCAATGGGCGGCGTTCGATCACCGCGGATACCGCTCTGCGTCTGGGGAGATACTTCGGCAATGAGCCGCAGTTCTGGTTGGCCCTGCAGAGCCAGTACGACATCGCCGTGGTCGAGAAGGAGCGGGGCGCGGAGATTGCCCGCTCTGTTCGGCCTGCCGACGCTGCCTGACGACGTCGACGGCTCATCGCAGTCTCCAGGCGGCGTACGCCGCCATCGTTGCCCCCAATAGCCAACTGACGTATTCCGCAAACGTCGGGATGACCACAGCCGTCCCCGAGTTGCTCACGGTGCTGTTGCTGCCCGAGATCAACGATCCGGTCGAAGCCACAGTGAGCCCCGTGTCGCCATCGATGGAGAGCAGGTAGGTCTCGTTGTCGACGACCTGGCTGACGTCGTTGAAGTAGCCGCTCACGGTATAGGTCTCGCCGGCGCCTTCGGCGACAGAGATCGACAACCCTGAAAACGTCAGCGTGTTGCTGCCGACGGTGCCGGTGACGCTGCTGGCATCGGGCCCATTCAGCAGCCAGGTGACGGCGTTGAAATCGGCCGTGCCCGATGTGGCCAGCACGATTTGGGTGACGTCGAAGCTCAACCCATCGCCACCACCGCCATCGCTGAGGGTGAAGTCGAAGAGGTCGACGGCCTTGCTGGCGCTCCGCGCATCGATGCTCAGTCCGATAGCGCTGGATTCGTCGAGCGTGCTGCTGGCGGTCAGCGTGCCGTCGGAGTTGAGGAAGATGGCGACCTTCGCCGCGGCGGCATTGCTGACGGCAGTGTTGCTGCCCGACATCTCCGAACCACTGATCGACACCGTGGCATCCGTGTCGCCATCGACCGAGAACGAAAAGGTCTGATCGACGGTCAGGCTGCTGGTGTCGCTGTAGTAACCGCTGAGGGTGTAGGTATCATTGGCGCCGTCCGCCACGGACAGGGACAGCCCCGAGAAGGTGATGGTGTTGGCGCTGGAGCTGGGGCAGTGATCTCGCCGCAGCGACGAATAACACCAAGAGCGGATCGTTGGGGGATGTGGACGGGGACGGCGACCTGGATTTTGTCGCGCTTTTCGCGATCCCGTGTTAGAGTAAAGAATGTTCCAATACTTCTTTACTGGAGAAACTCGATGTCCCTCAACATCAAGGACCCTGAAGCAGACCGCCTTGCCCGCGAGCTTGCAGGCTTGATGGGTGAGACCATCACTCAGACGGTGACCGTCTCGTTGCGCGAACGCTTGAGGCGTGAGGGCGGCAGAAGCCCCTTGAGCCTCAAGGACGAGATCATGGAGATCAGCCGCCGATGTGCTGCGTTGCCACGGCGAACCGGTAGCGCGGCTGATGACATCATCGGATATGACGAACGCGGACTGCCGACCTGATGGTCATAGATACGTCTGCCATGATCGACATCCCGCTCAGCGTGATCGCGATGGACAGCAGCGTAACGCCGAGAGCAAAGATCCCGTGCTTGTCGTTGGCCATCCCCACCTGCACCTCTTCGCGGGCCACGGCGATCGCCAGCTCGGCGGATTCCTCTTCGTAGTGCTGAATCCTCTCGATCTCCGCGGGATCCACGGGCTTCTCCTGAGATCTCAGCAGGTCATGCTTCGACCGCAGGATCTCGATGTGCAGTCTGTCCCCCTCCAGTCTCGACAGCTCGAGGATCTCCTCCGTTCTCTCCATCACCGCTTCGGTGGAGGTGATCCCTGCCAGCAGCGCCCCCACCGAGGAGAACAGCGCCAGAATCATCGCTGTGAGAGCTACCCATCGGATCCAGGCCCTGTCACCATGTTCGCCGCCGCCCTGCAATTCGTCCAGAAGTGTCTCGTGTGCGGACTCGCCGCTTTCTATTTCAGCTGGCATGCTGTTTCCCGTTCCAGTACATCGATTGTTCCAGGGCGACGAGCAACCGGTCGACATCCTCGGGGAAGACGTGACCGATGGTACCGATTCGGAAGGAGTCGATACCTGTGACCTTCCCCGGATAGATGACGAAGCCTTTGTCCTTGAGCAAGCTGTAGAACTTCATGAAGTCGTACTCCGCGTGCGGGGGATTATAGAACCCGGTGATGATCGGGCTCTGGTACTCCGGTGGCAACACACACCGGAACCCCAATCTCTGCATTCCCTGCACTAGCCGACGCTGATTCTCACGGTAGCGGGTATGCCGTGCCGCCACGCCGCCTTCCTCTTCCAGCTCGATCAGAGCCTGGTAGAACGCGCGCACCACGTGCGTGGGGCTGGTGAACCGCCATTTACCGTTGCCCTGCTCCATTGCCTGCCACTGATCGTACAGGTCCAGCGACAGAGAACGGGACCAGCCCTCGGTCTGCTCGAGATGGGAGATCCTGGCGACGACGAAGCCGAAACCGGGAACGCCCTGGATACACTTGTTGGCCGACGAGACCATGTAGTCGATCCCCATCTCGGCGATATCCATCGGCACACCACCGAAGGCGCTCATGGAATCGACCAGCAGCAGACGGTCATGTCCCTTGACGATGCTGGCGATCTCTTCCAGGGGATTCATCATCCCGGTGGTGGTCTCGTTGTGCACGAGCACCACGTGCGTGACCGCTTCGTCCTCTCGTAGTGCCTGGTCCAGTCTGCCGAGGTCCGGCGGGTCGAGCTCACCGCTGTCGTGCACCACGTGCCGGATCTCGAGACGGTCGGCGATCTGTGCCAGTCGCTGGCCATATGTACCATTTGCCAGAACGAGCAGCTTGCCGTCACGTGGAATCGTCGACCCGACCATGGCCTCCACCGAGAACGTGCCGCTGCCCTGCATCAACACGCAGGTGTAGTGATCGGGTCGCGATGCGGTAGCAAGCTGCACCAGCTTTTCCCGGACAGGTGTCACAACACCGGCGTTGTACTCGTCGTCCCACGTGCACCAGTCGCGATCCATGGCGCGACGCACGGTGGGTGATGTAGACAGCGGACCGGGAGTCAGCAGTAAATAGTCGTTCTCTGCCCATTTCTCCATGACAATGCTCCTTGATCTGTTGTTGACTTCGGGTCACGCTTCGCTACAATGGAGAACGAAGGGGCAACGGGATCGTGGCTGCCCGGAGATTCGCGGTGGCTGCGTTTATTGAAAGGAGGCTGCCTTTGGCTGAACCGTATTGGGTTTCGTCCGACTGGCACCCCGTTCATGCTCCCCACGACCGGTGACGGAACCCAGATCAAGGCGACATTCGGACGGCTGTTGAGGATGTACATCCGTCAGCAATCATAGGCTTTCGTGCCGTTCCTGCAGGCTCTTCTGACCCGCCAGCACGGGGGACCTTCGGTGCTGAGCATCGATCGACCGGATTGACCGAATCGCACGGAGTCAGGTTGCTCTGCCGACCTCACGCCGGCCCCGGCACAAACGGGGGCCAACGGACGACGTGTTGTCGGCAGCGAGTGCACCCGCCCACCTGCCCGGAGCCGGATCTGGGCACACGGCTTCGAGTTGTCATCGCGCAACGGATATGGGGCCCCACCCTCTTTCGCTGAGGGTGGGGCTTCTCGACGATGTGCACCTGCTGTCGGACCTGACTATCGATAAAGGTGTAGCTGAAAGAAGAGATCAGCATCTGCCTTTCCCTGGGTGGGAAGGAGGACGCGAAAACGGCCATCCACCGTCACACCAGCGATCGGCGACAGCTGCAGCCCCACCTGCAGACGGTGGTCCTCGTCGTCGATGATCTCGGTATCGGGATCGCTCCAGTCGTGTGCCAGCAGCACCACCATCCCATTGTACGCCACCCAGTTGGCCTCCTGGTAGAACGCTGACTGATCGGTCTGCCGCCCGCTGGATCTCTGGAAGCTACCGACGTCGTACTCGGCCTGGTAGGTAAGTGGCAGACCTTTGTTGTGGCGCCACGGGTTCCACACACCATAGAGCCCGTAGGTCGAGGTGTCCCCTCCCTCTTCGAGGTCACGACGACGGAGCATGGCACTGGCGCCCACGCTCCAGCTCAGATCCCGCCAGCCGGCGTTGATCGCAGTCCCCCAACCATCGTCGACATCGGTGATATCCCAGGCGCCGGCAACACGGTTGCGTGCCGCCATCCTGAACCACGAGGCGTTGACGAAGGGGTAGTTGGGCATGGCGCCGACTTCGATGCCGCTCACACGGGACTCGGGCAACCCTCCGTCGAGTTCGAAGCTGCGACGGATGTGGGATGTATGGTCGTCAAGCCGCAATCCGAAGGAGGGTACGAAGCGGCCGGCCTTGGCATAAGCCTGGCCTGGCGCTTCGTGCAGCATGATGAATGCCTCGCGGAAATAGAATGAGTGATCCTGGTCGAAGGTGTCTGAGTACCCGCTGAGCCGGCCGCGCGCGCCGGTGTTGGCCAGCAGCGTCAGGTGATGACGGGGATGGAACACGACGGGCACATCGACCTGCATGGGGAAGAACAGCGATCCCGACTTCAGAAAAGCCAGCCGCAGGTCCGCCCCGACACGCAACATGGGATCGGCGTTCAGACGTCCGTACCGTCCCTGCAGCAGTCCGTAGCGGTCCGGCTCGCCGCCGGGCGTTCCCCACGCCCAGCCGTCGTCAGTCGCCTCCCTGAGGGTCTGGAATTCCTCCACCGCCTGCAGGAACGTGTCGGGACCGACGGGCTGTCTGTGGTCGTACGACGTGGCCCGATCCCGGCGGCCGACACGGGGTGCATTGCGATCCCAGTCATCTGTCGGGCGTGGGCTCGTGGCGATGGCAGGCAGTGTCGATTGACCGAAGAAGCGCCCCGAGGCGTTGCGCACGCCTCCCCCTGCCGGATCCACATGGCAGGACTGGCAGGACATGTTGCACTTGCGCTCTGCCACCGGCGGGTTCACCCACTCGTTCGGTGAGAGGTGACAGTTGTCGCAGGTGCGGGCCGACCGTGCTGCGTACATCGGTGTAGCCTGTATGGCCGACATCGCAAGTGCCAGTGTGGCTGCTACGGCGAGAACGTGCAGCGGGTTCAGTCGCATGCGGCTTGCCCCGTCGCCATCCATCGTTCGATCGTCAGCCGCTCCTTGCTGGTCAGACGGGGCCAGGCCCCGGGAGGCATGGTGTTGTTGCGAAAGACCTCGCTGATGATGTCCTCGGAATTGTTCATCACCGACCGACAAGATTCCAGGCCGGGGTCGTTGCTGCTGGCTGCTGCCAGCAAGCGCTTGTCCCTCGCGTCATCGTCATCGTCGTCACCAGTTTCGTCCGTTCCTGCGTGGCAGGGCACACATTCACGCTGAAAGATCGGTTCCACCTGGGTCCAGGTCGGCTTCTGTGCGACGATATCCGGATCGGCCTCGTTCAACGTCAGATCCCCTGAACCGCAGGCCGTCAGCAGCATGGTGATCGAAGCCGGAAACACTACCAGGGCGAATGATCGTCCTCCTGCTGATGGATCGGTTTCTCTCACGCTCGTTCCTTTCTTCCGCGGGGATTCTGATAATGTCGTAAGATACCCCCATGCCCGACCGGCCCAATATCCTCGTCATCATGTCTGACGAGCACGCACCCCAGTACAGTGGCCTCCACGGCCATCCGCAGGTACAGTCGCCCAATATGGAGCGACTCGCCGACATGAGTGTCACCTTCGACAACGCCTACTGCAACTCACCCATCTGTGGCCCCTCGCGCATGTCCTTCATGACGGGGCGCTACATCAACAGAATCGGCGCCTACGACAACGGCTTTCCCCTGTCGTCGGCCACCGTGACCTGGGCGCACAGTCTGCGCCAGGCAGGCTACGACGTCGTCCTGTCGGGGAAGCAGCACTTCTGCGGCTCCGACCAGCTTCACGGCTTCCGCACGCAGCTGGCACGAGACCTTCATGCCGAGCTCTGGACCCGGGACGGCGTACCTCGCGGTGCGCCCGATTGGGAAGCCGGCATCGTCGACGCCAAGCGCCCGTGGGGTGGACTGGAGGAGGCCGGCCCCGGAACAACGACGTCCATCGAAGTAGATGACCAGGTGGAGCAGGCCGCTCTCGCCTACCTGGCCGATCCGGCCCGCAGTGCCCGGCCCTGGTGCCTCAACGTCGGTTTCATCGCCCCCCACTTCCCGCTGGTGGTACCGCAGCGGTTCTGGGATCTGTACCCCCTTGACCAGATCGACATGCCGGACATACCGGAAGGCCATCTGCAGTCGATGCATCCCGTCTACCAGCGGATGCGCCGGATGTTCGGCCTGGCAGACTTCCCCGAAGACCTCGTGCGCCGGGGTCGCGCCGGCTACTACGGCCTCATCACCTACCTGGATGAGAAGATCGGCCGGCTGATCGATGCCCTCGAATCGACCGGGCAGCTCGACAATACCATCATCGTCCACACCTCCGATCACGGCGAGATGAACGGTGAACACGGCATGTGGCGGAAATCCAACATGTACGAGGCCTCGTCACGTATCCCGCTGCAGATCGCCTGGCCCGGACACATCCCCGGCGGACGTCGCGTGTCGCAGAACGTCTCCCTCGTCGATCTCGTCGCCACCCTCGTCGAGGTTTCCGAGGCGACGCAGGACGTGGCCCCCCTCGATGGCGACAGCCTGATGCCGCTGCTGTGTGATCACACGAAGGCCGCCGAATCTTGGAAAGACGAGGCCTTCTGCGAATACCTCGCCCATGGGGTCCTGCGACCCGTCAGCATGCTGAAGCAGGGCGATTACAAGCTCAACATCAGTCTGGGCGACGCGCCGGAGTTGTTCAACACGTCGGCTGACCCCGGAGAGTTCGATGATCTGGCCGGCTCGGCCGAGCATCAGCCCCTCCTGGAAGACATGCAGCAGCGGCTGCTGGAAATCTGGGGAGACCCGGAGCAGATCGAGCAGCAGGTGCTCGAAAGTCAGAGGCGGAGACGCTTCATCGAAAACGCCGGCGACTGAATCTACTGGTCGTAGGTGAATGTCGTACCCGTGGAAACCCTCAACCGGGCGCGGATCCGCTGCGACGCCATGTCGATGGCCATGTTGAGCACGGCGGTGGTGACGATGAGGAACACGGCCTTGTCCAGATGATCATCGCTGATGGCGCTGTCGATGAAGAAGCCAAGGGTGTGGATCCCGAGAATGCCGAGGATCGCCGACTCCCGCATGATGATCTCCCAACGATAGAACAGGAAGGCGAGAAACCGTCCGTACACGCGGGGGGTGATCTCGTAGAAATACCGGTCCCGCCTGCTTCGCGGGGCATCTGGCCGCAGCTGAACTCCGTCCGCCGACGTGCCCGTCAGATATCCCAGAATGGCGCCGTTGTGCAGCATGATCGCCGCGATGGCCGGCAGCATGCTGGGGCCACAGAACTGCAACAGGGCGTACGCCAGGATGTACTCAGGCGTCGTGCGCAACACGATGAGGCCGTATCCAGACAGGGCCCTGACGCCCCTGCCGGCGAAGTGACGGCTCACCGTCGCGTACGCCACCAGGGCGAAGATGCCCGTGCCCACCAGAGCGATCTGGGTCAGCACGATGGTATTCCACACGCCCTCCAGGACCTCGTTGCTCAACAGTTGCACGGCCCAGTCGAGCACGTCACCGAGGGCGAGGTGCACCTCTCCCGTGCCCTCGTAGAAGCCTTCCCGTCGCATCGGCCAGGGCAGGATCTCGTACGTGAGGAAATGCGTGACGTTGGCCCACGAGAGGTGGACCTCCGTCGAGAGGAAGGCGAAGGAAGCCACCACGTAGGCCAGTACCAATCGGGGCCTGACCCAGTAGCGCAATGACGCGATCAGCAGATAGAACGCGTAGAGCAGGGCCGGCGCTTCGCTGTAGTGTCCCTCTCGAAGGGCCGTCTCCAGATGGAAGCCGAGAGTCGGCAGGCCGATGAATCCGAGCACGGCACTGGACCGCAGGGCACACTCCATCCGGTAGGACGTGTACGCTTTCACGTCGTACCAGATCATCGGCAGCACACCGTAGCAGAACCTGCTGAGACGCCCCGCATCCAGGGGAAGCCCCCGCAGAGACGACTGATCCGACTCCTGGCGGATCTCCGCATACACCTTGCCGAAGACACCGGCATAGGGGATGCCGATGGCGAGGATGCCGCACACCGGTGTCAACCCGACGACGGGGAGCAGGAGAAAGGCCCAGAAGATCTCGTGAATCGATCGCACCAGCGCGCATCCGAGGCGCACGGGCGCGAAGGAGAAGAACAGGGAGAGGGCGAAGCCACCGACGACGCCGAGTGAGATGCCGCAGAAGGCGAAGGTGATGGTGTTGAGGAAGGCGTTGCGAATGCCGAGCAGGGCGCTGACGTCCGGGGTGACGAAACCCTGCGCGATTCTGCCGATCTCACCCCACGGCTCCAGGGTGGTTACCTGGATGTCGGCCAGCGACAGGCAGATTGCGGCTACGGCGACGAAGCTGAGGCTGACGCGAAGCATCGTACCGCCGACTACGAATCGACGGAGGTTTCCTTCTCGCGGCGGTAGAGCTCGGCCAGATCTTCGTCACCCACCTGGGCAGAGGGTTTGTCGAAGAAGACTCCGCCATCTCGCAGGCCGATCACGCGCGGAAAGTGCTCGAGCGCCAGCTGCACGTCGTGCATGGCCAGTATTACGGTGCCCATGCGCGACTTGATCAGGTCGAGAACCGCTCCGGCCTGGTGGGGGTCGATGGCGGACACCGGCTCATCGGCCAGGATCACATCGCTGCCGCGATACACGGCGCGCCCCACGGCGATCCTTTGCTGCTGTCCCCCGGACAACGTCGACACCCTGGCGAAGAGCTTGTCTGCCATGCCCAGGTCGCGGAAGATGGGTTCGATGTCAGCCACATCCGCGGGCCTCGGGCGGATGAGGTTGACGAGATTGTACCAGCTGGAGCGTTCGTCCAGGCGGCCGCTGTAGATGTTGTGGAAGGCCGACAGCTGAGGTACCAGAGCATAGTCCTGATGCACCAGCGTTGCCCGGTCCTGCTGCAGTTCGTAGAGCTTGCGCAACAGTGTCGTCTTGCCGGCGCCGCTGGGACCGATGATGACGACCTTCTCACCCTCATCGATCGCCAGGTTGATGTCCTGGAGTACCGCCACCCCCGCGTAGGAGACGCTGATGCCGTTCAGGTCATACATCGGCAGGCACTACTGGCGAAACACTCCGATGACCTTGCCCGTCTCCAGGATGGGACGGTAGAGCGAGTCGGCGGCGGCGATGAATCGCTGGCGCGGAAAGGAGTCCAGCAGTGTCCGGTCGTCGAGGTCGAGCAGTGCCTGCTGAACCCGTTCCGCGAAACCTTCGCCGTAGCGCTCGTTCACGCCGGCGCGGATCGTCCAGTTGTAGTCCGGGTAACTCGGCGTACGCCAGATGATGCGGACCCTGGAAGTGTCGACCTTGCCCGCGGCCAGCTCGTTCTCCCAGACCTTGTAGTTGAGGGCACCCACCTGGTAGCTGCCGGACTGGACGAGAGCCAGCGTCTTGGAATGGTCGCCACTGAAACCGACACGCTTGAAGACCTCGTCCGGACCTTTCCCGAAGTGCTGCCGGATGAAGTACTCCGGCATCAGGCGCCCGGATGTCGAGCCTTTCGATCCGAAGGTGAACGTCTTGCCGGCGATCCCGTCGGGGAAGCTGTCACTCTCGGTCAGGCCCGTGCTGTGATGGGCGACGAAGTACGTGACGAACTGCAGGTCCTCCTCGCCCTGGGCGATGGCGTGTGAGCCAGGTACTGCGAGTCGCGCCTTCACTCCGGACAACCCGCCGAACCAGGCCAGCTGCACCTCGGAGTTCTTGAAGGCGGCTACGGAGGCGGCGTAGGACTTTACGGGGACGTATTCGACGGGAACACCCAGGGTCCGGGTGAGATAGTCGGCGACCTTGCCGAATCTCTCCAGCAGGCGTGCCGTGTCCTCGTCGGGAATGGCGGTGAAGCGTAGATGCTCCTCTGCATCGGCGGCGGTCAGTCCAAGCAGACAGAGAACTACCACGAGGAATCGAGTCACTGATGGCTCCTGAGACGTTTATTTGATGATGAGGTGATGTGGTTCGCTGAACTGGGAGACACGTCCCACGACGCAGGCATGCTCCACACCCGCTTCGACCAGGGCGGCCAACGCGGTCTCGATCTGGTCTTCCGGCAGGGCTGCCAGCAAGCCGCCGCTCGTCTGCGGATCCACCAGCAGCTCCTGCTGCGATTCATTGGCGGCGCCAAAGTCCGTGGCGTACTGGATGTTCTGGCGATTCACACCGTTGACACCCGTCGACACGCCGCGCTCGTACATCTCGAGGGCCTCCGCCATCACCGGCACGCTGCCCATGGCGATCTCGAGGGTGACGTCCGACCCGGTGGCCATCTCGTAGGCATGGCCGCCGAGACCGAAACCGGTCACGTCCGTAGCGGCATGCACCTCGAACCTCTGCAGTACTTCGGAGGCCGTCTTGTTGAGCCTTGTGATCATGTCCACGCAGGCTGCCAGTGCCTCCTCGGAGACCCACTTCTTCAGATTGGCGTTGAACAGTACACCACTGCCGATGGGCTTGGTCAGGATGAGGACATCCCCGGGTTGCGCGCCGGAATTGCGCCAGTAGCGGTCGGGGTGCACGATCCCGGTGACGGAAAGACCGAACTTGGGCTCGTCGTCATCCGTCGTGTGCCCCCCTGCCAGCACCGCGCCGGCCTCGGTAATCTTCGTCAGAGCGCCTTCGACGATGCCGGCCAGCACCTCCGGTCCCAGCTCGCCCGCCGGGAAGCCGACGAGATTCAGACACGCGATCGGTCGACCTCCCATGGCGAAGACATCGCTGAGGGAATTGGCCGCGGCGATCTGACCGAAGAGAAAGGGATCGTCCACCGGCGGCGTGATGAAGTCCGCCGTGAGCACGAGAGCCCGCTCGTCATCCAGACGGTACACAGCCGCATCGTCACTCGTCTCGAAGCCGACGAGCAGGTTGGGATCCAGGTTGCGGGGCAACCCCGCCAGTAACTTTCCGAGCCCGACCGGACTCACCTTCGCGGCTCAACCGCAGGTCTTGGCGAGGCTCGTCAGGGTCTTGTCTTTTGAGAACAGTGCCATGCCGACGAACCTACTTGAGCGACCACCCTCGGGCAATCCCCATGCACGAAAGCTCCGCCTTGCCCGGCCGCGGTTCCGTGGCTATCCTGCGATCCTCATGCCCACTCCCGTCGACCCGTCATGAGAATCCTCATCGTCACTCCCGCCGCGCCGAAGTCTCGCGCCGGCAATCGCATGACCGCCCTGCACTGGTCACGGCTGCTGCGCGACGTCGGTCACCAGGTGGCCATCGCCCAGCGCTTCGACCGCCAGCGCTGCGACGCTCTCATCGCCCTGCACGCCCGGCGCAGCCACGACTCGGTGGCCCGGTTCCACCGACTGCGCCCCGAGTCACCCCTGATCCTCGCCCTCACCGGTACCGACCTCTATGGGGATATCCACCACGACGAGAGCGCCCAACAGTCGCTGGAGCTGGCCGACCGTTTCATCGTGTTGCAGCAGGCGGGACTGGACGAGCTGCCGGCGCGATTCCGCCGGCGGACACATGTCATCGTACAGTCGGCGCGACCGCCACGGGGATCGCCTCCCCCGACGCGCCGCGGGTGTTTCGAAGTCTGTGTGGTCGGCCACCTGCGGGACGTGAAGGACCCCTTCCGCGCCGCCGAGGCGGCCCGCCTGTTGCCGACAGAATCGGCGGTCAGGATCCTGCATGCCGGGGGGGCGCTGTCGTCGGAGATGGAGACACGGGCTCGCCGTGAGGCGCGGGACAATCCGCGCTACCAGTGGCTGGGCAACCTGCCCCACGGCCAGGCCCTGCGCCTCATCGCCCGAAGCCGGGCTATGGTGCTCTCGTCGCAGATGGAAGGAGGCGCCAACGTCGTGTGCGAGGCCATGGCCTGCGGTACGCCGGTGATCTCGTCCCGCATCTCCGGCACGATCGGTCTGCTGGGCGCCGACTATCCGGGATACTTCCCATTCGGCGACACGACGGCCCTGGCCGATCTTCTGACCCGCTGCGAGAACCGGCCTGAATTCCTCGAATCGCTGTTGACGGGGGTACGCCGCCGTGCCCACCTCGTGGATCCGGACACCGAGCGGACCGCCCTCGTCGACCTGCTGACACAAGTCGCCTGAGGCGGTCTCGCTCTGCCCCATCGGCCCGAGATCACCCGGCACCGTGGGGGTCGGTTCGGCCACGGTCGGTCAGGCCGGCTCGCCCTGTGTCTGTAGCTGCGCCACGCCGGCCGCCATCGACGGCGCCGGATAACACAGGTTGATGTGACTGATGCGATCGTCCCAGGCCACCTCGAAGCGCACGTGGAACATGGGATCGTCGGAGGCGATCCACGAGCCCATGACATACACGTTGCTCGTCTCCACCTCCGGTTCGATGATCTCCATGTCGACGACCTCACTCCAGAGGGCGACGATTCCGTTCATCAAGTCGCGGGCGATCGGGTTGATGACGCCGAACTCGTCCGGCGCGATCTGTCCCACATCCTTGACCCGGATCTCGTCGCCCCGGCCGATGGGTCGGCCGACGATACACGCCACCAGCTCCATATGGATATCGAAGCAGATGCGCCGCTGGCTGCCCCGCGGCTGGAACGAGTACGTGCAGCACGGATAGGGCAAGTTGCGCAGCACATGCAGCCCGATCGTGTTCTCCACGGAGACCACGCGTACGGCGACGTCATCACCAAGGGGTTCGAGCAGGCTCTGGCGGATCGGCTCCGCCAGCGTGTTGTGCAGGCTGGTGAGCGCCTCGATCTGCTCCTGCACGCGCCCGGTGAATTCCGTGTCGGGTGCCCGCTTGCCTTGCTGCTCCTGATCTGCCATGTCCAACAGCTCCTGTTTGAGGTGTTTACGGGCGCTGTGCATCCGATTGTTGACCGTCGTCTCGGGGATCTCGAGAAAGGCCGCCACCTCCGCCTGGCTGTACTGGCGCAGGTAGAAGAGGGTCACCGGCGCGCGCTCCGCTTCCGGCAGTCGCTGAATCGCCAGCGCCAGCATCTGGCGCCTGTCCTCCAGTTCCAGTCCGGACACCGGCTCGACCCGCGCCTCCCACTGGTCCTCCTCGAGGGGCACCAGGTGCAGCGTCTGACGACGGCGGATCTGGTCGCAGTGCTTGTGCACGATACGCCGGAACCATCCGGGGAAGGCCGCCGGCTCGCGCAACTGCGCCAGGTCGACGAAGGCCTGCAGGAAGGCTTCCTGCGCGGCATCCTCGGCCAGGTGCGGGTCGCCCAGGCAGGACGTGGCGTAACCCACCGCCATGTGCTGGAAGCGGCCCACGATGTCGCCGTAGGCCTGCCGGTCTCCCCCGTGCACTCTCGAGATCAGTGTGGTCAGATCATCCATTCGAATCTCAGCTCCTTGCCTATAGGACCCACTCTGGCAAGCCTGCCTTTGCCCATGCGGAACTTTTCTTTGGCCGGAGCGAGGGAACTCAGTAGGTTGCCGCTCCAGGTGCCCAACCACACCGGGAGATCACGATGGCAGAGCAGCGGCCCCAGATCGAATGCACTGAAAACGGCCCGTACGCTGTCCGGCAGCTGCAGAATCTCGAGGTACAGGGAGAGAGCGTAGCGGCGACATCGACCATGAAGCTGTGCCGCTGCGGACAGTCCGGCAAGAAACCCTACTGCGACGGTTCTCATGTCCGCGTCGGGTTCTCGGGAGCGCGACAGGAGGACCGCCGACCGGACGAGCTGGACAGCTTCGTGGGCAGGGAGATCGCGATTCACGACAATCGTGGCCTGTGTGCCCATGCCGGGGTATGCACCGGCAATCTGGAGTCGGTGTTTCAGTTCATGCAGGAGACCGAGCCCCGTATCGATGCCGACGGCGCAGCCGTCGAGGAAATCGTCGATGTGATCAACCGCTGCCCGTCGGGGGCGATCAGCCATACACTGACAGAGGCACAGGCCGCGCCGGACGAGGAGGCCAGCGTGTGGGTGATCCCGCAGGGCCCGTACGTGGTCCGTGGTGATATCGAGTTGGTGAACGCTGAACCCCTCCAGGGCGCCAGCTCCCGATCACGCACACTGTGCCGGTGTGGTGACTCGAAGAACAAGCCCTTCTGTGACGGGTCACACTGGGACAGCGACTTCGACAAGTGAGCTCCTGATGCCGGCGTATCACACCACGACCCACACGATGACGGAGATCGCTTTCACGGCGACGCTGCAGTACGCCGACCCATATAACGAAGTCGATCTCGACGTCTGCTTCACGAGCTCCGGGCGCAAGATCACGGTGCCGGCCTTCTGGGCGGGCGACAGCAGCTGGCGGGTCCGGTTCGCTCCGTCCACGGCAGGAGACTGGTCCTATCAAACGATCGGCTCCAGCCCGGACGATGCCGGCCTCTGCGACCAGACGGGCACGATCCATACTACGCAGTACTCCGGCGACAACGCCCTGCTACAACACGGTCGCCTGCGCGCCGCCGAAGATCGTCGGCATCTCGAACATGTCGATGGCACGCCCTATCTCTGGATCGGCGACACCTGGTGGATGGGACTGACGACCCGCCTCGACTGGCCTGCGGGTTTCCAGACTCTTGCGGCGGATCGTGTGGCCCGGGGTTTCACCACGATCCAGATCATCGCCGGGCCCCTACCCGACATGACCGCCTGGGATCCGCGCGGCCGCAACGAAGCTGGATTCCCCTTCACCGAGGGCTTCGAAGCCATCAACCCGGCCTACTACGACGCTGCCGATCTCAAGATCGGCCATCTCGTGCGGTCGGGACTGGTGCCCTGTATCGTCGGCATGTGGGGTTACTACCTGCCGGAAATCGGTGTCGAACGCTGCAAGCGGTACTGGCGCTACATCGTTGCCCGGTACGGAGCGTACCCGGTCTGCTGGTGTGTCGCCGGCGAAGGCACGATGCCCTTCTACCTGTCACAGAACAAGGAGGCCGACGCAGCCCTGCAGAAAACGGGCTGGACGGAAGTGGCCCGCCACATTCATGAAGTGGACGGCTTCGATAATCCCGTGACGATCCATCCCACGCGCTTTGGCCGGCGCCAGGTCGAAGATCCCGGTGTGCTCGATTTCGAGATGCTGCAGACGGGCCACGGTGGCTTCAAGAGCCTGATCAGCAACGTGGAATGCGTGCGCGAAGCCTACGCCGAGGAACCGGCCATGCCGACCTTCGTCAGCGAGGTCAGCTACGAGGGGATTCTTGGCAGATGCCACGCCGATGTGCAGCGGCTGGCCTTCTGGCAGGCGATCCTCAGCGGCGCCTTCGGACACACGTACGGGGCCAACGGCATCTGGCAGATGAGCACCGACCACGACCCGTACGGGCCGTCGCCGCACGGTCGCTCCTGGGGCAGCCAGACCTGGCGGCAGGCGTACCGGTCGCCCGGATCAGAACACGTGGGACTGGCGCGCAAGCTGCTGGACGACATCCCCTGGTGGCGCCTCGAGAACCACGACGAGTGGGTGGAAAACCCGTGGGATGGCATCGACTACGACAGGAACACCGCCGCCGGCATCCCCGGCGAGTTGCGCGTGATCCATATCCCCAGTGCCTGGACCCTGCCGAAAATCCTGGGAATCGAGCCCGGCTTGGCCTACGAGTCGTTCTGGTTCGATCCGATGACGGGCGACCGCACGGATGTCGTACCCGTCATTGCGGAAGCCGACGGATCCTGGGAGCCGCCGCATCCCGTGGTGGTTCACGACTGGATTCTCGTCATGCGGGCGGTTGTCTGACCGTCAGGCGGATCCCACCGCCCGGGCAGCCAGTCGTCCCGGTCCCCCGGTGATCCCGCCTCCCGGGTGACTGCCGCTGCCGCCGAGCCAGAGTCCGTCGACGGGGGTTCGGAAACGCCCGCTACCGGGGGCTGGCCGTACGATCAGCTGATCGAGGGCGTGATCGCCGTGATAGAGATGTCCCCCGGGCAGGCCGTAGATCGCCTCGAGATCGACCGGCGTCAGAATCTGCCGCGCGACGATGTGAGACTTGACACCCGGGGCGTGTCGCCCGAGAACCGCCACGGCGGCGTCACCCAGAGCCTGACGCCTGTCGTCGGTCCAGCCGCCCTCGAGATCATACGGCGCATAGCTCACGAGCATTGACACGGCGGCGTGGCCGGCCGGTGCCAGCGACGGATCCCGCTCCGAGGCGACATGCACGTCGAGTATGGGCTGTGTCGAGAAACCGCCGTACTTGGCGACATCGAAGGCGCGCTCGAGATCGTCCATCCGCTCGCCGAGACGTGCGTGCGTGATGGGCAGATCGGGTCGACAGGCGAACCGCAGCGGCGTGTCGAGCGCCAGGTGGACCTTGGCCGTACACCCCTTTGACCTGAAGGCCCGCAGGGCTCGCTCGATTCCAGGCGGGCGGCCTGCACCATCTACCAGACGGAGGAACGTCGAGACCGGATGACATGTCGCCACAACAGTGGTGGCATCGAGTTCCTCACCATCAGCCAGGACCACCCCCGTCACCGCACCGTGGTGCACCTTGATTCGCATCACCTTGGCCGCGGTTCGAATCCGGGCGCCCTGCGACGTTGCCGCCGCCACCAGTGCCGCAACCACGGCATGAGGGCCTCGTTGCGCCGCACGTCCGGTGAGAGCTTCGTGTCGTAGCAGGTTCGTATTGCTCCCCGGTGACCACGGTCCCATGAATGTGCCGAGGAGGGCAGGTTGTGCCAGCGCACACTTCAGAAGCTCGCCCTCGAACCACTCGTTCAGCCAGTCGGCGGCACACATCGGCCCGAGTCGGAGGACCTCCATCATGTCCTTCCGACCGAGGCGTCGCAGGGCCCAGGCCGGACCCAGCAGTTCGCCAGCAGAGGGATCGGCCAGAACATCCGGCGGCATGCCATCGAGGACACGAGCGGCAAAGCCACGGACACGATCGAAGAAGGCGCGGAACTCGACGTAGCGCTCGGCATCTCCGGCCGAATGCTGCTGTATCTCGGCGATGGCTTGTTGGGCATCGTGGGCGACCAGCAGGCCACGCCCGTCGACAGTCGGCACGAACATGTCCGGCGGGCCCCCCAGTTCCAGTCCGTGCTTCTCGAGCTCGAGCTCGTCGATCACGGCGGGTCGCAGTCCCGACGTATCGTGCAGCAGGCCACCGGTCCAGTAGCCCGGATGAAACTCCTCGCTGCGTGCCGACCCGCCGACCTCGCTCTGCGCCTCGAGAATGGTGACGCTGAACCCCTCTCTGGCCAGCAGAGCCCCCGCCGTCAGCCCGTTGGGGCCGGCGCCGATGACGATCGCCTCGTCGCGGCTCAAAGGGCCCGCTCCGAGAGCATCGACTTGGCGCAGAGCTCGCCCGGGGCCCCCATGATGCCTCCCCCGGGGTGCGTCCCCGAGGCACACATCCAGAGCGAACGGATCGGTGTTCTGTACCGGGCCCAACCGGCGGCGGGGCGCTGGAAGAGAAGCTGTTCGGGACTCAGCTCGCCGTGGAAGATGTTCCCCTCTGTCAGGCCGAACTCCTGTTCCAGATCCCAGGGCGTCAGAACCTGGCGGAAGAGAATCGAACTCTTGAGGCCGGGGATGTATTCGGCCAGCGTATCGACGACGGTGTCGCCAAGCGCCTCGCGGCGCTCGGGCCAGAAGTCCGGTCCTTCCTTTATCTGGTACGGAGCATACTGCACGAAGCAGGAGATGATGTGCTTTCCCGGAGGCGCCACCGTGGGATCGACGAGGCTGGGGATGACGACGTTCAGGTACGGCCGCTCCGAGAAGTCGCCGTACTTTGCCTGGTCATAGGCTCTCTCCAGGTAGTCGATGCTCGGGCAGATGGCGACGTCGCCGCGCAGGTGAGCGGTTCCTTCAGGGCGACAGGAAAAAACCGGCAGGCGATCGACGGCAAGGTTCACCTTGGCCGAGCTGCCCCGCATCTTGTAGCGTACGATCTGGGCGGCGAACTCGGGGTCGAGATGTTCCTCGCCAACCATCACGCGAAACGTCCGATGGGGATCGAGCCCGGAGATGACCGTTTTCGCCCGAAGCTCGTCACCGTTCTCCAGCACCACGCCCTCGGCCCTGCCGTTGTTCACGAGAAACTGCTCCACCGGCGCCTCGGTGCGGATCTGTGCTCCATGGCTTTCAGCGGCACGAGCGATGGCCAGGCTCACTTCACCTGTGCCGCCGCGTGAGAATCCCCACGAACGGAAGGCGCCGTCGATCTCGCCCATGTAGTGGTGGAGAAGCACGTACGCCGTGCCGGGTGAGCGCACTCCGAGGTAGGTGCCGATGATGCCGCTCACCGACATGGGTGCTTTGAGTACCGGCGACTCGAACCAGAGATCGAGAAAGTCGACAGCACTCATCGTCATCATCTGCAGATTCAGGTGACGCAGGTCGGCGGGCAGCTCCTGGAACATCCGTCCAAGACGCAGAAGCTTGACCCACTCCCGGGGATCCAGCGAAGCGGGATCGGGAGCCGGAGCATCGATCAGAGCTTTGGCGAAGTGGGCCACCTTGCCCATGGCCATACCGAATTCGGGATAAACTTCGGCATCGCGCGGCGAAAACCGGGCGATCTCACGCCGGGTTTCGTGCGTGTCCGCCCATCGACAGAGAGAGTCGCCGTCCGGCAACGGCAGAAAGGAGCTCTCCAGGGGAATCATGTCGAGGCCGTGTCTTGTCAGCTCCAGCTCACGGATGATGTGCGGGCGGAAGAGGCTGACCACGTACGAACAGACGGAAAAGTGGAATCCGGGGTAGAGCTCCTCGGTGACGGCTGCACCGCCGAGAACGTGTCGGCCTTCCAGCACGAGCACCTTCCGTCCTGCCTTCGCCAGATAGGCGGCGCAGGTCAGCCCGTTGTGACCACCGCCGACGATGATGGCATCGAACCCGTCGGCCATCAGGACCGCTTCCTGTCGGGATCGAAGAAGGGCCTGTCGAGGACCGTGGCCTTCACCTGGTGACGTACATGCTCCACCGTCATTTCGATGCGCAGCTGCTCGCCGATCCTTCCATGCGACGCTGCCACCGTCCCCAGGGCGAGGTTCTTCTTCAGCATCGGTGACCAGGATCCGCTCGTCGCGTAGCCGATCTGAGTCCCGCCATGTGAGTAGATGGGAACCGGATTGCGCCAGGCCGCGCCAGGCAGTTCCGGGGGCAGGCCGACGGCGGCGAACAGCGCTTCCATCTCGTCCCAGTCGATCTCCAGGCCGACGAAGCACCGCTCCGGCCCTTGGTCATTCTCCCGGCGCAGCTGCGTCTGGCCGATGAAGGGCTCTCGCTGCAGATGCACTGTCCAGCCGAGTCCCGCCTCGTAGGGGGTGGACTTGCGGGATTCGATGAGGCAGTGATTGGCGCTGCTGTAGTCGACGCCGTTCATGATGAAGCCGGCCTCCACCCGCGTCATGTCGAGGGCGTCGAGACCGTTGGGTATCATGCCGAAACTTGGGCCGGCGTCCATCAGTACATCCCACAGCGGGATCGCGTCATCGCTGGCAACCCAGATCTCGTACCCGAGGTCGCCGGTGTAGCCGGTGCGTGTGATCGTTGCCTCGAAGCCGTCGAACCGCCCTCGTGCCAGGCGGAAGAATCCCAGGTCATCCATGTCGGTGTCCGTCACATGCCGGAGGATCTGGCGTGCTTGAGGACCCTGCAATGAGAGGGCACCAATTCTTGCCGTGGAGTCTTCGATCACCACGTCGAGCCCCCCCTGGTGTCGATGAAACCAGTGCAGGCTCGGCTCGGCGGCGGTCACTCGGAAGTGCTGTTCATCGAGGCGCGCGATCGTGCCGTCGTCGAGGAGCTTGCCTTCGTCATCGGTCCAGCAGGTGTACGACACGGACCCGACCTTCATGCGGGGTATGTCGTTGACCATGACACGTGCGAGGAAAGCTGCGGCGTCCGGGCCCGTCACCTCGTACTTGAACAGGGGGGACACATCCATGAGCCCGGCCGAATGCCGGATGGCGAAGTACTCACGCTCTGCGTACGTGGAATAGGCGCAGACCCCGTAGTACCCCGACCAGTCCTTCCACCGCATGGACTGGCAGAGGGGCGCGGTGCGTTCGTGGAATGGTGTGGGGATCGGCATGGCGCCGGGTGACCAAACGGGATTGTCGCCAGCCGGTCAAGGGGAGGTTACGTTTGCGCTATGGACGTCTCCGTCAATCGCCACGCCCTCGATCGTGTGCCCCTGTCGATCATCTTCGACGACTCGACGATGCTGGTAAACCTCAACTACTTCTTCCTGCGCGATGCCGTGAGTCTGCCGGTGGCACAGGCGCCCTTCATCTCCTCGTGGAAGGCGCAGGTGGGCAACGGTGGCGCGGTCCGCTGGGAAGACGTGCCCGTCGTCCATCCGGAGTCCTTCACGCGGGAGTTCGCCCGCTTCTGCCTCGACCATGGTGTCAGAGGGAAGTTCAGCGTCGTCCCCTGCCCGGCGGCACTGGGACGCATCGATGAGGGGCTCGACCTGTTCAGCCAGGGGCAGCAGGAGAGCTGGCTGCAGATGTGTCGGGAGATGATCATGCCGAATTTCGACATCACGCCGGAGATGATGACCCACACCTTCGTCGTCGATCTCGAGGCCCTGCAGCCCGTCGACGTCGGCCTCTGGGAACAGTGGGGCTGGAATCATCTACCCACCGATCAGCCCGAGCTCGTCACCGACTACATCGCTCTCGCCTGTGAGATCCTGCACAACGTGGGACTCACACCCACCGGTGTCACTTCCCCCGGCGGCTTCGGCAGTCCCCTCGAGTTCTATGCTGCGTGCGCCAAAGAGGCCGTACACCGGGTCACCGGCAACCCCACACCTTTCTTCTTCAAGCGCGGCAGCGATGAGGAGCCGGTACCGACACCCGTCTGGTATGCCGACCGCGATGCCGGCACCGCCATGGGTGAGATCTTCTCCTCCACCGACGATCGGACCGGGTCCTGGACCGGCTATGGTGAGGTCGACGCCGACCACTACATCACCGCAGATCTGCGGCGCGGACGGATGGCCGACTGCATCGATGCCGGTGAACCCGCTGTGATGATCAGCCACTGGCAGGGGTTCTACGGCATGCACGATGACGATCGCGCCGGGTTTGACGCCTTCAAGACCGTCGTGGGTCGGCTCGAGGAGCGCGATCCACGGGGGGAGTACTGCCGTTGGCGGAAGTGCAGCGAGATCACCAACTACGCCTGCGCTGCCGAGTTGTGCGAACTTTCCGTGGAGGGTGGCACCATCCGGCTGGACCTTCCCGTGAGGGTCCCCGAATTTACCCTGCGCATCACTGACACCGAAGTGAGATCCGTCTCTGTCGACGGTCGGCTGCTCACGGAGGCGAGCACGCGGACAGCCTTTGGTCCGGAGACGTTTCTGTGTGAAGACGGCGTCACCTTCGTCGCTTTCGATCCAGCCCAGCGGGCTGTCGTGGTGACCGTCGAGGTCTGAGACTCGACGTGCGCCTCTGACGGCCCCTACCATCCACCCACAGCACCATGGAGAGTGACGTGTCCCAGGACAGACCTGCCCTGCGCAGCAGAGACTGGTTCGATGGCGATCCCAAGACCTCCTTCATCCATCGCAGCTGGATGAAGATCGAAGGCATCCCCGACCACGAGTTCAACGGCAAGCCCGTCATCGGCATCTGTAATACCTGGTCTGAACTGACGCCGTGCAACGCCCACTTCCGTGAACTGGCCGACATGGTCAAACGTGGCGTATACGAGGCCGGCGGCCTGCCCCTCGAGTTCCCCGTCATGTCCCTGGGCGAGCCGCTGATGCGGCCCACGACGATGCTCTTCCGCAACCTGGTGTCCATGGACGTGGAGGAGTCGATACGTGCCAATCCCATGGACGGTGTCGTGCTGCTGGCGGGCTGTGACAAAACCACCCCCTCGACGCTGATGGGCGCCATCAGCGTCGATCTGCCCACCATCGTCGTCTCTGGCGGAGCCATGCTGAACGGCAAGTACCGCGGCCAGGACATCGGCTCCGGCACCGATGTCTGGCGGTTTTCCGAGGACCTGCGCGCCGGCAAGATGACCTGCGAAGAGTTCGCCGAAGCCGAAGCTTGCATGTCCCGCTCCGCAGGGCACTGCATGACGATGGGTACGGCGTCGACCATGGCCTGTATGGTGGAAGCTCTCGGCATGACCCTGCCGGGCGGAGCCGCCATCCCCGCTGCGGACTCGCGCCGCAAAGCGCTGGCTCAGGTGGCGGGCAACCGCATCGTCGAGATGGTCCGCGAGGACCTGTGCCCGTCACAGATTCTAACGAAGGAGGCCTTCGAGAACGCCATTATGGTCAACGCCGCCGTCGGGGGCTCGACGAACCTGGTCGTCCACCTGCTGGCCCAGGCGGGTCGTGCCGGCATCGATATCACGCTCGACGACTTCGACCGTCTCGGCAGCAAGCTCCCCCTCCTGGTCAACTTGATGCCTTCGGGCAAGTACCTGATGGAGGACTTCTACTATGCCGGCGGCCTGCCCGTCGTCATTCAGGAACTGAAGGCGCTGCTGCACATGGATGCCCTCACCGTCAACGGCCGCACCCACGTCGACAACACCGAAGGGGCTCCCTGTTACAACCGCGACGTCATCGCCCCCTTCGACGAGCCCATCCAGAAGGAGGTGGGCATCGCCGTGCTGCGCGGCAACCTGGCCGAGGATGGCGCGATCATCAAACCATCAGCAGCGACACCGGAGTTGTTGCAGCACAAGGGACGCGCCGTCGTCTTCGAGGACATCGAGGACCTGCACGCCCGCATCGATGACCCGGATCTCGACGTCGACGAGAGCTGCGTGCTCGTGTTGAAGGGCGCGGGACCCAGGGGATACCCGGGCATGGCCGAGGTCGGCAACATGCCCATGCCGCAGAAGCTGGTGGAGGCCGGCGTGCGCGACATGGTGCGCATCTCGGACGGCCGCATGTCGGGCACCGCCTATGGCACGGTAGTCCTGCACACGTCACCCGAATCGGCCATCGGCGGCACGCTGGCGCTGGTAGAGAACGGAGACCTCATCGAGCTGGATGTCGCAGGGAGACGGCTGCACCTGGACGTGTCCGATGAGGAACTGGCGAAACGACGCGCCGCCTGGACTTCGCCGCCGCCGCACGACACCAGAGGGTATGTGAAGATGTACGTCGACCACGTGCAGCAGGCCCATCTGGGTGTGGATCTCGACTTCCTGCAGGGCCAGTCAGGGGCGACCGTGACCAGAGAGGCACACTGAGCGGGTGTGGGTTGCGCTTGTCTGATGCCGTCGATATGACTAAGCTTAGCTAAGTCGACTCGACGTCTGGAGGACCGACATGGAAGTGATCAATGTTCATGAAGCCAAGACCCATCTCTCCCGTCTGCTGCAGCGGGTGGAAGCAGGGGAAGAGGTCATTATCGGCCGGGCCGGGAAGCCGGCAGCGAAGCTGGTTCCCTTTGTGCAGAAGAGGGGGCCTCGGGTCGGAGGCCAGTGGAAAGGCAAGATCTGGATCGCCGACGACTTCGACGACCTCCCCCCGGAGCTGGAAGCGGCATTCTACGGCGAGGATGAGGATGAGGTGAAGTAGAGTGACAGACCTTCTGCTCGATACTCACGTCCTGCTCTGGTGGCTGGAGGAACCCGGCCTGCTGACCGCCGAGGCACGCGAGGCCATCTTCGATCAGGACAGCGACGTCTACGTGAGTGTCGCGTCGGCCTGGGAGATGGGGATCAAGTCGGCACTGGGCAAACTGAGCGTCCCTGATAACCTGCCTGAAGTCCTTGGCGCCAATGAGTTCGAAGTCCTGGATGTGAGGTTGCCACACGCCATGGCGGTGCGAGACCTCCCTGTCGTTCACGGTGATCCCTTCGATCGACTGCTGATCGCCCAGGCCCGCATCGAAGGCCTGACCATCGTGACGCGCGACCCGCGGATCGGCGAATACGACGTTGCCGTCCTCACGGCCTGATCGTTCCCGTGCCCCACGCGTCTCCCTTCAACATCACCTCGTCCCTGCCGACGGATGTCGGCCACATTCCTATCTCGGCCGGTATCGACTTCGGGCCTCTCCTGCTCGCCGCCGGCGAGGGTTCTGGGGCCCGCCTGGACCCGACCTCCGTCGAAGTCGTCGACCTGACCGACGGCGCCACGATCCCCCATCACCTGGCCGAGGACTTCGCCCACGGCGACCGGGGGTGTGTCGAGTTCGTCATCCGCAATCCAACGCATGTTCATTACGAACTGCGTTTCGCCGCCGTACGCCCGGGCGGGGCCCGCCCGCACGTGGCACCGACGGCGAGGGTTCCCATGGTCGGCCTCGGCGACCTGCTCCGCTACAATGCGGCAGAGCTCCGTCCCATCACCATGTTCTGCTTCCGTCTCGTCGATCTCGACGGCGACGGAAGATCCGATCTGGCCGGCACCTGGAACTACTACCATCGACCCGGCGAGCCACGCTCCGGCGTCGTCTGCTACCCCGGCCTCAGATCCGGCGCGCCCGCCATGCTGTTTGGCGACCAGGTGCGCCTGCGCTACCGTGAGCCCGGCTCGGACACGTTGTACGACTTCCCGGGAACCTATGTCGACGCCGACTTCGGTGATCTCATCGGCGACGGTCGACCCGATCTCGCCTTTGCCGAATGGAACACGGGGCGCGTCGAGTTCTTCCGCAACTCGGGACAGGTCGACGGGGGCGGCTGGCCGATCTGGGAGCGAGGCCACGAGATCCAGGTTGAGGAGGAGCGCGTCGAGTCCATGTCTCTCGTCGACCTCGACGGCGACGGTGTGCTCGATCTGCTATTCAACGGCCGCTGGATCCGCAATACGAACCCCGACGGCTGGCCCTTCGAAGCTGCGGACCCCGTAGATCTCGGCGCGGGCGAACGTGTCGCCTGCCTCGACGTCACCGGAGACGGCAGACTGGACGCAGTGTGTCTGGTGGAACGCGAATCATCGATCACTGAACACCCCGACAGTTCTGAGGCCTGGCCAGGCAACGATGTCTTCTGGCATACGCGCTTACCTGGAGACACGCCCGGCTTCGGTCCTGCCCTTCCCGTGACCGGATTGCCGCCCTCCGCGCACCGGTTCGCCACCGCACGCCATGGCGACCGCACCGGCCTGCTCGTGCAGCACGGCATCTGGCAGGAGATCACCTTCTTCGAGATTCACACTGACGAGGACGGTGCGGCCATCGCCACCACGGCTGGCCTGCGCGTCGAAGCCGCGAACCCGCCCATGACGTTTTCCGACCAGAGCTGGCCCTGCCCCTGTGACTGGAACGGGGACGGCGTCACCGACCTGCTCATCGGCGGCGGGTACGGCTGGCCACGGACCGTGCGCAACACCGGCACGAATGATGAGCCGTCCTTCGCTGCCCCGCAGTTGATCCTGTCTGACGGCAAACCCATCCGCCCGCTGCGCGACGAGATCCTGCCTCCTGCACGACACTGGCACAACATGGGCTACCCGTACCCCAGCTTCGTCGACTGGGACGGTGACGGTCGGCCCGATCTCATGCTGCCGAACGAGACGAACCGCATCTTCTGGTATCGCAACACGGGCACCCGGGAGCAACCCGTCTTCGGCGCGCGGCAGCAGCTGATCGTCGACGGCTATCCGGATGACGATGAGAAGCGTGCCACCGTGGGCCAGCGCGCCCTCGACAAGGATCTGCCGAACCATCCGTACCCCTTCGACGACACCTCACCCTTCTTCTGGCGCTGCGGCGCCTGCTTCGCCGACTTCACCGGCGACGGCTTCGTCGATATGATCACCCATGACGAGCAGCGGAAGCTTACGCTCTTCGCCCAGTACATCGACGATGCCGGCATCCGTCAGCTGCGTAAGGACCGGCGTCTGCGTCTCGTCGACGGACGCGAGATCGACGATGGCATCGTCGGCCGCGACAGACACTGGACCGAATCGTTCCGCGCCGTCGACTGGAACGGCGACGGCCGCCTGGACCTGATCTACAACACGGCCGGCAGCGGTCACATCTACCTGCTCGCCAATGTCGGTTCGGTCACCGAGCCGGTCTTCGATCTGCCTCGCCAGTTCCTCCTCTATGGTAAACCCTTCACGCCTTTCACCATCCACGGTCCCAACGCCTGGCCCTGCGATCTCAACGGCGACGGCAGGCCGGATCTGATCGGTTGTGTCGAATGGTCGGTCTACCCCTTCTTCGCCCACGCCGCCCTCGAGATGGATCGCCATCCGGACTGGGAGCTGGGGCCTGTCACCGGAGTCCACACATGAACCGCATCATCGTCACCACCGACGCCGACGCCGGCCACATCTCGCGGCACATCTATGGCCACTTCGCCGAGCACCTGGGGCGCTGCATCTACGACGGCTTCTGGGTCGGCGAGGATTCCCCCATCCCCAACGTGCGCGGCATCCGCAGCGACATCGTCAAAGCCCTGAAGGGCATCCATATTCCGAATCTGCGCTGGCCCGGTGGCTGCTTCGCCGACGACTACCACTGGATGGATGGCATTGGTCCGCGGGATCAGCGCGCCACGCTCGTGAACCATCACTGGGGACACGTTGTCGAGGACAATGCTTTCGGCACGCACGAGTTCATGGACCTGTGTCATCAGCTGGATACCGAGCCCTACATCTGCGGCAACGTCGGCAGCGGCTCTGTGCGGGAAATGCAGCAGTGGGTGGAATATCTCACCTCACCGGAGGGCCCCATGGCCAGCCTGCGCGCCGAGAACGGCCGCCAGGAACCGTGGAAGGTCCGGATGTGGGGCGTGGGCAACGAGAACTGGGCCTGCGGCGGCTACATGCGTCCGGAGTACTATGCCGACCTGTTTCGCAACCACGTTACCTACCTGCGCAACCTGGGCGACAACCGGCTCTACAAGGTGGCCTGCGGCCCCTACGGTGAAGACCTCCACTGGACCGAAGTACTCATGCGCGAGACCCAACCCCGCAAGCTGATGCACGCCATGGGCATGCACTTCTACTGCGGCTCGGGACGGGAGAAGCAGCTGGCTGTTGATGGCTCCGAAGACGACTGGTACTTCCTGCTGAACACGGCCAACCGTATGGACGCTCTGCTGGAGGCACAGATCGCTGTCATGGACCGCTACGATCCCGACGACCGTGTCGGCATGCTCGTCGACGAGTGGGGCACGTGGCATCTCGTGGAGCCGGATACCAACGAGGGGTTTCTCTATCAGCAGAACACGGTACGCGACGCCGTGGCCGCATCCTTGACCCTCGACATCTTCAACCGGCACTGCCGTCGGGTGCACGGGGCCAACATCGCCCAGACGGTGAACGTGTTGCAGGCCATGGTGTTGACCGAGGGCGAGAGGATGCTGCTCACCCCCACCTATCACGTCTTCGAGATGTACTCCCCGCATCACGACGCCACCTGCCTGCCGTGTTACGTCGATGCCGGGTCGCTGGGCTCGGGTGACACCGAAGTGCCGGCCCTCAGCGCCAGCGCCAGCCGTGCCGGGGACGGCGGCGTGCACCTGACGATGACGAACCTGTCGGCCAGTGCAGCCGCTCCGGTGTCGGTTTCGTTGCACGGCCTCGAGTCGACTTCGCTGCAGGCGCGCGTGCTGACGGGAGACTCGATGGACAGCCACAATACTTTCGACGCCCCCGACACGGTTCGCCCCGTCCCCCTGGACGGTCTGCGCCCCACGGCCAGCGGTTTCGAGGTGGAACTGCCGCCACACTCCGTCGTCGCCGTATCCTCTCGCTGATCTTTTGTTCGTCAGTCCTGGAAGTGCTGGCGAAACCGCCGGTGTACCGCCTTATCACCGTGCCGGTCCGGGCTGCCTTCGTCAAGATCCGCAATGTCGTATCCGGACCGGATCCCGGTGACTCGGACAGCGAGATCCTCGTCTGAAACGGTGTAATCGAGCCGCCACGTGCGGTAGGCGATCGTGAGGACGTCGGCCGTCGAACCTGGAGTGATCCGCTTGCGCTCGGCGTCGGTGGGATCTTGCATCAGTTGCACGCAGGCGAAGTTATCGCAGTCCAACCCCGCCTGTTGCAGAATCCAGGCCGAGCGCTCGGTGGCGCCGGCGTCGAAGGCGACCGCGTAGCGGCGTTGCTCCCTGTCCTCCAGCCAGCCGGTGGCGGCCTCGGGAAAGGCGTCAGCGTAGGGCACGTACGGCTTGATGTCGAGCACCGGTGTGGCATCGAGCAGATCGTGGCCGGCGACGGTCAGTTGCAAGCCCTCGATGCCGAGCAGTCGCACGCTGGTCATCCCGATGCGATTGGGACGGTGGGGTGATCGTGTCGCAAACAGCCCCCGGCGCGGCTCCCCCGCGTGGGGTGGCTGCACGAGAGGATGCCAGGTCTCGTTCAGATGCAGCTCGAAGATGACCCAGATGCGTTCGAAGCCGTCGAGTCCCGTTAATGCTTGCTCGTAGCCGCATCCGTCGTTCAGCTCGATCACGGCATGGTTGTCCGGCATCAGCGTTCCCTGACGGGGCGCTTCGTAGCGATAGCGTTGCGGGCAGCGGACGATGCCGATCGGTTCGAGCGTAGCCATGGCTGACACGTTAATGAGAGGAGCCGACATGAGCCACTCCCCTGTCGACATCGGCAGTGACCGACAGCTGTTCCTCGATGCCGAGATGCTCGCCGAGCTCGACGGTGTCGACCGTCGCCTGCACGAACCGGTGCGCCGCGAGCGTGTCATCGTGCCGGAGCACCCATGGGAGGAGGGCGGCGTCTCCTACATGGTCGTGTCTCAGGAGCAGGACAGGTTCCGCGCCTGGTACCGCGCCGGTATTCGGGAAGCCGGTCACCGGCCTCCCGGAGCGCGGGTGGAGCCGCAGCCGGACTGGACCTGGGACGAGCACGATCGCCACAGCCACACGCCGGGGCTCTACGCCTACGCCGAGAGCACGGATGGCATCCACTGGGACAAGCCGACACTGAATATCGTCGACTTCGAGGGTTCGACGGCGAACAACCTGGTGTGGCACGCCACGGGCAACAACATGAGTCCGTTCCGCGATCCGAACCCGGACGTTCCGGAAGATGAACGCTACAAGGCGATCGTCCGCCACCAGGCCGTCTTCGGTCTGGTCTCCCCCGACGGCCTCTCCTGGCGACTGCTGCAACAGCGGCCGCTGCTCACCGACCGGCCCTTCGACTCGCACAACATCACTTTCTTCGACGAGCATCTCGGGGAGTACGTCATCTACAGCCGCGGCGTACTCGACGGCGCCCGGGAGGCCCCCGGTGAAGGCCCCTTCAAAGGTGGTCTGCGCTGGGTCCGCCGCTGGCGCTCCCCCGACTTCCGTACCTGGTCAGAAGGTGAGCTCATCGACTGCGGGGATTCCCCCGGCGAGCAGTTCTACACCAATGCCTGCATCTCCTACGACCGTGCCCCCGGCACGTACCTGATGTTTCCGTCACGCTTCGTACAGGAGCGCGAGCCCATCCCGGACTGGCCTCACGGCCCCGGCGTCAGCGACATCGTCTTTCTCTCGAGCCGCGACGGCCTGCACTTCGATCGCAGCTTCATGGAGGCCTTCGTGCGCCCGGGGCTGGACGAAAACAACTGGCACGAGCGCGGCATTTACATGGAGCGCGGCCTGCTGCACACGTCACCGACGGAGATGTCACTCTACGGCATGGAAAACTGGCGTATGCCGAGCGTCGCCATCCGCCGCTATTGCCTGCGCACCGACGGCTTTGTCTCCCTGCACGCCGGCTACGGCGGCGGCGCCTTCACGACGAGGCCATTCGTCTTTTCCGGCACGAAGCTGGAGCTGAATTACTCGACATCAGCAGTTGGCTGCGCAAAGGCCGAGCTGCAGGATGCCTCGGGCGTGGCCGTGCCCGGGTTCACCTTCGCCGACTCTCAGGAGCTGTTCGGCGACGAGATCGCCGGCACCATCGGCTGGGGAGAGGGTGCTGATGCCAGCACCCTTGCGGGGCAGCCTGTCCGTCTGCGGTTCGAGCTGCGCGATGCCGATCTGTTCGCTTTTCGCTTCCGATAGCTGTCCCTGGCAGAGCGTCGCAGAAAGCGCTTGTCCCGGTAACACCGGTGCGGTAGCCATTCGGTATGCGAATCCTGCTGCTGGCCGACACGCACATCGGCTTCGACCTGCCGTCCCGTCCGCGCGTCACACGTCGGCGTCGCGGCCACGACTTTCTCGCCAACTTCCGGCGCGCCCTCCAGCCCGCTCTTGCGGGCGAGGTCGATCTCGTCGTCCATGGCGGCGACCTGCTGCACCGCAGCAAGGTTCCACCGGGTGTCGTCGAGATGGCCATGCAGCCGCTGATGCAGGTGGCCGCCTCCGGCATCCCCGTCTATCTGGTCCCCGGTAACCACGAACGATCGCAGATCCCGATGCACCTGTGGGCCAGCCACCCGCTGATCCACATTTTCGATCGGCCCAGGACATTCCTGCAGGCTGTGGGCGATCGGACCGTCGCCCTCTCCGGGTTCCCCTTCGTGCGCGACGTACGCGACCGTTTCACCTCTCTGATCGAGGCGACGGACCAACGGCGAGTTGAGGCGGATGTCTCCCTCCTGTGCATTCACCAGGCGGTGGAGGGTTCGCGGGTCGGCAATGGCGGCCAAGGAGACTTCACCTTCCGCTACGGGACTGACGTCGTTCGGGGTCACCACATTCCGCCAGGGTTTGACGCGGTCCTCTCAGGCCACATCCACCGTGCCCAGGTGCTTCGTCAGAACCTCCACGGTGTGCCACTGGCCGCCCCCGTCATCTACCCCGGCTCGGTGGAGCGCACGTCCTGGGCCGAGCGTGGCGAGGAAAAGGTCTGCGCCGTCGTGACGGTGGACGAGTCGGGAGCTTCGGCGCGTGGACCGTGTGCTGTCGAGTGGGTGCCTCTGCACGCCCGTCCCATGGTGGATCTCACCGTCCGATCTGCCCCGGCGCGCGAAGCCTTCGAAGCCGAACTGCTGGGGAGGCTGCACCAGCTGCAATCCGATGCCATCGTACGGGTGCACCTTCAGGGCCCCCCGCACAGGGGAGCACAGTTGGCGCTGGGTGCACAGAATCTGAGAAGACTGGCGCCGGCGACGATGAACATCTCGGCCGCCCGAGTCCCGGAGGCGGGCTAGTGCCCTGTCAGAGTCAGGCGGTTGTCCCTACTATCTACGGATGCTCGAGAACCAGACCATTCTCGTCGCCGGTGGCTCCGGCTTCATCGGCTCCCACCTGGTGCAGGCCCTGGCATCCACAGGGAACAATCGCGTCCTCTCTCTCGACACCTATTTCACCGGCACGCGTGACAACCACGTGGCCGGCGTCGAGTACATCGAGGGCCACACAAAGGACATCGCTGATCTCTGTCCCGACGCTCCCGACCTCGTGTTCCATCTCGGCGAGTACTCCCGCGTCGAACAGAGCTTCCAGGATATGGCCCTCGTCTGGGATCTCAACAAGGCCGGCACCTTCGGTGTAGTCGAGTACTGCCGTCAGCGCGGCAGCAAGCTCGTCTACGCGGGCTCGAGCACAAAGTTCGCCGATGGCGGGATGGGGCGGGACCAGAGCCCCTACGCCTGGACCAAAGCCACGAACACCGAGCTGGTCATGAACTATGGCCAGTGGTTCGGCCTCGAGTTCGCCATCACCTACTTCTACAACGTCTACGGTCCACGCGAGATCACGTGTGGCGAGTACGCCACGGTGCTCGGCATCTTCCGCAGCCAGTTCGAGGCCGGTGTGCCCCTCACGGTCGTCTCCCCGGGTACGCAGCGCCGCAACTTCACCCATGTCGACGACATCGTCCGTGGCCTCATTCTCGTGGGCGAGCACGGCAGCGGTGACGAATACGGTCTCGGCGCCGACGCCAGCTATTCCGTCCTCGAAATCGCCGGTCTGTTCGGCGGTCAGACGCACATGCTGCCCGAACGCCGGGGCAATCGTATGGACGCGGCCCTCGACTCGAGCAAAGCCACAAGTCTGGGCTGGCACACGGAGCGCTGCGTCGAGCAGTACATCGCCGGAATCGTCAAGGCCAAGAGCAACGGCTCGACCGGCTGATCCCTTCCTTCAGGAGAGACCCGCGTGAAGTGCATCATGGTCATGTTCGACTCGCTCAACCGACACTTGCTGCCGCCGTACAATGCGGCCACGCCGGTGCTGGCACCCAACTTCAGCCGTCTGGCCAGACGCACTGCCACCTTCGACACCAGCTACGTCTGTTCCATGCCGTGTATGCCGGCGCGCCGCGACCTGCACACGGGGCGGCCGAACTTCCTGCACTGCCCGTGGGGTCCGCTGGAGCCCTTCGACGACTCGGTACCGCAGATGCTGCAGGACGCCGGCGTCTACACTCACCTGTGCTCCGATCACTACCACTACTGGGAAGATGGCGGCTCCACCTACCACGGGCGCTACTCCTCGTGGGAGTTCTACCGCGGTCAGGAGGGAGACCCCCACATCGGCCAGGTGGCCGATCCGGTGATCCCGGACAACATCAACCCCAAGGGCCGGCGCCCGGACTGGGTCAACCGGCAGCACCAGACGCGCGATCAGGATCATTCCCAGACGCAGACCTTCGACGCCGGCTGCCGCTTCATCGAACGCAACGCCGACGAGGACGACTGGTTCCTGCAGCTGGAATGCTTCGATCCGCACGAACCTTTCGTCAGCCACCGGCACTACAAGGACATGTACCCGTCCGACTACGACGGACCGCTGTTCGACTGGCCCGGGTACGGCGAGGCCACCGAGACTCCCGAACAGTGTGACGAGGCCCGGCGCAACTACGCGGCTTTGATGTCGAAGTGCGACAACAGCCTCGGCCACGTCCTCGACCTGATGGATCGGCACGAGATGTGGCAGGACACCATGCTCATCGTCTGCACCGACCACGGCTTCCTTCTCGGTGAGCATGGCGGCTGGGCGAAGAACTGGCCGCCTTTGTATGAAGAGATCGCGCACACGCCGTTCTTCGTCTGGGACCCACGCTCCCCCGGCGCCGCGGGCCAGAGACGTGAGGCATTGGTGCAGCCGGCCATCGACATCGGACCGACGCTGCTGCGCTTCTTCGGCCAGGAGCCGACGGAGCGTATGCTGGGCCACGACCTGGCCGGAGTCGTGGTCGACGACAGCCCGGTGCGCGACGCTGCCATCTTCGGCTATCACGGCAACCGAGTGAATATCACTGACGGTCGCTACGTCTACCTGCGCACGAGCCGCTCTGACGACAACCAGCCGTTGCACACGCACACGCTCATGCCCGCTTCGATGCGCGGCTTCAAGGGCAATCTCACCGACGTCGAGCTGGCGGAGCCCTTCTCCTTCACCAGGGGGATGAAGCTGTTGCGGATTCCGACGAAGGGCAGCCTGTCGCAGCCGGTGGGCGGCCCCGTGGGTGACCTGCTCTACGACGTGGCAGCCGACCCGCAGCAACAGACGCCCGTGGCTGATGACGGTGTCGTCGAACGCCTGTCGGCGAGAATGGCCGAGCTGATGCGCGAATGCGACGCACCGGCCGACCAGTTCCAGCGGCTGGGGCTGGCGTGACCGAAGCGTACCTGCGGTCGCCCCGGGTCATCCTCGACCCGGGACCCGAGTACGCTGACAGCACGAGGCAGTTCCAGGGCATCCCGGGTATTGAGAGAGCGACATCGGGCCGTCTGTGGTCCACCTGGTACGGTGGCCGGGGCCCCGGCGAAGACCATCTCAACCACGTGCTGCTGGCCACCAGTGACGACGACGGTGACACCTGGTCGTCCCCCTGCCTGATCGTCGATCCCGACGGCGACGGCCCCACGCGTGCCTACGACCCGTGTCTGTGGCACGATCCCGGGGGGCGCCTGTGGCTGTTGTGGGCCCAGGGGTATGAGAAACACGCCGATGCCGCCGCCGGCGTCTGGGCAATCACCACAACGGATTCCGATGACGAACGGCCATCGTGGTCGACGCCTCGCCGCCTGTGCGATGGGATCATGATGAACAAGCCCGTCGTCGCCAGTTCCGGTCGGTGGCTGATCGCGGCAGCCCGCTGGCGCACCGAGGGCAGCTGCGTCGTCTTCGGCTCTGACGATGACGGCGCCTCGTGGCAGCGACTGGGTGCGGCCAGCGTCCCCGAAGAGCACCGCAGCTGTGACGAGCATATGCTCGTCGAGCGGCTGGACGGCAGTCAGTGGATGCTCGTGCGCACCACCTATGGCATCGGCGAGAGCACATCGACGGATGGCGGCCACAGCTGGAGTCCGGTGCAGCCCACTGCCCTCGCTCATCCCGTGACCCGGTTCTTCATCCGCCGCCTGGCCTCAACACGCCTGCTGCTGGTCAAGCACGGTCCTCTGGCCAAACGTACCGAGCGTTCGCACCTGACGGCCTATCTGTCCGATGACGACGGTCTGTCGTGGCAGGGAGGCCTGTTGCTCGACGAACGGACCGGCGTCTCCTACCCCGATGGTGTAGAGGCCGCCGGTGGATCGGTTTTCCTGACCTACGACTACGACCGGCGCGGGGCGAAGCAGATCCTGATGACGAGGTTCTCGGAAGACGACGTGCTCGCCGGCGGTGCCAGCTCCGCTGCGGCAGCCATGCGTGTCGTCAACCAGGCCGCGGGAGGGCCGTCCTGATGCCGGCCGTCGGCGCCAATATGGCGATCCTGCGGGAGGGGACGATCCTGCTGCAGCAGCGCGAGGACTTCGAAGTCTGGGCCATGCCCGGAGGCGGGACGGAGCCCGGCGAGAGTCAGGCCGAAACCGCCGTCCGCGAGGCGCGTGAGGAAACCGGACTCGAAGTGGAGATCACCGGGCTCGTCGGCTGCTACATGGGGTCGGCCCTCAACCCGGAGCTGCACTCTGTCTGCTTCCGCGGCTCACCGGTGGGCGGCGATCTGCTGCCCCAGGGGAGTGAGGTCCTCGACCTGCGCTGGTTCCCGGTGGACGAGTTGCCCGCCGATATGTTCTGGTGGCACCGCCAGCAGATTGTCGACGCCGCAGCCGGCATCCACGGAGCGGCCTGGCGTTTCGAGATCAATGCCGCAGAGCCGTTTGATTCACGTGCTCAGCTCTATCAGCTGCGCGATCGATCCAGTATGTCACGCGTTGGTTTTTACCGTCAGATGTTCGAAAGCGGCGATCTGAACCGCTCGATCTGCCACTCGAAAGGAGTCCGCCATGGCTGATAAGTTGACCGAACCACAGCAGCAGGCCGCCCACCGCTGGTATGCCGCCGAGTGCAACAACCAGTGCTGGGGCCTGACGACGACCCAACGCACTGCCGAGCAGGACGCGCAGATGCTGCACATGGCCCATGCCGCCGCCTACCACTGGGCCGCCGTGGGCGAAACGATCCATCACATGCGGGCGACCAGCTGCTGGCCCACGTCCACGCCCTGCTCGGCATGGGCGATACGGCCCTGCGCTACGCCCAAGCCTGTCACGAGTACTTCACCACCCATGAGACCCCGGACTGGGAACTGGCATTCACCCACGCCATTCTGGCCCAGGCCGCCGCCGTCGCCGGTGATGGCGATCTTCACGCCAGCGCCTATGCCGAGGCAGAGACCACCATGGCGGCCATCGCTGATCCGGAGGATCGAGCCATCGTGGAGGAGACCTTCGCGCTCGTGCCCGCGCCGTGATGGCCAGCGTCGTGACCGGCCGCACCTACTCGGGCCGCGGCAGACCGCTGCACTGATGCGGAGACGAGCCTCATCGATACATTCTGCAAGGACCAGAAATACGTGATGGAACTGAATCGACAGGAGCTCGCAGATGTCTATTCGACCGGTACGACAGATCATCGAGGCCGAACCCAAGATGGAGGGCGCCGGTGTACACCTTCACCGCGCCTTCGGTTTCGGCAGGACCGATGACTTCGACCCCTTTCTGCTGTTCGACGACTTCCGTAACGACGATCCGGAAAAGTACCGCGCCGGCTTCCCCTGGCACCCCCACCGCGGGATCGAGACGATCACCTACGTACTGGCAGGCACCGTCGAGCATGGCGACAGTCTCGGCAACAAGGGGACCCTGGGGGCCGGTGATGCCCAGTGGATGACAGCGGGTTCGGGAATCCTGCATCAGGAGATGCCGAAAGGCGATCCCGGGGGCCTGATGCACGGCTTTCAGTTGTGGGCCAACCTGCCGCGATCACACAAGATGACGGAGCCTCGCTACCAGGATGTCGCCGCCGCTGACGTCCCGGAGATCACCGACGACGACGGCACGAAGGTTCGCGTCGTCTGCGGCGAGTTCTGGGGGCAGCGCGGCCCGGTGGACGGCATCGCCGCCGATCCGAACTACCTCGACGTCTATGTGCCACCGGGGCAGAAGAAGAGCCTCCCCGTGGAGACCTCTCGCCACGCTTTCGCCTACGTCTTCGACGGTTCGGGAGGCTTCCGTGACGCCTCCGATCCACAGAGTGTCGTCACCGAACGTTTCGACGAGCAGGGCGAAGCCGGAGTGGATGCGGCCAACCGGTCCCTCATCCTGTTCGATTCGGGTGACGAGATCACGGTGCAGGCCGGCGATGAAGGCATCCGCTTCCTGTTGGTCTCCGGTCAGCCTCTGCGCGAACCCGTCGCCTGGCGGGGCCCCATCGTGATGAATACCCAGGAGGAACTGCGCCAGGCCTGGGCCGAGCTGAATGACGGCACCTTCATCAAGAGGTAGTCAGCCCCTGCTGTCCCACCGGGATGGACGGCGTCGCTCACCGAACTACATTCCCGGTCAACCGGCCTCGAGATGGAGTCCTGTGCATGGATGATTTCGAAACACAGCAGAAGCTCAGAATCCCCTGGTATCGAACCAAGATCGAGCGTGAACTCCTCGCGGATCTGAACCGGCGCAGCAACATCCTCGGTTTTCTGCAGACTCTCGGGTACCTGGGGACCCTGACAGCCACCGGCGCATTGGCATGGTGGACGACACTACATCTGGTGTGGTACTGGTCGATTCCTGCCTTCTTTCTGCACGGGATCTGCTACGCCTTCATCATCAATGGCTTTCACGAGCTGGTGCACAGCTCCGTGTTCCGCACCCAGCCCCTCAACACGTTCTTCCTGTATGTGCTGAGCTTTCTCGGTTGGTACAACCCCATCCACTTCTGGGCGAGCCACACGGCGCACCACAAATACACCCTGCACCCGCCCGAGGATGGCGAGGTCGTCTTTCCTGTCCATCTTGTGCTGAAGGACTTTCTGCGCAACGGCATCGTCAGTCCCCACGGCGCCCGTGCCCGGATCCTGGGCACGATCCGCCGCGGCTTCTTCGGTCGACTGAACCCGGGTTGGGATCAGCGACTGTTCCCTCCCGAAAATGTCGATGGCCGCCGCCGACTGTTCCGCTGGGACCGGATCATGACACTTGGCCACGTCCTCCTCGTGGCCGGCGCGCTCTACCTGGGCTGGTGGCAGCTTCCCGTACTGGTCACCCTCGGCTCCTTCTACGGGGGGATCCTCTTCCTGTTCTGCAACAGTGCCCAGCACATCGGGCTCACCGACAACGTACCGGACTTTCGCCTGTGCTCGCGCACGATCTATCTCAATCCCATCGTGCGGTTTCTGTACTGGCACATGAATTTCCACATCGAGCACCACATGTACGCCGCCGTGCCCTGCTACCGGCTGGGCCGGCTGCATACAGCCATGCAGTATGATCTCCCTCCCACGCCGTCCGGCCTCATCGCCACATGGCGCGAAATCTTCGCTATCGTCGAGCGCCAGCAGGTCGAACCTGACTATCAGTTCCGGCCTGAGGTGCCAGCGGCAGAGGCTGCCGGTTGAACGGCCCCATGGCCCCCGTCACCCTCGCCGTCGTCGGCGCCGGCAGCCGCGGTACCGGGTATGCCGGTTTCGCCGAGCAGCACCCCGATCAGGCGAGCGTGGTCGCCGTGGCCGAACCACGCGACGCCTACCGTGATCCCCTCGTGGCGCGGCATAGCGTGAGCCCTGATCACGCCTTCACTGACTGGCGTGACCTGGCAGCGGCGCCGAAGCTTGCCGATGCCGTCCTCATCTGCACTCAGGACGCCATGCACGTCGAGCCCGCCGTGGCCTTCGCCGACGCCGGGTACCACATCCTGCTGGAAAAGCCGATGGCCACCGACGAAGACGGCTGTCGGCAGATCGTCACTGCCGTACGCCAGGCGGGTGTGCTGTTCGCCGTCGCCCACGTGACGCGATACACGCCCTTCACCCGGCGCCTGAAGGCGATCGTCGACAGCGGTGCCATCGGCGATCTGGTCTGCCTGCAACGGCTCGAGCCGGTGGGGTACTGGCACCAGGCCCACTCCTTTGTTCGCGGCAACTGGCGCAATGAGACCGAGTCTTCGCCCATGCTCCTGGCCAAATCCTGCCATGACCTCGACTGGATCCGCCACATCATGGGTGTCCCCTGCCGCGCCGTGTCCTCCTTCGGCTCGCTCCGGCACTTCCGCCGTGAGGCAGCGCCCGAAGGGGCCGCCGACAACTGCCTGGACTGTTCCGTCGAATCCGACTGTCCCTATTCGGCCCCGCGCTATTACCTCGAACAGCTCGCCGATGGCCACATGGGGTGGCCCCTTGACGTACTCACTCCCGAGCCGACAACAGCGACGGTGACCACAGCTCTGCGGGAGGGCCCCTACGGCCGCTGTGTCTACGGCTGCGACAACGACGTGGTCGACAATCAGGTGGTGAACATGGAGTTCGAAGGGTCACGCTCGGCGTCCTTCACCATGACCGCCTTCACCGAAGCGGCAGGCCGCCGCACGGAACTGTTCGGCAGCCGTGGCCATATTCGCGGCGACGGCCGCCACCTGCAGGTGTTCGATTTTCTCACCGATCAGACCGAGAGGATCGATACGGCCGCCGTCGATTCCTCTATCCTCGGGGGACATGGTGGTGGTGACTTCGGACTCATGGATGGCTTCGTGCAGGCCGTACGCCACGACGATTCCTCCCACATCCTCTCCGGACCGGAAGAGACGCTGGAAACCCACCTGATGGTCTTCGCCGCGGAACGCGCCCGGCACGAGCAGCCGGGTCGTCGACGTGGCGCCGTAGCACGATGAGATCTCTGTACCTCTGGCTCCTTGCCGTCCTGCTCGCGGCGGCTCCCGTCAACGCCTACCAGACGCTGTCCTCCCTGTCGTATTACATGGCGGAGGAGGAGGCCGTTCTGCTGTTTGTCGACCTGCCCGAGGACCTCGAGGCCACCGGGTTGCACGCCGATGTGTCGACGGCTGGTGGCACCCTCGTACGCAACGCCGTCGTCCGTCGCGGACGCCTGCCCTGGGTTGCCTTTCCCACCCGGGACCTGCCCTTGGGCGACTCGCGGGTCGAGGTGCATCTGCGTGCCGAGGGCCATCACCTGGGTTCCGCCTCGACGACGGTGAGACGCCTCCCGACGAAAGCCAACGCCGTCCAGATCGATCGTCTCAGCGGCGGCCTCATCGTCGGCGACCTGCCCTTCTTCCCTTTCGGGTTCTACTGCTATTCGCCAGTACAGCCGACACTGGCAGAGGAGGAGACGGTTCGCGGGTTCAATCTGATGAGTCCGTACCAGTCGAATGACCCGGCCGGTGTCGACGAACGCCGTCGGTACATGGACCGCGCCGCCGAGATGGGCATGAAGGTGCACTATCAGTTGCTGAGTGTCTCCGGCGGCGGCGGCGTCAACCTGGGAACCGCACCGGATACCTCGGCCACACGCCGGCAGGCCTGGTTGCGGTCTGAGGTGGAGGCCTTCCGCGATCACCCGGCCCTGCTGGCGTGGTACATCTCCGACGAGCCCACCGGCCACGGCGCCACGCCCGAACAACTCGAGACGGCGGCAGCCGTCGTTCGCGAGCTCGATCCGTACCATCCCGTGACCATCGTCTTTCTCAACCCTGGGGCTGCGGCACGCTTCTCAGGTGCCATGGATCTGGCCATGACGGATCCCTACCCGATTCCCAACGCCCCTCCCGGGGGTGTTGCCGACGCGGTCCGTACGGTGCACGACGCCGTGGCACCACGGATCCCGCTGTGGCTCGTGCCCCAGGCCTTCGGCGGCAACGAGTGGTGGTCGCGGGAGCCGACCGCGGCGGAACTGCGACTGATGACCTGGCTCGGCATCGTCGAGGGTGCAACGGGAATCCAGTACTTCATCCGCCATGGCCTCAGCGGCTTCCCCAAGTCGCCGGACACCTGGGCTGCCGCCAGTCGCGCCGCCCTCGAGGTGGCAGCGCTGACACCATTCCTGCTGTCACCGGAGGCGCGGCCCATGGTCGAAACCGGCGATGAGATGTTGCGGGCCACGGCCTGGCGCCACGATGGTGACGTCGTCGTTGCCGTCGTCAATACCAGAAACCTGCCGGTGGAGATGGCCGTCTCGCTTCCCGGCCTGGTCTGGGATCGCGGCGATGCCGAAGTGCTCTACGAGGACCGTATCGTCGCCGTCAGGCAGACCTCGCGCACCGGTCCCTTCGGTCTCCTGCTGAAACCTGTGGGCCTCTTGACCGGACTGCTGCGCTCGGGTGACACAGCCACGGGCGTGCGCTTCGACGACATCATCGATGCCTACGGCGTCCGGCTCTATCGCTTCGCTGGCGCTACCGAACTGTCGAACAACCCGTTGAACATGCTCATCGATCCCAGCTTCGAGTGGGATGCGGCACCCTCGGTACCTGCCGCCGTCTATGCGGATGTCGGCACAGGCCGGGGCGCCACCTACTTCGTCGACAGCCGCAACGCCTCCCACGGCGATCGATCCCTGCGCCTGCATGCCCCCGGCGACGGTCAGCTCATCAGTGTCCGGCCCTACGCGCCGACCGTCGTCCCCGGGCACACCTATCGCTTCTCGGTACAGGCTCGCAGTGACGGGGAGGGTGCAATCCTGCGTCTGCGCAACGGCGGCGGCGCTGACTCCATCGACGTCGAGGTCTCCAGTGAGTGGCGGCGCTACACTCTCGACAGCGCCATTGACAACCTGTCGACGCGCGCCTGGCTGTCGGTGGGCCTGGCTGCCGCCGGCACGGCCTGGATCGATGACATGGAGCTGCTCGACATCTCACCGCAAATCACCGCCGTGCCCGATTCTGCCGGCCACACCGTCCGCCTGGAAGCGGCCGTCGACAATGCGACCTTGCGCTTTCGCCTAGATGGGACAGAGGCAACCGCAGCCGACACGGAGTATGACGGGCCTATCACCATCCTCGGCGGCGGTCAGCTACGCGTCGGGATGTTCGACGGCGGTCGGTCGATTTCGCAGGTCGGGCTCGACCTGTATCATCACCAGGCCCTCGGTCGCTTCGTCGATCTGGAACACCCTTACTCACAGCGCTATCCCGCCGCGGGACCGGGAGCCCTCGTCGACGGTATCCTCGGCACGGATCACTTCACCGACGGTCGCTGGCAGGGCTTTGAGGGCGAGGATCTGATTGCCGTCATCGACCTGGGCAGGCCGGTGGATGTGTCCACGGTACGCGTTCGCTTTCTGCAGAATCCGAACTCGTGGATCTGGCTGCCCCGGGTGATGGAGGTTCACCTTTCGGATGACGGCCGCACCTTCCGTCCCTTTGTCACGGCCGACCATACTGTGGACGAACGCGCCTCGAGCCCTGTCATTGAAGAACTGGAGGCGAGGTCGGCCAGCGCCCGGGCTCGCTACGTCCGGATTCGAGCCCGATCGATGGGTGTGTGTCCCGACTGGCATCCGGGGGCCGGTGGCCCTGCGTGGATATTTGCCGACGAGATCCGCATAGCCGAAAACTGAGCAAGCTTTCGGCTACAGCAGGCTCCGCACCAGCTGGAGCAGGGCGTCCTTCTCCACGGGTTTTGGCACATAGTCAATGCCGCCCGCCTCATAGCCCTCCGCAATCTTCTCTCTGTCATCCTCAGCGGTGAGAAAGATGACGGGCAGATCCGCCATGCCGTCCATCTCCTTCAGTCGTCTGCAGGTCTCTACGCCATCCATGCCCGGCATGCGTATGTCGAGCAGGATGAGGTCGGGACGATTCGCCTCGATGACAGCGAGTGCCTGTTCGCCGCTGGTGGCGGCGAGCACGTTCACCCCCTGTGTCTGGAGCAGCTGATACAGCACGTCGATGTTGGCGGGAACGTCATCGACGACAAGAATCTTGACATCCTGCAGACTCCCGGCGCCGCCTGCTTCGGCCATGGACACGTCGTTCCTGATCGAGAGGAAGAGGGTTGACCACCTGAAAATAGGTCCGGAACGGGCATCGTGCAGCTTCGCAGCGGACGGATAGGCCTGTCTCGATCCTCTATATTCAGCAGCCCCGGTGTCTGACCCCAACCAGCAGGTGCATTTGCGGCGCCTAACCTGTCCGATTCTGCTCGCTCTGCTCATCTTCCGCGCGACATCGATCGAGGCGCACAATGGCGCCGTCGCCATCGCCTTGCCCGTGGATGACATCATTGTCGACGGTGATCTGTCGGACTGGCCTGATGACCTGATGGGGTACCCCGTTGCCGTGGCCGCCGCTGGCAGTGACGCACACAATCATGAAGACTTTCAGGCGTTCTTCAGAGTCGGGTACAGCGCTGCCGAAAACTCCCTGTATATCGGCATTGAGGTCGAGGACGAGTCGACCATCATCGATTCGTCGGCTGCCAGAGACTGGGATACCGAGGACGGCTGTGAGATCTACGTGGACCTGGCACATGGCGACAACAGTTTCGCCCGCCAGCACGTGATCCGTGGCAGCGGCCTGGGTGCTCCCTCCGAGGATGGGGACGGCGAGGCGTACGTGCGCTGGCGACGTCAGGAGGGCAGACACCAGTACGAGTGGAAGATCTCGCTGGCCGGGCTAGGTCATTCCCCGGTCGGGTCAGGCCGGACGATCAGCGTCGATGTCGTCGTCTGTGACAAGGATGCCGACGGCTCGTACTCGTGGATGGCATGGGGAAAAAACGAGGCGAAGACGGACAATCCGGATCGCCGTGGCGATGTCATACTTCTCCCGCCGTCGACGGAGACCGGGCGGGTTGGCGGACGAATCCAGTGGCACCGCGATGGTCGCCCCATCAGCGGCGCCCATGTTCGACTTCGATCTGTGGCGAATCCGGAGGTCTGGACTCGTCTCGAAACCGATATGGCCGGAGCCTACACGGTAGAGCTTCCCACAGGCGGATACGATGTCAGCGTCGAACTGGGGCATGGCGAGAACACCACACGGCGGGTCGAAGTACGAACCGGTGCCCTCGCCAGGGCCGATCTCATGGTGGAGCCCACCGATGGCGAGCGCGTCGTGCGCGGCCCGGGAACCACGGTCCCGGCGGACGGCATCCGCGAACGCACCTGGTCCAGCTTTGGGGCCACCGACGGCCTCGGTAATGGTTCGGTGACGGCCCTGTCTCAGGACGACGAGGGGTATCTGTGGATCGGCACCCAGGGAGGTCTCGTTCGCTACGACGGTGTCGCCTTCACGAACTACACCACCAGGGACGGGCTGGTGAACGACGAGATCAATGCCCTGCTGCGGGACCGGGAGGGTGACCTGTGGATCGGCACACAAGGAGGGTTGATCCGCTTCGACGGCGAATCCTTCGTCAACTATACGACCCGCGATGGCCTGGTCGACGTTCAGGTGTACGACCTTCTGCTGGACCACCGGGGACAGATCTGGGTCAATACGCAGGGCGGATTGAGCCGTTTTGACGGACACCAGTTCACCAATCTATCCGCCCTGCCCGGCCTGCATGAATCGGTCCAGGCCCTGCTCGAAGACCGTCAGGGAAGGATGTGGATATCAGCACTGGAAAAACTGTGGCGCTTCGATGGGAAGCGGCTCATCCCCTTCGACGAACCGCTCGGCACCGGGAACGTCGGTGCACTCTTCGAGGACTCGGGTGGCGGTCTCTGGGTCGAGGTGGATGAGGGCCTGATCCTGGTCAACGATGTGGACAGGCCACGCCGTAGACTGAAGCTGAAACAGGGCGAGCGCGTCCAGGCCGTCACGGAAGACCGGCAGGGCCGCATGTGGATCGCCACCGTAGAGAGCGGGTCGGCGGCCTCGGCCTCCAGTCGTCTCTTCCGCTACGACGGCCAGAAGCTCACCGACTTCTCGGATGTCGTGGATCTGGCCACGGTTCGGTCTCTGCTCGAGGACCGCGAGGGCAACGTCTGGATCGGCACGAGCAGCCGCCTCGTCCGCTACGACGCCGGAGACGTGACGCAGTTTGATGGACGCCACGGCGTGCCCGGTGACATCAGTTCGCTGGCCGAGGACAGGTCCGGAAACCTGTGGATCGGAACGGATGCTGGCCTCGTACGGTACGACGGCCTCGAGTTCACGACCTTCACCGCCGACGACGACCTGCCGAGCGACGCCGTGCGTGAGCTTCTCGTCGATCGCCACGGTGCTGTGTGGGCCAGTACCAGCGGCGCCGGCGTTGTCCGTTACGATGGCGCCGGTTTCACGTCGTTCACCAGTAGCGACGGTCTGTCACACAACAATGCCGGATTCATGGCCGAGACTCGAGACGGAGTTCTCTGGTTCGCCACAGCTGGCGGGGGGATCACCCGGTATGACGGTCGAGACTTCAGCAGCCTGACGACGGCGGACGGCCTGCCGAGCAACTCCGTGGGTGCTGTCGTCCAGGACACCCTCGGCCGCCTCTGGTGTACTACGTGGGGATCGGGTATCAGTCGTTACGACGGTGTGCAGGTCAAGACCTTCACCACCGACGATGGCCTGGTCCACAACGCGACGCAGCGCCTCGTTGTCGATGACCAGAACAATCTGTGGATCGGCACGACGAACGGATTGTCGCGATTCGACGGCGTCGGATTCACCAGCTTTTCGACTGCCGAGGGCCTGGTGCACAGTCTGATCCAGACGTTCGAGGTCGATCGACGTGGGCACTTGTGGATCGGTACCGAGGGAGGCATCAGCCGCTACGACGGCGTCACATTTCAGAGTCTGCTCAACCGTGACCGGCTGGGGGCACCCAGCATCACAGCCCTGCTCGAAGACCGAAATGGCGAGATGTGGATCGCCGTCCGCGGCCGGGGACTCATCCGCTATCGACCCAGCCGATCGCCACCGCCCGTCAGGATTACGGAAGTGGTGAGCGACCGGCGGCACGGACCGGTGACGCGACTGCGCCTCCCCTCGACGCAGCCGCTGGTGGCCTTCGAGTTCCGCGGTCTGAGCTTCAAGACCCCGCCAGCGAACATGCGCTATCGCTACCGCCTCGCGGGGTATGAACGGGGCTGGCAGGTCACCCGGGCACCGCGCGTTGAGTACCTCAACCTTCCGAGGGGAGACTACACCTTCGAGGTGGAGGCCATCGATCGTGACCTCGACCGTTCGGTCGAGGCGGCCCGTGTAGTACTTCAGATTCATTGGCCGTATGGCCAAATTGCTCTGTGGGGATCCCTTGTCGGTGCCTCCCTCCTCGCCGTGTTGCTGGGTGGCCGGGCGTACCGACAGCGACATCGGACGACACGGCTGCGGCAGCAGCAGCTGGCTCATTTCCGCGTGCGGGACCGCGTGTGGGAGATGCAGTTCGCCGGTGACATCGAACAGGTGATCGCCGCCGTAGGTGACACGCTGCAGGACATGGATATTACCTTCGAGTTCTTCGGCGCGAATGTTGTCGAGGCGGAAGAGACCCAGCTGCGGACCTATACGATGACCCGGGATGGCGAGTGAATCTACCATGGAACGCTGACACCGGCTTCTTCTCTCCTGCTACAGTTCTGGCGCGAAGCAGAGGTTGTCTACCGGCCGGACCTGCAGAGAGACGACCCCTTCGATGAGCTCGTCCACGTGCCTGAAGGGTTGCGCTCGATCGTCGATGTTCCCTTCTCCCACGGCACACTCGCGGTCAGCAGCCGGCAGCCCGATGTCTACCGATCGGAGGACATCGAGATGCTGCGCGAGCTGGCCGAGGTGTTGTCGGAGGGGTTCCGACGGATGGACGATCTGCGGAACCTCGAGAATCGAAATCAGGAGCTGCAGGTGGCCAAGGAAGTCGCGGAGGAGGCGAACCAGGCCAAGAGCCGCTTCCTGGCCAATATGAGCCATGAGATCCGCACACCGATGAACGCCGTGCTCGGGTATGCCCAGATCCTCAACGATGATCCCGGGCTCTCGGAGTCGCAGCGTCGTGCCCTCGACACCATCGGCAAGAGCGGTCAGCACTTGCTGGACCTGATCAATGACGTTCTCGACATCTCCAAGATCGAGGCGGGCCGTGAAGAGCTCCACCGGGTCGATTTCGACCTGCAGTCGTTGTTGGAGAACCTCGCTCTCATGTTCGAGATGCGCTGCACCCAGCAGGGGCTGCGCTGGCGACTGGAATCGGATCTCCCGTCAACGCCGGTGCACGGTGGGGAAGCCAGGCTGCGCCAGGTGCTCATCAATCTGTTGGGTAATGCGGTGAAATTCACCCCCGAGGGCGAGGTCTCGTTGCGGGTGGTCACTCCCGCACCCGACCGCTACACCTTCGAGATTCGTGACACCGGACCCGGTATCGCCCCGGACAGGCAGGTCTCGATCTTCGAGCCTTTCCAGCAGGAGGAGGAGGGTGTGCGCCAGGGGGGGACGGGCCTGGGGCTGGCGATCTCACAGCAGCACGTGATCATGATGGGCGGACGCATCGAGATCGAGTCGACACCGGGATCGGGTGCGCGGTTCTGTTTCGAGTTGCCTCTGCCCCCTGCCAAGGCGCCGCTGCTCGAACGGTCAGACGACTGGTCGAGAGTGTCTGGTCTGGCGCCAGGGACATCGATACGGGCGCTTGTCGTCGACGACGTGGCCTCCAACCGCGATGTGCTCAGCCACCTGCTGACCCGGATCGGCGTCGAGGTAGAGACCGCTGAAGACGGATTGCAGGCGCTTGAGCACGTGCGGATGCACATGCCGGATATCGTCTTCATGGACATCCGCATGCCGGTCCTCGACGGCCCCGCGGCCCTGGGGCGACTCGTCGAAGAGTACGGCTCAGGCGCGACTCGGGTCGTCGCCGTATCGGCATCGGTCTTCGAGCATCAGCGCCAGGCCTATCTGCAGATGGGTTTCGCACAATTCCTCGACAAGCCTCTGCGCGCCGAGCAGATCTACGAGTCCCTTGCCGAAGTGTTGGGCGTGACCTTCGACTATTCTGCCGCATCTGACGAAGTCGCCGAAGAAGGTCTGGAGGACCTCGTCCTGCCGCGACACCTGCATGCCCTGCTGAGAGAAACGGTAGAGGCAAGCAGCGTATCGCAGCTGAATGAACAGATCGGACGACTGGAGGAGGCAGGTGACGTCTACCTGCCGCTGGTCGTGCGTCTGCGACGTCTGGCGGCGACGTATGACATGGAGGCTATCGGCGCCCTGCTGGACGAAACGCCGTACGAGTAGCCGGGGCAGTCCTTGCCGACCCGCTCGCCTTCAACGACCATTCCGCCACTGCGCCTCCCCCTGGAAGGAGTACCGGCGTGACCATAGACTACAGCCACATGCAGAAGGCGGCCCTGGACTATCGCTTCGAATTCCAGCCGGACGAACTCGATGACATCGTCGACTGCACTGAGACCCACGGCTTCAGCATCGTCCGCGGCCTGGCGCCCGACAGCCTCGTAGAGATCCTGCAGAGCGAGGTACGCCGCGTCGTCGATCCCGGGCAGACCCTGGGACCGGGCGAGAGTCGTACTCACCTATCCTTTCTGGAGGGAGCCGCCGTGGCCTGGGAACCGTGGCTCGATCACCAGCCCTTCATGAACCTGCACTTTGCGCTGCTGGGCACCGACCAGATCTGCTTTCATCGCTCGGCGGCCATCATCCGCAACCCGGGTTCTGCGCCCGTGAGCTGGCATACGGACTGGTGTGGCCAGACCGACGGTCCACCTCGAAACACCGGTGAGGTACTCAACCGGGGACCGTGGCCGTCGGGCAAGTGGTTCTACATCACCGGTTCCCGCCCCTCCCATGGCGGTCTTTGTGTCATCGAGGACTCCCACGTGGAGGACTGGCAGGGCCCCGCCGGCTTCAGACTCACGTCGGACCGGCGCTCCTTCTATCCTGCCGACGGCGAGGGCGAAAAGCGGTATGACGGCTTCGACATTCCCGGCCTCGTGCCGCTGTTCACCGATCCGGGTGACTGCATCGTCTTCGCCCACCGCACCTTCCACGGTGCCTTCCCCAACCGCGAGGACCACCAACGGCTGTCCTGTGCCGTCGGCTTCCGCGCCAAAGAACATGCCATCGACGCACCGTGGGACCTGCCGGAGTCTTCCCGTCGGTTCATAGAGGCCCTGCCCGAGCGCTTCCGCACCTATACCGAAGGGTATACCGGCATCGACCCGAGCTTCAAAGGCACGGCTGCCACCTGAAGAGATCCGGACGTGACCGATCCCCTTCAGACCATCCTTCTCACCGGCGCCTCCTCGGGCGTCGGCCTCGCCCTGTCGCGTCTGCTGGTACCGCTGCAGCGCTACTGCCTGATTCTCACCGCTCGTGCCACATCGATTCCCCGCTTCGCCGAGGCCGGCATCCACGAGACGGACCGTATCCGCCTGCGCCCCCTGGACGTAACCGACGACGATCAGCGGGTGGCTGTCGTCGACGAGGCACTACGCGACTGGGATGGTGTCGACACCCTCGTCAACAATGCCGGCATCGCCTATCGCGCCGTCGTCGAGCACGTAACCGATGCCGAGAGAATGGAGCAGATGGGCATCAATTTCCGCGGCCCCATGGCGCTGGCGCGGCTCGTCCTGCCGAGCATGCGCGCCAAGCGCGCGGGACGCATCATCAACGTCTCGTCTGTCGGTGGCATGATGGCCATGCCGACCATGCCCCTCTACAGCGCCAGCAAGTTCGCTCTCGAGGGTGCCACCGAGGCGCTGTCCTACGAGGTCAGGCCCTTCGGCATCTACGTCACGCTCATCGAACCGGGATTCATCAACTCCTCCTCCTTCCAGAACACCCACTACACCAGCCAGGCAGCCCACTCCGAGAACGACCCGGCCGATCCCTACCACCACCACTACCGCAACATGGCGCCCTTCATCGAGCGCACCATGGGCCTGTCCCTGGCCACACCGGAGAAGGTGGCCCGCCGCATCCTGCACACCCTGCAGCGGCGCCGGCCCCCTTTGCGCGTCGCCGGCACGCCCGACGCGGTGATCTTCGACCTGCTGCGACGCTTCCTGCCCCGGCGGCTCTACCACGCCATGCTCTACCGGAGCCTGCCAGGCATCAGAACCTGGGGGAGAGAGGGGCCACACGATGCGACGTGACGACCTGGCCGAGCTGGCGTTCCGCGGCCTGTTCTGCGTCATCTTTCTGGGCCTCGGCGGGGAACACATCTTCGAGGACAGCCTCATCCGGCTGCTCATGCCCGCCTGGGTGCCCTGGCCGCGTGCGGTTTCCGTCGTCGTCGGACTGTGGCTTGTCGGCTGGGGGACCCTCGTCCTGCTGGGCTATCGACTGCGCTGGGCGGCCATCGCGCTGGGGACCTTCGTCGTCGTCGTCACCGCTGTCGTCCACGCTCCCGCCCTGTTCGCCTATCCATCCGAACTGGCCGAGGACAGCCGCTGGATGTGGGACATCCTGCAACGCTCCAACTTCGTCAAGAACCTGTGCCTCCTCGGTGTCTGTTTTCACCTGCTCCACCATCGCACCGGCTGCCTCAGCCTCGACGCCTGGCTCCGCGGCGACTTCCCCGGCTGTCGGCGCGACTGACAGTGCTTGGCGCCGACGCTGTCCAGGACTACCTGCTGGAGAAGATCCCCCTCGCCAGACAGATGGAAGCACGCGTCATCACCTGCGATGACACCGGGGTCCGCCTCGCCGCCCCGCTGGCGCCCAACATCAATCACCGGGGTACCGTCTTCGGCGGCAGTGCGTCAGCGGTAGCCATGCTCTGCGGCTGGGCCCTGGTGCACGCCCGCATCGCCGACCTGCCTTTCGACACGGGGCTGGTCATCCGTCGTCAGCAGATGGAGTTCGACCACCCCATCGATGGCGACTTTCAGGCCTGGTGCGCCATGCCGGAACGGGAGGTGTTGCAGCGCTTCGATACCGACCTGGCTGATCAGGGCAAGTCGCGGGTGGAATTGGCCGTGCAACTGCACGTTGGCGAGCGTTGTGCTGCCACATTTACCGGGGTCTACGTGGCGCTGAAGAGTTGAGACCCGCCCAGCAGCAGCTGCCAGATCGCAAACTGCACCTCACGCTGAACTGACTCTGCGACTCTCTTGCCGCCGCAGAACGCCTGTCCTACCCTAAGCTTCATGACCCCGGCCAAGGCCGTCGTTTTCATCGCCCCGCGCACCGTCGAGGTGCAGCAGGTGGACATCCCTGATCCGGGACCGGATGACGCTGTCATCCGTGTCACCCACTCGTGGATCAGCAACGGCACGGAGGGCTCCTTTCTGCGCGGCGAACGCAGCGCCGGCGACACGCCATATCGTGTAGGCAATCCCTGGCCTTTTCCCATCGTCGCCGGCTACCAGAAAGTCGGCGTCGTCGAACAGGTGGGTGCTGACATCGATGATCTGTCGGTGGGTGAAACCGTGTTCTGCGTGCAGGGCCACGTGCAGGGCATGTACCAGCCGCGGGGCGGACACGTCTCCCCTTCGGTGTCCCCCAGCGGAGGGATCTACAAGTTGCCCGACGGTCTCGATCCGCTCGCCGCCTCCGGCCTTGTCCTGACCCAGGTGGGCTACAACTGCGGCGCCCGACCGAACGTGAAAGAGTCAGATGCCGCCGTCGTCATCGGCGACGGTCTCGTCGGCCAGTGGGCGGCCCAGGCCCTGCGCTGGCGCGGCGCCCGCGTCGCCCTGCTGGGCCGCCACGAGGACCGCATGTCCCGCTTCGAACCCGATGGGGAGGCGCGCTTCACCCTCGATGCCCGCGATCCGGAATGGGTGGGCAACGTACGCCGGCTGTTTCCGAAGGGGGTGAATACCCTCGTCGACACGGTGGGCTCACTGCCAGCGGTGGAAAGTCTGTTGCCTCTGATGATCCGTTTCGGCCACTTCGTCTCCGCCGGTTTCTACGGTACAGAGGACCGGTTCGCGCTGCAGCCGGCGCGCGATTTCGAGCTGACCGCACATCTGGTTTCCGGTCTCGTTCGCGACCGTATGGAACGCACTCTCGAGCTGATCGCCGAAGGTCATCTGCAGACCCTTCCCCTCATCACCCATCACTTCCCCGTCGATCAGGCCGCCGATGCCTGGCGTCTCATCGAGAGCAAGTCGGAACCCGTCATGGGTGTCATCCTCGACTGGTAGGAAAGAGCGGAATCAGTGAAACAGCTCCAGATCGTGAGTGCCGATTCGGTTGAGTGGCAGGAGGTCGACATGCCGCAACCCGGTCTCGGTGAAGTGCTGCTCAAAGTCGATGCCGTCACGACCTGCCCGCACTGGGACCTGCACATGATGTCGGGCGAGCCCATGTTTCCCGGTGCCCGTGTTGACTATCCGCTCACGCCCGGTCAACCGGGGCATGAAATCGTCGGCAACGTCGTTGAGGTCGGCCCCGGTGTGGACGATCTGGCCGTGGGCGCCCGGGTCGCTGCCTGGCGTGACCGGGGCGCCAAAGTGCGCCTCGGGGGCTACGCCCAGTACGTGCCTTTTGCCGCCGACTCGCTGTTGGAGGTAAACACTGACCTGGCGCCGCAGTCCATCGCCTCGCTGGAGCTGGCCATGTGCGTGCAGGTCACCTTCGACCGCCTGCGGCAGTTCGGCCTGCTCGAGGGCAAACGGATCGCCGTAGGAGGCATGGGGCCCGCCGGCCTGGTCGCCGTGCAGATGGCCCGGGCCTGGGGCGCCGAATCCGTCCTCGCCGTCGATCCGCTGCAGGACCGACGGGAGCGGGCCCTGCAGTTGGGTGTGGATGCCGCCGTTGAGCCGAAGGATGGCGCCTTCGCCGAAGCTGCCGGCGGCCCTGTCGACGTGGCCGTGGACTGCGCCGGCGCCAAGGCGTCCGTGGAATTCCTCATGGGTCACACCCTCGGGGCGGTGGCCCTTTTCGGCGTGCTGCGTGATGCTGTCGCCTACGGCTGGCAGCAGTGGCGCAGCAAGGTCGACATCCTCGGCTACGGATCGCACAACCGGGACGCTGCGGAGCGCGCTCTGGCACTGGTCGAAGACGGCCGTCTGGACCTCAGCTGTCTCGTCACCCACGAGCTGCCCCTCAGCGACTATGTCGAGGGTGTGGAGTTGCTGCGCTCTCAACAGGCGTTGAAGGTCTGCTTTCTGCCCCATGCCTGATGGCGCGAGCTGATTGTCTGCCTGTCGAACCCCGACTCGTCACGATCCCCGCCGGCCCCTTCCGCATGGGAGATGACTCCGGACGCGCCAACGAGCGCCCCGCCCATGACGTCTGGCTCGATGAGTTTCGCATTGCCATCACCCCCGTGACCCGGTCTGCGTACCAGCTCTTCCTCGATGCCACCGGACATCCACGGCCGCGCTTCTGGGATGACCTGCGATTCGTCGATCCGCAACAGCCCGCTGTCGCTGTCAGCTGGTTCGGGGCGGTAGCCTATTGCGACTGGCTGTCCTCGGATTCCACCTGCTGCTTTCGCCTGCCCACCGAAGCGGAGCGCGAGAAAGCCGCCCGCGGTGGCCGGGAGGGTGTGGACTTTCCGTGGGGTTGCGACCTGCCGGACTGGATGGATGTGCGCTATGGCGGCGATGCTGTGGAGCGACCGGACCGCGTCGCCCAGGATCCGGCCAACGATTTCGGACTGCACAACATGGCCGACCTGGTACACGAGTGGTGTTCGGATTGGTACGATGCCGAATACTACGCCGAATCCCCGGAGAGAAACCCCGCCGGAGCAGATGAGGGCCAGCGACGGGCTTCCCGTGGCGGTTCGTGGCGACACGCCATCAAGGTGACTCGATGCGCCCACAGGTCCGCGATCATTCCGGATCGGCAGCTGGCCGACTACGGCTTCCGCGTCGCTGTGTAGGAAGTCCCTCTACAGTAGCCCTTCCTTGCGCAGGATGTCGGCGGCGATGGCGTACGTCGTGCCGTGCATGGCGATGACGACGAGACCCAGTCCTTCTGCCAGGTACCCCCCCGGGTACAGATTCGGGATGTCCACCGACTCGTAGCTGTGGGGATGAACCTTCGCCTGATGCACCTGGAACCGATAGTTGTCGTACTTCTCCACCAGTTGCAGTGGCGTCGGGAAGCCCTGCAACAGGGAGTAGTCGGCGCGACCGCCGATCTCCTTGAGCACGTGATCGACGGCTACGGTACGGGTCTCGCCGTTGACCTCCAGTCGCACCACTCCACCGTCGCCCGCTGCCGACTCTTCGATCTGCGTCAGCGTCGCGCCGTAGACAGCATCCATGCGTGCCGCCGCCGGATCCTCCAAGATTTCTGCCAGACGCCCGTAGTAGGGCAGACCGACGCGGCTGTGGTTGATCAACCCCCAGTGACTGTCCGAGGTCTGCCGCATAGCATAGGTCACCTGTCGGCTGGCGTCGTGGAGCTCTGTAGCGGCCCAGTCCGCCGAGCGCCCGCCACCGACGACGAGTACTCGCTCACCGGGAAAGTGCTCCGGCTTTTCATAGTACTGCGTGACAAAAGGCAGTTCCTCCCCCGGCACACCCAGCGAACGCAGCTCGCAGCGCTGCCCCACGGCGTAGACGATGTACTTGCAGGTATACTGCCGCGTCGGGTGGTTTTCCTCCACCGCGTCCGCCGGTTGCGGAAAAGCCGGACGCCTCAGGGCCACGGGGTCACGGTCTCTCCAGTCCGACACATCCGCCGCCGTCACCAGGAAGCCTTCCTCGTGAGGCTCCACACGTGTCACCCTCTCCCACGTATGCACGTTGTGCTGCACATCGAAGCGCTCCGGAACCCGTCGATAGTAGTCGACGATCCTCTGCTTGATGATCAGCTCGTTGACGTCGTAGCTCTGCCCTGTCTCCTGGACGTGCTGGGCCAGCGGGTAGAAGGCGAACTCCATCCACTGCCCCGGCGACAGGGTCAGCAGACCCTCCGGTACGTTGTTCCACAGGCCACCGACCTCTTCCTGCGTGATCAGCAGGCAGTCGAGGGCGTCATTGCGGCGGAACTCCAGCGCGATCTGATCCTTGCTCTCGAACAGCTGCCGCGGGTGGTGGAGCACGCGGAACAGATCGACTGGCGGAATACCGGAGCGCAACAGCTCCTTGAAGTCGAGGCTCAGCAGACTGCCCGGGTGTCGCGACAGGGGCTCAGCCACCTGCGGGTATCGTTGGCGCAGAATCGCGCTGTTGCTGTAGTAGGGGTGCCAGCCGCCGAGGACCGCCGCCAGCGGCAGCCCCGCCGGTCCGCCGCCCACGACGATGACGGTGTGATGTTCCGGAGCCTCCATCCTATCGGTCACAGGGCTACCGCCACGCCGCCACCGCCGCCGCAGACAGTGCCGCTGGCCTTGACGAACTCGGCACCCGCAGCTGCCCCACCGATACGTGGCTTCCTGATGAGGCTGTGTCCCATGCTCTCCAGTTCACCGGCCAGTTCGTCCGGCGCGGATTCCTCCAGCTCCATCGGCTCGGCACCCGTCACGTGCAGGCGCGGTGCCAGGGCCGCCTGGGCACAGGTGGCGCCGGCATCGACAAGACGTGACACCATCTGCGGCCCCACACTGATGATGCGTCGGCCGCCCGGCATGCCGAGAGCGATGTCGCGTTCGGGTGTACGCAGGACCATCGTCATCACGTTGTTCAACGGTCGTTTGCCCCCGGCCACCGAGTTGGCCCGACCCGGACGCGGATCCAGTCGGCACATGCCGTGGCCCAGGATGATCCCCCACCCGGGTACCGTGAACACCGAACCGAAACCGGCCCCCTGGGTGATCGTCGCCGACACGACATTGCCGTCGGTGTCCGCCGCCGATATGTGGCTGGTCTCGGGCACGCCGCCGCCCGCGGCGAAAGGTCGCGTGTCCACCGCCTCAGGAAACTGCCGCAGTTCTTCCGTCAGACCGCGGGCGTAGTCACGATTCAGCAGGCGCTCCACCGGCACGTCGGCATAGTCGGGGTCGGCCAGGTAGGTCAGCCGATCGCGCCACACACGTTTGAGGACCTCTGTCATCCGATGCCACCAGCCGACATCGTCGACAGCCAACGGATCAAAGCAGTCGAGCATGTTCAGTGCCTGCAACACCGAGATCGGCCCGTTCGGCAGAATGGAACCCAGTACCTCTGCGCCCCGATAGGCCGCCGCATAGGGATCGGTGATACGGGGTTCGAAGTCGGCCATGTCCTTCCGTGTCAGGATACCGCCACCGGCGGCCAGGGCATCGACGATGGCGCCGGCCACCGCGCCCTCGTAGAAGTCACGCCAGCCCGCCGCCGCCAGACGCTCGAGAGTGCGCTCCATGTCCGGCCTGTGCCATATCGATTCGGGCTTCGGCAGGCTGTCATGAGGCAGCAGATGGGCGGCCGAGGCGGGGTATCGGCGGATCACTGCCTCCAGTGACCGCACCGAACCGGCCAGGCCCTCGCCAAAGGCCACACCGTTGCTGAGCAGATCGAGAGAGGGCTGCACGACCTGCGACCACGGTAGACGCCCCCAGCGTTCGTTCAGCGTGCCGAGACCGGCCAGCTGTCCTGGCACACCGACGGCGAGGGGTCCGTAGACGTTGCTGTCGTCGGCCACCGCACAGTCATACTCGTTGGCGTTCAGGCCGTTGGCCTGACCTGCCGCCACCGGTCCGACCTCGTACATGTGTTCGTGCGCCGCCGCCGGCGCCCGCGAATTGGAATCGAGAGACCAGGCTTTGCCAGTTGCCCCTTCAATAGCGACGCCCACCAGCAGATAACCGCCGACACCACACTTGTCCGGGTGAATCATGCTGCAGGCGAGCCCGGACGCCGCCACCGCGTCGAAGGCGTTACCCCCTTCTTCAAGGATTCGCCCCCCGGCACGGGCGACCCCTGCAGACTCGGCCACCACGACGCCGCGTGTGCCATCCACCTGCTGTCCCTCTGTCATTGGCCCATCTCCTAGCGAATCAAGGTCATCCGGTGGGTTCGGTCCTGCACCCGCCCCCCGGCCGCGCGCACCCTCAGCCGCACCAGGTAGACGCCGCTGGCCGCCTCCCGCCCGCCATCGTCGCGACCGCCCCAGATGACGGCATGTTGCCCGGCCGGGCGGTCACCCCGTATGAGTTGCGCCACCTGCGTGCCTCGTACGTCGAAGATGGACAGTTCCACCATGGCGGCAGTGGCCAGCTGGAAGCGGATCGTCGTCGCCGGGTTGAAGGGATTTGGATGGGCGCCAAGCAGCTCGAATGTCGCCGGCGTGGCCCCACCTTCCTCTACCGATGTTGCCGGGTCGGGCGGCTCCTCGGCGATGACGAGCCAGTTGGGTATCTGCGCCCCCACGAGGAATTCGCGTTCATCGCCGGCCGCTTGCAGGCGGCTCTCATCGAGAGCGATGCGGGCAACCACGGTTCGTCCGGTGCGATCGCGCCGCTCGTACACCAGCTCCGAGTCATCCGCTGAGAATGTGGGGAAAGCGATGGCGGGTCCCGTGCTGACGATGGCCCCGGCGTCGCCGGTGACCAGATCGAAGACCCACACTTCGTTGCTGTCGACCGAGCTGTCGAAGCGGTCGAAGACCACGTGCCGCCCGGAGGCACGGGCGATCGTCGGATTTCCCAACTGCACTCCTTCTGCCTGCGGCGGCAGCAACGGCACGATGAAGCCCTTGTCCGGCTCCAACAGGTTCACATCCCAGAAGGAGAGGGAGTCCCCGGTGGCGGTGGGAATGGCGTTGAAGGCATCGTAGATGAGAAACTCCCCCGAGGGGTCCCAGTCGAGGGCGTCGGCAAACAGGACCACGCTCGTGGTCACCCCCTGTTGTGTTGTCGGTCGCTTCAGCTCGATGGTCCGGCTCTGCTCAGGGTTTTCGAAATCGAACAGAACGATGGTGCCGTCCTCGAACACCGTCGTCGCCGCCAGCTGCCTGCCGTCCGGCGACAGCGAGATACTGGCCCACTCCCGTGTGCTGCTCAGCACGGTTTCGTCCGTACCGTCGACATTGATGACGCGCAGATTGTTGGCCGCGTCGACGAAGAGGACGAAAGACCCGTCTGCAGCGACGGTCACGGAGTTGCCGGTACGATCGTACACGGGAGTCGGCGTCAGCAGGACGATGTCGTCATTCGACTGCAGGTCCGGCTTGACCAGATAGAGCCCGCGGTCTCCCGACTGGGCACTGACCACGAGAATCCACTCCTCTCCAGGTACCGGGACGCGGCGTTCGGGTGGCTGATACCCCTCGTCACCAACGATGCCCACGGCGGCAAAGGCTGCCTCCACCGCGGCCACCTCGTCGGCTCCGTACAGCTCGGTCGCCGCCTGGATCGCCGCATTGCGCATATCGACGAAGTTTCCGCGCTGGTTGATCAACCGCGACGCGAGAATGTGATAGTAGATCCGCTCCGTCCTCTCGCGCCCGATCGCTTCGGCGATCAGGAAGCAGGCCCGGTTCGGGATGCCGCTGTTGAGATGGACCCCGCCATTGTCCGCCGACAGGGGCAGATCGCGGAACTCGTCCATGTGCGCCGGCTGCCAGCCATTGCGTCCCTGGCTGACCCCGTTGTGGGGGTCGGCCATATCGCGCAGCGCGCCGGAGGCGAAGAACTGTCTCGACCGGACCACGTCCTCGCCGAGGCGCCAGTCGCCGCGGTCGACCATCACCCCGAAGACGTCGGCCATCGACTCGTTGAGAGCTCCCGACTGGTTGCGATACTCGAGATTCACCGTGTGCTGGATGACGCCGTGGGACATCTCATGGGCGGCCACGTCCAACCCCTCCGCCAGCGGATCGAAGGCCTCGGCACCGTCACCGTAGGCGATGAAGGTGCCGCTCCAGAAGGCGTTGTCCATGGGTTGGCCCTCGTCGGTGACATGGATAATGGAGTACATCGAGCCGCCCACGCCATCGATCGACTGCCGCCCATGGGTCTGCAGGAAATAGTCGAATACGGTACCCATGTTGGTGTGGGCCGACACCGCCACGGGATCGGTCCAGGTGTTGTCGGCACTGATGACATGCTCGACCATCGCCGTCCGCGTCAGATCGTGCCCGTCCGCCGTCAGCGTCACGATCGCGCCTCGCGGGCTGCCGAGCAGATCTGGCTGGGTCTCAGCGAACATGTCCCGTGAGCCGTCGATCAACAGGAAGGAATCGGCGACGGCGAAGACACTGAGATTCCGCGTGGCGCCACTCAGGTCGACGGCGGTGGCGGCGACAGGACCGTCCCAGGGTGTCGCGTTGTAGCGCTCGAGGAGTTCACCGGAACGGGCGTCGACGGTATACACCCAGCGGTCGCGAACGTTGGGCCGAACCTCGACGCGCCATACAGGCCGGTACCTCCCGTCTTCGGAGGCAAGCAGCATGTGCTCTGCTGCTGGACCGTCGTACTCCAGCATGTGCCGCCACCGGGTCGGCAAGACGGTGATCTTCTGTCGTGCACTCAGATGCTCGCCGACCCGCACCAGGGCCTCTTCGGCATCGATCACAGAGACCGGGACGCCGGCCGGCGTCGCCGAGTAGACCCCGTTGAAGGCGAACAACTGGCCACGGGAGTCCATGTGCACCACCAGGTCTTCGCCCCACACGGGCACACCCTCGACACGACGGGTGAACCGCACTCTGAGACTGCCATCGTCGCCGCGGATGGTTTCGAGATGCTGCAGCTCGTCGCGCGGATGCTGCAGTCCGAAGATGTCGGTGTGGGCCGCCAGCAGCTCGAGGGCCATCGCCGACGGGGCCGATAAGGCCGACGGTGATCGCGACAGAGGCTTCGATGCTGCTGGCCTCGTCCCCGTTGACGCCCGGATGAAAGCCGGCGTCTGTCGTCCTTGTCGACGGTGTACTCGCCACGACGTCGCCGGCCCGCTCGCCACTGGTTGAAGAGAGGCGACGGTGCGGCTGGCGGGTCGAGGGCCGTTCAGCCGGCGCGCCATCCTGGCACCCAGAGTGGCCAGGTTGGTCGCCGCCAATCCGGACGTCCCAGATTGCCGAGGAGAAGATTTACTCGACCAGGTGTTTTCAGCTGACGCCGGCAGGGCGACGAAGGCCAGTAGCGCCAGTACCCGGACAACGAACTCAGGACGCACGATCATCTCGCCGTATCCTGTCTCGCGATGCCATCGAATGCCTGCAGCCACTCGGTCACCCCCTCGGGAGTGTTGGTGGGGGGCGATGTGCCACTCCAGGTCCAGGTCCTGACCGAGTCACCAAGCCTGAAGCGGAGCCTCGTCGTCATGTTCCCCGCCTCTTCGCAGTGCCAGCCACGAGTGGCGGTATGCAGCGCCTCTGCCAGGCTTCGGGCATCCGCAGCTGGCCGCAGCGTCGACCACTCGACCTGCTCATCCTGGCCCGGGGACCGACGCCAGGCTGTCAGCGTTCCGTCCGCCGTCAGGTGATACCCCGTTGTTATTCCGGTGAATCCCCCACCCCGGGACAGTGTCACCCGAAAATCGGGTTTCGCCGCCTGCTGGCTCTGACCGCAGGAAACGAGGGCCACCAGCAACAGGATCGCCCCACTCCACCCGGTCATTCCTCACCCACCACCTCGAGCAGGCGGAACCCCCCTGCCGCCAGCGACAGCAGCACCTGCCCGCCATCATCGATCACGAGGGACACCTTACTCTCGACATCGACAAGCCGCGCGCCGGGGCGGGCCTCCAGCACGGCCATTCGCGCCGGGTCCATGCGTCGATTGACCACCAGTACGTGGCTCGTGCGGTCCTCGTCGCCGAAGAAGGCCAGGTCGAGATCCTCATCCGCTGACGCCAGGGGTTCGTCCGCTGGTGCTCGCCGAGCCACATAGCCGCCGCGGAAGGCACGGTCCGCCAGTTCTTCACCGAGTCGCCGCAGCCTCTGATTCAGTTCTCGTGTGGCTGTCCATGCCGGCGTCGGACTACCGGCATCGTCGACGAGGCCCGTGTACTGGCGCACCTGCACAACGTCGCCATCGCCGTTAAGCACACGTTCGGTCCCCGAGCTGTAGAGGAAGTAGACGATACCCGCCGCGCCGCGGGAAAGGGCCAGGCCCACTTGCACGCTGATCTCCGCCGCTGCGGGCTGACGATAGAAGCCGACACCATCGCGGGACTCTGCGTGGGCCTGCACGATGGCGTGCCACCGCCCGTTGCGGTCGCGCAGGTGCCGTGCCACCCGATCGTAGCCGTCCACGAGATGGTCGAGGCGACGGCGCGCTTCGCTGCTGCCCTGGACCACATCGGCCTCGAACACGTAGTGCTCGTGCTGAAAGACGTTTGGCTCACCCCCCTCAACAAAGAAGGCATCGAGGAAACGCACCGTCTTCTGGTAGCTGCCGATGGCCCCCACCGCGTACGCAGGTCTCTGGGGATCGGCAGCCCGCAGGGCCGCCACGGTACGACCCAGGGCCTCGTACGTGTTGGCGCGGTAGTCCTCGTGGCCGATCAGATACCCGGCGAACCCCGGCTCGGGCGCCCATCGTGCCGTCAGCGCCTGGGCCCGGGCACTGACGGCGGCGTCGAAGGTGTCACTCACACTCGCCTTGGTGGCCCAGTTGCGCAGCTTGTCGTACGGTGAATATCCCGGGGCCTCATAGTAGACGGGCAGCCCCATGCCTTGCCGCGAAGCGAAGGCCATGGCCAGCGCTTCGGCGGTCCGACCGTCCTGCTCGGCCCGCTGCAACCACTGTATATGGGTCAGGCCGAATTCAGCCAGAAGCTGCTGATCTGCCGGGGAGAAGCGGAACTCGTCGATGCCTGCCGGCAGCCAGGCCGACGTGACGAGAGTACCCATGGGTACGCGGCTGGCGCCATGAGGGCGCTGGGCCACGGAGTTGCTCAGGTCGCAGCCCGACAGCAGCAGGAAGGCGACGACAGCGGCGAGGAATTGGGGTGACATCAGCGCAGTTTGGGATTGCTCGCGTGGCGCTCGCCATCGCGGTTCGTCCTCTTGTCCATCGTCTGCTCGAAGGCCTCTGCCAGGTCCACGCCGGTCTGGTTGGCAAGACAGATCAGCACGAAGAGCACGTCCGCCATCTCTTCAGCCAGTTGCTGAGTGCCGGCCTCCTCTCCCTTCTTGAAGCTCTGTTCGCCGTAGAGACGCGCCATCAGCCGCGCCACCTCACCGACCTCCTCGGTGAGGATCGCGGTGTTCGTCAGTTCCGAGAAGTAGCGGACACCGACGGTGCGGATCCACTCGTCCACCTCGGTCTGCAAGCCATGGAAACTCTTGTCCGCCACGGTGACCCGGGGCTACCCGGCGGCCTGCGCCTCGAATAGGTCCACCGGCACCGGCTCGAGACCGTCCTTGAGACGCTGCTCGTTGACCCGGTCGATCCGCCAGGGTACGGTCGAACCATCAGCGCGAAAGCGGGCGTAGTAACGGCCCTCACACCGGGCGATGGGCATCAGCGGTTCAGAGCGGCGGGCCACACCGAGAGCGGTGGCGTCCATCAGATCCCCCGTAGCCAGGTCGACGACGTCGATGTCGCCGATCCGGATCCGGCCCAGTCCGCGTTCGGCAGCGAACTGCAGGTACGGCGTCCCCTCGGGTTCGAGCCCCATCAGCCAGGTGCCCACGGCATCGACGTGGACTTCGTTGTCGCCCACCAGTGACCAGCCGAGGGGCCAGTTCCGGCCCTCGTTGAAGGCGGTGCCGTCGCGACCCACGAGGCCGTCCACCACGGTCAGACGCGGCATTGGCAGGCTGCGGGTGGCCACCAGCAGGTCACACAGCTTGTGACAGAAGCGTTCCTCGAAGACGCTGAGTCCGGAGTCACCCAGTCTGAACAGGGCGTCGTCGCCGAGCGGCTGGTCACAGGCCTGAACGTTGCACAGGTGCCGTTCGGGACGTCCGAGGACGCCCATCAAGTTCTTGATGCTCAGCGTCGTGCAGCCCAGGTTGTGGCACTTGGCCAGGGGCACGTTCACCAGATAGGCGCAGTCCGTCACCGCCGTATAGATGGGGTAGCGCTGATAGACGACGCCCCCTTCGACGTCGATGTCGCGCACCGGCGTATCGTTGTATTCCAGCAACGTCGCGCCGGTGCTGCCCATGGCGCCGGTGTAGCCGCTTCCCTTCCACGTCTGTCCGTGGTCTGCATTCTCACCGGACTGGCCATCTCCCACCTCGATACGAGAGCTTGCCACGCCCTGTGCCGTGAAGGCTTCAGCCAGGCCGGCGAGAAACTCCGGGTGCGTGATGATGCGTCTGTCGGCGGGAAACAGCACGGTGGCGTTGGCCTTCAACACCACCGTTCCGGTTGCCGGAAGATCGAGTTCGAGGGGATCGAGTGCCGCATGGGCCAGTTCGCGGTAGAGTTCGCCCGGGGCCACGTCCGTATCGATGGGAACGCGAGCCAGGTAAACGACGTCCTGCTGCAACTTCATGCCGGTTTTCGTCTTTCGCCAGGTTGTGGTCAACCCGTCCATTCTAACCGTCGGTGAGTGTGCAAACAAGCGGCGCCGGGGACACATCGTGGTCGATGGTCGCCCGACGCCGCTTGGTATGTGCAGAGGCGTGATTTCTGTGAGAGCGCGGAAGGCCGCGCCGGTCAGAGCCGAGCTTGCTACAGGCGCTCGAGTCGCGCCCCCAGCTGCGTGAGCCGCTCTTCGAGGCGTGTGTGGCCCCGATCGAGTTGGTACAGGTTCGAGATCGACGTGCGCCCTTCGGCAGCCAGGCCCGCCAGCACGCAACAGGCGCCGGCGCGGATATCACTGGCCTTCACCCGCGTCGCTTTCAGCTTCGCCGGCCCCTGGACGATGACGAGGCGATCCTTCTCGGGCGATAAGGTCGCGCCGAACTGACGCAGGTTCTTCACGTGCCCCATACGGTCTTCGAAGATCATCTCACGCACGAAGCTGTCGCCGTTGGCGACACAGGCCAACGCCGTGATGCCCGGTTGCAGGTCGGTGGGAAACCCGGGGTAGGCAGTGGTCACCACGTTGATCGGCGACAACTGCTCCGGACCGCGGACGGTGACCGTCGTGTCATCATGGCCGATGATGTCGACACCCATCTGTGCCAGCTTGGCGTCGAAGATCTCGAGATGATCACGACGCACGCCCGTAAGCGTGGCCTCCCCCTTCGTGATCGCCGCGGCCATGATGAACAGACCCGCGTCGAGTCTGTCGTGCATGACGGTGTGCTCGGCCCCATGCAGCTTGTCAACACCGTGGATGGTGACGGTACGTGTGCCCACGCCTTCGATCCTGGCGCCCATCTTCCCCAGCAACTCAGAGAAATCGGTGATCTCCGGCTCCGAGGAGGCGTTGACGATGACGGTTTCACCTTGCGCCAGGCTGGCCGCCATGATCAGGTTTTCGGTACCCGTATGGCTCGGCAGGTCACAGTAGAGGCCTGCCCCCTGCAGGTTGGCCGCCTCCACGATGTAGCCGCCGGAGGGCGTGCCGCTCACCGTCGCGCCCATACGGGCGAAGCCGCGGTAGTGATAGTCGGTGGCCCGCTCGCCGATCGTGCAGCCACCGACTTCGTCGATGGTAACCGACCGGAAGCGACTGAGAAGAGGTCCGACGAACAGCAGCGAGGCGCGCATGCGCATCGCCATCTCCGGCGGAATCTCGGTGTTGCTGACAGCCGTCGCGTCGATGACCGCTGTTCCTGAAGTCGTATCGAAATCGACAGTGGCGCCGAGCTGGCGCAGAATCTCGAGAGCCAGCAGCACATCCTTCACCGGTGGTACTCGGTGCAGGACCGTCTGACCCTCAGATGCCAGCAGGGACGCAGCGATCATGGGCAGGGCGGCGTTCTTGGAGCCCTGAATCTCTGTTTCGCCCTGCAGAGGATGGGCGCCCTCGACGTAGAGAACTTCTTCAGCAGCCATGGAATCGGTTCACTTTCGGCTCAGGACCGGGCGGGAGGGTCCCGATAGATAGAACGGGAAGCCTTGGGGAAAAAGCTGCGCCAATGTACGCCGGGGCCGCCTTTTCGTCAACGCCCCAAACCGCTGTAACACATTGGGTTGACAGACAGATAGCCCTTGATATATTCGAGCCAATCGACCCTGACCACACGTTGGAGGAGACAGCAGGAATGGCGGATTCACCGCAGATCATCGCCTGGCTCAAGCCGGTTTGCGGCTGGAGCAACGGCGTACGCGAGGTGTTTCAGAAGTACGGCTTGGAGTATGACGACCGTGACATCATCAACAATCCGGACATCTACGCCGAGATGGTCCAGAAGAGCGGTCAGCCCCTGTCTCCCTGCGTCGAGGTCAACGGTCAGATGCTGGCCGATGTCAGCGGCGAGGAAGTCGAGACCTGGCTGGTGGACAACAAGGTCGTGGAGACCGTCGCTGGCTGAAACAGCACCACAGAACGTACGACGCGGACCCGCGGTGCCCTTCCGGCGCCGCGGGTTTCTCTATTCGGCGCTGACCATCTCTGAGAGCAAGCGTCGCATGCCCTCGGTGATGTTCGGCTGCTCGTGGTTGAGAGGCCCCTCTCCGGCGCTGCGAATCAGTGTCAGCACCCCTCTCGAGTTGTCCTCCCCGTCGGTCAATCGCAGCACGTAGAGAAACCCCACGTTGCCGCCATCGGCACCGACCAGCCGTTGTGCCAGCCGCGGCGGCATCGCCGACTCTTCACCGGTCTCCAGCTGTCCCATCACCAGAAGCGACTGGTTCTGCTCCAGCGCTTGCCCGGCCAGCCCGGAGGCGACGGTCGGAACCTGACCGTAGAATCCCTCTGCCTCGAGATCCGCCTGCACGTCACTCAGTGCGCCCTCCCGCCCCATCACCGACTCCAACTGCAACATCCCAGACTCGTCGATCCGTTCGTAGAGTATGATATCCGCCGCCTCGATCTGCATCAGCAGCCCCATACCCTTGCAAACCGCCTCCCCCGCCGGCATCTGTCGCAGCTGCTCAGCGATGTGATCCGGAATCTCCATCGGCTCCGGCATCTGGAAGGGAATCACGTGTAGCGCCATCGTGGGGTCTATCTCCTTGACACTCTTCAAAGGGGTGGGGATATTCAGCGGTCGATCCGAAGTGGCTCTTTAGCTCAGTTGGTAGAGCAGGGGACTGAAAATCCCCGTGTCCGCGGTTCGATTCCGCGAGGAGCCACCATTACAACGCGAAGATAAACAGGCACTTGGGTCGCACAAGCCCGAGTGCCTGTTTGTTGTTCTATCCGGTCTTGGTGTCCATATAGTGACCACCATGGTACTGAAGGCGCTCGATAGCTGCTTTTTCATGGTCTGCTGATACG
>DASCMS010000140.1:0-29416 GCA_036011085.1 Candidatus Latescibacterota bacterium
CTCTCGAGGGCGAGGATGCGGCGGCCATCGAAGCGGCCGTGGCCAAGCTGCAGGAAGCCTCCCACAAACTCGCCGAGGTCATGTACAAGGACGCCGAGCAGCAAGCTGCTGAAGCCGCCGCCCAGAACGCCGGACCGGAGGGAGCCGCCGATCCCTCGGCTGAGCAACCCGGTCAACCAGGACCGGGTGACGATGCCGGGGTTGTGGACGCTGACTTCGAGGTCGTGGAAGACGACTCGAGCAGCGAGGACTCGAACGGCGAGGACTCGAAGGGCGACGACTCCAAGGCCAACGGACGATGACCCTGCTCAGACAGGGCGTGATCAGATAAATGGAAAAACGCGACTACTACGAAGTCCTGGGTCTCGACAAGGGGGCGGACGATGCGGCCATCAAAGGCGCCTATCGCAAGCTGGCGCTGAAGTATCACCCGGACCGCAATCCGGACGACGCCGAGGCGGAGGCGAACTTCAAGGAGGCGTCGGAGGCGTACGAAGTCCTGAGTGACGAGGACAAGCGGGCCAAATACGATCGCTTCGGCCACGCTGGCGTTCAGGGCAACTTCGGCCAGGGTGGCTTCCAATGGTCGGATTTCTCCCACGCCACCGATTTCGAGGATATTTTCGGCGATGTCTTCGGCAGTATCTTCGGCGGCGGCGGACGACGCCGGTCCCACGGCCCGTCCGGTCCGCCAAAGGGGCGCGATCTGCGCATCTCTCTCGAACTGACCCTGGAGGAAGTAGCTCAAGGCGTCGAAAAGAAGATCAACCTGACGCGCCAGCAGCGCTGCAAGATCTGTGATGGCAGCGGTGCAGCCCCCGATTCCGGGACCGAAACCTGCAGCACCTGCAACGGTATGGGACAGGTGCAGCAGGTGTCACGATCCTTCTTCGGCCAATCCGTCACCGTCACGGCCTGCCCGACCTGCTCCGGGGAGGGCAAGACAATCTCCAAGCCCTGCCGCGAGTGCGCCAGTGAGGGCCGTGTGCGCGAAACGGCGTCGATCACGGTCCGGATCCCGGCCGGTGTCAGTACGGGGAACTATATCCCCATGCGAGGTCAGGGTGATGTCGGTCCACGGGGGGGGCCGGCCGGCGACTGTCTCGTCTTCATCGAGGAACTGGAACACGATCAGTTCACGCGACAGGGCAACGACATCCTCTTGCGATTGCCGGTCACCATCAGTCAGGCCGCCCTCGGCGACGAGGTTAAGATTGATACGCTGCACGGGGCGGTGAAGATGAAAATCCCCGAGGGGACGCAGGCCGGTCGCATCTTCCGCCTGCGCGGCAAGGGCGTGCCCGATGTCGACGGACGGGGACAGGGAGATGAACTCGTGGAAGTGATCGTCTGGACCCCGACCAACCTCAGTTCCGAGGAGCGCGAACTGTTCGAGCGCCTCGACGAGATTCAACAGAACCGGGCCAAGCAGGAAGGCAAGGGCTTTCTCGATCGGATGCTGGAAGCCCTGGGGTAACCCGGGCAGCCGGCTGGAATCAAGCGATGTCGTTTCCGCGCACATTGCCAGAGGGGGGCACGACGTTGCCGGGTGTGGCCAACGTCGTCGCCGTTTCGTCAGCCAAAGGTGGTGTTGGTAAATCGACGGTGGCGGTGAACCTGGCCCTCGCCCTGGCACGGGACGGAACCCGGGTGGGTCTTCTCGACGCCGATATCTACGGCCCCAGTCTGCCGGTTCTGATCGGCGTGCGGGAGGCGCCCGAGATTCGCGAGGGAGACAGGATACAGCCTCTCGCCGCACACGGCCTGGCACTCATGTCCATGGGATTCCTGGCCGACCAGGAGGCGCCCGTCATCTGGCGGGGGCCGCTGTTGGCCCAGGCGGTCCAGCAGTTTCTGCAACAGGTCGACTGGGGTGAACTGGACCTCCTCATCCTCGACATGCCCCCCGGAACCGGTGATGTGCCGTTGACGCTCAGTCAGGCCGTCACCCTGAGCGGCGCCGTGGTGGTAACGACGCCGCAGAGCGTCGCCCTGGAGGATGTGGAGCGTGGCATGGCCATGTTCGACAAGGTCGATGTCGATATCCTGGGTCTCGTCGAGAACATGAGCTACTACCTCTGCCCTCACTGTGACAAGCGGCACGAAGTATTCGGTCACGGCGGTGGCCGGCTGACCGCAGAACGTCTCGATATCGACTTTCTCGGTGAGATCCCACTCGACGAAACCATTCGCGAAGGCGGTGATCGCGGCGCGCCGACGATGCTAGCAGAGCCCGAGTCATCCCGGGGACAGGCGTTCGACGCCATCGCCCGCGGGGTTGTGGTCGCCCTCGAGGACTGATCGGGGCCCTGATAATGCATGGCTGGGTCAGGCGTCGATCTGTCTGGATACTGCCCTTCGGTACGACCTGCTGTGCCGCCGATCTGCCCGCGGCCTTCGGACCGGACCATGACCTGGGGCGACACGGGGCGCGCCTCGTCTACGACGCCGCACAGGCCGATGTCCTCGTGGTGGCGGGGCGCGTGACGCGCGCTCTGGCGCCAGATCTGCGACGGCTGTATGACGCCATGCACGAGCCGAGAGGGGTCATTGCTTTCGGTACCTGTGCCTGCTCCGGTGGCGCCTGGGTAGGAGAGGAGATCCCGGGCGGTGCCGATGTCGTGATTCCCGTCGATGCCTACGTCCCTGGCTGCCCGCCTCCTCCCGAGATGCTGGCAGACGCCCTGTCCCGCCTCGCCTAGGGCTCTGTCAAGGAGCGGACCTCACACTCGCCCTTCGATGAAGCCTTCTCAGTTCGCCGCGTCTGGCTTGCTGGGGTTGGCGGGGTCTGGCTATCTTCGACCAGAGAGTAGCCGCTGTCGCCGTCGACGAGTTCCTCCTTCCTGCAGACACAACCGACTATCATCGAACACGAATCCCGCAGTTGGCCCTTCGCCGTCCTCGTCGTGCCTCGAGCCGCCGCGGAGGACGTGGCCGTCGAGTGTTTTGACCTGGGCAGTTGCGGTGTGCACGAGGTGGAGGCGGGGGAGATGACACACCTCAACGTCTACTTCGAAGCCCCGGCCGTCGATTTCGACGGGCTTGACGCGAAACTCGTCCAGGGTCTGCGGGCAGCGGGACGGTGGCCCGATGGCGCACGCGTCGCGGCAGGGGATGTCGAACTCGAGCGTGACTGGAATGAGACATGGAAGCAGTATTACCGCCCGGTGTGGGCGACTGAACGGATCGTCGTCCATCCCCCGTGGATTCCTGTCGAGATCGAGGCCGGGCAGATGGCCATCGTCATCGACCCGGCCATGGCTTTTGGCACCGGTGGTCACGAGTCGACGCAGTTGGCGCTGGAAGCGATCGAGGGATCGACCTGCGCTGACTGTCGGTGTCTCGATATCGGTACCGGATCCGGCGTGCTGACCATCGCTCTCGTACAACTTGGCGCCGCCCACGTCACTGCCGTCGATACGGACCCGGTCGTCATCAGCAACGCGACACGAAACTTGCGCCAGAACCTGGGTCCGAACGTCGGGCGCACGCAGCTTCTCAGCGGCAGTATCGATGAAACTGTGGGCCCTGACTTTGATCTCATCGTCGCCAACCTGGAGAGTCATCTCGTGCGTCCCCTGCTGCCACAGATCAGGGCGCGCCTGTCGACCGGCGGCAAGGCGCTGTTCTCCGGCCTCATCGAGACGGAGCGGGAGCGGTTCCTCGGCTGGCTTCAGGAGGCCGGGTTCACCGTCGACAAGATGTGGAGCAGAAACAGCTGGTTCAGCTGCCGTTCGCGGCCATCCTGAGATGCCCGCCTTCTTTGTCGAACCGGCCGATGTCGGCAAGGATTCTCTCATCCTCATCGACGAAGAGGCCCATCACGTCCGCGTTCGGCGCAGCCAGGAGGGTGAGCTCCTAGACGTGATCGATGGCGAAGGCTGTGCCTATCGTGTCCGGATCGAGTCGATCGCACCGAAGCGCGTGGAGGCGGAGATCGTCGAACGGCGTCCTGAATGGCAGGAGAGCCCCATCCGCCTGCATCTGGCGGCGGCAGTACCCAAGGGCTCACGTTTCGATCTGGTCATCGAAAAGGGGACGGAAGTCGGCGTCAGCTCCATCGTGCCGCTGTTGACCGAACGGGGGGTGGCCCGTCCCGGTGGTGAGGGCAAACGCGTTGAACGCTGGCATCGCCTGGCCCGTGCCGCCGCCAAGCAGTGCGGTCGCTGCCGGGTGCCCCGCATCGCTGAACCTGTCGAACTGTCGACCGCTGTCGAGGAGTTGTCCCGAGAATGCGGGCTGCTGCTCATGGCGGCCGCAGTGGCGGGTGCGGACCTGGGTGATGTGCTGACGGAGACCACCAGCCCGGTGGCGCTTTTCATCGGTCCGGAAGGGGGATTCGACCCCGCAGAAGCCGCAATGTTGACCGAACGGGGTGCCCGGGCCTTCACCTGGGGCGAACGGATCTTGCGGGCCGAGACGGCGGCGGTGGTGTTGTCCGCTCTCGTGCTCGACGCCGCCGTGCGACGGACCAATCTGAACTGAGAACAAGGAGACCCGAGAGTGGCACCGACAATCCTGCTCCTCAATGGCCCCAACCTGAATCGCCTCGGCACGCGCGAACCCGGTGTCTACGGAACGCTGACTCTGGCGCAGATCGAGGTCAGAGTCCGGGCCGAAGCCGAAGCCCTCGCCGTCGAGATCGACTGGCGGCAGTCGAACCACGAGGGTGTCCTCGTCGACGCCGTCCACGAAGCGGCCGACGTGGCGGCGGGCATCGTCTTCAACCCCGGGGCGTTCACCCACTACAGTATCGCTCTGCGCGACGCCATCGCCGCCGTCGGACTGCCCACGGTTGAGGTACACCTGTCAAACGTGCATGCCCGGGAGGCGTTTCGTCAGCACTCCGTCATCGCGCCGGTCTGCCTGGGGCAGATTGCCGGGTTCGGCGCCGACAGCTATCTGCTGGGCTTGCGCGCTGTCACACAGCACCTTGCCGAAGGGGGGGGCTCATGAAGCCCGGATCGGCTCTGTTTCTGCTCGCCGTCCTGTTGTTGCCGGGCGCACCCGTCGATGGACAGGCTGTCTATGCCGTCGATCGGGAACAGGTCAACGTGCGCCAGGACGCGACGACGCAGAGCGCACGAATCAGCATTCTGCGCCAGGACGAACAGGTGGTCGAACTACGACGCGCGGGCCAGTGGATGCAGGTGCGGATGCCTGACGGGACGCCGGGCTGGATCCACTCTCAGTTGTTGCGTGCCCGTCTGCTCGTCGAGGGAGAGGGCTTGCGGCTACGCGCCGGGCCATCGGCGACGAGCACGTCGGTGACGATGTTGTTCCGCGGCCAGGAAACAGCGCAACTGTCGCAGCGAGGCGGCTGGACCCAGGTGAAACTCCGCGACGGTCGGACAGGCTGGCTTTCGAGCCGATTCGTCCGGGCCAAGACAGAGGCGGATCTGCGCGACGAGCGCCCCGGGCAGGCCGAACCGCGGACGCCGACGGCCAGGACCGAGAGTCCGTCAGTGGATCCCAACCCGCCAGCAAGGGAAGTCGTTACCGCCGAGGCTGCGACCTTGCAGCGCGATCCCTATGCCCAGGGCCTGCAGCACGAAGCGGGAGGAGATCACGCTCTCGCCCTCGACAGTTTTGTCGAAGTCCTCGAGGCCGATCCGGATCATGTCAATGCCCTCGTGCACGCTGCCCAGGCCCATCGAAAGATGGGCGAATATGACGAGGCCCTTGTGAGACTCTACCGTGCCCTGCGAATCACCGGGGGCCGCAAGGATGTCTACCTGACCCTGGGGGAGATCCATCGCCTGCGGGCATCCCCGGACAGCGCTGCCAAGTACCAGGCCCTGTTCCGCGGCGACCCGATCCCGGAGGCTGGGGGCACGACGGTCGGCGCCTCTCCCGACAGCCTGCTCGAGGAGGTGCCGTCGTCACCGTTGCCGAAGGGGACCGTGCTCGACGAGTTGCCGGAGCCGAGGGCGGCCGACGAGGAGGGCGGCCTGCTGTTCGATACGCCGTGGTTGCCGGTGGGTCTGGCCGGTATCGGGCTTCTCGCCCTCGCCGGCGTGGCCTGGTGGGTGCTGAGCACCTCGACGCATCGCACGAAGCAGGGGGCGGCCGTGGTCGGCGACCCGCGGTTCGAGAAGGTCTGGAAGGAAGAGTCGCAGCAGGCACGACATGGCAAGGCGACGACGGAAGAGGAGGCGGAGCTCAATCGCCAGATCGACGCCCGCTGGAGTGAACTCAAGGAGAGCGATGCCACATTCGCCCCGCCCCCTTCTTCGGGGGAGGGGGTCGATGGCATTCTGGATCAGGTCGACGGACTGCGGCGTACGCTGGAGGGCCAGGACGAGCGGGCGAAGATCTATGCCGACATCGTTCGCCTGCAGAACATGAAGATTGACGCGATGACAGAGGAGATCTCGCGCCTGCGCAAGGGGTGAGATCAGAACGTATGGCGGTAGACGAGCTGCATCCGGGCATCCCCGGAGGCGTCCAGCGACAGCTCGGGGAAGATCTTCTTCGTCCTCGTTTTCGGGATGGCGGCCACGCCAAGAGTGCCGACAGCGAGCACTGCCGAGCTCCAGCCCCACAGTCCGGCACGGTCGGCCTTGTCATCGAGTTCACTGGCTCGCGCCAGCAGACCGTTTTCTCTGTTGATTCGCGCTTCGGCCTTGCGGTCGGACTTCGTGTCGAACTGGAGCCAGGAGATCAGGCTGAGGGCGACGGTTCCACCCAGAAAGCTGATGTAGGGAAACTCACGGACCGTCACCGTCCGGGCCTGTCCGCCCAGCGATTCCAGGGTGACGAGCTTGTCGATCTGATCGGGCTGGAAGGTGAAGATTTCGCCATCGCCGCCGCGGACGATGATCAGATCAGCGTCGCGCCGGATCAACTCGCCCATTACGACGGTTCCGTCCTCGAGGTAGACACGAGTGTCGGCCGCCGAGGATTCCTGCGCACCGAGCAGGAGGGGCTGAATGGTGATGGACAGAGCGATGAGCAGGGTGATGGTGTGACGCACGTCAGATGCCTCTTTCAGATTGGAGACGACTCGATGTGGAGTGAGCCGTCGGGGCACCGGCGGATACTGTAACTCCTTGTATCTGCTGGCAATATACAAGGCCCCCTTACCCTGTCAACAGCCTCGATGAGGCTGGACGCCGAGGGCATCAGGCGTGCCACGGTGGCCCAGATCCAGGCCGCGGTGACCGAACGTGGTGGCGCCGGCCGGCGTCTGCTGGCGCTGCTCGAACAGGACGAGCGCTCCGGCGTCCGGCGCCTGGCGGTTCGTGAACGGGTGCGCTGGCGCGGTCGGCAGTCGGAACGCCGCCGGGCCCGGCGCATGCGCGACCTGGAGCACAGATTCCGTGCCGAGGGGGCCCGTCGACTCGCAGGTGTCGACGAGGTCGGTCGGGGGTGTCTGGCAGGACCTGTTGTGGCCGCCGCCGTCGTTCTCCCGGAAGATGCGACCGGGTTGGACGAACTCGATGATTCGAAGGTTCTCGACGTCGATACCAGACAGCGGCTGCGGGAGCGAATCGTCGAGGTTGCCGTCGACTGGTCAGTAGCAGCTGTCGACGCGGCGGAGATCGATCACATCAACATTCTCGAGGCGTCGATGCAAGCCATGCGTCTTGCCCTGGCGGCGCTGCAACCACCTCCGGACCGCGTGCTCGTCGACGGCAATCGCGCCCCCACAAGCGGCCTGCCCGAAACGACTCTGATCAACGGCGACGCCCGGTCGCTGTCGATTGCCGCTGCCTCTGTCGTCGCCAAACAGCACCGCGACGGGCTGATGACCAACTTCGATGCGCAGTATCCCGGGTACGGCTTCGCCAGCCACAAGGGCTACGCCAGCGCCGAGCACCGGGAGAGCCTGAGTCGCCTGGGTCCCTGCGTCCTGCACCGCCGCTCTTTTGAGCCTCTGGCACAGCGTGATCAACTGAGTCTGGATCTCGAGGCGGCCCCTCCAGGCATCGGTGAGCGGGGCGAATGTGCCGCCGCCGACTACCTGCGCGACCATGGCTATGAGATCCTCGCCAGCGGGTATCGAGGTGTCGGCGGAGAGATCGATCTCGTCGCCCGCTGCGGCACGACTGTCGTCTTCGTCGAGATCAAGACCTCTCACCGTCCACGTCGCCGCCCGGAAGAGCGCGTCGACGTCGGCAAGCAAAGACGTCTCGGTCGGGCCGCCGCCCACTATATCGAACGCAACTCGGTTATGATTTCCAGGCTGGGTCAGGCCGACTTTCGCTTCGATGTCATCGCCGTGGAGCTGTCTGCGGGGGCACCCGACATCGAGCATATCGAGGATGCCTTTGAAGTACCCGCCGCGTAGTTGTGCTATCGTGGCAGGTGGTCGTTATCGCGATAGGCGATGACACCGCCGACGACGGTGGCCATGGCACGGCCCACAAGCTCGAATCCGGTGAAGGGCGTATTCCTCGATTTTGAGCAGAAGGTTGACGGGTCGACCGTCCAGCGGTGTCCGGGGTCGAGGACCGTGACGTCGCCAGGGTCGCCCTGGCTCAGGCGCCCTCCGGGCAGGCCGAGGACACGGGCCGGCCCCCACGTCCATTTCTCCACGAGAGCGGGCAGGTCCAGCCGTCCCCCCTCCAACAGAACCGTTACCGACAGCCCGATCGCCGTCTCCAGACCGACGATGCCGAAGGGTGCCGTGGCCAGGGGGCGGGCTTTTTCCTCTGCAGTGTGCGGGGCGTGGTCGGTGGCGATGGTGTCGATCGTGCCGTCCGCCAGGCCCGTCTTCATCGCCTCTACGTCCGTCGCGGTTCGCAGGGGAGGCGCCATCTTCGCCGCCGTTCCCTGGCGTTCCACCTCCTCATCGGTCAACAGGAAGTGGTGGGGGAGGACCTCGCAGGTCACGGGCAGCCCATCCGCCTTGGCTGCCCGCACCAGGTCGACTGTGCCGGAGGTGCTGATGTGGCAGATATGCAACCTGCCCCCCGTGGCGCGAACCAGCTCGATGTCGCGGGCGATCATGTCATCCTCCGCTGCCGGCGGCATGCCCTTGACGCCGAGCCGACGGGCGACCTCGCCGTCGTGCATGCAGCCGCCATCGGTGATGGCACGGAACTCCTCGTGCGGAAACAGCGGCCGTCCGATGCGACTCGAGATCTCCAGAGCCCGGCGCATCAGGGCTTCGTCTTCCACCGGATCACCGTCATCGGAGAAGGCGATGGCGCCGGCAGCGGCCAATTCCTCCAGCGGCGCCAGCACTTCGCCTCGACGTCCTTGCGTGATGCAGCCGATCGGGTAGACCCTGGCCTGCCCGTCTCGACACGCCCGTTCCATCACATCTCGCACGTGTGTTGCGACATCGGGTGGCGGTTCGGTGTTGGGCATGGCGGCAATGGCGGTGAAGCCACCGGCGGCGGCCGCAGCAGTGCCGCTGGCAATCGTTTCCTTGTGCTCGAAACCGGGTTCACGCAGGTGAACGTGGGAGTCGATGAATCCCGGTGTGACGACGAGTCCGGATACATCCAGCCTCTCGATCCCTTCCGGTCCGGTGAGATCTGCACCGATGCCCCGAACGACACCCTCGATCAGCAGCACATCCGCCACGCGATCCACGCTATTGGCCGGGTCGATGACCCGACCTCCCGACAACAGCAGGCTGCCCATCGGTCCGTGCATTTCTTCGGTTCTCCTCTACTTCTGCTTGGAGCCGCGCGGTTCTAAGCGGACTGGCGGCGTTGCAGGCGGCTCACGAAGTGGCAGGCCTCTTCCCGCGTCAACAAGCTGGGAGTCTGCCATCCCCGGCGACGCAGGTCAAGGCTGAGGGCCAGTGCGGCCGGGGGCTTGACCGTGGCGCCGTTGTCCTGGCAGCACGCCTGTTCGAGGACCTGGCGCGTAGGACCGCACCAGCGGACCTGGCCCTGCTCCATGACGGTGACGGATGCCGCCAGTTCGGCGACGCGATCCATGTCGTGACTGACGAGGACGACGCTGACGCCATCTGCTGCCAGTCCTGACAGCAGATCCGCGATGAGCTGCTCGTTGGCCGGATCGAGGCCTGCCGTCGGCTCGTCGAGAACGAGAACGGCCGGTCTGATGGCGAGCACACCGGCGATGGCCGCACGTCGACGCTCGCCGCCACTGAGCGCCAGGGGCGCTCGCCCACCGAACCGATCCACTGGCAGGCCCACCATGGCCAGGGCTTCGGCGGCTCGCTGGTCGGACTGCTCTGTTGAACAGCCGTGATTGCGGGGGCCGAAGCGGACATCTGTGGCGACGGTCTCCTCAAACAACTGTGACTCCGGGAACTGGAACACGAGACCTACCTGACGTCGCGCCGCACGGCTGTCCCCATCGGCCCAGATATTGCGCCCGTCGAGACGGACGGTGCCGGTCGTGGGGTGCAGGAGACCGTTGAAGTGTTGTACGAGAGTTGTCTTGCCGGAGCCGCTGGGGCCGACCAGGGCGCTGATGGCTCCCTGCGGGACTGACATATCTACGCTGCGCAGAGCGTGCACCGGCTGCGGGACGCCAGCGCGATAGACGTGTGACAGATGCTCAGTGGCCAGCTTCTGCGTCTCACGGCTCACGGTACCGGCAACCGGGCGAGACTCGGGAAGGGGGGGGCGGAATTCGCGCACGAGCCAGGCGCTGAGCTCCCCGGGATACAAAGTCCGTGTGGTGCCCCCCCCCGCGGCGGCTACGGCTACCGAGAAGGGGACGGCGAGCCCCATGCCGGCCAGCTCTTCGGCGCGGCTGAAGATGTCCCGGGGATCACCGTCAGCGACGATACAACCCTCGTTCAGGACGAGGATACGCTCGGCACGGGCCGCCTCCTCGGGAGACTGTGTGATGTGCAGTACCCCGAGGCCTGATTCGCGGCACAGACGCTCGATGAGGTCCATCAACTCGGACCGCGCCCCCGGGTCCAGCAGGGCAGTCGGTTCGTCGAGGATCAGGAAGTCGGGCCGAACGGCGACCGCCGCAGCCACCGCCAGGCGCTGTCGCTCGCCCCCGGACAGCAGATGAGGCGGGTGGTGACGGTAGGGCTGCAGGTGGAACAGGTCGAGCACTTCGTCCACCCGGCGTCGCATGTGCCCCGGATCGACACCGTGGTTCTCGAGGCCAAAGGCGATATCGGTTTCAACGGTGGGTGCTACGAGCTGATCGTCAGGGTTCTGAAAGACCATGGCCACACGCCTTCGCACCTGCGACAGGGCCCGCTCGCTGAGGGTTACGCCACCGACTCGAACCCTTCCCGAGGTCGGCAGCAGCAGGCCGTTGAGACAGCGTGCCAGAGTGGTCTTTCCCGAGCCGTTGGGACCGATGAGGGCGGTCCACTGTCCCCGGGCCAGGGACAGGGTCACCCCCTGTATCGCCGGAACTCCGGTGGCGTGGACGTACTCGAGTCGATCGATTTCGATCATCGGTGCAGGCGGCTGACGGTGATGAGTCGCGGTGAGGGCGCCACGAGTCGGCAGGTGTTCGTTGACACTCAGAAATCCCGCGGGTACCTTGGAACGACAACCCACTAAGGGCGCAAGATCGTACGCGCCCGTCAAGGGACCGGCGACGGTGCACCGTCCGGACCCACGCAAGCGGAGTATCCCCACCCATGCTGCATTCCCTGTCGCGCTCGCTGCGCCTCTGGACCCCGCTGACCGCCTTTGTCCTGATCGTCGGTTGTGCTGACGAAGACGACAGCGTGACCATCGACGGCCCCGATTACCCGACGGGGCCCGGGGTGCTCTACAACATCGAGTCGGTCACCTTCAACACGATAGACGACGTCTCTGTATCGGCGTCCTATGGCAGGTTGCCAGGGGCGGGATCCGAGGCCGTCGTCATCCTCGTGCACGAGGTCGGCATCGCCCTCGCACACCAGGAGTGGTTGGTTTCAGGTCTGTTCGAGGCACTGCTCGAAGGGGGATACAACGTTCTGGCACTGGACCTGCGGGGGCACGGTGGGTCTTCGCTGCCGGCGGATGGCCGCACCCAGGACGTTCTTCTGGTCACAGATCTCGAAGACATGCACCTTGAAGTGCGTGCCGCCGTGACCTGGTTGCGCACGCAGCAGTCAGCCGACAATGCCCGTATCGCGGTGATCGGCAACGGCATCGGTGGCAATATCGCCTACGTCAGTATGGGAGCCTTCCCCGAGGATCTGCAGGCCGGAATCGCCCTGTCGCCCGGCTTCTGGGACGACACTCTGCAACCCCTTGTCATCGGCACCGGCATCGAGCCCTTCTCGCCCCACAGCATGCTGTACGTAGTGGGTGAGAATGACCTGATTCCAGTCAGCGACACCGAGAGTATCAGTTATGCTGGTTTCGCCAGCGCGTTGGCGTCGGTGACGACGAATCCGAGTCTCCAGGTGTTCACCGGGGACGCCAGTCACGGTCTTGCCCTGCTGCAGTCTCCGGCCACTCTGCAGCTCATTCTTGAGTGGCTGCAGACCCACTTCTGACCTCGCCGAGCCAACCGACTGCGCCGTTGCACGGCAAGGTCGTCGTTATCATTCCCGCCCTGAACGAGGAGGATGCCATCCTCCGCGTCCTCGCTGATATCCCCGATCTGGCCGACGAGGTTATCGTCGCCGACAACGGATCCACGGATGACACGCCCTCCAGAGCGGCGTCCGCCGGCGCCCGCGTCGTACACGAACCACGTCGTGGCTATGGCCAGGCCTGCCTCGCCGGCATCGCCGCCTTGCCTGACGACGCCGAGATCATCGTCTTCCTCGACGGAGACTACAGCGACCGGCCTGACGAAATGGGCCGCGTCGTGGAGCCAATACGCTCGGGAATGGCAGATCTCGTCATCGGCTCCCGTGTCCTGGGAGAGCGTGAGCCAGGTGCATTGCTGCCCCAGGCGCGCTTCGGCAACGCTCTGGCCACGTTTCTCATGCGGCTCCTCTACGGTGTCAGATACACCGACTTGGGGCCATTCCGCGCCATTCGACGGGACGCGCTGGACCGCATTCAGATGGTGGACCGGGACTTTGGCTGGACGGTGGAGATGCAGGTCAAGGCGGCCCGTCACGGTCTGCGAGGCGTTGAAGTGCCTGTCAGCTATCGTCGTCGGCTGGCGGGTGCCTCGAAGGTGACCGGGACGTTGTCGGGGACGGTTCGCGCCGGCTGGAAGATCCTGCACACCATCTTTCTGCACGCACGCCAGTGATCCTGCTGCTGCCTGTGCTGGCCGTGGCGCTCCTGCTGCGGCTGTGGGGGTTGGCTCAGGGGTATCCCGACTTCTACGGTCACGTGGATGAGATCGGCGTCGCCGCCAGCATCTGGAATTTCTTCCGATCCGGGACCCTGCAGCCGACGGAATTCACTTATCCTGCGCTCTACCAGTACCTGGTGGCGGCCGGGATCTGGGCCACGGCGGTCAGCGGCATGCTCGACCTGCCCGACGGGGGCGGTCTCGTGGCGGGCATCGCTTTTGTGTCCTATGTCGATCCCGGCTGGTCGGCGCTGGTGGGGCGGAGCCTCAGCGCCATCGCTGCCACCGGTGTCGTTGCCGTTCTCTATCGACTCGGACGCGATATCGAGGGACGCAGTCTCGGGTTGACCGCGGCGGCCTTCGGGACCGTGGCCGTGATACCCCTGCGCCACGCCCACCAGGCCTTACCCGACAGCCTGGCGAGCCTTCTGGGTGCCGGTGTCCTCTGGGCGGCGTGGCACGTCGCCATGCGCGGCCAGTGGCGGGATTACATAGCGTCGGGAGTGTGTACGGGACTGCTGCTGGCGACGAAGTACAACGGCGCGTTGTGTGCCCTCGCCGTCGTCGCCGCCCATGGATGGCGTTGCGGGGCCCGGCGGACGTTGTTCGGCGTGCGTCTCTGGGCGGCGGGGATCCTGGCACTGGTCGTGTGCTTGATGGTATCACCCTATCTGCTGCTGGCGTATGAGCAGTATCTGGGTGTCGCCCGCTACCAGGTCTCCAGCCTCGGTTTCACCCTGCGTCAGACGTCACCGTGGTGGTGGATTGCGCGCGGACTGGTGGCGGAGGAGCTGATCGTCGGGGGGTGGATACTGGCCGGGGTCGTGCTGGCGATGGCCCGGCGACGGGCCATCGGTGTCATTTCGTTGGCAGCCATCCTGCCCGCCGTCCTCTACATTGGGTCGTGGACGCGGGAAAGTCTGCACTATCTGCTGCCGTACTACCCATTCTTGCTGATTCTGGCTGCCGGCGCCTGTCTCGCCCTGTGCCGACGAATCGCGGCCCGGCCCTACATGACACTCGCTGTCGTCTGTCTCTCTCTGGTCCCCAGCATGTGGCGCGGGGCAGGGGATGCCGGGATGCAGAAGCTGCCCGATACGCGCGCCCTCGCAGCAGACTGGATCAAGTCCAATGTCCCGGACGGCAGCACTCTGGGCATGACCTGGTTGCCTTACTGTCCGCACGTCGATCTGGCACAGACGCGCCGGGATATCCTCCAGCACTACGAATCGCAACCGGCGTGGCAGAACCGTCTGCGCCAGAGTTGGGCGCACACGCCTTCCTACCGTATTGTCAATCTCGAGGCCTGGCTGTCCCGGCCCGTTGTTCCGGAGGCCCTTCGCAGCCAGGTCGATCTCGACGATCCCGAGACACGCCGCGTGTTCTCACGCGGCTGGCGGAGCCGCGAGAGGCTGAAGACCGACGGCGTCGAGTTCCTCGTCCTGCCGGCAGCCGTCTACGAACGCTACCTGGCCGATGGTGAACCACCCTCAGCACCTGCCGCCCGTTTCCGCTATCTCCTCAACCAGTCCTACTTCCAGGGCCTGCTCAATGACAGCCGCAGCGAAAAGCTCGTGAGCCTCCCACACGCGGGCCAACCGGCCCGTGGCAGTCAGATCGACATCTATCGGTTGCTCGGCCCTTAAGCGATAAGCGACATCACAGTCTGCACCGGCACCTGCGAATTGACCATGGCCGCCTGGCTCATCTGCGCCAGGATCTGGGTCCGTGCCAGGCTGGTGGATTCCAGCGCGTAGTTCGTGTCGCGGATCGTCGATTCCGACGCCGTCACACCCTCGATGGCGCGCTCGGTGAAGTTGAGGGTGAATTCGAGGCGGTTCATGATGGCGCCGACCTCGCCGCGCTGACTGGCGACGCGGTCGATGGCCTTGTCGAGCTTTGCCAGGGACTGTCGCGAGCCGTCTCTCGTATTCACCGAGATGCCGCTGAGATTGAGCACCGGCGCGCCGATGGTCATGTCCTTGATATCATATTCCAGCCGGTCGGCGGAGACGGCATCGCTGCCCAGCTGAAACTGACCGCCCGTACCATCGCTGACGACGAGGGTTGTACCGTCCAGGTCGCCATCCTGGTAGGTGCCGAGGGATCCCTTGACGTCGTTGCCGGCCAGGACCATCTCGACTCCGAGGCTGTCGAAGTTGACCACCACCGTAGTGCCGTCCGCCACCTGGTCGCCATCCAGGATGGACCCGAGTGACACCGTCTGCGTCACCGTACCGTTGCCGAGGGTGATCTCGTTGTCATTGCCAGTGTCGACAAAGGTGTACGTCCCGGAGTCCGTGCCGGAGACATTGACCCGACGCACGCCGGTGTCGCCGTTGGCGTCCAGGGCGGTGGACAGGACCTCGTCGACGTCGTTGCCGAAGCCGGACAGCAGACTCTGATCGTCGTACGAGGCCAGTTTGGCGATTCGGTCGATGTACTCCTTTAACTGATTGAACTCCGCGTCCATCGCCTCGCGATTGGTGTCGTTCAGCGTATCCGTGGTGCCCTGAGTCGCCAGTTCCCGCATGCGCAGCAGGATGGAGCTGATCTCATTCATCCCTCCTTCCGCGATGCGCAACAGATCCATGGCCTTCTCCGTGTTCCTGGTACCTTCCGTCAGGCCGCCCAGCTCGGCGCGCATACCCTCTGATACAGAGAGGTGAGCGCCGTCATCCTTGCCTCCGTTGACGCGCATACCGGAGGCGAGGCGTTGACTGTGCGCCCTGCCTGACCGATCCACGCGGCTGAAATCGGAGATCGCCCGGTCATATGCCGGGTTGCTGTTGATTCGTGCTGCATTCATACCTCATCAACCTCCTTGTTTCTGCTACCGGCCGTCCTCCATGAGCGGCCGTGCGATTCTGCCTCCTTGCCCCCCATACTACTTGCGAGCATTTACGGGGACTTGGTATCACGTTAGGCTTATCGTCCCCTCACGGAGAAACTTCAGTTTTTTTGATGAATTCCAGGGAAACCGAAAAAAAACCCACATAAGCGCTAAAGTTCCGGGCAAGTGGTTCCGATAGACGGAACAGGAGGCGAAGGCCCGATGAGTCCAGCCGGTCCAGGAGGGGATCTGGCAGGGCTCAGAATCGGGGTCGACACCCTTGATCAGCCGCACGACGCCTGCCCGGTGTTGGCGGGGGGATTCCCCGGGAAGGGGATCTTTCTTTGAGGAGCAAGGAGGCCGGCAGATAATGCCAATTCGAGTAAACAGCAATATCGCGGCGCTGAATACACAGCGGGCGATCTCACGCAACGTCACGGGGGCCAATCGGCAATTGGAGCGATTGTCCTCCGGTCTGCGGGTGAATCGTGCGATGGACGATGCCTCGGGCCTCGTCGTTTCTGAGGGGATGCGGAGCGAGGCGGCGAAGCTCAACCAGAATGTCCGCAACGCCCAGCAGGGCTCGGACCTGCTGCAGGTGGCGGAGGGATCGCTCCAGGAGGTCAACAATATCCTGGTGCGTATGCGTGAACTGTCCATCCAGTCATCGAACAGTACGATCAACGACAGGAACCGCGAATCCATCTCGGCCGAGTTCAGTCAGCTCGTGTCGGAGATCGACCGGATCGCCTCGGCGACGGCCTATAATAGTAGCAACCTGCTGTCGGGGTACGGTAATGCAGTCAGCAGCACCGGCTCCACGGCGATCACCGCCAGCGCCACAACCGGAGTACTCCGAGTCGGTATATCGGCGGTCAGCGCCGGTACCTTCACCTTCGTCGACGGCGCCGGTGATGGTCGCCTCACACTGGGCAACGGCCTGGTGACGCAGACGCTGAATACCGGGACCGCGCTTGATGGATCGGTGGTCGCCACCGGGACCAGCACGATCGTGAACTTCGATCGACTCGGTGTTCAGGTCACCCTCGCCGGCGCCAATGCCATCGGGGCGACGGGTGACTACACCGACGGCGACCTCGACGGTTCCACCATCGTCGTCGAGGGAACCACCGGTGGCATCTTCCAGGTGGGACCCACCGACACCTTCGTCAACCGCCTCGAGGTCGGGATCCCGGACCTGCGGGCCACCGGGACGTCCCTCAATCTGGGCAGCCTGTCGGTGGCTACGATCGAAACCGCGCGGGCCTCCATCAGTAGTATCGACCTGGCGATTGACACGGTATCGGCGGCACGAGGAAACCTCGGTGCCGTGCAGAACCGGCTGAGTTTCTCCATCGGATTCACCGAGGTGGAGATCGAGAATATCACTGCCTCCGACGCCACGATCCGCGACGCAGATGTGGCTCGTGAGGTGTCGGCGTTCACTCGATCCCAACTGCTGGTGCAGACGAGCAACGCCATGCTGGTGCAGGCAAATGTGACCTCCATCGGGGCTCTGTCTCTGCTCTAGGTAAATCCGGCCTCCGGTAGGCAAATCGGCCAGACCCCCACGGCGGGGAAGGGGCTGCCTCACGGAAGAGGTGGCCCCTTCTTCAATTTGACCCTCCCGAAGACCGCCTGTACGTTCGCCGGCCTTCCCGATGGCTGACTGACGCACGAATGCACATCGAAGAATTCGACTTCGATCTTCCCGACGACCTGGTCGCCCAGTATCCCGCCGAACGCCGTGACGCGTCCCGGTTGATGCTCCTCGATCGCCAGCGCGGCGACGTCGCGCACTCCGAGTTTTGTGCTGTCATCGAGCGGTTTCGGCCCGAGGATGTGCTCGTGCTCAACGAAACACGTGTGGTCCCGGCGCGACTGCATGGGCACAAGGAACGTACTGGCGGTCGTATCGAATTGCTCTTGCTGCGGCGGGAGATCGAAGAGGGAACATGGCTCGCCCTTGGCCGGCCCCTGCGTGGTCTGCGGACAGGTGATGTCATCCGGCTGGATCGTGGTTCGTGGCGGCTCGAAGTGGTGGAGAGGGTCGGGGATCGGGTGCGTCTGCGGCTCCCTGTCGACAGCATCGTCGACGCCTCTGATGATCCCACTGGTCTTGCGGGACTTCTGCCCATGGCCAGTGAAGCGGGAGAGCTCCCCCTGCCTCCGTACATCCGGCGCCCGCCGGAAGCGATCGACGCTGAGCGCTATCAGACCGTATTCGCCCGCGCCCCAGGATCGATCGCTGCACCGACGGCGGGTCTGCATTTTACCGAGGAACTCCTCGATGCTGTCCGGGCCCGGGGTGTGGCTGTCGAGCGGCTGGTACTGCACGTAGGTCCCGGGACGTTCGAGCCCGTGCGCAGCCAGGATCCACGAGAACACCAGTTGGAGGCCGAGTACTACCACGTGGGCGTGGACACCATACAGACGATCACCGAGAGGCGTCGCGCCGGAGGTCGGTGTATCGCCGTGGGCACGACGACGGTACGGACGCTGGAAACCTGCGCCGCCGAGGGGAGTCTGAGGGCGGGAGAGGGCTGGACGGACCTGCTGATCTGCCCGCCGCATACGTTTCACGCCGTCGACGCCATGGTGACGAACTTCCACCTGCCCCGTTCCAGCCTGCTGCTGCTGGTCAGCGCCCTTGCCGGTCAGGATCGGTTGCTGGCCGCCTACCGTGTCGCCGTGGCTGAGAGATATCGTTTCTACAGCTATGGCGATGCCATGTTCATACACTAAAGCCTATGCCCACAACCACCGTCATCATTCCAGCCGCAGGACGCGGCCGCCGCTTCGGCGAGGGAGTGCCCAAACAGTACCAGCTCCTGCACGGCCGGCCCGTGTTGTGGCATGCTCTGCAGCGGTTCCAGCAGTGTCCTGCTGTGGGCACCATCGTCGTGGCCATCCATCCTGATGACGCCGGAGATTTCCGTGCTGTCGCCGGGGACTTCGACAAGCTACAGCCCCCAGTGTCAGGCGGTGCTGAGCGAGCCGACTCGGTGCGCGCCGCCCTGGGGAGCCTGCCTTCGGCGGAAGCGGACGAACTCGTCCTCGTACATGACGCGGTTCGTCCCTGGGTGTCTGCCGAACTGGTAGAGGCGGTCATCCGTGCGGCGCGGAATCATGGCGCCGCAATCCCCGTGATGCCGGTGACGGAGACGGTGAAGGTCGTGGAAGAAGGTGTCGTACTCGAGTCACCGAGACGCAGCCGGCTGTTCAACGCCCAGACGCCCCAGGGCTTCCGGCGCGATCTTCTGGAACGGGCATTTGCCATGGCCGATGAATCGGCTGCCACTAAAATGGCCACTGACGAGGCTTCTCTCGTCGAGCTTTCTAGCGTCGCCGTCCACGTGATCCCCGGGGAGGCTGAGAACGTGAAGATCACCAACGCCATCGACCTGCCCTCCCACGACACCAGCGATCTGCGAGTCGGCCTGGGGTACGACGTACATGCCTTTGCCCGTGGCCGACCGCTGATTCTTGGGGGAGTTCGGATCGAGTCGGAACAGGGCCTGGCCGGGCACTCCGATGCCGACGTGCTCACACACGCGGTGATCGACGCCCTCCTCGGCGCGGCTCGCCTGGGTGACATCGGACGGCTGTTTCCGGATGATGATCCCGCCTACGAGGGCATCGACAGCCTGCTCCTGCTCGAGCGTGTCGGCCAGCGGCTGCGCGATGCGGGGAGCCGGACTGTCAACATCGATGCCGTCATCATGGCGCAGGCCCCGAAGCTGGCGCCTCACATCGAGGCGATGTGTGTTGCCCTGGCCACGGCGCTCGGCATGCCGGCCAGTCGAGTGTCGGTGAAGGCGACGACGACGGAGCGACTGGGCTTCGTCGGCAGACAGGAGGGGTTGGCGGCTCAGGCCACGGTCCTTCTGCGGGTGCCGGCAACGGCTGAAGATGCCTGATCTGGGTGGCTGGATTGAGGCGTCCGTCAGCCGCATCGGCGACTGGCCCCCAGCGCTCGCCTATGGCGCACTTGCCCTCAGCGCTTTCCTGGAGAACATCCTGCCACCTGTGCCAGGGGATCTGGTCGTCGTGCTCTCCGCCTATCTGGTCGGGCGTGGTGTGCTGGACTGGTTGCCGGTGTACGTATCCACCTGTGCTGGTGGAACTTGCGGGTTTCTCGTGATGTACTACCTGGGGCGCTCGCGGGGACGTGCCATCCTGCAGCGGCCGGGTGGATCCAGGGTGTTTTCACCCGAACGGCTGCAGCAGGCGGAGGGTTGGCTGGCACGCTATGGTGCCTGGATGGTGCTGGCCAACCGATTCCTGAGCGGGATTCGTTCCGTCATCGCCCTGGCTGCTGGTCTGGGGGGGATGGGCTGGCGACAGGTGGCCAGTCTCGGGTTCCTGAGTATGCTCCTGTGGAATGGCGTCCTGCTGTATGCCGGCATGCAGGTGGGACAGAACTGGGAAGTCGTGACGGAGTGGCTGGGGAGCTACAACCGCGTGATCGGCGCCATGCTGCTCGTGGTGGTGGGGCTCATTGGGATCCGCTGGTGGCGCCGGCGCGACAGGGAGGGATCCTCTGTTGACAGTCTCTCAGAGGGGACGTAGTTTTGCTGTTTCGTACCGCCCGCGTCCGAGATGATCAAACTAGGGCATAAGGGCCAATCAGATATGGGCTTTACGGCCGCAGCTGGGATAAGGCATTCGTGACGACCAAGAGCTACACCCCGAGAGCCGGTGACATCGAGCGGCGCTGGTTTGTGGTAGACGCCGACGGCAAGACTCTCGGCCGTCTCGCCTCGCAGATCGCCCACGTGCTGCGCGGCAAGCACAAACCGACCTACTCACCCCATATGGACCTGGGTGACCACATCGTCGTGATCAATGCCGAGAAGGTGCGCGTTACGGGGCGCAAGGCGGAGCAGAAGGTCTACCACCGCCACACCGGTTACCCCGGTGGCCTCCGTACGACGACGTACGAAGAGATGCTCAACAAGCACCCCGAGCGCATCATTCGCACCGCCGTCAAGGGCATGATGCCGAACAACATCCTCGGCCGGCAGATGTTCAAGAAGCTGCGTGTATACGCCGGCCCCGATCACGACCACGTAGCCCAGCAGCCCGAGGCCCTGAGCCTCTAGCCACCGATAACAGGACCCAACTACCAGACATGAGAGAACATGGCTGAAGAGCAGCGTTTCGAGGCCACCGGCCGCCGCAAGACCTCCGTCGCGCGCGTGCGCATCCGTCCCGGTTCCGGGCAGATCATCATCAATGGCCGCACAGTCGAGGACTATCTGCGCCGCGACGCACTCGAGATGATCATGGTTCAACCGTTGCAGCTGACCGAGACGCGCGACAAATTCGACATCCAGATCAGCAGCAATGGCGGCGGATTGCGGGGACAGGCAGGAGCCATGTCGCTGGGTATCGCCCGGGCTCTGGTCTCCTCTGATCCGACGCTACGCGCCACACTCAAGCGTGCCGGCTTCCTTACCCGCGATCCGCGGGAGAAGGAGCGCAAGAAGTACGGTCTCGCCGGGGCGCGCAAGCGCTTCCAGTTCTCGAAGCGATAGCAAACTGCGCTATCGCTTTTGCGAGAACGGTCAAACTGCGACCGTTCTCGTGATGCGAGATACAGTGTTACCAAGCGAGTCCGGCCCCGGTTGGGGCCGTACTCATGAATGAGCCGCTCTTTCGGGCGGTTCTAAACGCACGCCCTTCCGATGCATACGGGTGGTGCTGACGAGCAAGCTCGTTTGGGGCAAGCTTCGCTTGCCTTGGCTTGTGAAACGAGGCCCGTCGGTTCCGTGTGCAGATGACGGGGGGCGGAGGCCACAACCAATCTCAGGAGTAGAATAGCACATGTCCGTACCGATTCAGGATCTGCTCGAGGCCGGCACCCACTTCGGCCATCAGACGCGCCGCTGGAACCCGAAGATGAAGCCCTACATCTTCACCGAGCGGAACGGTATCCACATCATCGATCTCAACAAGACGGTCAGTCGTCTCGAGGCGGCGTCCGAAGCCGTGCGCAAGACGGCACAGTCCGGCAAGGCGGTACTCTTCGTCGGCACGAAGAAGCAGGCCGTCGATGTGATCCGCGCCGAGGCCGAACGCTGCGACATGTTCTTCGTCACCGAGCGCTGGCTCGGAGGGATGCTGACGAACTGGCAGACGATCAAACAGAACATCCGCCACCTGGATCATCTGGATCGTATCGCCCAGGATGGTACGTACGAGAAGCTGAAAAAGAAGGAAGTCCTGCTGCTCGAGAAGGAGCGGGTGCGCATGGTCAGGACCCTCGAAGGCATCCGCAAGATGAACGGTCTGCCGGGCCTGATCTACGTCGTTGACATCATGCACGAGCACGGTGCCATCTCCGAGGCGCGGAAGCTCGGCATTCCCGCCGTCGCCATCGTCGATACGAATTCCGACCCGGATCAGGTGGAGTTTGCCGTGCCCGGCAACGACGACGCCATCCGCTCCATCGAGGTGATTACCCATGCCATGGCAGACGCGGTGATCGAAGGTCGGGCGGCATCCGAGAAGGGCAAGGGGGCACGCACCGAAGAGGACGAAGAAACCACCGACGCCAAGTCGTCGACGGCTGCGGCCGCGGCGACTGCCTGAAGAAGAGAAGATAGAGATGGCAGAGATTACCGCCGCTGTCGTGCGCGAGTTGCGTGATCGCACCGGCATCGGCATGATGGAGTGTAAGAAAGCTCTGGTCGAGACCGAGGGCGACCTGGAGCAGGCGGTCGACCACCTGCGGAAGAAGGGCATGGCCGCCGTTGAGAAGCGCGCCGGTCGGGATGCCAACGAAGGTGTCGTCATGTCCTATATTCATCCGGGCAGCCGGTTGGGCGTGCTGGTCGAGGTCAACTGCGAGACCGACTTCGTGGCCAGGACAGACGACTTCCAGGATTTCGCCCGGGGTGTGGCCATGCACATCGCCGCCGAGGGACCGGTGGCCGTGTCGCGCGAGGATATCGACCCGGCCGTTGTGGAGAAGGAGAAGGAGATCTATCTCGAGCAGGCCAAGAACGAAGGCAAGCCGGAGCACATCGCCGAGAAGATCGTCACCGGGAGACTCGACAAGTACTTTCAGGAAGTCTGCCTCGTGGAGCAGTCCTTCGTCAAAGATCCGGATAAGACGATCCAGGATCTGCTCACAGAGTTGACGGCCAAGATCGGCGAGAAGATCTCGATTCAGCGTTTCTCCTGTTTCCGTCTTGGCGAATCCTGACAACGGAGATCGGCCCACATGGGGTCGGGAGGGTGACTCATGATCGATGAAATCCTCAGTGAGACCGAGCAGCACATGGCGACGGCGCTGCAGGCGATGCAACGCGATCTGGCCGGAATCCGCACGGGGCGGGCTACCACGTCCTTGCTCGACGGCGTCCGCGTCGACTACTACGGCACGGCCACGCCCCTGAATCAGCTCTCGACGGTGAGCGCCCCCGAGCCGCGCCTGCTGATGATCAAGCCGTACGAGGCCAGCATCATCGGCGAGATCGAGAAGACGATCCGGGCCGACGCCACCCTCGGACTGAATCCCAGCAACGACGGCCAGGTCATCCGCCTGCCGATTCCGGAGTTGACCGAAGAGCGGCGTATCGACCTGACGAAGGTCGCCCGGCACCGGGCCGAGGAGGGGCGGGTCGCGGTGCGGCACGCGCGGCGGGACAGTCTCGATCTCATCGACGAGGCCCAGAAGGGCGGCGAGGTCTCAGAGGATGAGTCCCGGGGGGCGCACGACCGCATTCAGATCATCACCGACGACTTCGTCAAACGCATCGACGAGATCATCAAGAGCAAGGAAGCGGAGATCCTGGAAGTGTAGGAAACTCCAGCGACGCGGTCGGCAACAGCAGATCGGTGGCAGTACAGAGGGCGGCTTCCAGGGTTCCGGAAGTCGCCTGCGTTCGTTTCTGGGCCGCGGTCAGCGCCTCAGTTGCGTCGACGCCGTCGCCGGGGTTTCGGCGTATCTTCGCGTTGCTGCAGCGTCTCGAGGAACCGATCCTCGAGCTGTTCGCGCTGGTCGATGATCGAGCCGTCGGATCCGACCTGTGGCGGCGCCGGTTGCTGAGGAATCTGCGTCGACAGCTCCTGATGCCGGTGTCGCAGGATCGCCAGCTGGTGCTGCTGCAGGTGGGCCAGGTCCTGCAGGTTCTGTAGATGGGCCTCGCGGTCGAGCAACGCCATGTGGATGCCATCGAGGACCGAGTCCGCGGCGCGTCGATCGGCAGCTAGTTCCTCAGGTTTCAACCTTGACAGCCGCTCACTGCGCGAGTCGACCTCTTCGCCGAGGAGGCGTCGGCGTCCCGCGAGCAGGCGCAGCTGCAGCCGGTTGCTACGGCGCTGGCGCTGGCGCCACGCGGCGACGCCGGCCACCAACCCGATGAGGGCGAAGGCTACGGGTAGAATCCAGAGTGTCAGGGGTTGTCTTTCTTGCGGGATCGTGTTGTCTGAGTGTAATTTAGCTTCTCTCCGGTAGAACCCGCAAACATTCGAATCGCAGGCACGGGAATGACGGAACCATCTGGCGACAATACGGTGCCCAAACTTCAGGCGGAGATCGCCCGCCTGAAGGATGAGAACAACAAACTTCGGGCCAGCAATCGACGCTGGATGCGTATCGCCGGGACCGATTCTCACACCGGACTTCCAAACAAAGTCTTCTTCACCACCGCCATGTTGCCGCAGGCGATCAGCACCGCCAATGCCGAAGGGCTGCCGTTGGGATGCGTGATGATGGCGCCGGACAATCTCGGCGAACACAATGCCAAGTATGGTCGCAAAGGCGGCGATCAGATCGTAGAAGGTGTCGCCAACTTCCTGTCTGACAACGTCGAGGAGGAGGAGAAACTCGTCCACCTCGATGGCGCCAACTTCATCCTCCTCGTGCCGAACGGCGACGTCACGCGGGTCAAGCGTCGGTCGCTGACCCTGCGGGCACGTGTCATGAACCGTCAGTTCGAATGTGGCAGTGATCAGATATCACTGACACTGAGCTTCGGCGTTGTCTCCAGAAAGCCGACACCGGAGGGTGCCAAGGTGGTCGTCAAGGAGCTGGTGGAGGATTTTCTGCGTCGGCTGGCGATCGCTCTCGATAAGGCCAAGGAGATGGGTCCGGATCGCACGTTCGAGGACCCGGAGACCGAATTCTGAAGGTAGCCGAAGAGGCTGACGCCGGGCGGGCGGACGCTGAACGGGCGTTGCGGTGATTGTACCACTCCTCCGAACGACTCGACCTCGACAGTGGGTGAAGAACGGCGTCGTCCTGGCGGCAGTCGTGTTTTCCCAACACCTGCTCGACCCGCCATATCTGGTGACGGCCCTGCTGGCGACCGTCGTCTTCGTACTGCTCAGTTCGGCCGTCTATCTGGTAAACGACCTGGCAGACGCCCAAGCCGACCGTCTGCACCCCGCCAAGAGCAGTCGCCCTATCGCCAGTGGCGATCTGTCACGTCCAGTGGCGCTCTTTGGTGCCATTGTGCTGTTCGCCGGTGGGCTGGTGGGCGCTGCTCTGTTGCATCCCGACTTCGCTGTCGTCTGTCTGATCTACGTGTCGATAAACCTGGCCTACACGCTGCGCTTGAAGCGCGTCGCCCTCGTCGACATTCTGATCGTCGCTTCAGGCTTCCTGCTCCGTGCTGTCGGTGGGGCTGTCGTCATCGCCGTGGACATCTCCACATGGTTCATTCTCTGCACCTTCACCCTGACACTGTTTCTCGCCGCCGCCAAGCGCCGCGGCGAACTCGTTCGTCTGGAGGCCGATGCGGCCCAACACAGGGAGTCGCTGGGCGCCTACGACGTGGTCTATCTCGACCAGGTCATGTCCGTTCTGGCCTCAGCCACTGTCGTCTGCTACGCCCTGTACGCCATGGGAGTGGGCGAAGGGGGCGTCACGGCCAGCCGGCAGATGCAGTGGACGATTCCCTTCGTGCTCTACGGCGTTCTCCGCTATCTCTATCTGGTACATCGAGGCGAGGAGGACGATCCCACCGTCTGGCTCTGGCGGGATCGCGCCCTGCAGTTGAATCTGTTGCTCTGGGGCCTGGTCAGTATGGGGCTGGTCTACGGGGCCCGATGACGGAGACGTTCGCCATCGCCCGCAGCGGCCTGGTCTCATAGGAGAAAGCGATGCCACCGGCTAGCATCACTCGTCGATGGATTCGAAGATGTACAGGCTTTGGTGGGGGCTGTCGAGAAGAGGCCTGAACCGTTGGGGGCACGAGCGCAGGATGGCCAGCCTGGCTCTCTCGGTGTCGTTGAGCTCGTCCGGTGACTCGGGATCTCCCGGAGCGACGAGGAAGTATCGGACGTTACACTTCTGCGCCACGGAGTGAAGATTGCCGATGGCAGATGACGATGGCCAGGCGACGGTCGGACGGCCGAAGTGTATGTGCCTCTCGAGAGGGTACGAAGCCATGATCATCGCGTCAGGAGCCGAATTCGCCCTGAACCAGTCCATCCCTCGGGAATAGTCGACGAATCCACGACCGGAGACGGAACGGGAGCTTCCCATTGGGTCTGCGATACGGTAGACGTTGTGGGCTACCGAAACCGGCAAAATGGCCACCATGGCTGCGATGGCGAGGCGCTCTGACGATCCCGACATGAGGGCGGCCAACCGCCTTGCACCGATGAACAGACCCAGGTAGAGGAATGGCAGCACCGGAACCAGGAATCGGAGTTGGATGCCCCAAGGTCCGCTCAGGAAGTTGAGCATGGCTCCGGCATACAAGAACAGGTAGACCCCGATCACACGGTAGCTACGCCGGCCCTGATCGGGGACAGACCACAGGCCCAGAGTGATAACGCTGAGCAGGCAGAAGCCGAGAAGCGACGTGGCAACGACGTAGACGCCTTCGAGTCCACGAGATGCAGCCATGGCCTGCAAGCGATCGCCGAAGGCAGGAACGAGGGCTGCAGGCAGCTGCTTCAGGTACGCCGTGAAGTGATGTGCGGCTGAGAAGACCCGAGCGACAGCGTCATCGCCGTGCTCGAACACCTGGACATGGTAGCCCTGGGAGATCAGGTCGCCTCCCGTTGCCCAGATCTGTGGCGCCAGCGCCAACGCCACTGCAGGGGCGAGCACGCAGAATCGACGCCAGTCTCGTCTCAGCAAGAGGTCCGCAAGCACCGCGCTGATCAGAGACAGGCCGACGGTCCGTACACTGGCGCTCAATCCCAGTAGCGCAGCGACGGCAAATGTATGCAATGAGATTGCCGGTCGGCTACGCCATGTCACATACGCGAGCGTCGCCGCCAGCGAACAGGAAGCATAGACGGCCTCGCTGAGGACTCGATTCGAGTAGGCGATCGTCCAGGGGTTGAGGAGTGCAAGGCTCACGAGCACCAGGCGCCCCGTTGGCGATACCAGCGGTTGGAGAAGCTTGAAAAGCAGGATCGCCGTAACGAGCGTCGCTGCGACCGACAGGAGCTTGAGTGCTGAGGTGGACGTCGGCGCTACCCAGGCGACGGCGCTAAGTACGAGTGGATAGCCAAGGGGGAACAACTGACGAAGATGATAGGAGGTACAGTCGCCCAGATGGATGGCTGGACCACGCCCCTCGGAGAGCGAGCGGGCCAACTCCGTGTAGACCGCGTCATCGGTGATGGAGCCCACGACATACTCGTCGAAACGGAGGGCGATCACGCCGAGGCCGAGGGCCAGCGACGCGAACCAGAGCCACCGGTTGGCCGGGCAAGTCAGAGGCGCTACTGGCTCGTCCCTTGCTGTCGTCATTACCCTCAGTTGCTTTCTTTGCTGAACCGCGCTCCGCAAACCCTTGTAGTCGTGAGCTGCTTTCGACGCCCACGGGGATGAGATAAGAATGGCCTCAGGCGGTATCGGCGATCCGTCTTCGATGCAGTCTCACAACAGGAGCTACGCCGCCGCCTTGACGGAGACGTTCACGCTTCACCGGATCTTGGTTTCGTGTGCGGTCAACGGGGTCATCCTGCTTTGGTTGGCCCTCGATCCTCAAAGTGCATTGACGATCGAACAGTCTGACATAGCCGACCTCGGAAATCCGCAGCCCTTTTTGCAGTCGACGGAGATCGCAGCAGATCTGGCTGTTCCGTTGCTGATAGAGTCTCACAAGCGGCCAGACAATCCGCATCAGTACGAACGCCTTGAGCAGTTCTCCGAGGATACAGACTACGATCATCTTGACGCCGTATTCTGGGACCTCGCTGCCATGGTTTCTGACATTCGACCCACCGTGGCAACGCTGTTGCTGCGAAACTACGTCATGTACTTGATGGCAGTCTGGCTGTTCAGCGTACTGTTGTCGGTCTACCACGGCAACTGGCTGCTCCATCCCACGATCTTCGCAACCAGCGCAAGCCTGCTCTTCTCGTACAGAACGCAGACGCTGTTCACCATGGACTACCCCATCCAGGGGATGGTGACCGTCGCGCCTTTGCTCGCCGGCATCTTCTGTATCATGCTGTGTCAGGTCTTCAGACACAGACCCCAGAGCATGCGGTACTGGCTCGGTGCGTTCCTCCTGCTCGCGTTCTTCCTCCGCTACATCTCGGTGATCCACAGCGCCAACCGCTCCGTCATACTGATCGTGATTGGCATCTGCGCACCGCTGTTCTTCCTACGATTCGCAAGACCAGCCAAGACCCTGGTCCAAATCCTGGTGGTCTCACTTCTCGGTGTTGCTGGCTTTGACCTGTTCGTTGAAGGACTCCGGGGATACCGAGACCGCCAAATGGGGTTTGAGCACGTGCGGCCCCAATATGACAACCACGCGACGTTCTCGATGGTGTATCTGGGCATAGGGGTCTTCGAGAACTCCCTTGGCATCGACGACACAGACAAGTTTGTCTGGAACAGAGACCTGATCGAAGCGAAGGCGAGGGAGCTCGAGGTGGCCATCTCGGAGGCAGACCGTGCCATTATCGGCGGCGCACCGAAGGCGGATCATCTCTTCTTCCGCATGTGGATGAAGTATGTATCCCTCTATCCGTGGGAGTATCTCAAGAACAAGGTGAAGGCGAATGCATGGATCATCGCCCGCATGGCTTTGAGGGACATCTACCCCTTGCTCTCACCTGGCGAGCAGTCTGTCTGGTGCGTTGTGGCCACGCTATCCTGGGTGGGGTTTGGGGCGTTTTTTGGAGTGTATCTGAGACTCAAGCCACCACTGGAATCCCTAGTGATCTTCGTTGCCGGCTTCATTGCCCTGTCGTTGATGGGGATTCTGTGGCATCCCGTTCGGGGGGCCTTTGCTGCCATGCCGGCCGCACTAGGGGCGATCTCCGCGTTTGCCCTCGTGTGCCACCGTGTGCTTCAGGTGCCGAACCCGAAGTCCCTATTCCGGAGCACACTCGTGCGCTGGAGATCGAGGGGGTCTACCGTCACAGCTGAAACGGATGAGTGAGTCGGATCAGGGCAAGTTGGCCGGCTTGATAGCGCTGGCCAGGATCAAGGCTCCC
>DASCMS010000141.1:0-4430 GCA_036011085.1 Candidatus Latescibacterota bacterium
GCTCACTCTCCGAGAACACCGGCTGAAGAGCGATGGCACGTCCCGACGCGAGTGCCCCCAGCAGTGCCGCCGTCTCCTCGGTGCGCACATTCTCGTCCCAGATACCCTCGAGCATCAGGTTGGCGATGCGCGGGCCGTCATCCATCATCGTCACCCAGACGACATGGTCGAACTCACCGTAGAGCGGACCTCGGAGTCCGCTGCCTCCACCCGTGGTTGCCAGCACGAAGTAGTTGTTCTCTTGACGTTCGTATTTCGTGTAGCTGTGGAAATGCCCGGCGAATACCGAGTGCTTGCGCCCCGTGAGCATGCCCTCGATCCGGGTCCACATGGCGTGCATCTCGTCGGAGCCGGCCTCGGTGTAGAGCCACAGCGGCTTATGCAACAGGACCATCGTCCAGCGCACGTCTTCGTTGTCTGCCAGCACACCTTCCACCCAGTCAGCCTGCTCCGTGGTGATCGTCTGCGGCCCGGTGTCTTCGGAGTTCAGGCCGATGAACAGCACGTCCCGATATAGACGAAGTGGTAGTAGGAGCGACCGAAGCGCTCTTCCCAGACCTCGGCCATCACCGGATTGCTAATATCGTGATTGCCGGGCAGATAGAAGAAGGGCATGTCGAGTTCTTCCACGAAACCGATGAACTCGTCCCACTCGGTATCGAGGACGGAACGATCCCCCGAATAGCCCTCGATGAGATCGCCCACTGACAGCACGAACTCGGGCTGCAACAGGTTGAGCTTGCCCATGGCATCGGGAAAGACGCCGGCACGGTGGCCGCCGGTGCGATCGGTGACGATGGCGAACTGGAAGTTCTCCGGATCGTTCACCAGGTCCAGGTGGGTCCACGGGTTGAGTGGCTCCACGCGGATGCGGGGTCGGCTGCGATCGGCGTGGTGGGCACAGGATGGCAAGGGGGCGTATCAGGCTCATGGTGATCCTTTCAGGGTTGAGTCGAGACAATAGCCCATCCACCGCACCTCAACAAACTCCCGCTTGCCGGGGCGCGTGGTCCATAGGTATACTTGTGATCCAGTGCTCATTTGCGCCCTATTTCCATCAGGATCACCGTGATCAAGCGCCTGTCCCCCGACGATTTCCTCGATGAGGACGACCCCGGATCAACCCGTCCCACCGACCACGATCTCATCGATTTCCACGCAAGCCCGGACAGCCCACCCCCTGCTCCCCTGAGACCAGAGCAGCACCGTCCAGATCCTCCGGCCGCAGGACCCGGCGCCCGCAGAACCACCGAAACAGAAGTCGACCGCAACCCGGAAACACCCGCCGCAGGATGCGGCCCCGGCTGCACCACCGAGACAGGAGTTCGCCGCAACCCGGAAACACCCGCCGCAGGATGCGGCACTAGCCAGAACACCGACACAGGAGTTTGCCGCAGTTTGGCGAACTCCGGTGCACAGGATGTGCACAGTTTCATCAGCTTCCTCGAACACACCTTCCTCTCCGACACGATCGTCCATCGGCAGACGATCCCGCCCCATCCGGAACGTCGCGTCATCGACGCCTCACACCTTGGGCCACGCGTGGCCCGCATCATGGAGGCCGCCGGTATCGAAGGCCTCTGGTCCCATCAGGAGGAGGGCATCCGCCACCTGCAGGAGGGCCGCAACGTCGTCGTCGCCACGCCCACCTCATCGGGCAAGACGATGGTCTACAACGCCGCCGTCCTCGACGACCTGATGCAGCACCCGTCCGGTTGTGCCATCTACATCTTCCCGCTCAAGGCGCTGGAACAGGACCAGCTCGACGAGTTACGCACCGTCCTCGGCAACCTCTCCTGTGGGCTCACGGCAGAGATCTACGACGGCGACACGAAGCCACACCTGCGCGAGAAAATCCGCAAGCACCCGCCGAACATTCTCATCACCACTCCCGACATGCTGCACTCCGGCCTGCTCGCTTTTCACGAAGCCTGGGAGGACGTGCTCAAGAACCTGCGCTGGCTCGTCGTCGACGAGCTGCACACCTACAACGGTATCTTCGGCTCCCACGTGCTGCACCTGTTCCGCCGGCTCAACCGCCTGTGCGGCAGCTACGACAGTGTGCCCCGCTTCGTCACCTGTTCGGCCACCATCGGCAACCCGCAACAGCTGGCCGAGCGCCTCTTTGGCCAACCCTTCGTCGCCATCACCGACTCCGGCGCGCCTTCGGCCACCCGACATTTTCTGTTCGTCGATCCGGTGGACAGTCCCAACACCGTGGCCTCACGGCTGCTCCAGGCCGGCGTCATGCGGCAGCTGCGCACCATCGTCTTCACCCGGGCACGCACGATTACCGAGCTCGTCTTCCGCTGGGCGACACAACACCGTGATGACCTGCGTCGCAAGATCAGCTCTTACCGTGCCGGTTACCTGCCCGAGGAACGCCGCCAGATCGAGTCACAGCTGATCTCCGGTGACCTGCTCGGTGTCGTCACCACGTCGGCACTGGAACTGGGCATCGACATCGGCGGCCTCGACATCTGTGTCCTGGTCGGTTACCCGGGATCCATCGTCAACACCTGGCAGCGCGCCGGCCGTGTCGGTCGCCGTGGACGGGAGTCCCTCGTCATATTGCTGGCCAGCCGCGATGCCCTCGACCAGTACTTCATGAAACACCCGGAGCAGTTCTTCGGCCGCGACATCGAGGATGCCGTGGCCGACCCGTCAAACCACTACATCCTCGAACAGCACCTGCCCTGTGCCGCGCGCGAACTCCCCCTGAGTCTGGCCGAGAGCGGCTACGCCGAGATCCCCGGGTACCGCGATGCCCTCGACACCCTCACGGAACGGGGTGAGCTGCTGCAGAGGGCTGACGGCGACGCCTGGTTCGCCTCCCGCAAGCAACCCCACCGCCTCGTCAACATGCGCGCCATCGGCGACAGCTGGTCCATCGTCACCCGTGGCAAGCCTGAGTCAGGCGGCAAGCGCTATACCATCGGCACCGTCTCGGGAGGCCAGATCTACTCGGAGTGTTACGAGGGGGCCATCTATCTGCATCGCGGCAAGCAGTATCTGATCGGCGAGCGCAACCCGGTGAAGCGTCAGATTGAAGCAACGGTTGTCGATGTCCCCTATTACACGCGGCCGAAGAGGGAGAAAGAGACCGAGATCCTAGAAGAGCTGGCGAGCAAACCGATGCACGGCTACCAGGCCAAACTCGGTCGCCTGCGCGTCGAGTCGCAGGTCATCGCCTTTGAGAAGATCCGCGTCGGCGATGGCGCGAAGATCTCCAGACACCCCCTCGAGAGCCCGGTGGAGGTGTTCGAAACCGTCGGCTTCTGGCTCGAGATGGGGGCCCCGTTCAAGAAGCATCTCAAGCGTCGCGGTTACCATCACATGGGCTGCCTGCACGCCACCGAACACGCCACCAAGTCCCTGTTCCCGCTGCTGGCGTTGAGCAAGGGCACCGATGTGGGCGGCATCTGCTATCCCATGCACCCCCAACTGCGCCAGAGCGCCATCTTCATCTACGATCAGTATCCCGGTGGCATCGGCCTGGCCGAAAAGGGCTTCGACATGCTCGACCGTCTGCTGGAGCTGACCCTGGGCATGGTCCAGGGCTGTGATTGTGAGGAGGGTTGTCCGTCGTGTATCCACTTCCCCACCTGCGGCGCCGGCAACCACCCCCTCGACAAGGCGGGCTGTGTTCACCTGCTGGAGCTGCTCTCGGGTCGGATCGCCCTGGATCCGGAGGCCCTGGAAGTCGATCAGATCGAAGACGAGCCACCCCTGTTCGCTGACTGGGAGTCAGTCGACGAGAGCACACCGGCACTGCCCGAAGAGGAGCAGGAGCAGCACGTCGTCGTCTTTGATCTGGAGACACAACTGAGTGCCGCCGAGGTCGGCGGTTGGGGTAAGAGTCACCTGATGCGGGTCAGCTGCGGCATCGTCTGGGACAGCCGCACCGACGAGTTCACCACCTACTTCGAAGACCGCGTGCAGGAGCTTATCGAGCACCTCAAGTCTGCCGACCTCGTCGTCGGCTTCAACTGTATCGGCTTCGACTACTCCGTCCTGCGCGGCTATTCGCAGTACGATTTCCGTAATCTCGAAACCCTGGACATGCTGCGCGAGATCAAGGAGCAGTTGAACTTCCGTGTCAGCCTCGACAGCCTGGCGCAATCGACGCTGGACAAAGAGAAGTCCGCTGACGGCCTGCAGGCGCTACGCTGGTGGAAGCAGGGAAGACTGGACCTGATCGAGAAGTACTGCCGCGACGACGTGGCCATCACCCGCGATATCTGGCGCTACGGTCGGGACCGGGGCTACCTGCTCTTCGACCGCAAGAACGAAGGCCGCATGCGCATCCCCGTAGACTTCAGCGAAAAGGTCGTCGCCCTGGACTGAGCAACCCAGCGCACCCCAGTTGCCCTGACCAAGACTCACCCTCCGTAGGAAACGCGCAGCGTTTCCGTGGCGAGGCGCTTGGT
>DASCMS010000142.1:0-27456 GCA_036011085.1 Candidatus Latescibacterota bacterium
GTCAAGAGTTATCCACGGCTGCCAACGAGAGTGTCGGAAGATGGAGTTATCCACAGGTCTTTCCACAGCCTTGAACCGGCATTTCCACAACCCTGCCGGCACAAGATGTGGATATTGCAGATTCTACTGGGGGGCCTGCCGTTGTATCTCTTCCGAGAGTGACTGTACAACGCGGGCAAAGGCGGGATCCTCACCGCATTTTTTGTCAACCGTCTGCACCGCGTGAACGACGGTGCTGTGGTCGCGGTTGCCGAAATGCAGCCCGATCACCTTGAGAGGACTCTTGGTATGGCGTTTGACCAGATACATGGCAATTTGCCGCGGCGAGGCCACATTATGTTTGCGCGTCTTGCCGATCAACAGTTCCAGCGTCAGATCAAAGTGTTTGGCCACCATCTTCTGAATGCCTTCGATCGACACCTGAGAACTCTCCTGAGTGCTGCGTTCCTGCACGATCCTGCGAGAGGCATCGACACTGAGTTCCACCTGGTTCACGGCACAGTACGCCATGAGATGGTTCAGCGTACCCTCAAGCTCGCGGATGTTGGAGCTGATATAATTGCCCAGGAACGTGGCCACCTCATCCGGCAGATGAATACCGTTGATCTCGGCCTTCTTCTGTAGAATGGCGATGCGTGTTTCCAGATCGGGTGGCTCGATACTGGTGACCAGTCCCCACTGGAATCTTGAAATCAAGCGCTCCTCGAGTCCCTTCAATTCCGCCGGAGGGCTGTCGCAGGTCATGACGATCTGCTTGCTGTTCTGGTGCAAGGCGTTGAAGGTGTGGAAGAACTCGTTCTGTGTCTGTTCGCCTCGAATCAGGAACTGGATGTCGTCGACGAGCAGCACATCGGCGGACCGGTACAGGCGTTGGAATTCAGAAGCGTTCTGTTGCCGGAGAGACTCGATGAAGTCCCCCATGAATTTCTCTGAAGGCACGTAGACGACCCGCAGCCCCGCTTCCTTGGACAGGGCGTAGTGGCCGATCGCCTGTAGTAGATGGGTCTTGCCCAGACCCACACCACCGTAGATGACGAGCGGATTGAACTGCGTCTTCCCCGGGGACTTGGCCGCCCCCTGCGAGGCCGCGTGGGCGAACCGATTGCCTTCGCCAACGACGAACGTCTCAAAGAGATAACGTTCATTGAGAGGCATATAGAGGAGAGGACCATCAAGGTTCGGAGCCGCCGCCTCGGGGCCAGGCACCTGTGCTCCCGTGGTCTCCGGAATCGTCGGCGATGGACTCCTCGGCGGATCGGTTGACGCCTCCGGCACCCGCGAGGCAGTAGCGTCGTCGGCGACGGCAAAGGTGACCTCCGGCGACAGCCTGGTCTCCTCTTCCACCACCGAGATGATCAGCGGCAGGTAGTTGCTCTCGACGAAATGAGCAAAGTAGGAACTGGAGACTTCGATTTCTAGGACGTCAGCGTCAAAACGGCGCGCCGTTGTGGGACGAAACCAGGTATTAAAGCTCTGGGCACGAACGCGCCGCTCGATGTTGAGCAGGCACTGAGCCCATAACTCTTGAGCATCCTGCGACATGGGTATCGACCGAGGGGAGTGGGAGGTCGCAGCAGGGGCGGGCCAGCGTCGGCGGCGCCACCCGCATCAGAGGGCGCGCTAGGGTAGGGAACGGCCACCGGGTCGTCAAGACGTCAGCCCACGCTCGGCGTCCCTGACACCCACCCAAGTGGGTGTTCCAAGGGGACTTCGGCGAATTGACAGTACCGTCGAGATCACCTACTTTTTGTGGTTTCAATCCGGCCGATCCTGGCGGATCTCCCCTTGTCATTGAGACCGAGGCCCACATCCCAAAACGTACCTATCAACCGAGCCGTAGACGGCGGCGGAACAAACACGGGTTCCGCAAGCGCATGCAGACTCCGGGTGGCCGCGCAGTGCTGAACCGACGGCGCCGTCGGGGCCGCAAGCGCCTGGCCGTCTGATCCAGCCGGAACCTGTTCGCGTTTCCGGAGAGGTGGCATGCCATGGACGAAGGGCCAGCTGCTCTGGGTTCGTACCGGTCGCGAACCCGGGGGTGTCGTCTTCGTCCTGCGCAAGCGCCTCGGCAAGGCGGTCCTGCGCAATCGACTGAAGCGCCGACTGCGCCACGCCTGTCGGGAACTGGAATTACCCGCTGAAGACAGCTTAGTGGTTCTAGCCCAGGCGCCGGCAGCTCACTCCTCCTTCCAACGATTGCGTGAAGAGTTGGCGCATCTGGTGGCCAGCCTGCAGGCCGAGGAGCGAGTGCTGTGACGATTGTTCTGCTGTGCCTGATCAGGCTCTATCAGTATCTGCTCTCCCCTCTCTTGCCGGCCCGCTGCCGCTACCTGCCGACCTGTTCCGAGTACGCCGCCGAAGCGATCCGTCGCCACGGCCCCTGGCGCGGTCTGTGGCATGGACTGTGTCGAATCGCCCGCTGTCACCCCTTTGGTCGCAGCGGCTACGATCCCGTCGAATGACAACGCCTGGAGCATCCACAAGCTGATGGACGACAAGCGAACTCTCGTCGCGTTTCTATTGATTGGTGCCATTTTCGTATTGCTGCCCTACTACTACGAAATGATGGGCATTGAGCAATCTCAGGTCGAACCGGAGGCCGTGGCGGAAGCCAGGCGGGACTCAGCGCGCGACCTGGCATTGGAGCCGGCCTCAGCTCCGGTCGTGACCGAACCGATGGAACGGCAGCCGGTCACCACAGCGGCCTCCGAGACAGACGTCAGCTCGACTGCCGTAACTCAGTTGGCCGAGGTCGCCGAGCGACGGATCCACATTCGCACACCGCTCCAGCATCTGGAGGTATCGACGACGGGAGGCGCCTTCGTCGGTCTGGAACTGCCGGCCTACCAAAAGGCCCATGGCGGGCCGGTCAGCCTGCTCACCGAGAGCGGTAGAGGTCTGGTGCTGACGCTGGAGTCTGAGACCGGGCGAGACGAGGTCCTTGATCTGAGCGAGGTTGTTTTTGAGCCGGACCGCGAGCGGGTCGATGTCGACGCGGATGGCCAGGGTGAGCTGCGGCTTCGGGCCGATCTGGGAGACGGCCGTTCCGTGGTCAAGACGATCAGGGTAGATGGTGGTGGCTATGGAATCGAGGTGGGGGTTCGCCTGCAGGGGTTCGACGAGAATACCCTGGTGTTCGCCCACTGGCGGGGTGGCATAGCCCTCGCGGAACGGGATGCCGACCTCGATCTGCCGGCGATGCAGGTCATGGCCTATGTGAATGAGAACCTGCTTGACCTGCAGGTCGACGAGGGCGATGAACCAGAGACTGAAGACGGCCGCGGAGACGTGCACTGGGTGGGGCTGCGCAACAAATACTTCGCCGTCATGGCCTCTCCCTCCAATGAGAACCGCCACGAGATCGTGATGCACGGCCGACCGCTTTCGTATGCGCCATTCAGAGAGTACGAATTCTCTCTCGGCACACGCTGGGGAGGACTGGAGGAACGGGAGTGGAAGCTGTTGCTCTATGCCGGCCCTCTCGGGCTGGAGCAGGTGTCACGCTACGAGCGTGATTTCGTCATGGCTCTGGACCTGGGTTTTCCCGTGATCCGCGATATCGCCAAGCTTCTGCTCTATGTGTTTGGCGCCGCCTACGAGTTCATCCCGAACTTCGGCTGGGTGATCGTCGCCTTCGGCGTCGCCGTGAAGATTCTCGTCTATCCGCTGACCCACAAGTCGTACGAATCGGCGGCCAAGATGCAGGAGGTCCAGCCGAAACTGGCAGCCCTGAAGGAGAAGTACAAGAACAACAATCAGAAGCTCAGCCAAGAGACGATGAAACTCTACAAGGAAGAGGGCGTCAATCCTCTGGGAGGTTGTCTGCCGATGGTCTTGCAGATGCCGATTTTCTTCGCTCTCTACCAGGTCTTCTCCAATGCGATCCAGCTACGGCAGGCTCCGTGGATGCTGTGGATCGATGATCTGTCGCTGCCCGATGCAGTGGCTGTGGGAGGCTTCGAGTTGCACATCCTGCCACTGCTGATGTCCGGCGCCATGTTCTTCCAGTCCAAGATGACGATGAAGGATCCCAAGCAGGCCGCCCTTGTATACATGATGCCGGTGGTCATGGTCTTCATCATGTGGAGCTTTTCTTCAGGCCTCGTCCTCTACTGGACGGTCTTCAACGTGATGCAGATCGGCCAGCAGGTACTGACCAATCACCTTAAGCAGAAGAAGCAGCCTGTCGTGGCGACGGGCCAGAAGTAGAGCTCGCCGCGCCCCATCGCCCATGGGCGGCCCAGACACCATCATTGCTGTCAGCACGCCTCGCGGCAGCGGCGGCGTCGGCCTGGTGCGCCTCAGTGGCCCGCGGGCCCTCGCCGTTGCCCAACAGGTGTTCGATGGCCGCCCGCCTCTGGGGCGGCATCCACGTCAGGTGACCTATGGGCGAGTCGTCGACGACGACGGCCGTCCTGTGGATACCGCCCTGGCATGGTACCTGGCGGCACCCGACACCTACACTTCTGAAGACATTGTCGAACTCAGTACCCACGGCAGCAATGCTGTTCTGGATCTCGTCATCGAGCGCGGGATCTGCCATGGGGCACGTCTTGCCGAACCGGGCGAGTTCACCAGGCGCGCCTTTCTCAATGGCCGGTTGGACCTGATGCAAGCCGAAGCGGTGGCGGACCTGGTCCACAGCCAGAGCGTCAGCGGTTTGCGGGCCGCATATGGAGTTCTTGAGGGGGGCTTGAGCGTTCGTGTTCGCCGATTGCGCGAGGATCTTGTAGATGCTCGGGCCCGGCTCGAGTCACTGCTGGATTTCAGCGAAGATGTGACGTCTGCAGAGCTTGGCGACATCGACCGGCTGATGGCCCGCGTAGAGTATGAAGCTGCGAGCCTGGTGGACTCATTCCGGGGGGCGAGGGCCCGACTTGACGGGTTCACCGTCGTGCTGGCAGGACGCCCCAACGCTGGAAAGTCCACGTTGCTCAATGCCCTGCTTGGTGAGGACCGCGCTATCGTCACAGACGTCCCCGGGACGACGCGGGACTGGCTGGAGGGGAGAGTGATGTGGTCGGGAGAATCGGTGCGCCTCATCGATACTGCGGGACTGCACGACACCGGGGATGCCACTGAACAGGCAGCGATGGAGAGCACCAGACAGCAGATGGCCAGAGCCGACCTCGTCGCCAACATCGTTGACGGCGCCGATGATAGAGATGCCGAGGAGTTGAACTGCGACACGGGCGACCCCCTGCCGCAGATCATCGTGCTCACCAAGGCGGACCTGCCCTCCCGGGCGTCTACGGCCCCGGGAGTGGAGACCGAGACGGTCCAGGTATCGGCTCTGACCGGCCGGGGGCTGGGGGAGCTCCGCAAGGCAATTTTGCGACACGTATCCCCACAGACACCGGACCAGACCGGGGCAGCCCCCCTTCGAGAGCGGCACCGCGCAGCCTTGGCCGCCACGGCCGAGGCCACCCGCCACGCGAGGCGCCTGCTTGCCGAAGACACCCCGGAAATCGCGGCAGACGAGCTTCTGAGGGCCGCCGCGCACGTTGACGACCTGCTCGGCGAGAGCCAGGACGAGGCCGTCCTCGACCGGATCTTCGCCGAATTCTGTGTCGGCAAGTGAGGATGTTCCACGTGGAACATCACGCCGCCGGCGTTCCACGTGGAACATCGCCGCATGGCTGAGGCGCGGCCACCGGGCCGGGTGTGCCGGAACCTGGACGCCGCTGTCGCCGCGGCTGTGCCCGGGGCGTCAGGCGGGCAGTTGGCCACCCTCGGTGGGCGTCTCGAGGAATACGTCGCTCTGGTCAGAAGGTGGGCGCAGACGGTGAACCTTGTCTCCCGCGACGATCTCCCCCGTATCGTAGACCGCCACATTCTGCCGGCCCTTGCGCTGCGGTCCGCGGTGAGGGCGGTTCCCCACGCACGAATCATGGATGTGGGGTCCGGTGCCGGGCTGCCAGCCATACCGCTCGCCATCACCCTGCCAGGGGCGAGTTTCACGCTCGTGGAAAGCCGCCGCCGCCGAGCCAATTTTCTGCGGCAGGCAGTGAGGGGCCTGGGACTCAGCAACGTTGCGGTGGTCTGCAGCCGCGTAGAGCGCTACAGACCGCCCACGCCGCAGGACCTGATCATGTCTCGCGCCGTCGCCGATGTCGAGGGACTCGCGAGGCTGGCCAGACATTGTCTGGCCTCAACGGGCCTTCTCCTTGTTACCACAGGACCAAACACGCAGAGTCAGACTGGCGGTTCGGGTGCTGTCATCCAGTTCCGCGATGATCGACAGGGACCGGTGAGCGCCACCATCGCCTGCCCATACCAGAAGATGGTCACGAGTGATGTCAGTGTGGATAGGGTCGTGGAAGACGACGCTTGAACAATGGGTTATCCACCGGTATCCACATGGTCTGTGTGGACAACCCAGGCTATGTTCGTGCGAACCTATTCGCTTCGCCTGCCGCAGGTTTCGACCATGACAGGAGTGGGGGTCAGAAGCTTTGTCCACAACACCATCCACCGAATGTGGACAACGGTCGAGTCCTGGCGGCAGAGCCACACACCGCCGTGGACAACCGGCACCTTGCAGGAGGCAAACCGGGAACGCTATATTCTCTACACCGACCCTCCAAACCCGGCGTGTCCCCTTGCTCGTATCTCAGTTGAAAACGGTTGCCACCAGCGCTCTGCGGCCGATCGCACAGTTCTTCATTCGCGTAGGCTTCCGGCCCGACTGGCTGACCCTGATCGGTCTCCTGCTAAATATGGTGGCCACGGCGGCATTCGCCATGGCACAGCTGCAGTGGGGAGCAGCCATCATGCTTCTGGCCGGTATCTGTGATATCCTGGATGGGCAAGTTGCCAGAGAAGGTCGCAGCGAGACAAAGTTCGGGGCCTTGCTCGACTCCACTACCGACAGGTATTCGGAGATCTTTCTTTACTTCGGCATCGCGGCTTATCTGGTGCGTGCCGGCGAGTGGGTCGTAAGTGGGATCCTGTTCTTCGCTTTGGCTGGATCCCTGATGGTCAGCTACGTGCGAGCCAGAGCCGAGGGGTTGGGTGAAGACTGCAAGGTAGGTTTCATGCAGCGTCCCGAACGATTGGTCGCCCTCGCGGTGGGGGGGTTGATCGGTCACGAAGGGCTGGTCTTCGTTCTCGTCGTCCTCGCCGTCACGACGAACTACACGGTTGTGGAGCGCCTCGCATACATACGCAACAAGCTCAAGGCCGCCCCTGCGCAAGCATCGGGACCGTAGTCGTTCTCGCATGCGCCCGCTGCCTGGTCGCTGTTTGCCCGCACACACTCACCGTCAACTACCGTGATGTCCGGCCTGAAGCCCCTCTTCATCGTCTTTGAAGGTGTGGACGGAGCCGGCACTACAACCCAATGTGACCGCCTCTGTGAGCGTCTGCGTCTCGACAACCATGAAATCGTTCAGACACGTGAGCCCGGTGGTACAGAGTCCGGTGAGCGGATTCGTGAGCTGGTCCTGGATCCTGCCCTGAAAGATCTGGACGATCTTGCCGAGTTACTCTTGTATGGAGCGGGTCGTCGTCAACATGTAGCCGAGGTAATCGAGCCCGCCCTGGCGGCCGGTAAGCCGGTGATCAGCGATCGATATGCGCAGTCGTCTATCGCCTATCAAGGCGCCGCGCGCGGACTGGGATCCGAGGTTGTTGACCAGGTGAATCACCTGGCTACAGGTGGCCTGTCTGCGGATTTCGTCATGTATCTGGATCTGAGCGTCGATATCGCACTGCAGAGACGTCAGAAACGTTGCACAACGGAAGATCGACTCGAGCAGGCGGGCGTCGATTTTCAGGCAGCCGTGAGACAGGCCTATCTGGAGCTTGCCGCGGCAGAACCCGAACACAGCCTGCTCGTGGATGCAGCAGCCTCGGTCGAGGATCAAGCTGTGCACGTACATCAGACGCTGTTGGCCCGCTTCCCGCAGTTTCCTTACAGGATTTCGGACCCATGATGCCCAGGAATGTCTCTCGCCCTCTAGACAGGGCCACACAAAGCCTATGTGGCCGCCTCTGTGTGGCCGCTCTTGTGTCGCTGTTTGCCCTCTTCCGTCCGGCGCTTGCTGAACACGACGATCCATACCAGGAGGTGAATCGCAGCTGGGATCGGTTCGGCTCCGTGTATCGGCGGGTCGTCGAGCACTATTACGCCCCGGTGGATCACGATAGAATCATGCGGGCCGCCATCGAGGGCATGCTTCGGCAACTGGATACGTACAGCCAATACTATGATGAAGAGGGGCTGCGCCAGCTACGCCAGGACACAACTGGAAAGTTTGCCGGTCTCGGCATCACGGTGGGCATCATGAACGAGCATCCGGTCGTCATCGCCCCCATTGAAGGTACGCCGGCCTCACGAGCCGGAATCCAGCCCGGTGACCTCATCGTCGGTATCGAGGGGCAGGAGACCTTCGGCATGTCCCTGGAGAGGGTGGTAAATGAGCTGCGCGGGGATCCTGGTACGTCGGTCCGTATCACCCTCGACAGGCGCGGAGTACTGGCCAACTGGGACGTCGTCATCGTACGCGAGGTGATCAAGATCAAGAGTGTCGCCGTGGCCGACGAACTGGAACCCGGTATCGGTTATGTCAGCATGCGTCAGACACGCTTCTCCGAAGACACGTCGAACGAGATGGAAGCCGCACTGGAGCAGCTGTTCGCCCGCGATATCACTGGACTCATCATCGACCTGCGAGGCAACCCGGGTGGACTGCTGACTCAGGCGACGGAGGTGGCAGATCTGTTTCTGCCACGAGGGGCCCCCATTGTGTCGGTGCGCGAGCGTTCCGGGCGCAACGAAGAGACACGGGTTTCTCAACGTCGCCCACCGGCGGAGCGAATTCCCCTGATCGTGCTGATCGACGGTGGCAGCGCCAGCGCTGCGGAGATTGTTGCCGGCGCCATGCAGGACAACGATCGCGGTCTCGTGGTCGGCACAACCTCCTTCGGCAAGGGTTCGGTACAGACGATTTTTGACTTGCGGGAGGACGACCAGGCGGCGCTGAAGCTGACCACCGCCCTCTACTATACACCCAGCGGTCGCAGCATTCATCGTGAGTCACTGGCTTCGGTCCCCGATCCGGGGATGCAGGTCGTCTTCGGCGATGTCCGTCTCCCCGCAGGCCAACTGATGTCCCTGCTGTTGCGGGCCACAGACGAGGAGACAGCCGAGGATGAGCTTCGGGCGCGCTTTGACCTGGATCCAGCATTGGCTCAACAGGTACTCACAACGCCGCTCGGCAAGCTGGTGGGTGGCTCCCTGTCGCTGCCCGACGAGGCGGCGACCGGACCCGTCGCAACCTACCACACCGATCACGGACGAACCGTATATGGTGGGGGCGGCATCACCCCGGATGTTATCGTCGAGGCCGATGTGCCACCTCGGATCATCCTCGATCTCTACCGCTACCGCGTCTTCTTCGACTTCGTTGTCGAATATGTCGGTGACGAGGAGGGTGATGATCGGCAGATCGAAATCGACGAGGACATGCTGCTCGCCTTCCGCGACTTTGTGCCACGTTCGGCAGCCGCCGTAGCGCGCCAGAATCAGTCCGGCGCTGAGCTGGCAGCCCTGCGTTCCCTTGCAGTGCACTCGGGATGGGACGAGGCGGTCCTCTCCCGTATCGATTCACTCGATGCCGTCATCGAGCGCCACACCGACACCATCCGTCTCACCAAGGACATGGAGCCGTATCTGCGCACCGGGCTGCGGCGCGAGTTGTCGCTGCGCGTCGACGGTCGCCGCGCCAGCTTGCTCGTGGATCTGGAAGCCGATCCGCAGGTCATGGAGGCGGTGGCTCTGCTACGCGATCCACCCCGTTTCCGCCAGTACCTGCATGGGGACGGGCCAAAGGCGGATTGATCCTGTCGATACTGGCCTCGCTTGCCCGAGGGCAAAACGAGGCGTATTCTAGCCCACACAAGACTTCAGTAAGAACAGAAAGGCTCGCCCCGACCGGCCGCCGATGAGGTTAAGGACCTCAACAGGGCCGTCGGTCGCCGCGAACCACAATGACAACATGGGCACGCGTGAGCGAGCCCGGCCTCGGACCCCACGAGTTGCCCGAATGACGGGCCGGGTTCGTGCCAACGGAGACCGATGACCGGGAAGCGCCTTGCGCCTGCCCGGTCGCTGGCCGCCATGCAGGCGGTCCACGGGACTACAGATTCAGGTCTGCCGGCGACGACAGCGTCTGCCGGCGACCCGCGAACCCGGAAGGAATCAACCAGACCGGGGTTGCACAGGACGGCTAGGAAACCGTCCAACAGCACCGCCCATCCCGCGCCGGTGCGCTCTCCGTTGCCAGGTCGGTCCCGCAACAATCACAGCGTGCCTCCCACGCGCCGAGGCCATGTGCCCCGGCGTGCACAGCGGAGAATAATCCACGCATGAAAACAGAAATCTTCATCAATCAGGGGATTCACGAATCCCGCATCGCCATCGTCGAGGACGGCACGCTAGCTGAGATCTGGGTCGAGCGTCCAGAGTCGGAGCGCATGGTCGGTGATATCTATCTTGGCAAGGTCAACGCCGTCCTGCCCAGCCTGCAGGCAGCCTTTGTCGATATCGGTCTGGAGCGCACCGCGTTTCTGCAGGTGCGGGATATGGTCGAAGCCGAAAACGAAGACGACGACAGCAACAGCAATGGGCGCCGCAGCGGCCGCCGGCCGCGGCAGTATCCACCGATTCAGGATCTCGTCAAGAAGGGTCAGGAGATCCTGGTGCAGATCACCAAGGAGCCGATCAGCACCAAGGGGGCCCGTATCACCACGCAACTGGCCCTGGCAGGGCGCTTCGTCGTCCTCATGCCCACCGGTGACTGGGTGGGTGTGTCGCGCAAGATCAGCAGTTGGAACGAACGCCGCCGTCTGCGCGACGCCGTGCGCAAGCTGACACCTTCCGGGTACTCCTGCATCGTCCGCACAGAGGGTCGTGGACAACAGGAGAAGGGCTTCCGCAAGGATATCAAGCAGCTGCATCGAACGCACCGTCGCCTGGCCAAGAAGGCGAAGCGTGCCAAGGCCCCGGCTCTTGTGCATCAGGAAATGGGGATGACATCGAGTGTGATCCGCGACGTCTTCACCGACAACGTCGATCGACTCGTCGTCGACTCCCGGGAGCTGTACAACGAGATCCAGGACTATCTCAAGAGCGTCTCCCCCGACCTGCGCAAGCGCGTCGAGTACCATCGCGACAAGAAGCCGATCTTCGACCATTTCAAGATCGAGAAGGAACTGGAGAAGGTCACCGACAGGGAGGTCTGGATGCGTCGAGGCGGCTCCCTCGTCATCGACCACGCCGAGGCCGGCACCTTCATCGACGTGAACTCGGCGCGCAATACGGGGAAACGAGACCAGGAAGAGAGCATCCTGCACACCAACCTGGAGGCCGCCAAGGAGGTCGCACGCCAGCTGCGACTGCGAGACATCGGCGGCATCATCGTCATCGACTTCATCGACATGCACGACGAACGCAACCGTCGCAAGCTTGTGGATGCCATGATTGAAGAGACCAGGCCACATCGCGCCAAAGTCTCCATCAGCCCGCAGATCTCTGAGTTCGGCCTCGTCGAGATGACTCGCCAGCGAGTGCGACCCAATCTTCTGCACACCCACTCCGAGCCCTGTCCCACCTGTTCCGGGACGGGACGGGTGCTGGGCCCCGACACGACGATCACGAAGATCGAACGCTGGTTGCGCCGTGCCTATGCCGGCAACGGTGACCGCCGGTTTCGTCTGCAGGTCCACCCCGAAGTGGCAGCCTACATGCGGGCCGACAACGGGGGTCGTCTGAAAGATATGCGCAAGGCGACCAAAGCCAGAGTCGACATCGAGGAGGATACGGCGATGCCGCAACAGGACTACCGCTTCATCTCGGTCAGGAGGGATCTTGATGTGACCGCCGAATTCAAGGGGTGATTCCCCTGTGGCGGAACACGTTGACAGATTCGCCGAGGCCCTGTAACTTTGTCAGTTCGCTCCGGAGGCTGCTTTTGCCGCTCTCCGGCAGCCACCCAAACACCTAGGCAGGAGAACAGGCGGTCCTCATGTACGCCGTCGTCGACATCGCTGGTCAGCAGTTCCAGGTGGAGGAAGGTGCCGTCCTTCGTGTGCCCCTTCTCGACCTCGAAGAAGGCGTCAAACAGACGTTTTCTGACGTGTTACTCGTCCGGTCCGATTCCGATACCCTCGTGGGCAGTCCCCACGTTTCAGGGGCCTCCGTTGAGGCGACCGTCATCGGCCACGGCCGCGGCGACAAGATCATCGTCTTCAAGATGAAGCGCCGGAAGAACTACCGCCGTCGCAATGGACATCGCCAGGACTATACCGAGATCAAGATCGACGGTATCGTCGCGCCCAATTAGATTGACGGCACACTGCACCCATCAGACAGACTCCGTACTGCACTGACCATACAGACCCCAGACTGAACAGGTCCAGGACACTCCATGGCTCATAAGAAAGGCGTCGGCAGTTCCCGTAACGGACGCGACAGCAATGCCCAGCGGCTCGGCGTCAAGAGCGCCGGTGGCCAGATCGTGTCCGCGGGTTCCATCATCATCCGCCAGCGCGGCACACGGATCCACCCGGGTTTGAATGTGAAGAAAGGCAGCGACGATACTCTGTTCGCCACCATCGATGGTCGCGTCGTCTTTGCCATGACCGGCCGGCACCGCAAGCAGGTGAGCATCGAGCCCGTCTAGCACCAGCGCAGTCCTTACAAGAAATGCGAAAAACGCCGCTGGATCTTTGCTCAGAAGATCCGGCGGCGTTTTTTTGTTCTGCCTGTTCGTCGGCAGACAGCGATCGGTGTCCTACTCCTCGGTCACGGCCGGTCGCAGCCCCGTGGTGATGACCTGTGAGCGCAGAAACTCCCGGTTGAGGAAAGCGATGTGCTCGACGGAGATCTCCTTCGGACAGACGATTTCGCATTCATATTCGTTGGTGCAATGGCCGAAGCCCTCATCGTCCATCGCCTTCAACATGGCTACCGTCCGCTCCCGGCGTTCAGGTTTGCCCTGGGGCAGCATGTTGAGGTGTTTCATCTTGGCCGACACGAAGAGCATGGCCGAGGCGTTCTTGCAGGTTGCCACGCAGGCGCCACAGCCGATGCAGGCGGCCGCGTCGAAGGCCTCTTCGGCGCGCGCCTGGGAGATCAGGGTGGCGTTGGCATCGGGCGCCGACCCGGTGTTTACGGAATTGTACCCACCAGCACCTATGATGCGGTCGAAGGCGGAGCGATCGACGATGAGGTCGCGAAGCACCGGAAAGGCCCGGGCCCGCCAGGGCTCGACGGTGATCGTCGCACCGTCGACGAAGCTGCGCATGTAGATCTGGCAGGTCGTGGTGCCGCGTCCGGGGCCGTGGGGCACGCCGTCGATGACGAGGCAGCACATGCCGCAGATGCCCTCCCGGCAATCGGAGTCGAAAGCGATCGGCTCCTGGCCCTCGCGCTGCAGGTCTTCATTGACGACATCGAGCATCTCAAGAAAGGACATGTCCGGCGTCAGCCGGGGCGCGTCGTACTCTTCGAAGCCGCCCTTGTCCTGAGGATCCCTCTGCCGCCAGACGCGCAATCGAACCGACATCGCGTTCTGCCGACGCTCGGCGCCACCGGCCCCATCGCCCTCCTGGGAGGCTGCCCTCGGACATCCACAATCGCCGCCGCGGCCATCACGGCTCGTGCTCACACTCACTTGTAGCTCCTCTGCGTCAGGGCCACATTCTGGAACTCGAGGGTTTCCTTGTGGAGGACAGATTCCTGTCCGACCCCAGCGAATTCCCAGGCCGCCACATGGGCGAAGTTCTCATCGTCCCGTCTGGCCTCCCCCTCTTCGGTCTGGTGCTCCTCGCGAAAGTGCCCGCCGCAGGACTCGTCCCGGGACAATGCGTCCTGAATCATTGTCTCGGCGAACTCCATGAAATCGGCGACGCGTCCAGCTCGCTCCAGGGCCTGATTCAACTCTCCAGTAGACCCCGACACGGTGACATTCTGCCAGAACTCATCGCGGATCTCGCGCACCCGCTCCCCCGCCTGGGTCAGGCCCGAAGCGTTGCGCGCCATGCCGCAGTGATCCCACAGCAGCAGACCCAGTTCGCGGTGGAAGTCGTCCACCGTACGGCTGCCGTCAACGGCCAGCAGCGCATCGAGACGTCCCTGGGCCTGCTTCTCGGCATCGACGAAGGCCGGGTGCGAGGTATTGATCTCGGGCAACGGCGTACCGGCTACGTACCCGCCAAGAGTGTAGGGGATGACGAAATAACCGTCTGACAACCCCTGCATCAGGGCCGACGCCCCAAGCCGATTGGCGCCATGGTCGGAGAAGTTCGCTTCACCGAGGACGAACAGACCAGGCAGGTTGCTCATCAGATTGTAGTCGACCCACAACCCGCCCATCGTATAGTGCACGGCGGGATAGATGCGCATCGGCGTGCGGTACGGATCTTCGTCCGTGATCTCCTCGTACATCTGGAAGAGGTTGCCGTATTTCTGCCGGATGGTGGCCTCCCCATCCTGACGAATGGCATCGGCGAAATCGAGGTAGACGGCGCGGCTTGTGGCGCCGACTCCCCGGCCCTCATCGCAAGCCTGTTTGGCGGCCCGGGAGGCCACGTCGCGAGGCACAAGATTGCCGAAACTCGGGTACCGGCGTTCGAGGTAGTAATCTCGTTCGCCGTCAGGGATCTGCTCCGGAGTGCGACCATCCCCCTTGTTCGCCGGCACCCAGACTCGACCGTCATTGCGCAGGCTCTCACTCATCAACGTCAGCTTTGCCTGAAAGCCACCAGCCACCGGAATACATGTGGGGTGAATCTGCGTGTAGCAGGGGTTGGCGAAGTAGGCTCCCCGTCGATGGGCCCGCCACGAAGCGGTGACGTTGCAGCCCTTGGCATTGGTCGACAGGAAGAAGGCATTGCCATAGCCCCCCGTACACAACAGCACGGCGTCGGCCACATGAGATTCCATTTTCCCAGTCGTCAGATCTCGGGTGACAATGCCGCGCGCGTGGCCGTCGACGACGACCAGATCAAGCATCTCGTGCCGTGGATACAGCTCCACCTTGCCGGCGTGGACCTGACGCATCAGTGCTCCGTAGGCGCCGAGCAGTAACTGTTGACCGGTCTGACCGCGGGCGTAGAAAGTGCGTGATACCTGAGCCCCGCCAAAGGAGCGGTTGGACAGTGTACCACCATACTCGCGGGCGAAGGGTACCCCCTGGGCGACGCACTGATCGATGATGTTCACCGACTCCTGGGCCAACCGGTAGACGTTGGCTTCCCTGGCGCGGTAGTCACCACCCTTGATCGTGTCGTAAAACAGCCGGTACACGGAGTCGCCATCGTTCTGATAGTTCTTGGCAGCGTTGATGCCGCCCTGCGCGGCGATGGAGTGGGCTCGCCGCGGCGAGTCCTGGATACAGAACGACTTCACATGGTAACCCAGCTCCGCCAGCGTCGCCGCCGCCGAAGCGCCGGCCAGGCCGGTGCCGACGACGATGAGGGTATGCTTCCTCTTGTTGGCTGGGTTGACCAGCTTCAGGTCGAAGCGGTGCCGGTCCCACTTTTCCGCCAGCGGTCCGCCGGGCGTGTGTCCGTCGAGAGCCATCGCTCTTTAGTCCCCCTCTTCCTCTTTTCAGCCGCCGGCGAACATCGCGGCGGGAATCAGGGCAAAGCCGCCGGCGATGAGGATGCACAGAACCATGGACAGTCGACGCAATGCCGGCCGAGCCGACAACCCCAGGGTCTGAAAGGCACTGCGCAGAGCATGCCACAAATGGAAGCCCAGCACGGTCATGGCGAAGACGTAGCAGCCGGCCCACAGGGGCTGCCGGAAGGTACCGGCCACGAGCTGGAACAGGCTGTCGTCGACGCGGTCACCGTACTTGAAGCTGTAGATGTGTTGGGCGATGAACAGTGCGATGATGATGCCGGAGGGGATCATCGTTCGTGATGCCAGTGATCGGCCCCCGACGGCCTGCAGTTGCCGGTAGCCGACGGGACGGGCGGTGGTGGCCTCTCTGGACAGGGACACGGCAGAGTAGATGTGCAATGCCAGCGCCAGCAGCAGTATCAATTCGGTAGGTATCACCAGCGGTGCGGAGGCCTCGAGAAAGGCGGCGTAGTCGTCGAAGGCAGCGCCGTGATCCCCGGCCAGCAACTGCAGGTTGCCGACGAGGTGGCCGACGAGGAACCCGTACCAGATCAGCCCCGTGAGGGCCATCATCACTTTCCTGCCGATGCTGGATGTAAACATGGGTATCGAAGGCTCCCTCGGGACCGAAGCACGGCCCGTGCGTTGGCGGACCTCCCAATATGACGCGTCGCCGAGGGAGGCGCAATTGGGCCGAGGCCGATCGCTTGCTGCCGGAGAGATTGGTTCGTACCCTTTTCGGCCCCCTAACGAACCGTGCGAAGTGCATGAAAATTCACGAGTTCCAGGCAAAACAGGTGTTGCGAGACTACGGCGTCACCGTGCCCGACGGCGGTGTCGCTAGGACCCCCGATGAGGCCGAAACCATCGCCAGCGGGCTTGGCGGCAAGGTCGTCGTCAAGGCGCAGATCCACGCCGGCGGCCGAGGCAAGGGCGGTGGCGTCAAGCTTGCCACATCGTCGGAGGAAGCCAGGCAGCTGGCCGACGACATCCTCGGTATGCAGCTGGTCACCCATCAGACGGGCCCTGCCGGGCAAGCGGTCAAGCAGGTTCTGGTAGAGAAGGCCAGTGACATCGCTCGCGAGCTCTATCTGGGCATCACCCTGGATCGGGCCCGGGGCTGCGATGTGATCATGGCCAGCCAGGAGGGAGGTGTCGAGATCGAGCAGGTTGCTGCCACCAACCCGGAGGCCATCCTGCGCGAACACGTACATCCAGGTCTGGGACTGCGGCCTTTCCAGGCGACCCGTCTGGCCTTCGGCCTTGGCCTGGAGGGCAAGGCGGTTCGCGAAGGGGCCAAGATGTTGCTGGCGCTCTACGAGGCCTATCAGGGATCGGACTGTTCGCTGGCCGAGATCAACCCTCTCGTCATCACCGGAGACGGTCAGGTGCTGGCTCTGGATGCCAAGATCAACCTCGACGACAACGCTCTGTTCCGGCACAAGGATCTGGCGGCGTTGCGCGATCTCGACGAGGAGGCCGCCCTCGAGGTCGAGGCGTCGGAACACGGCCTGAACTATATCAAGCTGGACGGCAACATCGGCTGCATGGTAAACGGCGCCGGGCTGGCCATGGCGACGATGGACATCATCAAGCTCGCCGGCGGCGAGCCGGCCAACTTCCTCGATGTCGGCGGCGGCGCCAGCGCTGAAACCGTCGAGAACGGGTTCCGGATCCTGCTCTCGGATCCCAATGTCAAAGCGATCCTGATCAATATCTTCGGCGGCATCGTCCGCTGCGATCGCGTCGCCGAAGGCGTCATCCAGGCGCGGAAGAACATCGAGGTAAACGTCCCCGTCGTGGTCCGTCTCGCCGGTACGAACGCCGACGTTGCCGCTGAGATGCTGCAGAACTCGGAGATGGATTTCACCGTCGGCGAGGGTCTCAAGGATGCGGCCCAGAAGGCGGTGGAGGTGTTGCGATGAGTGTCCTGGTCGACAAGAACACACGTGTCTTCGTGCAGGCCATCACCGGTACCGAGGGCTCCTTCCATACCAAGCAGATGCTCGAGTACGGCACGCAGGTCGTGGGCGGCTGTACGCCGGGCAAGGGCGGCCAGACCTTCGAAGGCGTGCCGGTGTTCGACACGGTTGCCGCGGGCGTCGCCGAGACGGGGGCCGACGCCTCGCTCATTTTCGTACCGCCGCCCTTCGCCGCCGACGCGATCATGGAGGCCGCCGACGCGGGGATCGGCGTCGTTGCCTGTGTTTCTGAAGGGATCCCGGTGGCCGACATGGTGCGGGCCAGGGAGTTTCTCCGCAGCCACCCCGGAACGCGCCTGATCGGCCCGAACTGCCCCGGGGTCATTACGCCGGGCGAGTGCAAGATGGGCATCATGCCCGGATTCATTCACCAGCAGGGCACGGTGGGTGTCATTTCCCGGTCCGGCACGCTGACGTACGAGGCCGTCGGCCAGCTCTCCGAGCGTGGCCTGGGGCAGTCGACCTGTATCGGCATCGGCGGTGACCCCATCATCGGCACCGATTTTCTCGACGCCTTTCAGCTGTTCGCCGCAGACGGAGATACAGAAGCTGTCGTCATGATCGGCGAGATCGGCGGCTCGGCCGAGGAGAACGCCGCAGCCTGGGTGAAGGACCACTTCGATCGTCCCGTCGTCGGCTTCATCGCCGGACGTACGGCTCCCCCCGGACGGCGTATGGGCCACGCAGGGGCCATCGTTTCGGGCGGCAAAGGAACAGCGGACGACAAGATGGCGGCCATGGAGGCGGCGGGTATTCTCGTGTGCGAGAGTCCGGCCGACATCGGCGCCACCGTGGCTGAGGCACTGGCTCGCTGAGCTGAACTCACAGATGGGACAACACGACGCGCTGTCCGGCTTCCCCCGGATGGCGCGTCTGTCGTCCGGGCCTACCTGCCGGCAGTCTTACCGCCAGGCGGCGGCCGGACCGTCGGCCGGAGCCGGCCGGGAGTAAGGCGACAGGATCGGCATGATGGGCGAGGACCGACGCAGCCAGCGGATCCCCGCCACCAGGGCGACCCCGGCTGCCAGGAGGACGACGACCGGTAGCGGCTCGGCCGCACCCAGTCCATCCCAACCGGTATACACGCGCAGGTTTACCGCGACCACGGACAGAGCATTGTTGACCGCATGGGCGAGCATGGCCGGATACAGACTGTGGGTCCAGTGTACGAGAGCCGACAGGAACAGGCCCAACAGGAACAGTGCCGGGAACTGCCAGGGGTTGAAATGAGCCGCAGCGAACAGCAGGGCTGAACCCACGACAGCGGCTCGCGGACCGATATGGTACCGCAGCCCGGTGAACACGAAGCCGCGGAAAAAGGCCTCCTCGCAGAGGGCGGGGACGAGGATGACAGCAAGCAGAATGGTCAGACCCGACGTCGGGTCGGTGATCAGCTGGGTCCGCACAAGAAGATAGTCGAACAGCAGTGGCGGCTCCCAGGCCAGAGCCTCGAGCACCCTGGCGCAGCCCTGGTCGAACTCCGAGGCCAGCAACGCCGCCCCCAACGTGGCCAGGGCAGCCGCACCCAGCGAACGCCCGGCCGTCGCGTTGAGCAGGAAGACGTCCTCTGGAACAAAGCGGCGCAGGCGGACGGCGAGCGCGGCCAACCACAGGAGAAACAACTCGGCAGCCACCGTACCCGCATGTGGTGATCTCTCACCCACGATGGGGTAGATGAGGAACTGGGCTACGGGAAAAGCGACGAAGCCGAGCAGCAGAACCTGGCGTAGTGTCGGGTAGGGCGTGGCCGCCTACTCCTCGGTGATGAAGTGCAGTTTGCCGCCGTGGCAGGTGCCGCACCTGATGGGCTGGCCGTCAGCCGGCAGATCCACCCGCCGGGTCAAGGTCCGCGGCGCCTCCCCCTCCTTTTCAGCCGGTATCACGACTTTCAGGTGAATTCCGGCGTCCTCCCCTTTCTTCTGTGTCACAGCCGAGATCTGCACCAGTTTTCCATCGTGGCCGACCTCCAGTTGCGCCCGCCCGGCGCTGGCCAGTGTGTCGGTGAAGCTGGCGTACATCCGCCGGGCGATCTTCTTGTTTTCGGTCTCGATCTCGTACTCCATCTTGCCATCCTTCTTGATATGGCAATGCAGACACGATTTCACACCGAGGGCCCGTTTCACCTTCTTCATTGCCCGTACCGTGCTCTTGTAGTTATCCCCCCAGATTGTGCGGCCATCGTCGTCGGCACCCACCGGCACACCGACGACGCCCCACACTGTGATCAGGCAGAATATGGTCGTCCAACGCATGGTCTCTCGCTCTCCTCATTCAACACCGGAATGCAACGAACATACGGCCCGCCGTCGGCATATCAACCGGGGGGTGGCGACGAACGCAGGTAGGCCCGGGTGCGTTCCGACCACCACAGGTAATCGAAACAGAGGGTTGGTACGTAGCCGCACGCCTCGCCGCACCGGACGAGGCCGAACACAGGCGCATGGATGACGGGCCACAGGGTGGCCATCAGCACCAGTCGCCTGGGATGCCACCAGGACAGTTGCAGAAAGTCGAGGCGCAGCACGTCGACCAACTCGGGGTGGCGGTCCAGCAGCAGCGGCAGCGAGCCGGCCCCGTAGGTTGCCATGGACTGACGCATGCCCAGCAACCCCTTCCAACCATGATGTACCGATCCCGCCGCCGGCTCGTAGCGAACGACCACTCCGGCGCGATCCAGGCGGTAGCCGAGTTCCAGATCCTCACCGCCGTACGTCGAGAAACCCTCGTCGAAGCAGCCCACATCCAGCAGGACCTGTCGTGACACCGAGGAATTGCCGGTGACGAAACAGCTGAAAGGTACCGGACCCCCGCCGAAACGACCGACGCCACGGCTGCCGGCATACCGCATAAACGGTGTGTCGGGGACATCGGGAGCCCAGCGGATTGCCCCCACGGCCACGGCGCCGGGGTGCCGGGCATGGAACAGGTCGTGGGCCTGAAAGAAGTCCGGCTCCACTGTCATGTCGCCGTCCAGGAAGATGACGATGTCCCCTTTCGCGATCCGAATCCCGGCGTTCCGCGCCACGGCCCGCCCCCCGTTGTCGGGCAGGTGCAGGACGGTCAGGGGAAATTCGCCGACCATGCCAGCCCATAAATCCGGGTCGAACCCGGGAGTTCCATCATCGACGACGATGACCTCCGCCCGAGATGAGTCGAAGCGCTGATCGGCGACACTGCGAAGCAGCCCCCGCAATTGTTCCGGTGCCCGGTAGGTCGGCACCACGAGGGACAACCGGGGCCTGGCGGAACCCATCACAGGCTCTCGTACAGCGCCAACAAGCGAGGTGCCTCCTTCTCCCAGCAAAACCGCCGGGCGGCACTCCGGGCGGCCACACTCAGCTGTGACCGACCTTCGGCATCGGCGAACAGACCCCGCAGGGAGTCAGCGATGGCAGACGGATTCTCGGGATCGGCGACGACACCGGCACCGGTGTCGAGCATCACCCGTCGAATCTGCGGCGTATCGCCAGCCAGTACCGGCAGGCCGGCGATGAAATACTCGAACAGCTTGTTCGGCAGCGACCAGGCAAAGCTCTCCCCCGTGGGTTTGATCACACAAACCCCCACGTCGGCACCACACGTCCACTCGTGCAGCTCGGGGAACGGCACGCGGGGCAGAAAGCGGACCCGGTCCTGCAGGCCGTGGCTGACAACCTGCTGCCGCAAGGCGGACTCCGTCGGACCGCCGCCCAGCAGCACGAGACGTCCCCAGTCGATCTGGACCATGGCCTGAATCATCTCACCCAGACCGTTGTCGGTCAGAAAACCACCCTGGTACAAGGCCAGCGGCTCTGGGTCACCGATCAGCCCAAGGGCCTGCCGCAGAGGGGACTCGGCAACGGGTTCTCGCCATGGCGGCAGGTTGCGCACGACGGCGGGCAGGTCTGTGAGGTTGTAGCGGCGGCGCAGGTCCTCGGCGATCGCGTCGCTTACCGTCATCACCCGATCGACGGTTCGCAGGAGCCGGCGTTCCCAGAATTCCCAGAAGCCACGAATCAAGGGTCGATTCACCAGGGAGGACTGACGCGAGAACAGCTCGTGAGAATCGTAGACCAGGGGAACCGCCAGTCGTCGCGCGGCGCGGGCAGCCGGCCACAGGGCATCGAGGTCATGGGCATGGAAGACATCTGCCGCCGTGGCCAGAGCCTGCCGTGCAGCCAGCCGCCAGAAGTGCGGGTAGCTGAAGCGCAGAGAGTGGCCTCGATCGAGAGGAATCAGGTGCAGACCGAAGGCGTCCCATTCGGCCGGCATCGGTCCGGAATGGAAGTCGGTAGCGATCAGACTCACCCGATGGCCGGCATCCGCCAGAGCCTTCGCCTCCCGATAGACCCGGAAATCGAAGCAGAGGTCGCCGAACACGACCATGCAGACGTGCATGCCGGCATCGTCAGTGGTCAAAATATCGCGGTCAAAGAGCGAGGAGAAAGGACCACAAAGAGAAAGCAGTCCGACACTGAGTCGAACTGCTCCCTTGCAGCAGAATGGTGAGTGTGGCGATCCTGGGGTGCGATCACCATCCGCTTCCGAACCCCTCTCACGAGGTCATGCGGGGAGTCGGGGGCGAAGGTTTCGGAGGCCCGATCTGGGGGTGTCCGGCCTGTCGTGGGATGGGGATTGACCGAGTCGGTCACGCGACAGATCGCCACACTCAAAAAGTCATGTAAAACAACGAGTTACGCAAACAACGAGACCGTTTCAGGTTCGTCGTTCAGGCGTTGCCAATGTAACGATGGGGTAGCTGGAAGTCAAGAAATCGGGGCGCTTGAAGGGGCCCCACGAGGCGTGGCCCAGGGACTCTCAGGGAGCGGCTGCCTGGGCGTTGGTCGCCGGGGGTGCCAGACGTTCTTTTTCGCGTATATCGAGGACTTCGAGCACCTTCTCGCGGACGAAGGGGTTCTCGTCTCTCAGAGCGCGGTTCAGGTGCTTGTTGGCGAGCTTGGGCTCCATACGGCCCAACTCCTCCACGACCTGCAGACGGAGACCCGGATCGGTGTCCGACAGGGCCCAGCCAAGAACTGCGGCCACCTTCTTGCGCGTGCCTCCGTCAGGTGAACTTGCCAGCAGACCGAGCAGCTCCACGGCCTCGGCCCGGACGGCCACGTCTTTGTCATGGAGGGATCTCGTCGGCCAGGTCGTAGGGATCACGTTCCAGGAGGCTGCGGTCGAAGCGGAACAGGTTGGCCTTGTAGAAGTCGAAAAAGATCTGGAACTCGTTGTCCCGTGTATTCTCGTTGACCTTACGATGTCGGTTGAGGCGCTCGAGTGTGCCGCGCACGAAGGCGTGGCCGAGGGTGAAGTGCTCGTGCAGGTGCTGCTGGCAGCGGCGGATGAGTTCGAGAATTAGCAGATAATCGAGCAGAGCCCAGGACTCCTCGATGATAACCTCGGAGATGGCCAAGTATTCGTAGCCCTTCTGACTGGCCCCGAGCACGGCTCGCTCCGGCATGTAGATTGTCTTGCGCGTGCGATGGAAACACGCACGCAAAATGGAGCCAGTTCACGCGTGCAAAATAGAGCCACTTTGAGCTAAAGAATAGCGTCCGGATAGGACGCGTGTCATCGGCACCACCGCCTGGCCGGCGACCTTTGTCCAGTTCAGCAACAGCGGATCGGAAGAGGTGGCAACCATGTTACCCACTTCGGTGCCGTGGTACATGGCGATGACACGATCCTCTTCCACCAGCGTGGCCCCGGAGAAGCAGCAACGTTCCGGATCGGGGTAGATGCAGTAGGGCAGGTCGCGCCAGTGGATGAGATCGTCGGACACGGCGTGGCCCCAGTGCTGGCGGGGGTCCTCAGGCGGGTAAGCCTGATAGAAAAGGTGCCAGGAACCTTGCCAGAAGCACAGGCCGTTGGGATCGTTCAGCATCGCCTCGGGGTTCACATAATGGTACAGCGGGCGATGCCGGTCGCCGGCGAAGGCAGCACGGGCGGCGTGCAGTCGTTGCAGCAGCGGGTTGACCGCCAGCGCCGCTTCCTGCGCCTTGATGGTGTCGGAAGGGAAATCGTACTTGGGTACTAGAGACGTATAGTCAGGCACGCGTGGAACTCCTTTGGATTTTCGGGAGCCGCTCACTCCCGCTGGCGCAGCGGCAGACGGATGATGACCTCGGTACCGACGCCGACGTTGGAGTGCACGTGCATCTTTCCGCCGTGCTCGCTCACGGTGTGGGAGTCGGCCACCAGTCCCATGCCCATCTTGACGCGAGCCCGCCGCCGGAAAGCGACATCGAACAGCCCGCCCAGTTGCTCGGCGGGAATGCCGACGCCCGAATCCCTGATGCCGACACAAACCCGGTCGTCCTCCACCTAGGTGCGCAGTCGGGGTGTGCCAGGGCCGTCCATGGCCTCAGGGCGTTCGTGATCAGGTGCATGAAAACCTGGTTGAGCCGGGCCGGTGTGCACCAGATCGCCGGAATACCACCGTACTCTTTCTCGACGGTGATCTGTCCCTGCAGCTGCGAATCCATGAGGGCGACGGTGCTTTCGAGGCCCTCTTCGAGGCGGGCGATCTGCCACTCGGCCTCGTCGAGGTGAGAGAAGGACTTGAACCCGGAGAGGATCGTACCGAGCCGATCCGTCGCCGACTCGAGGGCGGAGGTAGCGCCGTCGATGGCCTGCAGGGCCGGACCCGAAGCGATGCCTTCGCGCAGCCTGGCCACGGCCCGCGCCAGGGTGTCTCGGGCGCTGCGGATCGCACCCACGGGATTGTTCATCTCGTGGACGATGCCGGCCACAAGGTGCCTGAGGGTCGACAGCTTCGCCGACTGCACTTCGCGTTCGTGCTCCAGGGCGCGGGCGGACAGATTGCTCACCTGCTCGAGCTTGTCTTCCAGTTCACGGTTCGTGCGGCCCACGGCGCGCGCCAGGTAAACGGACATGCTCACCACGAGGATCAAAGTGCCATAGATGTACGGAAAGAACACGAAGGGGCCTCCGGGCGTCTCTATGACGGAGAGCTCCATCAGCAGGGGGATGACGAAGGCCAGGGCGCCGACGCCGACGCCGAGGACGCAGGCCGACTTGAACAGCCTCGTCGGCCCGCCGAGAAATTCGGTATAGAGGAACAGCAGGGCGGTGAGAGGCACTGCCAGCAAGGCCCACTTGAAGGTCAGCCGCAGCAGCATGAACTCCCGCAACGCGTGCATGTAGCCTAGGTGCAGAGGCGCGTAGATCAGCACGGAAACCGAAAGGGCAAAGAGCGCGTAGTAGAGGTGGCCCACCTGTCGGCGGTGGTAGAGGAACAGCAGCAGGTGGGAGATGCCAAAAGCGAGAGGCACGACGAACAGGGTCTGGTGAAAAACGCTGGTGTAGACATAACGCTGGGCCAGCTGACCCCATTGCGACAAATCGACAAGGAAGGTAACAAAGCCGAGTCTGTCCGGGCTGTCGAACACCGCCAGGCTGTTGCGGTTGGAGAAGTGCACGGCGATGACGTGCTCGGCACCCGGCGTCAGTGTCAGCGGCGTCATCCGCTTCACATCGCCCGTGAGGTACACCTGCTCATCGGCCTGGCGGGAAGCGACGCGCCCGGATGTGTCCAGCCAGCAGACCGTCGAGGTAGATGGCCAGCGCCCCGCTGTGTCCATGGAGGAGCCCCACCGCCCCTGCCGGCAGGCCCGGGTCGACGTGCAGTCGCAAACGGAACCAACCCTCACCCGTCCAGCCGATGCGCTCCCGTGTCGCCTCGGTCAGGGTGGTCTCCAGGGATTCGAGGACCATCCAGCCGCTGTCGTCGAAGTCCCGGGCAGCCCGGGCTTCGGCATGGCCTGAGCGCCATCCCGCCAGCAACGGCAAGGCGCCAACAAGGGGCAGGTCGTCGACGCGCGGCACCGAGACGGCATCGGCAGGTACCCGCACGGGATCGGCTGAGGTGGAACCGGCACAGATCAGCCAGCAGAGGAGCAGCGATAGCAGCATCATTGCTCAGTCCCCAGGTCGAGACTGCAGGAACTGGTTCAGCTGATTGGCAAAGCCTGCGTGTCCCGCGCTCCGAAAGTGGACGGACCGCCGCCTACCAGCGCCGCGTTGCGCAACTCGTCGAGCAGGTCGCGTGTGGCGAGGCGCTCCTTGATGTTGGCGGCGGTGAGCAGGGCGCCACGCGGGTCCAGGGCGGTGGCCCCCTTGGCCACGACCCGGTCGGCCAGGGGGATGTCGGCGGTGATCACCAGGTCGTCGGCCTCGACGAGCTCGACGATGCGGTCATCGGCTTCATCGGGTCCGGCAGACACGGCGATGCTGTCGATGTGTTCGGACAGGGGTACGCGGACGTATTGATTGGCGATCAGCGTCGTCTTGATCTTCACGCGCTGCACGGCGCGGAAGAGGATTTCTTTCACTGCACGGGGACAGGCGTCGGCATCTACAAGGATTTTCATGCCCTCAAAGGTGCGTGATCGGCGCCGGTTGTTCCAGACTGACGACGCTTCGCTTGCAAGGAGCGGCCCTCTACCCACTGTTTCCGCGGCGCCGATGGAACGTGGTTGCTGGTCCCCAGGGAGACAGTTAATTTGGTCAAAATGAGAACCGGCACATACCGCGTCGCTGCTCTGACGTTGATCGGTGCGGTCCTTTCGCCCGCTCTGGCCGCGCTCAGCACCTTCTCCATTCCCAGCGACGAACTATCCTGGAAGGATGCTCAGCAGGATCCGCTGTCGGACGCGTTGCATCTCGAAGTGCTCGACTTCGAGCGCTTCGACGATGGCATCGTGCCCATCCAGCCATCGCTGACCATCGCGGTGCCTGCCATTCCGCTCGATGTGGTGGACGAGGACCTCTCACAGGAAGATCTCGACGCCCTGTTCGACTTCTCGCAGAACGTCGCTCAGCGAGATGTTGTCGCCCTTGAGCGCGTCGTCCTCGAGCCGGAGAGCCGCACGATCGAAGCCGGGCAGGTTCTGATCCCCCGATGGGGTACCTTTCCCCGCCGGGCCCGGGAGGTGCAGATCCTGCTAGGCGCTGGCGTCACCCAGATCTCAGCGTTGATGAATGTAGCCGAATCCCATCCTCGTCCTCCGGTGGCGGAGAAGTTCAACAAGGGTCTCAGTCTCACGCCGCTAGGCATCTTCGAGCAGGGACTGACGATAGATCGACTGGAGGAACGTCTGGGGTGGGTCTTCGACGGCGATCCGCTGACCCACTTCGACCGCATCGACCGGGTCGGCCAGGATGTCAAACAGAAGTGGATCCTTTTCATGGACCTGGGGCGCTACTTTCCGGTCCGGCTGATCCGCTTCTATCCCAGTCCCGACGTCGGCGTGCGAGTCGCCGCCTACACGCTGTCTCTGGGCGCGCCCCACACCGAGAGGACCATCGCCGGCCTGAACCTCGAAGACGCGAGTGTCGGCAGACCCGGTTTCCCCAAGTTTGGCAGTATCGGAAATACCTTCCCGAACTGGGTGATCGAACGGCGCGTACCAGTCAACGTGGCGGACACGGTGGCAATGCTGTTCGACCCACCTTCGACGATGCGCTATTCCCGTCTCGATTTCGACAGCGACCTGGACTACGACCTGGGGGAGATCGAGTTCTATGCCGACGGGTTCGTTCCGGAGGCCACCTATGTCACCCGGCCCCTGTCCCTGCCGCGCAGCACACTGGGACGCATTTCCTGGGAGGAAGAGACGGTTGGCGAACCCTCCCGGTCGCGGCTCATCGTGCGGGTGCAGACGGGCGTAAACGAGGAGCCGGAAGTACTGTTCCGTATCAACGACTTCGAGACGGAAGTGGAATGGCGCAGCGAAGGGGCGCTGGTCATTGACCGTCGTGTCAGGGCTGCGACCTTCGGGCAGAGGGTGGACCTGAACAGTCCGGGTTTGAATCTGGACGCCAGGGAAATCT
>DASCMS010000143.1:0-8803 GCA_036011085.1 Candidatus Latescibacterota bacterium
CTTGAACTGAGTCACCGGAAGGAGGCCGCCCCATGGCCACCCTGCACGGAACCATCGTCGACACAACGACGAACGAACCGATCGACGCCAAGGTTCACGTCCTGGACTCGGGCGGCAACTACAGAAGCCCTGCGGGGGCCATCCAGAAGGTCGGTCAGGGTACACCCTTCTTCTTCTGCGACGGCGAGTTCAGCGTCGATGTCGGCCGCGGTCGTACCGATGTGCTCGTCGAACGGGGCACGGAGTACCGGCCGCAGAGACTCGTCGTGGAGACACCGGCGGCGGGTGTCGTCGACGTGGAAATCCCCATCGAGCGCTGGCATCATCCGCAACAACAGCACTGGTACCCGGGCAATACCCATATCCACTACGACGAGAAGGAGACACGGCCCGACGCCCGTCTCGGTGTGGACTGCTCGGTGGAGGGGTACAACGTGACCTGTGTCTCGGTTCTCGATCGCCGCCAGCTCGCCTATGCCAGCAACAAGTACCCCATCGGCGTGATGAACGAGTTCACCACCGCCCATCATGTACTCGACATCGGCGAGGAGAACCGCCATTACGGCGACAAGTCGCCCTGGGGGTTCGGTTATGGCCACGTGATGTTCCTCAACATCCGCAACCTGGTGCAGCCCGTCAGTCGCGGTCACACCCTGGCCGGACAGTTCGACCCCGACTACCCGCCCCTCTGCTTCTGCTGTGACGACGCCCGCGACCAGGGGGGACTCGTCATCTGGTGCCACAACGGCCGCGGCATGGAGGCGCCCGTGGCTGCCGCTCTCGGCAAACTCGATGCGTTCAATCTCTTCGACCCCTTCTGGATGGACCCCGAGTATGACCTGTGGTACAAACTGCTCAACTGCGGCCTGCGCCTGCCGGCCTCGACGGGGACCGACTGGTTTGTCTGCTCCAACAACCGGGTCTACGTGCAGACGGAGAAGGAGTTCTCCTACGAGTCCTGGATCGACGGCATGAAGAAGGGGCGCACCTATATCACCAACGGCCCGGCCCTCGAGATGAAGGTCAACGACGCCCCCATCGGCTCGACGATACCGATCGACGGTGGCGGCAAGCTCGAGGTGGAGCTCACCTTTCAGTCCCACTACCCGGTGGTGGCGGCGGAAATCGTCGCCGACGGTGTCGTCGTACATCGCCAGGGCTTCGGTCTGGAAGGGTCACGTGATGGTGTGGTCCGCTGCGAGCTGCTCGCCGAGCGTGACGGCTGGCTCGCCGCGCGCCTGTGGGGCGACGCCAGAGACAGCTTTGATCAATCCATCTACGCCCATACCAGCCCCACATGGTTTCACTGCGGCGTGGCGCCCGACTCGCGCCCCGGCGCGGCACGATTCTTCCTCGATTCCATCGACGAGTCACTGAAGTGGATCGACACGGTGGGGCGCTATAACAACGACGAGCAACGGGAAGACGTGCGTGACCTGTTCCGTCGAGGGCGCGACATCTACGCGGGATTGGCGGGCTGACGATGGACAAGATCGGTTTCATAGGGCTTGGCATCATGGGGAAACCCATGGCGCTGAACATCATGGAAGCGGGATTCGACCTGACCTTCTATGCGCGACGTCAGGACGTGATCGATGAAGTCGCGGCAGCTGGCGGGCATGCGGCTGATTCCTCCAGAGCGGTGGCGGAAGTGGCTGACATCATTGCCACCTGTGTAACCGCCGATGCCCAGGTCAGAGAAGTGATCCTGGGAGAGGACGGGGTGCTGCAGGGCGCGAGTGCGGGAAAGTTGATCGTGGATATGTCGACCATCTCACCATTGACGATTCGGCAAGTGAACGTGGAAGCATCAACCCGGGGCATACACGTGATGGATGCCCCCGTCAGTGGAGGTGATACCGGTGCCATCGCCGGCACCCTCACGATCATTGCCGGCGGATCGAAGCAGGACTTCGAGCGGTGCGCGAGAATCTTCACAGCCATGGGAAATCCGGACAACATCTTCCACGTCGGGGATGTCGGCGTGGGGCAGACGGTGAAGATCGTAAATCAGATGATCGGCGGCGCCAACATGGCCATGATCGCCGAGGGTCTGACCCTCGGCGTGAAGGCGGGGGCCGACCCGGAGGCCATGAGCCGGGTCATCGGCGTGAGCTCCGGCAATTCAACCCTGTTTCAGGCGCGAACAGATGACTTTCTCCTGGAGGACAGGTTTGCACCAGGATTCATGCTGGACCTGATGAAGAAGGATCTCGGCATCGGCGTGGACCTGGGCAAAGCGATGGATATCCCGCTGCCCATCGCGGCGGCTGCCTACCAGATGTACGCCGCCGCCAGCACACTGGGGCACGGGAGTGATGATTTCTCAGCCGTCAGCAAAGCGATTGAGAAACTGACCGGAATCAGCCTGAAGATGAAACGACCGGCCGACCCTCAGTCTGCCAGCGGGTGATCCCCCCCAGCATGTTGTAGACGCGGGCAAAGCCGAGGTCGGCCATGACCGTCAGTGAAGAGCCGCTACGGCCCCCGGACTTGCAGTACACGAGATAGGCCGGGGCCCTGTCCAATCGGCCGATGGCCTCCCTGAACGTACTGTCGTAGAAGTTGATGTTCACCGCCGTCTGCAGGTGCCCGGTGGCGAATTCTTCCGGGGTCCGAACGTCGAGGATGACGAAGCCGGCGCTGTCCTGGTTGTCCCGGATCAGCGCGGCAGCCTGCTCGGGCGTGATGTTCTCGACGACCGGCTCGCCGGGGGTCGGGTCGGCCGTGCGGGTCTGGTTGGTGTTGCCGCAAGCCGTCAGCGCCGCCACCGCGACCAGGAGCACCAAGGGTCGCGTCTGCCCGGTCCTCATGGGTATCATTGTCGTCCTCCCAAGAATAGTGAGACACTCGTGCATATCAGCCGCATTGCCGCCAGTTCCTGTCCGGCAACCCCATCCCAATCGGAGACCAGAGCACGAGAATACATCTGCCGTTGCGGATTCACCAGCCTCAAGATCAGAGCGGTGAACAACGTCACCGGCGCCCTGGCCTCCGCCAGGGCGGTGCTGGCGCAGATTCACCCCGATGTCACGCTCAGGATCCTGATCAGGCCGCCTTCCATAGAGATGAGTTCACTATCCATTCTGCGCCTCGCGCGTCTTTCTTAAGAAGCTCAGGGCAGGAACCATCTACCAGGCAAGAAGGCGCGTCGAAGCTGGAATCTTGAGGCCCAGAAGACCGAAACGATCAGAGCGGGCGTGGCACCTTCTGTGCACACTGCCCGCAGCTCTGTATATCCTGTTGCATCTGCTGGGAATTCGGTACCCTTCGCCTCTTTGGGGTGCAGACCTGCTCGCCTATTACGATTGGTGGCTGACGGCAGTCCTCGTGGCGCTGCCCCTGCTGGCTGTTGCTGTCCCTGCTCGTTCTCTTGAGCCCATCCGTCCTCTGGTCTGCCGAGCTGCTTCCTGGCCGCCCCTGCCCTGGGTTCTTTTTGCCGGCTCGATCCCCCTGTTCTGGCTCGCCCGCGTCCGGATGCACGCACTGGGCGACAGCATCAAGTGGTTCACCGTCGTCGGCAACGCCGTAGAACGCTACCGCCCCTTCAGCGAGATGCGCTGGCACAATGCCAGCCTGGATATGCCCGGGCTGGAGTTCATCAACTTCCAGCAGGCCCTGGATCTGGCGGCCCATGTGGGTGTCTATGCCCTGCTCCATCTGTTTGGCGTGGACGAGCCTGAGGCCGCGTATCGGTGGGTGAGCATCGTCGCCGGTGGTTGCTTCGTACTCGCCCTGTGGAGTCTGGCCAACCGTCTGTCTCGCAGGGAGTCGCCGGTCGGTCAGTCGACGGATCCGATCGAGCGGATCGTGGTGTTCGGCGTTCTGGCGTGCCTGGGAATCCTGCAGCTGTTCTGTGGATATGGCGAGAGCTACACCCTCGTCACCGTGCTGACCGCAGTGTATCTCACCCTCTCCCTCGACTGTCTCGCGGGCAAACGCCCGCCGTGGCACGCCGGCATCGTACTCGCCCTGGGCGTGGGCACTCATATGCTCGCCGCGTCGCTGGTGCCTTCCTTCCTCCTTGTGGCCTGGTATCACCCCCGCTGGGGCGCCCTGCTGCGCCGGCGGCAGGTGATGATTCCCCTCGCCGCGACAGGTCTGGTGGGGTTCGTCTTCGCCTATGCTCGTCTGTACCATGGCCTGCAGCTGCCGCTCTGGACCCCCGACCAGCCCGGGCGGTACGCGCTGTTGTCTCTGCAACATGCGGCGACGCTTGCCAACGCCCTGCTCCTCGTCGGTCCCTTCGGCCTGATCTGGGGATTGGTGTCGTTGTTTCGACGCCTGCCGCCTCGTGCAGACCGGCAGTTCCTCGGTGTTGCGGCCGCGGGGGCCTGCCTCCTCATCGGCGTACACGATATCACCATGGGTGGCCGCGACTGGGACCTGATGTCCTTTCCCGCTCTTCCTCTGACGGCGTGGGGTCTGCTCTGCCTGAAGGATCAGTTGTCAGGCGACACCCTTGGCCGGCTGAGTCGCGCCGTCATTCCTGTGATGGTGATGCACACGGCGCTGTGGATCGGGACCAATGCTGATGAGGATCGCACCCTGGCCCGGCTCGAGAACCTTCTCCCGTACGCCAACCTGCCCACACACTACCACAACTGGACCCTCGGCTACTACTACACGAACGTCCTGGATGAGCACTACGATCTGGCGGCCGACTATTTCGCCAGAGCTGTGGCCACGACGCCGGCGGAAAAGCTCCGGGAGCCCGGCGGCCGTCCCTATTCCTACCGGAAGTTCCTGGCCGTGGCCCTGGGTACCAGTGGCCAGTATCTGGCCTGCATCGAGGAATCACGCGCGATCTACGCCCTGCAGTCTGAGCCCGTGCTTGACGAGAACGATCTGGCCGTCCACCAGGAGTACGCAGAATCCCTTCTCAAGCTGGCGCAGCAGGCCGACGACGAGGGCGACAGTTCGTCGGCCCTGGTCTACTGGCGGGAAAGCCTGACGCCGTTGGGGGTCCTGGCGCGCGAGACGGAAGATGCCCTGAGCTTCTGGAACCTGAGCGCCGCGCACAGGCGCTTGGGCAATCATGTCCAGTCCATTGAGGACTTTCGCCGGAGCCTGGGGATGTCACAGGACCCGGAGGCTGACATGATCGCCCTCGGCGACCTCTACCTCAACGAGGGCGAAAAGGAGCTGGCCGCCACCGCCTATGCCCAGCTCCTCATCCCGACGGTTGGGGGCGTGAGCAGCGACGGTTTCAAGCGCGCGGGCGTGCGGCTATACAAGGTCGGCCATCTGGACGAGTCCTGTATGGCCTACGAAGCTGCCCTCGTCGTCGACCCCCTCAACCACCTGGCGCGCATGAATCTCGCCTGGAATCGTTACCTGCAGCACCGTTTCGACGAGGCCATTCGGCAGTATCAGCTTGTCATCACCCAACGCGAGACCAGTGAGGCCGCCTTCGGTCTGGCTCTGGCCTTTCTTCACGCCGGCCACATTGACTCCGCCTGGACAGCCTACGAGCGTGCAGTATCCAGCTTCGGCACCGATGGCGGCAGAAAGGTGATGGCCGACGAAAACTTGCGCCGCCTAGCCAGCCAGGACATCCAGCCGGAAACCGCCGCCGCCATCCTCCAGGCCCACTGGCCCTGAACAGGCGAGTGGGGACCTCTCGCAGAACGAGGTCGGTACGCGCTGTGTGTGCTGATTGACTTGATAGAGAAGCCCGCAGTATGGGCTTCTCCCAAACTGAACAGGGGGCTTTATCCCTGTTCAGTCAGCCACCGCTCCGCTTCAATCGCCGCCATACACCCCGTACCCGCCGCCGTCACCGCCTGCCGGAAGACGTGATCCTGGGCGTCGCCGCAGGCGAACACGCCTTCGACATTCGTCTTCGTCGAATCCGGTGCCGTGATCAGGTACCCTGTGTCGTCCATCTCCAGCACACCCTCGAACAGCTGCGTGTTGGGCTGATGGCCGATGGCGACAAACAGACCCTCGCAGGCGTGTTCCCAGGTTTCGCCCGTGTCCGGGTTCTTCAGACGCGCGCCGAGGACGTTCATGCCGGCTTCGTCGCCGAGCACCTCGTCGACGACGGCAGGTGTGACGAACTCGATCTTGTCGTTGTCCCGGGCCCGCTGCACCATGATGCGAGAGGCGCGGAACTCGGATCGCCGATGTACGACGCTGACCCTGGAGGCGAATCTCGTCAGGTAGTTGGCCTCCTCCAGCGCCGTGTCACCGCCGCCGACGACGATGATCTCCTTGTCGCGAAAGAAGAAGCCGTCGCACGTGGCACAGGCTGACACACCGTGGCCCATCAGTCTGGTCTCGGACTCGATCCCCAGCAGCCGCGCCGACGCCCCCGTGGCGACGATGACGGTGTCGGCCGTGTACACATCCTCTTCGGCCGTGATCGTGAAGGGCCGCTTGGAAAGGTCTACATCGGTCACCGTCTTGAATTCTGCCGTGGCGCCGAAGCGCAGTGCCTGGGCGCGGAACTTCTCCATCATCTCCGGGCCCATGATGCCCTCAGGAAACCCGGGATAGTTCTCCACGTCCGTCGTAATCGTCAGCTGCCCCCCCGGCTGCATGCCTTCCAGCACGAGTGGATTGAGGTCTGCCCGGGCGGCATAGACGGCGGCGGTGAATCCCGCCGGACCCGAACCGATGATGAGGACCTGATTGTGATTGCTGTCTGCCATCGCGTGAAACAAGCCTCCTGCGGCGTTCGTGCCTGTCGTGGTGGTTCAGAGAATGTCTGAAAAGCTAGAGGCGGCGCAATGCCTCTCAGGCGATCCGGTTGGGAATGTCGCGCCCCTCGAGGCCGGCCATCAGGTTCGCCACGGACATCTCGGCCATGGCGTCGCGAGTCTGGCGCGTCGCCGACCCGAGGTGGGGCAACAGGATTAGCCGTTCCTCCCCGAGCAGGGCATCGTCCCGCGCCAGCGGCTCGGGGTAGGTGACATCCGTCGCCGCCCCGTGCAGATGCCCCGATCGCAGCGCCGCCAGCAGGGCGTCCTGGTCCCATACTGGACCGCGCGCAGCATTGGCGATAACTGCCGTGGGCTTCATCAGTGCCAGCTCCCGGGCGCCGATGAGACCCGTCGTCTCCGGCGTCAGAGGACAGTTCAGGGTGACGAAATCGGATCGCTGCAGCAGCTCATCCAGGCTTGCGTAGCGAGCCCCGAAATCGGTTTCGGCCTCCGGGTTGTGGTTGCGGTTGTGGTAGAGGATCTCCATGTCGAAGCCAACGGCTCGCCTGGCCACCTGGTAGCCGATCCGCCCCAGCCCGATGATGCCCAGGGTGGCGCCCGTCACCTGCTGTCCCAGCATGAAGGCGGCATCATAGTGGTGGAAGTCCGGTCCTCGGGCGTAGTGATCGCCCCTGACGATGTTGCGTCCGGCGGCCAGCAGCAGCGCCCAGGTGAGATCTGCCGTGGCCGCGTCAAGAACGCCCGGCGTGTTGCCCACAGGGACTCCCAGGGCCTTGGCTCCGGCCTGATCGATGTGGTCGCAGCCGACGCCGAAGTTGCTGACCACCTTCAGACGACCACAGCGTTTCATCAGCTCCGGCGTCACCGCAAAATGGCCGTAGACGTAGATGCCGTCGATGCTGGTGTAGTCGGCGTCCTCCGGCGGCGTCACATCCCGCCACCAGTGCAGGTGGCAGTCCCCCTCGTCGAGCCGTCGTGTGATCGTCTCGTAGGGCTCGACGTCGCTCTGGATCAGCACCTGCCAGGTCATGGCCCCGTCACCTTCCGTACCATGGCGGCCACGTCCACCGTGCGCCCCTTCTGCGAGGCTTCGATAGCGCCGAACATGGCGGCATTGCTCCAGATGTTGTCAGCCAGCGTCGTTTCTGGTTTCGAGCCGCCGGACAGCCACCGCAGATGGGCATCGATAACGTATTCGTGGCCCACGTGTTCCGGTTGCTGTGTGGGGACCTCCTCGGTGGTCAGCGCCCCGGACCTGTTGTCTCGCCTGGTGACACGTACGACACCGTCATTTTCGACCACCACTTCGCCCTTCTCGCACTCCGCCCGGTAGTATTCGCGATGCCAGCCGTTCTGCTGCCCGGCCCCCGAGCACGTTCCCTCGTAGTGGGCGATCACACCATTGGCCATCTTCATCACGTAGTTGGCGTTCGACTCCCCCTTGAAGCTGGACCAGGGGCGGTTCCACTCATACCCGGAGATCTGCACGCAGCGCGATCCCGACAGGTTGCGCAGCATGTCCAGGTGATGGACCCCACCCTCCACCAGCAGGGAATGCGGAATCTCGTGGCGGAAAGCCCCCCAGGCGCCGTAGCGTCGATAGTCTGCCAGGAAACGTCCCATGAGATAGTTGAGCTTGCCCAGGCGCCCGGAGCGCAGTACGTCCCGGAAGGTGTACATGCAGGGGTCGTATCGATAGTTCTGGATCACGGTGCACTTGACCTTCGCCTTCTGCACCGCTCGGTAAATGGCCCGCACATCTGTCCAGCTGTCGGCGATCGGTTTCTCCGTCAGTACGTGCATCTTCCTTCGGCATGCCGCCTCGATGGGTCCGCGATGCACCCAGGGAGGCGTGACGACAACGCAGAAATCGGCGTCAACGGTGCGGAAGGCAGCCTTGTAGTCGGTGAAGCGTGCCGCGGATGGCAGGCGGAGGAACTCGGCCTGCTCCGCCAGTACCTTCGCGTCGATGTCGACGAGACCAACGATCTCCAGGCGATCGGTGAAGCTCTGCAGAAATCGGCGGATCCAGCCGCGAGCCATGCCGCCGGCGCCAACCATCAGACAGCGTTTCTTCATGGGGACAGACCAGAAAAAAGAGGGGCAGGAAGCGACGAAGAAACGCCGCTCCTGCC